>CAYSOG010000010.1:0-46749 GCA_964432675.1 uncultured Gammaproteobacteria bacterium | reverse complement strand
TAATTACACAAAGTACTGAAGCACCAAGTATTCAAGAACGGAAAAGTAGATTTGACGATTTACGAGCAAATTTACGCCAAAGATATCGAGAATATGGTAATACTCGACCTGCAGAAGACGAGGCCTTAGCTCATAAAATTGCTGAATATATTGCATCTGATCCACTTACAGATGAGCAGGCTGGGTGTATTGCGCGCTACATTACACAAATGAAGACTGAAACGGAAATGCTTAGCCCTACCGAGCAAGGCGAGCTAGAGGCATGTGCTAGTTGGGCTGAAATTGAATTAATAATGAGAGCATTAGAAAAAAGAAGGCCACTTTGGGATAAGTGTGTACAAGCCTCATTTGATATTACACACGATAAAATTTTATATACAGGGTTGCACCTAGACAATAAACAAGCCGACTTAATCAAACAACATGGGCTTATGGCACCTGCACTTAAAAAATATGGTAGTTTGGATAAATTTATCCTTGCATTAATTAACGGAAAAGTTTCAGATATGTCTTTGTCTCGGGTTGCTCCACCACTTACAAAAGCAACACTTATTCATGCTAGCTGGGTAAGTGGTGGATTTGGGAATGATGGTGTCTTTAAGGGTCGCGATGTCGAAGATACATCTCTAGTTATTAATGCTATTACAGCAGATTTTCTGCAACAAATTGAAAAGTTTGGAGAAATTTCTGATTGGGGAGACTGTAATTATGCTGCAGAAATTGTTGTGCCGCAACAAAGAGTAATCAAAGTGCCAGGTTGGAATGATGGTCAACGGTCTATTCTCTATTATGCTCCACCCACCGCAATTAAGTTACATAAGATTAAAGGCGGCAAAGGCAGTGTTTGGTCGAGGATTGATTAGCTTTCATATAACAAATCCTAATGGTTTACTATCATAGATACATATCTTTCGAAAATTGAACCGTCAAAAAGAGCGCAATTAGAACGAATTCGTAGAATAGCCAAAAAGGTTATTCCAAACGCGGAAGAAGCGATTTCATATGGGATGCCGACGCTTAAATATAAGGGTGTTGGATTTTTAGGTTTTAACGTTCTCAAAAACCATATTGGTATATATCCCTACGGTGGCGAAGAGATTGAAGTATTTAAAGATAAATTAGTAGCACTCAAGTATGGATTTTCTTCCGGTGCAATTCGAGTGCCCTTCGATAAACCTATTCCTGAAAACTTACTAAAGGAAATTATCCACCACCGCATCAAAAGAATAGAAAATAAATAGAGCGAGAGAATACTAGTATTACTCTTTGAGAATTTTGTTATACTGATGGCATGGCAGTAGATGACCAGGCGGAAGTGGAAAAAGAAGAGAGATGTCCCGATGTTGCTTACCTTACCGTAACGCCTACACTTAATAATCCTGGATTTGCACCGAAGATTTTTGACGCTATTGCAAAGACTCACCCGAAAGCTCTTGTACTTGAGGTTTATGCATCCGGAACGTCCCCTACTGTCCTGGACCCACTAATTAAAAAGTATGTTGACAACGGTATTTCTGTGTTTTTATTGTCAAATAATCCGGGCGATGAAAAAGGCATTGAAAAACTTGCATATGCTGCCAACTTAGGATCAGTGCAAGCAGGAGCAATACCGTTACGCGACGTTAATGTAAACCAACGATTAGATGTTATTAGTACAATCCAGCACGCAATTAATGAAGGTCATACTGGTACAGATTTAAACGATGAAATTATATCGAAATATGGTACAGCTGCTCCAACCTCTCGACCTACAGCTACTTAAATATCTTCTTTTGGCATGATAAATCAATGAAATAGGATACAGAAACAATATGGGAATGCCGGAATTTGAGTATAGTGAAAAAGTTGAAACGGGTGAAAGTAAAGGTAACCCACCATCATATTCTCTGGGAGTTGCTGGGTATAATGTGTTGGAAGGGCCACTATTACAGAATAGGCAGAAAGTCGGTGAAAACCTGCGGGAACTTGCAACAAAAGGGTCATCCATAATTTGTCTACAGGAAAGTTCAGGTACTGAATGGGTAAGTAATTATTTACCCGGCTGGACTACGTATTATTTTCGGCCTCCCGAGTTACATCCAGTCCAAGGATTAGCGGTTCTCGTCAAACCTGATGATATTATAGGTGAGTTGGTAGAAACGAAGAAGTTTCTGTTACCAAGGAAAAATCCTCTTTTAGATAATTTTTCCCCAAAAAATTTTCGAACACCCCGCCCTGCATTAAGCCTGACATTTGCTTTGGACCACAGCCGTTTGCCGGCAGAGCTGATGACATTATTTGGCGGACAAGAGCAAGCAAGACAAATACTTGGCGATTACCTGTCGATATCAAATGCCCATTCTGATGTTGTTGTATCTCCACGGTTCAGAGGCAGGCAGTTGCAGCCAGTTTTTGATTATCTAAAAGATAGCCCTGCAAAAATACAGTTTTTCCTAGGTGATTTTAATAAGTTCGACCCAGCATCGAAAAGAATAATTGAACGGCTTTTCCGAGAGAATGGTTTTGTAAACGGCCTGCAGGGAATTGCTTATACTGCAAGGTTAACCCAAGGAATAAGCGATGCCCACCCATGGAAAAGTAGAATGTTACGGGCTGTTTCAATAGTTACCCCGCTTCATATGAACCTCGACGGCAGTTACTTTAAAACACCGAATACTGTCCAGTTCGACAGAAACGAGGTGCTGGACCGCCTAGGGTCAGACCATTTTCCCCATGTTATTTATGTAGGGGTAAGAGCACCTGGCAAAACAAGCCACGATATACTTGATGTCCCCTATTAGCATTGTAGCTTAAGTTTAATTTGCTATAATGCGTGTGCACGTTGACACTTATAAGCAACCCATGAAGGAGATGTGAGCATGGTTGCGATTTTACTGTTCCTTGCATTTTGGCTCGTTGACACTGTGTGGTGTGTGATCACAATAAAAAGGACAATTAAACGATTATCACGCCGAAATACAAAAATTGGCGATATATTTCGGTTCGACAGCCCATTAAATATGTTTGATCGGTTGCGCCTACCGGTATTCCTATTGGGCACTTTCATTTATAGCATTACCCTTGTTCAAGTTTACTATGACCTTTTTGCCTGGCGCGTAGGTTTGCATCATGCAATGAATGTTAAAGCAGATATCCGAATGCTCATCGAAGTTGCTATTGGACTTAGCTTTGTCACAATAACCCTTTCCTTTCATAATGATGATGACGATGACGACCATCGCGGTGGGTGGAAGCAAACATTGCGATCAATTCGCAACAAAATGCATGCTCCTCGCCTACCAACGCGCAGTCCTCTCCCTTCTCCGGAAAGGATCAATGCCTTTAGCCCCTTCTCACGAAGGGGCTTTTGTAAAGATTCTTTTCCGTAGCATCTGATAACTTCATTAGGTGAGATATTTATCGAATATATTTGAGCGCAAATTCGTCGGCTTCGGCTTCTTGTTTTTTAATCTCATTTTTGGTTTGCCTAACTAATATTGCATTCTTGTGGCCTAAGAAAACATGGCCAATTTCGTGGGCAATTGAATAGTGGATTTGGGCTACATTTTGGTGTAATAACTCATCACTAAGAAAAATTAGATGCTGGTTTGCTAAATCATTGCCGGTAAAGGTGAAAGCCCATGCATCTTCCATTGAGCTTAAAAACCAACAGTTTTCTGTTACAAAGCTAATAATATCTTGGGGCATATTGGCAACAGTTTCACAAACGAACTGTTTCATTTGCCTATTGCCAACAAGTTTGCCGTCAAATGCGCTGTAAATGGCGGCAAGTTTTTCTTCCATGCCGTTATCTTAGCAGATATAAACGTAAAGTATTATAAGATTTTATTTAACGCAGGATTTCGAAGATTTATTCTTTATCTAAATCATTACAAGATTTGCCGTCATAATTAAAGAAGCTTTGTGTTAATGTTTCGAATGAGCTGTAAAATGATTTATCATTGGCAAAATTTTTGTCGGCCTTTCGAACACCGAGTATGTAATTTCTCACATCGTCATTGCACCAGGCTTTTTCCGCGTCGTAGCCAAATTCATTGTAGGCTAAGCGTTGGTCCACTAAATTTGATTGCCAAAGGTTACCGATTGCGTCGAGTTTGCCAAGATAGTAATCGATATCACTTGGGGTAAATTGCCCACCCTTATTATTCGATTTTAGTATTGGATAATTGTGCATGTGCAGTGTATTGTCTTTCCCACCTTCGATAGCAGTTATAATTGGGACAAATTGCGGACCATCGAGGGTGGTGCTTATTTGTACAACGTAATTTGCCGAAGCAATTTTCAATTGGTTTGCCACTTGCTCACCCATAATACCAGTTTGTCTGCCGGAATATAATAAGCTTATCGCGGCAAAGAAAATGCCTGCAACAATGCCAATGTCTTTTAGCAGCCCAAACCACGTTTGGAAAGCTTTTGATTCTACATACGCCTGTAAGTGCATAACAGTAAATTTATTGTAGCATACAAAACATGTACTTGGTGACATGGCAAGTCGTACAATATAAATTTTCACTGTATACTTAAAAGATGCTACAATAGGAGTAGATGAAATTGCTTGCTATTGTTTTTCTCATTGCTATTGTTGTTGTTGCCTATTTCGCTTCCCATTTTATTTTACGTAATAATCCCCAATATCGGCCAGGAAAAAAAGCCGGTATTGCGACCATAGCCCTGATCGTGGCTATTATTTGTCTTACCATAGTGGGTATGTATAAAAGCTCGACACAATCAGATATCCAGTGTTCTACGTCCCATGCAACTTCTTCACAATCGCCAAGCAGTTTACAAACAGCAACGGATTATTTCAGCCAAGGCAATTATGACTACGCCAACGGCAATTGTACGGCTGCTGTTGCAGACTATTCAAACGCTATTACCTTAAACCCTTCTTATGCTGAAGCGTATAATAATCGGGGCTACACGAATATGCGGCTGCGAAATTACAATGCGGCACTTCCTGATCTGAACAAAGCCATTGAAATTCGGCCTGATTATATAAACGCGCTAATGAATAGGGGTGACTTATATAATTACTATGGCCCTACTATTGACAGGCAAAAGGCAATTGCCGATTATAAAAAAGTCATCGAGCTCGGAGGAAAAGAAAATACAAGCGTTTGTGGCCATCTTTATCTAGCAGAACACCAAGGTTGGAATATTGGAACGCTATTTGACATATTGCGAGGCAAATTTCGTGCATGTGATTAATTATTAAGGAGAAAAGCTATATGAAAATAAAAAGTGTTTCCGGGTTTACAATCTACGTAAAAGATCTTGATAAAACAGTGAAGTTTTATGAGGGACTTGGTTTTGACTTTAAGAAAAAAGCCGAAAACCGTGCAACTGGTTATATGAATTGGTATTCAATTGATTTCGTTGCTGCTGATAAAGAAACGAACCCCGAGTTTCTAAAAGAAGCAAAAAGTGAAAATAGAGGCAATGGTATTTATATCAATTTAAGTGTTGATGATGTCGATGGAGCGTATAAGCAGTTAGTGTCTGAAGGCCTTAAACCATCAAGTGAACCAAGAGATTGGCCCTGGGGTAACAGAGAGTTTGTTATTCGTGATCCTGATGGGTATAAATTAGTTTTCTTTAAACGGAAATAGGTATTATTTATTATAAATTGCCAAAGAAAAACACCTCAAGTTTCCCTGAGGTGTTATTTTTGTTTTTTGGCTTATGTTAAGAGGCTTTTTTATTTCGGGAGGTATTCGCCTGCATAAGCCCGAATGATATTGCTGACTGCGGTAATGAGTTGTTGCTTTATTTCGGGCGATTCAAAGAGACTTCCGGCTATGTAAGCTTCCCATTGGTAGTGGAGGTTCGATGGCGGAAGGCCTGCGATAATGGTCGATAATGCTTGAAGCTTTAGTATCGTAAGCTCTTCAATAATTTCCTGCAACGTATTAACGTGCTGTTCTAAATCATCGGCGAGTGCGGGATTGTCAATTTGCAAATTTTCATAATCAACACTGCCCGGTACAATGCCCTTTGGCATACGTGCTTGCAACGCCTGCACTGTTTCGTGATATTGTTGCAGCAACTCTTTTATTTCCTTGGCGTGGTTTCTTGTAATAAACATGCCAAGAGCTGCCTTGTTAAGTTCTATATCGTCCCAAACGGCAAGCTCTTTATCACTAAGGATGTGCGTTGGTGGTGTGTACCCACCGCTGCAGTCGCCCTCAGAAGACCCATGGCTACAAATAACTGTCTTGCCATTGTACGTCGTAAGTGGCAATGGTACGCCGCATCCAGAGCAAAGGCCAAACACTTCCGAGGCTACTTCCTGCTGTGTCACGCGCATCTCCTTCTTAGGTGTTATTTGATAAGAAATTATAGTGTGACATGGATAACAGGGCCATCATCCGCTTCCCCTCTCGGTATAATTTTTGGCATAATCTCGATAACTCCATCAATCGCTCTGATAGCCATAATCGTACTTGCAGTTACCTCATTATCATTAGTATCACCACGATAAGCAATTCTTGCGCTTACGTTGCATTTTATGCCGTCTTTTATGCCATTATGACGACGAAGTGTATCAATCGTACCCTTCATGTTCATCATCACTTGTAGTGCTTTAAAGACATCATCGGTTTTTTCTGGTGAGGTATCTATGAGTAAGAATACATTAAGCATTTTTGAGAACTGTTCGTCGGACATGGTACGTAACCTCAATGAAGATTATCAACGTGCGATGGGTGTATTATACCGTAGGTAATGACCAAAGGGAATATACCGTAGGTAATGAGCGAAAGCGATCGAGCTCATTGCTATTTGTCCGTAAACATGGTATAGTGTATCTATTCTACTTAACATTGCATGGTGTTGATCAGGCAGACAAAGATAAAGTATTTTTGAATTCGTTTCCACCCATTTCATCTTTTTACCCCACATTTAGCATTTCATCTTTCTTAAGCAGTAACTATCACATAGGCTTTGCCGCTTATAGAAAGGAGAAATAATATGATAAACAAACTATTCGTTGCAGGCATTTCATATGCCACAACAAACGCGCAGCTTGAAGAGCATTTTGCTAAAATCGGCCGGGTGCTTTCTGCTACTATTATCGCCGACCGTGACACCGGTCAAAGTAAAGGCTTTGGCTTTGTCGAAATGGAATCAGCTGAATTGGCTAAAAAGGCCATAAGTGAACTAAACGGCACAACCTTTGACGGCCGAACACTCGTCGTTAAAGAAGCGTTACCAAAAGTGGATAACTCAAATGGTAGAAGTCCACGCAATTACCGCAATTCCTACTAATAAATAGGCAATTGGCCGTACGGTACGTTTTGTATATGTGCCGTACGACGGTAAATTGGAAAGAAAATTATTATGATAATGACACAAGAAAAAACCTGTTACCAATGCGGTAGTAAGCTGATTGAACTAAAAAGAGTAGTCGCATTTCCAGTACATACACAATCGTCAACAATAACAGTTACTTATCGTTGTTCTAGCGATGATTGCCAGGGGCGTATTGACGCCAAAATTGCAGCGATGAAAAAGCTCCGACTTGAAATTGAAAAGCGTGATATTGCCAAGGCGGCGTTACTTGTCGAAACTCGGCTTAAAGCCAAGCAGGCAAAAGAACAATTGGCACTCGAAATCGCCAAAAGTGTTGCAAATACCAAAAAATCCTGATTTTATACCTCAACCTATCATTTTTGATTAAATGTTCTCTTTTCCCCTTTGAAAATATAGTGATACTTCCTACTTCCCTGCTATACTTAGTGTATGACGGACCAAGTAAAAACTATCTTAAGTATTGTCGCAGTTATTTTGACATTAACGGGTTATCTGCCGTACATTCGTGATACCCTGCAGAAGAAAACTACACCTCATGTGTACACATGGTTTATTTGGGGGCTAGTTACCGCTATAGCGTATGGTTTGCAAGTAACGCATGGTGCTGGCGTTGGTTCTTGGGTTACTTTCGTGGTTGCTATCACCTGCTTTTTCATATTTTTACTTGGATTACGAAACGGTAAAAAGGATATTACTAAATCTGATACACTATTCTTCATCCTCTCATTCATTGCACTGTTTTTATGGCTTATCGCAAAACAGCCAGTATTATCGGTTATCTTGACTTCTTCGATAGACTTACTTGGTTTTGTGCCGACCATTAGGAAATCATGGAGTAAACCCTATTCTGAGACATTATTTACCTATGAATTAAATTCTTTCCGTCACGGCATAAGTATTTTCGCGTTGCAACAATATAGTATTGTTACTTGGCTTTATCCTGGTACTTGGACGATTGCCAATTTGCTGTTTAGTATTTTATTAATTGTAAGAAGAAAAACTGTTGCCAAATATCCTTTACCGGCAATATAATGCCGGTATTACTGAGTCAAATGCATGTTTTGTTGATAACTCGCACTTTAATTTCATCGTAAGCCCAAGAGAGAAAGGAAGGCAATATGGTTACCGGCACTGGTCAGCGCGCTATTGAAGGAGAAAAGGTAGTGGTTGCGGCATACCAAGACAGTGTGGTGTCTTATCAACAACCAACGATTTCTGATCCAGAGGAACTACTAGCCCAGGAATTCGGCTTGACCAAACTTATCGTTCAAGTTGCTTGGCGAATCTTGGCGGAGGATGTTCGCCGAGAAGTAGCGCTTGCCTATCGTTTTATCCTGTACAATCGAATTGAAAGTCGCGTCAATTCCCTTTTGGGCAAAGTGCGATTTAAACGGCGTAACCGCAATAATTTTTTGTCTGCCCGTGAGCGGCTTACATTGCGTTCAGTAAGGGAAAAACGCCGACGGCAATTGGTACGTGAAGCCTGGTCGCAGGAAATGCTTGCACCACTTGATTGGCAACCCAGTTTTCGACAAATGGTAGAGTATGTGCACCAGGTCCATCAAGTACTTGGTTCACCAATCCCTGGCACTAAGGTTTATCTTAAACGAGACCTCTTTACAAAGATTATGGAAACCGCGCATATTCCTGCAACTGACAGGATTAAAGAACTAAACCTTGTCCCGGCACATAAGATGTCGAATGGCATTCGTCATATTATCGGTTGCTCGGCTTGTATTCAAGACGTAATGGTACAAGACTTAATCCATGCTTTTAAATGCACCTCTCAACTGGATTAGTAAGTTGATCTAATAAACAAATAGCCCCAGCCTTTAAGAAAGGCTGGGGCTTTACTATATCGCAAAAAATACTAGCATCGTGATTTAATCACGTGTAACCCTTTACTAAACGTGTAATCGCGAGTATACTCTCTTCTTACTGCGTAGCTTCGTTGAGAAGCCTTGTACTTTGACACTTAAGTAGTTTTCTCATAAGGAGTAAGGACAATGATTGGCACGCTACTTTTTTTGGTGTTCTGGCTTATTGATACCGTTTGGTGCGTTATGCTTATCAAAAAAATACTCCGTAAATTACTTAGACGACATTCGAAATTAACAGATATCCTCAGAGCTGAGAATCTAATAGTTACACTAAGACGGATAGGTTTGTTTTTCAACATGTTGACGGTAATGATTTGCATACCTTCGTTGCTTAAGGTATTTTATGATCTTTTCGCCTACCGGGTTGGTTGGATACCAGTGATGCACCTAAGCCAGGATTTAAGTTTCCTTTATATCAGTTTTATCGCATGCGTCTTCACCCAGGTAAGTCTATTGTTTTTCCTGTTCGACGATGATGATGATGATCATAAGGGTGGCTTAAAAGAGCGGGTTAAGGCGGTTGTGAGCAAAGTACGGTTGCCATCTTCTCGACAGCTTGGCCGCAGTCCCCTACCCTCGACTGACTGATTGCATACAAAGCAAGGAGAGCACGTGCATGCCCTTATCCGTTGTCGAATTGCGCGACCAGGTTATTGAGGAAGGCATTGCTTCTATCCGCAGTGTTGGCTATCCGGCACACAAAGAAAGTGGTGCGATTGCCGGCATGGAACTTTGCCGTAGCCTATTAACGCTGGCCGAGTACCGAAGAGTTATTGCAGAGCGTGAAGCATGGGAAAGGCAGTGGCGACGTACGCGGGGCAACATCGACGAGTACTGGGAACATGTTTTTGGCACCAGACAAGTGGTATTTGTTTACGAAGTAATGCGCGTTGCCTGGCGTGACGGCACTACTTTTAGCGGGAAAGCCATGCGTATTTACATCAAATACATGCAACCGGAAGATTACGCCCAAGTCTATGGCCCGCAGACGTAAGTAATCTTACGCACGAATAATTTGCCCCCTACCTGAAAAGGTCGGGGGCTTTTTCTTTTTGAATTGCCCAATGCAATAATCTTTGTTGACTTCTGACAGCACTTGTTGTGATAATAACAGTGAAAGGGTAACTGTAATGGCAAAATCTGAAGATACTTTAGATAATAATCCAGAAAACTATAAAAGGTGGAAACATATGCATAAGAGCGGCAACCCAGGAGTATTGTATGGCTTAGGCTTTATTGGTGCGGCGGTTTATTTTATCCAACATGCGACCACGCTAGGTGCTGGTTTAATCGGTATTTTAAAAGCCATCATTTGGCCGGCATTACTAGTGTACAAATTTCTCGAACTGATTAAACTATAATCTTTGGAATACTTCTTGCTTTATAAATTCCCCTAGAACCTTTCTGTAAGAAAGCGAAAAACTCACACCATTCGTTTGTGATCTTGCGAATACCAGCTTGCGTTTTCTGATCAGTTACTACTGAATAATCGAGGAGGATCAAATTCTTTTGGTGCTCTTCTAAGCTTTCTGCCCTGCTCATCCGAAATAACGGTATTGCCTGAGGGTAAAACTGTTCCATCCTCAAAATCCTCGATTGTAGCCCCAACTGAAGCAAAATATGCTTCATCTTGCACGGCCCTTTGGATACAATTTTCAATGATAGCATTGCGCATGTCGCTTGGCATTCCAAAAAAATTCCGTACGCCTTGTGAATAAACTACCATTTTATCAAAATCGCTTTCTGGTGATTTCATACACGGAGTATATTCCCTATCTAAGTATATTTGCAAGATTGAAGGAGAGCCCGCAAGTAATGCATTGCCTGTTCGGATATTATTCCTTATAATAGTGTGCTATGGCTACTGTAGAAGGAGAAAGTGGGTTCGAAATGGATAGTATTACTTCGGTTGCCGAAAAACTATGGCAAGCTGATCCAAGTAATGGATTTGCGGTAGTCGAAGACAACGTTCGCGAACTAGACCGGCTTGCGACAGCCGAATTTAAAGATGCTTTTCGGGCTGGATATGAATGGGCACCGATCAGTGGTGCTTCCGGCCGCAGGTTCGCAAATGGTGAAATAATTACGGGTTACATAACTGACGAATCTTGCCAAGGCTTGGCATATGTTAGTGCAACCTGGCAAGTAAGTGATTCGCGCTGGCAACTAATTGTTAGTTTTTACGACCAATCCGATTACCACCGTTTAGACAGCATCAGTATAAGAAAAGATGAAACGCTTGTTCGTTTTACAACCGATACAAGTAACCTTGTCTATTTGTCGTCAGAAACCTTACCTACTATCATTACCCGTGAGCAAGACCAGCCATCTACAGTTGTTGCCTAAGATAATTGTTCTTGTTCAAAGAAAAAAAGCCCCTAACAGTATACTGTTAGGGGCTTAAGCATTGCCGAGTTAATTTGCGATTTGTCATCTTGGTAGCAGGTCAATATCAGTTCGAGGAGCATATCCGATTTCTTCAAGTTCGGTCATCATATGCTGTAACCGGTAGTCGTTCTGCAGATCGATATACCTAGACTTTTGAATAAATTCATGCGCCAGTATTGCTAACTGTTCAAAATGGGCCAACTTGGCAGCGCTAATGGTCATTTTCGCATCTGAAGGTAGTCCGTCTTGTGGTGTACCGCGATTACCGTCGATTTGACGGATGACAATATTGGTAGCATCGCCATGGACGGCCGATATCCACCTGTACAATTCGATTGGTATTTCAATACGGCCATCTTTTCCGCGCCTGGAAATTATAGTGATATCGCCCTTTTTAACCTCAAAAACAAAGTTTGTGAGCTCGTTCACGTTATTGCCGTTAACATCTTGGAGACAAGCAAAAACGATCATTCCGTTATCTAGGTCAAAAGAAGCAAAAAACTCCAACAACGGTTCGACATGGACAGGGTTATCGGCTAAAGCATCTTCAACCGCATCCATAAAATCTTTGAAGTTAATCGTTGCCAAAGTACTCCCCCTTTTTTTAGCTATGCAGTGCTGCAATTAGGATAATCGTTCCTAAAACTGGAAACAGGATAACCAGCGCTAAGTCAAGCTTTAATTTGCTCCAGCTTATCCCATGCTGCTTTGACCTGAAAATCTTATTAGCTTCTACGACAGTGTAAATTGCAGACCCAAAGGTAAATATTGCTGATTGCCCCAAATGTAAGAACAAGCTATTATGCGTGTAGTTATAAACCGCGATCATTGATCCCATAAAAGAGGCAATGATCATTAGGGCAATAAGTTCCGACCGATAGTTACGTTGGGTATTTCGCTGGTTTTGCGTTGGTATAAGTTGGCCGCATGCTGGACATCGAGCTTCCGATTGGGCTGCCACTTTTTCTTTCCCTTCGCTGTAAATCGCGAATTATTAAAGTACAATGTGGCAATTATACAATCGGTTGTTGCATAACCACAAGTAATATTGTTTTTGTCCTATGAAAATTGAAGAATTGTCATAATTAATAGTTTTAAGCTTGCGTTGCTCTTGCATGCGAGGGTATAATCACCGCTATGTCGATTGAAGAATTATTAAACCATGATGGCTGCGCTAACGCAGTACAGGCTGAGCAGTTTCGTGCCAAAGAACGCAATACGCCATTATCGGCGGTACGCATTATGGCAAATACCTATATTACAAAGGCGAGCGAAGGCCTCAAAGCTTTGTCGGGTATTGTAGATGAACAACATATTGAAGTGGCTTCAGAAGTTGATTTCTTACAGGCGCTTAATGTAGAGCAACGCTCAAAAGTAATCTTAAATCAGGCCGGTTTCTTTATGGGACTTACCCTACACGGTATTGAAGACGCCCTCATTGAAAAAGTTGTTGATGACCGACCATTAGTTACGGCCTACAATAACGCAGTTACTGGAACCCACTTAGACACGGTACGGTCCGATGGTAATCATACAGAAGCGTTAACTGACGAACAATGGCGCGCTCTTATTGGGCGTGTTAAGTCAGATCCAACCTTTGGTGACTTTTTTGATGAAGGTATTGATGATTTGCCAAAGTTACTGAAACATCTTGTGGTTGGTACAGGCCTCATTGTCCCAATTAAACAAACCATTTTACCGGTCCATCGTGAGCAAACTACTGCCTTGCTTGCACAACTGGCCGCACTCCGAGCTGGTTAGTCCCTATTTTTATATTCAAAGTATTTTTATTGCGGTAATGAGTTTTTCGCGGTTATTAGTGCTTGCGCGGCCTTTGTTATCGTTTCAGCTGTCGGTACGCCTTCAAGGTGTTTTTTATTGACTAAATGCACAGTATCGCTTGGCCAACTCGGGTGACGCATAATTGCTACCCGTTCTTCTTCAACTCGCAATTCCGTAAACCACTGGTTTGATTGGTCAAGCGATAATGGCACAGCATCTATTAATGAAGTAACCGAAGGTGGTAATGGGCTAACAGCATTAATTGCCAGTGCTATCTTTGCAGTCTTATCTGGGCTAATGGGAAAAAGCGGATAGTCTTCTTGGGCTGCTAAGCAATAATGGTTTTGGTTATCTTGCCAAATTGCTTCGGGTGCGAACGATGTCGTTTCAGGAATATTTTTCTGTTTACCACGAAAGATTTCAACCTCATAACAGCGTAAGTGGCTATCAGGGTTAGGACTTTGTAGGGCTATGCGCTGGGTAACGGCAAGTCCTTGCACGGTTTCGTATCCATGCAAAACTTGAATGCCAACTTTATCGGAAAAGGCTTCTGATGGCAACCGTACGGTAGCCAGCGACTGCATTTGCTCCTTGGCTGCAGGATTTGCTGAAAAATCATATGATAGTCCGACTGATGCGAACGGTAAGTTTAGGGTGCGAATAAAAAATGGGTTATGATGGTCTATGTTGCCTTCTGTATGGAGTACTAGGTCGGTAGTGAAGTTTCTTTCAGCATTGATAAATAGGTACATGTTAACTGGCTGGCCTGCTACAAGTAATGGTGCTTCGCCATCGATACCGGGCAACGGCAAGGGGATACCGGTATCCAGCCTGACTATGTCACGACCGACAGAAGGGATGTCAGTAAATGTTGGTACGTCTAGGTCAATAAAGGCGATGCTAAGGGTCCATAGATTAGCTTCTACGCCTTCTTCACCATTCCCTTCTTCTCGGTGGACTGGCTTAAAGTGAGGTTGGAACATGACTGGCTCACTGCCGAGTAGGCCTTCTTTTCGTAGTTGCGCGAATGATTCACGGACTTGGGCCATAGCCGCATCAACAGCGCTTCTTTGGGCTACTTCACTATCATCTTCAAAGGTAATTGAAACTGGTTCCCATTGCTCGGTCATACGCCAGATTATACGGTACTATAGTAATCAAGGCAAGCTCCTCTTTTTCCCAAAAGAAAAACCCCTAAAAATATTTTAGGGGTATAGGGCATGCAATGTTAATGAGAGACAATGACTGCGTGCAAGAGTAAATTAAAACTTATCATCATCACGAAAAGTGATAGCTGTATTACAGGCAGTATCTCATCTGAGTGCCAAGCAACGCAAGTAGCTGGTATGGCCTGGATATGTTCTTCGACGGTATTCCCTTTAAATGCACATATGAAGACAGGAAGGGCATAGTATAGTGTGAGCAGAAACGTTGTTATGGTGAACAGTAAGAACAGTTTAAACCAAAGTTGTATCCCGTCATAACCAAAAACCGTTATAGCATAAAAGCTTTTTGGCAAAAAATTTGCAGGGAATGGTGAAAGACCAATAATGAAGTACACAACCATCCAGATGTTCCAATTTGTTTGTCGATGAAGGCTGGCTACCATGCCTCTCTCCTTTTTGAAAGTACATGCAATAGTTTATACTTTTTCTGCCTATTTGTCAATAACTATAGGTTATAATGTTCATTCTTATCTTTATTTCTTGTGTCTATAATTATGTCTGTTCCTAATTGTTTCTTCCGCTAACTATGATAAAATAAAATTATGAAAGCACTAGGATTTAGTTATCTTGTCGGTTATATTCTCCTTGTTGGTGTGGCTTCCTTTTTACAAAAATTCACGATGGGAAAGCTAACCCCATATCAGATTAATTTCTTGATGGCGATAGGTATGGTTGTAATTGCGGTGCCGGCCCTTTTTATTGCCCAAAAGAGCTTTGCGGTACCTGTGAAGTCATTGCCGCTTGGCCTTTCGATTGGCTTGATGATGTCGCTTGGGTCTATCCTTTACGTCTTGTCGCTTGCCATATTGTCGGTCGGAACGGCAGCCGCAATTTCATCAAGCTATTTAATTGTCGTTGTTTTACTTTCTTGGCTGTTTCTCCATGAGCCATTTAGCCTCGTCAAGCTACTCGGCTTTGTCTTAACACTAGCTGGTGTTGCCATATTGTCTGTTGTCGCCTAATTCCTGTTTATTATCTATTTCTTCGCAATGTTTTTGAGTAATATAGCCCTATAGTTGATATTCTTATTGCTATTTGCTATACTTTTATGCACAAAACAGCCACCTGAGGGTTGTATTGCACATAAAAGGAGTGATGGTGAAGCATACTATTTTAGATGTTTGTCTAGTCTTAGCTTTGCTAATTATGGCTACTGCTACTTTACCTTCCAGACAAGCGGGTATCGCTGCGTATAACAAGGATCTAGGCGGTACGTCCCAGGATTTGGCATTTCAACCCGTTACCTTAGATTCAAATGGTTATGAAATCACAAGGCTTGGGCCGAATAGCCGCTATGCTGTGTACAAGGTAACTGATGATAGCGCAAACGACCACCACCTCTGTTACACAGTAATTGATACTGTGGGTAGCCTAGGGCCTTCGATCAGCTGCGTGAGATAGCCTAAAAAAGAGAGCCACCGCTATTTTGGGAAAGTTTTATCCTTACCCCGTTCCAAACAATCGGAACGGGGCTTTTTCTTATTAGGGTAATGCTCATTTGCAGATGTATGCTTATTTCACTGCTTGTGGTTTCACCTGGTAGTATACTCCTGAGTACACTCGTTACTAATCGTATACTCTTGAGTACACTCGTTACTAATCGTATAATACAGCTGTTCTTTAACATAATGCCATGATAAGGAGTATGAAATGGCAGACGTTATCGTTGTATGCACGACTTTTATGGTTGTGGCTATTTGTATCGCCGTATTGCTTGCCAAGCCAATGGACATGCAACTGTTGCCTTATAGCGAATTACCGAAACAGCGTAAAGTTTTGGACGTTGTTTGCGGCCTGTGCATTTATATTGCTTATATTTTGTTGGCGGTTATCTTAAGTCTCATTCCACATCTACAACCACTCATTGCAGCCACGACTATTCTTTTAGCTATCTTGCTGGCAAGTCGGCGTGCCTTGCGTGTCGGTATGTATGACGGAGTGTTCCAGTTCTTTGCGAAGCGGCACGTTTAATGGCTCTATGTACTATAGCTATTGGTATGCTGACGGTAACGGCGTACGCCATGGCCAGAAGGATAATAAAGACGATGTTATCGTCTACGAGGATAGTAATACTGCCACCGGTATTATGGTTACCTACTATAAAAGGTGTAGCACAAACGGCCAAGACTTATGGTGGTTCTGTTCTGCGAGTGGTAAGAAATACGAATTCCATGTACCACCCGGTACTATCGCTCATACGTTTGAATTGAAGTAAGTATTTTTATTTAGCCCACGGCTTTACAAGTCGTGGGTTTTTCTTTGGCCAATTTTGGGTTATTATTGCTTTCTTCGCTTGCTGGGTGTAGTATTTTGATGAAAATATGAAAAACGAGTTCGGGTTGCCTGTGCCATTAAATGATAGTGCAAAAGAGCAACGCAATAATTTGTCAGCCAGATTAAAGTCTGCTATGCCAAACACAGGTAGAATGTTTTTTGCGGCAACTGTTATTAGCGCGGCGGGACTTATATCTCATGATACTAGTCACCACTCCCCTCCCCCATCATTGGAACCATCAAGGGAAAAATTACTCAACGAGCCTGTCCATATTTTTAGTGGATTTGTCCCGCAAGAGTTTCTACCTAAAACGCTTAAAGAATTTCCTGCCGTGGATGATGAAGATGACGGTGTTGAAGCCGAGTATGAAAGCCTGCCGACAGCACCGGTAAAGCCGCGGACCGATTATTTTCGGGATTTGCTCGTGAAGTCACTGCCAGCTTCTAAGCCATCGTCTATATCCGCGCAAGAAGCAGTGACCTTTCCTTCGGTAACTTTGCCGGGAGTAAAACTTTCTGAACCGACGATTGTGGTTGCTGGTACAAATGAGAGACGACTGTTATTAAGCGGGAACAACGGCGGATTACCGAGCGAGACAATAAGCGATGCGAACAAAGTTTTCAGCTTTCCTATAAACGATCAGTACGAAATTACGTCAACAACCGCTCAAGCACTAGAGATACTGCCAAGTGACCGTTGGCCTTTACCACTGGATTCTGTAACAGACGTTAATATGTTGCCGCTTTCTGCTGACACGCTATTAGTGAGCGCGCTACTTAAAAACTATGCCGAAGATCCAGGCCGGGAAGACTGTTCCGGCCAAAAATTGCAATGGTTTTTAACAAAGGTTGATGTTTTAAACCGCCAAAAACCGATTGTCCTTTTCACCTCAAACCCAGATAATGGCTGCCAAGATGAGGTTATTGATAAACCTTCCATTGCTGTTGGTGATAACGGAGGCTTTGTAGCTGTTGCGGACATTACGAACATAAAAGGTTCTTCCCAGCTTCTTGTTTATAAATCGGGTACTTTACCAATAAAAGTAGAAAAGTACAATGATCAACCAGTGTTATCATCGCCGGAACTCAAAACCCGTCGACATTTCTCGGCCGTCAATTACATAGGAAATGATAGGTATGTTGTATTTAGTCGGGGCTATACCGCAAATTCTGAAATATTAGGGAAGGAAGCGCTCTTTTATCGCATATTTGATGCTAAAACTGGGACTTCGTCTGAAGAAGTGCAAATTGTGTCTGACGATGGCCAAAATCCCATAGGAAATATTGCAGAGCGCGTTCGATTTATTAGCGATATGAAATTTCAGTACCAAAGTATCCATGGTACGCCACAGGGTGGTGGCACAAAGGACTATTCCGTAGCCGTATTAACATTTGTTAGAAAAAAAGTTGATTATGTAAACGATATTACGAAAGAAACGGAATTAGAAACGACATTAGTTACTGTAGATAGTACATCTGGCCGCACAATTGTAGCAAACTTACCTGAACCCCTTTTAAACCCATCAGTCCAAGTGCTTGATGAAGAAGGTAGCCAAAAAATTTATATTGTTGGCACTGGTAATTATTTTGAGCAGGATACTGCAAACGGTACCATTGGCAACTTCGAAGCAACCGCAATGGAAATCGATCCGCAAACTGGCAAGGTTGTCACGACACATAAATTCCAAAAATATTCGGCGCCCATTACCGTACGAGATCCAAACACACAAAAGCCGTCAGGCGCACTTAAAACTGACTATGCACTGTATAAATTATTAAAGGTGAATGGTGAATTGCGGCTTATAACCTACCAAAACACACCGATTAATGATGATAAAGATGAAGCCGTTCTTTACAACCCTTCAAAAGGTATTCCCCGCGTTTTTGCCCTCAGCCACTAAGGCTAGAAGTATCATTAAAGGTCAAAACGTTGAAAAATAAGTTTGCAGAAAAAACCTCGCCCCATATAGTTGGGACGAGGCGGAAATGAGCTGAGTTGCGAGCTAGAAGCTTGTGCTTATGATTTATGCTGCTTTTGCAGTGATTCTATAAATTCAGCTAGGACAGTTGGAGCATTGGCAACGACATCTTTGATATACTTTTCGGCAAATGCTGCATGAATTATCTGCTGTACTTTTGTGCAAAAATCTGGTGCATGAAAGTCGGCTAGATTAGGAAATTCTTTGCAAAAGGTTGGAAAATACTCGATTTCATACCCCGTCACCCATTGGTTTTCAATACTATAACGGATAATGTAATTACCAACCTCAATACTTGTTCCAGGACCGCGCCTTTCAAGGCAATTGATATAGAACCACCCAAATTCCTCATCGAGGGAAACATGTAATGTTGCTGCGTCGGGAAAAAACACAGTAAACCTGCTCCTTCTTGCATTTTGAAAGAACAAAAATGTTCGTCGTACTGTCTTAAGACAGCCTTATCGTACGGGAAACAGCGATAAAGGTCAAGCCTTATGTGCCGCGAATGTGGGCTTTATGCGTCGATAATAAGCAGACTTCCTTAGGTGATTGAAATACTTGAGCGCAAAATCTTTAACAATTTTCATAAGCTTTTTGGGTGGGACTAGGGTAAAAGTCATGGCAAAGAAAAGGTACATATTGACGAGCGATAAGAAACGAGGTACTGACCCATCTTCCCAATCTAAGATACGATGAAGAAATTCAATATTATGTGGGTACCGCCAACCATTGTAAAGGTTGACTAAATATATAAGACTCATAACAACCCAGTATTTTAAAAGTTTTGGATAGTAGGCTGCTAAAATTAGCCCTACTATAAGCGCGGTAAATTCATAGCGGTCGTGCATAGTAACCAAAAAGTGCCAGCCGGAAAAGCTAATGATAAACAATGCTATCAGCACTTCGATTAATGTCTGCTTTTTACTAACTACTGCAGCAGATACGATGTTACAAACTGCAAATAGAATGTATCCCCATATTTTTAAAGGTAGCAAAAGGAAGCTTGTTTTATATGGCATTAAGTAGCCAGTGATCAATCGCCAGAAATTAAATGTATTGACCCATGTCCAAAATTCCCCTTTTACAAACAATTGCTTACTTAAGAAATAATTGAATAGGAAAAAATTCCGGTCAGAATAAATTCTAACAATACCAAAGTAAAGCATTAATGAAGCTCCACACCCGAGTAACAATGGCCTGATTTTATTTTGTTGCCGAAAGCTAAGCCATAAAAAAAATGGCGTGAAGATAAGTGAAGTTGGTTTTAGTCCTGCACTAATACTAAAGACAATTGGCGCGAGTATCGTAAACCTCGTAAAAAGTAACAGGAATGATGCAATGAGTGTAATAAAACCGAGTTGGTCAGTTTGCCCCCAAAGTGATGATAAATACCAGCTAAACGGTGAAAAAAGGTAAATTGCTGCAAAGAGAAGGGACTTTCTGGCTGAAAATCCTAATCGAACAAATTTATAAACCATGCCAGCTAATACTAAATCGGCGATGATGGGCGTTAGCTTGAGTGATATGATTTCCCCAAATTTAAACGGTGTTTGCGGAACGAAACTTGTGCCAAACCAGGTTGTAAATGTATACCACCAGGTGATATGGCCAGCCCCCAAATGATGCGAGGCGATAAATAATCCTACACCAACAAATATCCTATTGAGCAAATCATGCAGCAAAAAGCTTGCGCCATACATTGCGGTAATGAGTGGTGGATGTGACGGCCACCCATAAATCCACTGGTTGTTGTCATAGAAATTACGGATACCATGATGATACAGCCACCATCCCCAACCAGCTTGTGACATTAAGTCGCCATGGATAGTAAAGACTGAAAAATAAAGTCGTAATAGCAGTGCGAAAAGGAAAGTTATAAAGACGATGAGTGTCCAAATATACCTTTTAATAAATGCATGACATTCTACACCAGTAGCCATCGCCCTTGATTATAAAAGGAATGAAAGGGGCAAAGCAATCAGTATAGTATTCATTCTCTATGATACAATTGCTTTGGGGAGTTTTTAGCAAAATATGGATGAGAACAATGAAATTCGACAGCAATTGGGAAAATTCTTAGCGGGTGGCATGGCGTTTATGCCGTTTTCGGAAGCAGTAGCCAACTTTCCGATTACCAAAATTAATACAAAGCCACCACATGTTTCATATACACCTTGGCATTTGCTTGAACACCTTCGTATTACCCAAAAGGATATCCTAGACTTCATCGTCGATCCAAATTACAAGGAATTGAATTGGCCAAAAGATTATTGGCCTGCGAAAAATGCTAATGCCAATAAAAAACAATGGGATGACACTATTAGTAATTTTGAAAACGACCTTTTAGCACTGCAAGAACTTGTTAAAAATCCGAAAACTGACCTTAATGCACGGGTTAAAAATGGTAACGGCCAAACTATTATTCGAGAAATATTACTTGTGATTGACCACAATGCTTATCATATCGGTGAATTTTCGATATTACGGCAGACGATGCAAACATGGCCAAAAAGCAAGAAAGCTTGACGATTACACAACTGATTTTCGGATAAAAATACCACAGTACGCATCGGCATAGACTAATTCCCATTTCCCTTCGTTTGCGAGCATGACCAAATGGTTAAACAATGGTTTTTCGCGCGTCATTAAAACGACATTGTAGCTTGATGCATCAATATCGCGCCAATTCTGTTCTAGTGGGTAATATGCAGCAAAAGCACTATATCCAGAAGCATCGCGCCATTGGTCCATGCGGCCGTCAATACTCGGTTTAATGCTAGGATAATTCCAAATTAGCCAACCTCCCCAGCCATAAATTGTTAATAAGTTATTCGTAAAGTTGTGGTCTTTAATATATTGGGCGGCTTTTGGCGAACAGGCTTCTAAAGCACAATATTGGTTCCAATCCATTTGTTGATATTGGCTAAATGGCCATTTCATAACAATGACAAAGCTAAGCATTGCTATGGCTAAAGCGCCGCCGATAAAAAATGTGTATTTACGGCTTTTTGGGTCAGACAAGCCTGTAAATGGTAGAAATGCTGGCATGGCGACAAGATAAGCTGGCCAAGCATAACGCCGCATCCAAAATGAAAATGCTAGCAGTACTGCCGCAACTGTTAGTTGTGGTATGTATGATCGAATTTTTTTATTGATCGCTAATATAATGGCACCTACGGCAAACAACGCTGTAAAGATGACATGCGTGAACCAATCGGCCGAAAATAGGTCAAATGGAAGCCATTCGGTGATATATTTTTCGGTGGGGCTACCAAAGTGGTTCAATGCCTCTTTATATACTCCTATACCAAATGGGTTGATAAGGCAGGCTAATGCACATACCACGAGTGTTCCGCCAAGCAATAATACATGTCGCATGAGAAGCGAAATTTGTCGCTCTACAAAGTATATTTTTATAAGATAGCCTGCAATCCAAATACCAAACATTGCCAAACCTAATATAAATTCGCCATGGACATTAACCCAAGCAATAAATAATGGTATTGTCAGCAATATCGGCTTATTTACTCGTCCTTTATAATTCTCTAACAGATAGAGCAGTATACCTAAAAAGACAAGACTAACCAGTTGCCCTCGAAAAGATACGATAGTGAGCGGACTTTCCATGTATAGCATGAATGGGAAAACTAATATTTTGTCCCATAGGCTAAAATGCGCTACTTTGGCAAAAAGATAAAAAGCGGCAGTTACTGTAAGTGCGCCAAGTATAGAAAGGCCAAAAAATGAAAAGTGGGCATAAGTAAAATACGTTATCAGGTCGGTAAACCAAGAGCTATTGACCCAATGATAATTAGTCATTTGGGTAGAAAAAATGTTGTTTCGCAATATTGCGTGGTGCTGGAAAAAATAACGGCCGTATTGTAAATGCCATCCTAAATCTAAATCAATTGGCTGGTTGAGTGATGCTAAAAAGACCAAAAGATAAGGCAAGCACGGCAAAACAGTTTTATTAAGCCATGCCACAATACTGTTGTTCATTTATCGCCCTTTGAGTTCTTGGAGAATTTCTTGTATTAATTTTTCTTGGGCCTCAAGGTGTTGCAGGATAAGTTCGACTTCCTTTTCAGCTTTTTGGTCGGTCACAAAATCATGCTCTGCCCGTAATTCCGCGTGTTTTCCCTGGATATTTTGGCCAACCATGATAAGTGGCATTAAGTGGATTTGGATGAGGTTTGATATAAACAGCCAAAGGACAAACGCTGGAAATGGATCAAACCGTAATTTTTGTGGGGCAATGATGTTCCACCCAAGCCATAAAACCGTCCAGCCAAAAATAATGAAAAAGAAGCCCATGGTACCAATTTTGTTGGTGACAAAGACGGCTAATTGTTCAAGCTTTGAAAGTTCGTGTTTTTGGATTTCGTTAATGTTCTTCGGCGGGCCAAACCGTGCCCGCACTGCTGATAGGACGTCGCTCACATTTTCTCTTGCCATATAGTTGTAGTGTAGCAAATTATTTGCCTATTTTGTAGGCGCTAAACCCTGTCGATAAGATATGTTTCTTTTGACTGTAGTCTTAGATATAATAAAGGCCATGCGACTGCTCAAGCGAACTCGCACAATGCAAATTATTGCCACATTTCTTACGGTAATCTTGGGCATTTTTACTATTGTGATTTATGTCACTAATCATAGTAACCAGACACGATACATACCACAAGAGCCAATAACCCGCGTCCTTGGAAAAGGCAGTAACGTGCCCTCACAAGTACAACAAGCTGCGCCGAATAACTCACCTATCCCGGCTAAGTCTGCAGTTCCTCGGGTTGCCCATTTAGGATTTTGTATGAATGTGCCGGTTTTAACTTACCATCATGTTGAACCACAGGCCCAGGCGATTGCCGAAGGCCACCCTGATCTTAATGTTGATATCCCATTGTTTGATAGCCAAATGCAATACCTCGTACAAAGAGGATATGCGTTTATTAATGCTGAAGATTTGGCAACTGCGTTGATCAAACACCAAAGGTTAAACCGCAAGACGGTTGTTGTAACATTCGACGACAGTTACGATGATTTCTATACCAATGCCTTTCCCATTATTCAAAAATACCACATCGTTACGAGTATGATGTTTGTTACCGGCCATGCCCCTCGGCCAGATCCGGGGTATATGAGTTGGCAAAATTTACTTGATACAGTTAATAGTGGCTTAGTGTTCGCCTATGACCATACATGGTCACATGCTAATTTAGCCCAGACTAGCGAGACACAGGCCACGTTTGAGATTTTAACTGCTAAGCAACAGTTGGAAGACAAGTTAAAAAAACCAGTTGTGATAATGGCATACCCTTATGGTGCATATAACCAAAGTATTGTCACAATAGCAAAAAATAACGGTATTATCGCGGCGTATTCAACTATTTCATCTACCCTACAATGTGATAGCTATCTTTTTGCTCTCCGTCGTTTAACGATTACCAATAAACCGCTTGCAAGTTATGGACTTTGAAGTAATAACAGCGTTCGTTGCAATTCGTCGACATCTTGATTAAGAAGTTGTTGATTTGGTCTTATTTGTGGTTGTTGTGATGGGCCACTTACTAATATCCTCGTTAAAAGACTGAGGCCTTTATATAGACTTGCCTGAATAATAGCTCTATCATCTTCCCCTACTGAAAGTGTAATATGGAAAGTACCTGGTTCCTCTTTATCCCAATCCCAAACGGTTTCACCAATAAGTTTGACTGTTGATTTTTCCTTGGCAATCTTAAGCTGCAATAAATATTCCAATAAAATGTGTTCAAACAAATGGCCAATTTGGGTATCGGTGATTTCTTGGGCAAAGGGCTTATGCTTTAGGTTATAGCATCGGTGCCGAAAAATAGTTGGCAATACACCAGCAACAATCGCATTCGTCTGAGGAAAATTATCGGTGTACGTTGCATATGGTGGTAAATAGAGGTCAATATTCGTTGTGGCCTGGTTGATTTTCATGACCAAAGAAATGTTTTCGGATGTAAAAACTAGTGGTCGTGGCGTAGTAACCTTTGCAGCCATAGTATGCATTTAACTTTACCCTATCGTAAACAATGCTGTCAATTTGCTGCGCTAGTACAGCAACTTACATCACTGGAACTACCAGATTTTAACAGCATATTAACATCGACTTCGGTATGATCCACTACTGGTATGGTGCTTATGTGATTATTAAAGAATTACTATTTTATATTACACGAAGATACCTTAAGGAGGTGACTTCATAAAGTATGGCAAAACAAAAAAGTCAACGCGGCGGCAGTCATGAAGATCATGTTCGGGCAGGTCGGGCCGGTGGTATGGCTACTGCCTCGGTGCACCAAACTGATAATTTTTACAGCACCATTGGTTCCATAGGTGGTAGTGTATCAAGCGGTAATTTTAAGTATAACCGCAATCGGGCCAAAGAAGCTGGCAGAAGAGGTGGCTTGGCACGTGGTAAAAACATGCGATAATAATTACGCTCCTCTAATACAATGTAAAAGCAGGCAGGCATCCTACTATGTGATAGCCTGCTTGTTTGTTAGATACATAAACTAGGGTAGCTTCACCTCGATGATATAACCTCACTAATAATTCACTTTAATTCGAGCACTTTGAATACCAGCTTCGTATCCTGTGGTAGTTTTCAGTTGGACAATATAGGTTTTTGTATCTGGAAATATGGTAAAACCTGACGAAGAAACCCAGCTATAATTTTCTGAAGTAGTGGAAACATCAGAACCGGCGATAACAATTTGTTCATTGCTGTCAATTAATCTTGCGAGCGCTTCGCCATTGCCTTGATATACACGCATACTTACTTCAAGCTGCATCGATTTATATCCTATATAGTCGGCTGGGTTAATGGTTGCACTAAAAGTTGGTAGATTTTGCCAGTCAAGTAGCTCTGTTGCACCATTTGAACCTAAAGGAATATACAGTGGTGTTTTCGTGGCTGAAGATTTTTGTTCCAGGATGCCAACGCGATGCTGTAAGTCCGCGATTTGCGCCGTTAGTGCCGATGTGTTGGCACTTGTTTTGCTGCTTGATGGTACAGGTGAGTTGGTGCCTTGTTGATTAGGGGAAGGACTTGCCAGCGCGAGAGGACTTTGGAGATCTTGTGAAAGGCCTGGAGGAAATGTTTGCTCAACTGCAACAGGCTGTTTATGGGTTGTAATTTGTTTAACCGCAATGATAGATCCGGTGAGGGCTAGTAATATGACCATAAGGAAAAATAAGCGGAACATGCTATATTTATCATACATCCTCGAGCTTCATACTGTATATCGCTTGAGATACGCTCTTGAGTATCAAAGGGATGCTGCGCTATACTTACCACAATTGATAGCGAAGGCAGCTATCAATAAGGTTACATTACTTCTTCAGTTATGGTTGAACATGGTGAATATATATCACCTGCTGCAAGCGCTGATGCCGCAACCGGCCAGCCGACAATTAGCCATGCGCAAGAAACTAATGAGACTATTACAGAACCCCTTTTGCCAACCGAAGTTCCTGAAGCTACCATACTTCCTGTTAAACAAGCCGATATGTCCCGTCGAAGTTTTTTAAAGCGAGGTGGTATTGCCGCTTTGGGTGTGGCTGGTATTGTGGCGGCCCGAGAGCCGCTTAAAGCCGCTTCGCGGTTAGCACTTGACCACCTGCGCGCACTGCGCCCAAACGAACAATACCTAGAGGATAACCAATATTTGTTGGATCGAACCAGGCTTGGTTGCTCATTTGCGCCGGAATTATCGCCACTTTGGGGCAACCGCGACGAGGCAATGCGGGCACTTCGAACCACAGTTGAAGTATTTGGTTTTAATGATATTCGTTTTGGCATTCGATGGGATTATTCAAAAGATAATAATGATATCGATACACATTATGCGCCGTATCTACACTACTTACTAAGCCAGCCTGATATGAACGTTTGTTTGAATTTAGGTATTAAAGTATTCCGCTACCCCGAAATTTGGTTACCGCCGGAAATTAAAAATAGGACAGTAAGTATGCCGCCAACAGCCGTCATTGGTATGAATTCTTGGGTGGCGCAGGAATCGTTGCGGCATTATACGGCAATCCTCGATTACATGGCCGATGACAAACATTTTTCAGCCGAACAGCGGAGCCGTATTCACCTTATCCAACCCGAAAACGAGGCCTTCCATAGTTTTGGCAGCAAACAGTGCCGGTGGACAATGGGAGATGACTATATTACGGCTTTGATCGACGCGACGCGACCATATTTTAGTCGGTTCCCAAATGCTGGTATCATGCTCAACTCAGCGGGCAGAAGTAACCTTGACCAAATATACGCCTTACAGACTGATTTGCTAGATCGGCCAGACCTTGAAGGCAAGTTAACTTCAGGCTTTAATTATTACTATCGTACGCCAATGAATGATTATCCGGTCATAAAGCTCATTGATAACGTTATTAGTTTGCCTTCAGATAAATCTTGTGCCCAAAACCTGCGTGATAATGAAAAAACAGGTATTGCAATGGAAATTAGCGAGTTACAAATGGAAGAGTATGGCAGCGTAAAGTCACCTGGAAATTCAATTGTCGGGTTGCGTTTTGCCCTGCTGCGTGGGGCCGAACAGGTTTTAGGGCTCGACAGTATAGCAACACCAAAAACAATTAGGATATGGGGCGTTGAGCGATTTTATGAGAACTTAAAAACACCCTCACAAGACCAGCTACAAATGGCTGAGTTGCTTACAACAATAAACGGCAAGGCATTTGATTACAACCACTACCGTTCATACATGCTTGGACACGTATGAGCTATCTTTTATATAAAACCGGAGGGGTAGCAATACTGCTTTGGTAATACCGACACGAGTTGAGGTGCCAATTTCTTTTTCATCTACTTTGTACTTATCCTTTGCTATGTAAAGTGGCTTTTGGCGTAAGTTATGTCCATTGGCATCTTTTGTAATACCCATAGCAAGAACTAACTTCCCAGGTCCATTGCATAGTTTTACCGGATCTAAAACTTGTCGTCGTTTTTCCATGAGTGATATGCCTTCTACAGGTTGGAGTGCTCGCAGTAATATGGCTTCCCCTACCCCGCTTTGGGCTGTCACAACATTAATGCAGTAATACATACCATATATAAAGTAGATATAGGCATGCCCGGGGTTACCAAACATAGGCGCGTTGCGCCTTGTCATGCCACGATAGGCATGACTTGCTTCGTCATTAATACCCAGATAGGCTTCTGTTTCGACTATTCTGCCTATTGTCGTTCCTTCGGCTTTTTCGTGGACAAGCAATGTACCGAGTAATGCCCTAGCGACCGTTTTTGTATCCTGGCGATAAAAACTAGCAGGAAGAATTTCCATACAACGAATTTTACTTCAATTTTGATGGAAACACACTAAAATGGAACTTATTGGCGGCTTGCTGAGGCTTTTCGGGTAGTTGGCTTCTTTGATTTGGTTTTAGTGGCGGCTTTATGTGGCGAGGATTGTAATTTTTTAACTGAGGAAGTAACAGAATTCATGACATCATTGGCAGCTGGTGCGGCATGTTCAACCTCTTTTCGCAATGTTTGCGATATCTCCCTGGCTTGCGCTAAGGTTTTGTCAGCTTGTTTTTTGAACTTTGTTAACTTTACCGCTGCCTGCTTGCGTCTTTTTTTATCGGATAAAATAGCTGCTGCAGCAGTAGCAGCTGCACCAATAGCAACACCAGCAATTACGGGTTTAATTGGTGGACCTCCTCCTTGTCCGTTTGTATTTGCCATAGTTTAGTCTCTAATCAACTGGGGCTTGCAATATCGTAATAAAATGGCCAACGAGCGAGTGCTTTAAGAAAGCTCGCGGCTTTGCTTGCCGAGTTTTTACAGCTTCTGTTCTTAGAACAGTATTGGAACGCATGAAATCTCCTTTCTTATTAATTATGGCCGATCATGACAATCAGCTGTTGATTTTTCGGATAAAAAAGCTCAACCGCTTCAATGTCTAATTGCCGTTTTTGTTTCCTATTAAATTTTCTTGATTTGTATAACTTACCAAGCAGGTTTTTCATAATATTATTTCTTTCGTGTTAAGCGTACCTTATTATCTCTTAAAGAAACGTTAAAATTGCAATAAATGCTTCTTGCAACATATAATTTGTAACTTTTAAATCCATACCGTTTGCTTAGAACATGACGCGTTAAGAAAATGCCTTGGTTTCTTAGGAAGGGAAACCGGAACTGACCGATTAGAGAATTCCGGAGGCTCCCACTCCAGAAACCAAGGCATTTTTAGTAGACAGGTTCTTTGGCAAACGCTTTTGTTACTTTTCTAAAAAGTAATATAAGAAAACATTCCCCGCTTGTTTCAGCCAGCTGACTAGTCTTGCCCAAAAAGAAAGTAGGCAAAATATGTCTTATGCTTTGCTCTTGAGTTGTTTGGTACAATGGGTGGGAGTGAGAGTGACTAATTATGCTGCCTAATAAAATCGCCTTTGTTGATGTTGAAACAACGGGCATGAACCCCACAAATGACCGAATTATCGAAATCGGTATTTTGCGGGTTGAAGATGGAAGTATTGTTAGCCAGTACAACCAACTTATTAATCCTGGTGGTCTTATACCTGAGGTTATTCAAGGGATGACAGGCATAACAAACGCCGATTTAGAAAACGCACCGACGTTTCGCGAGATAAAGCACGATATTGGCGAACTGTTAGCAGATTGCACGTTTGTAGCCCACAATGTTCGCTTCGATTACAGTTTCCTAAAAAATGAGTTCAGGCGGGAAGGTATTCGCTATACTTCTGGCCAATTTTGTACCGTAAAGTTAGCACGGCAGCTTTATCCCCGCCTGAAACGCTATAATTTAGATTCCCTCATCGAGACATTTGCTTTTTCCTGCCCTAACCGCCATCGTGCCTTTGACGATGCCAGCGTGCTTTGGCAGTTTTATCAAATGTTGCTTAAAGAATATTCGGCAGATGAGGTCGACCAGGCCATAAAAATTATCAGTAGACGCCCAACTAGCCCTATTCATTTACCTTCAAAAACGCTTAAAGACTTACCAGAAACCTCAGGTGTCTATATTTTTTACGGCGATGATAATGTGCCTTTATATGTGGGAAAAAGTAAGAATATCAAATACCGTGTCCATAGCCATTTTAGTGCAGATGCGTTTTCAACGAAGGAAATGCAAATGGCGCAACAGGTAAAACGAATTGAAACTATTCAGACTGTTGGTGAATTAGGGGCATTGCTAAAAGAATCCCAGCTGGTTAAATCATTACAGCCCCAGTACAACCGTCGTTTGCGACGTACTATTGGTCTAACCTATCTTCTTAGTAATGAAGATGATTTCGGTTATGCACGAGCCGAAATAGTTCATTTGGCGGAAATTGAACCTGGACAATTTGCCAATATCATTGGACTATTTCGGACCAAACGGCAAGCAAAACAATTTCTGGACCAAGTGGCTGGCGAATACCAACTTTGTAAAAAGCTTTTAGGTATTGAAAGGGCCACAAAAGATTGTTTTTCGAACCGGCTAGGTATTTGCAATGGTGCTTGTGTGCAGCGCGAACAACCTCTCAAATATAATATGCGTTTTGCCCAAGCCTTTGCTACCACAAAAATAAAGTCTTGGCCGTTTTCTGGCCCGATAGCTTTTGTAGAAGAAGACCCAATCACAGAAAGTGGTGAAGCCTATATTATCGACCAATGGTGCTTAATAGGGTCTGTAACTTATAACAAGGAATACGACCTAACCCACTTTCTTAAAAGTCCGAACATTGATAAAGTAGTATTTTCTGATACTTCCCTAGCGTTTGATCTTGATACATACAAAATCTTCGTAAACTTCATTTTTAATGAAAAAATGCAAAAAAATATTCATGTGCTTAATACTTCATTACAACGTACTTCTCCACTACCTGAGACAGCAGATGAAGCTTTCGTATGAATACTATTTGATAACAATGGAAACGATGTTTTGTCATGTGGCCTGAACGAAGAATGCTAGGCCTTGCGATGCTTGTTGCCCAAGATAGTGCGTAGAACGAAATAACCATTCATCAGAATTGCAGTAAGGCTGGAAACGGAAACAGCCCGTTGGCCTTCCTTTGAAAAGAGATGCAATAGTCCTTGGCCGCGGTCACTTACTTCTTCAATCAAATCACTCACTTGTGTTGCGCGTTCTTTTGCAAGTGTTAGCATTTCATTTATTTTTCTATAGAGTTGGATAAGGATAATAAGAAGCGTAACAAGAACAAGAATACCGACTACTGAAAATGCTATAAGCGTGATATAGAAAATTTGTTGCAACATAGTACAATCCCCTTTTCGATAATATGACTTTACCAACAATACCCTCGTTGCGTCAACTGGATAATCGAAAAGGTAGCATTAAGAAGTAGGGAAAACATTTTCCCTCGAACAGTTTAGATAGCAATCCATAATAGTAAGCAGTTCACCTCCTTTAAAGAGATGGTTTTCTGTATTGCTGCTACTATAATAAGGCACGCGCTATGAAGAATTCATTAAAGCGCAACCTGGCAAAGTCCAAAGACGTCTAAAATCTAAAGACTAATTATTTCGGGATAAGATTAGCAATTATTGCAGTTGGTATTTGTTTACGGTATTGATTAACTCCTGTAAATCAAACGGTTTCTCAATGCAGGCTTTGGCACCGACCTCTTTTGCCGTTTCTTTGGCTTCCCGGGCGGCGGAGATAATGATAATGGGCACAGCGTTGCTATCAAGTTCGCTTGCTAATGTTTTGGCGACGTCTTTACCACTAATGTCGGGCAACATTAAATCAAGCAATACAATAGCCGGCTTATTTGTCCGTACCTCCTTTAAGCAATCAGCGCCGTTGTAGGCAGTGCGCACGGAAAAGCCTTCCATATTTAAAATTGTGGTTAAGGCATCAACAATATCTTTATCATCATCTACAATCAATACGTCACGCATAAACTCACTTACTTTTGCGGAATACATGCTAGTGGGGGCTATAGTTTATATAGTCCATAATGCGTTATCATCCTCTGTAACGCATTAAAATTCCCTTAAACGAATATCATTTTAGGACAGTTCCTAACAGTTGGATGAGTGATTAACACATCATAAGCAGGACTATTTGGAGCGGCGGACCGGGATCGAACCGGCGACCTTCTCGTTGGCAACGAGACGTTCTACCGCTGAACTACCACCGCGTATTTAGACAAAACTCCATTACAACTGGTTTATTATACTGGAAAAACATGCCAACGGCAAGACGCCACGGTGAAAAAGTATCAGGTATTTGGTATCACACGAAATTCCAAATTCTAGATGCCAAATAAATGTCAGCGATTTTGAGTTGGAATCTTGAGCGTGCAAGTTACAAGTTTCATGCTTCAAGCTACAAGATGTATGAGGTTTAAAGTTGGTCGGTGATATCGGGGACATGGTGGCCGTGGCCATTCCCATTAGAAGTTTCGGTACTCCAATTATCTAAATCTTTCCAATAGATATCAGAGGCAACTCCTAATAATGAAGCACATTTTTTTAAGCAGTCAGAAGCTGCGGCTTTTAAATCATCGGCTATACTGACTGGTTCGCCTGTGGCACGATTATACTTAATGTCGGCACCGCCATATTGGCCTTTTGTAATGGTATGGTCGTAAAGCCGAACCGTTAGTTCACCTCGAACCCATACTTGTTTCTTGCCAATTTGCTGATCGAATATCTTAAAGTCCCAATCCCAGCCAAACGCTTGGTTTAATATGTTAACGACATAGCCTATTTCAACATACGATAGCTTACTACCACCTGGCCCTGGCCGTGTCTTAATAAACTGTTGCGGTGTCTTTTGGGTAATAAAGGTTTTTTGGGCTGCGTTTAGGTACTGCGGTAAATCGTTTTTAAGTTCGGTCTTTGTTATAACGCCAGTCGTTTGCCCTTGGTTCTGAGTCTTTTTGCTTGCCATGGTAAATACTCCTTTCCTTATCTTTTTTTGATTACCTTTTGATTAGTAAATGGCGTAAAATTTGCTGCTGCCGCAGGTTAAACAGAGTGTAAGTTTTTCTTTTGTTTGGATGAATACGACATCCCCACAATGCGAACATTGGTAATCACCTTGCGCGTTAGATTCTCCGGCAAACGCAGTATTGTAGTACATGTACTTTGTCCTCCTCGTTAATACGTTTCTATATCATATGTTATCTTTTCGATCCTAAATAATTTATTAAAGGATTTTCGTTTGGTCAGCATGGTTTTGCCAGACTTTTTTTGCTACAATACCTACTATTAGGCCTTTCTAATGCCCCGATGCTGGAATTGGTAGACAGGCTAGTTTCAGGGACTAGTGTCGGCAACGGCGTGGGAGTTCGAGTCTCCCTCGGGGCACTCCAGATTTTTACCTTGCATTCCCCTCCTCTTTTTCCTAGTATTTGTTTAATCGGTAAAAAGATACATGCATTACCGTATTTGCTCATTAATAGGAGAGGGAGAGAAATGGCCACGCAGGCAAACCCGTTTGCCACCTCCATTGCTGGTGTCGCTTTAGAAAATCTACTTATTGTTGCCGGCGGCATGATTAAAACCATTGAAGATGTCAAAAGAATTGCGCCGTCAATGTGTGCTGCAATTACGATTGGGTCAGCAACGCTTGATCCTCGCGGTGGTAATGAGGGGGATTCACTCTATTACTATGACCTAGAAACAAGAGTATCTTTAAATTCATTGGGTTTACCTAATCGGGGGAGCCTATGGTATAAAGAAAACTTGCCAGGGATGGTTACCATCGCACATGATCACGGCAAACCTGTTATTTTCAATGCCGCCGGATTTTCGCCAAAAGAATACGCAATACTAGCTTCGATAGGTTATGAAGGCGGTGCTGATATTGTTGAACTTAACTTGGGTTGTCCGAACGTTTGGCATGGTGCCGAACAACATACGATAGCAAGTTTTGACCTTGATGTTATTCAGGAAACACTTCTTTTAACCAGGCAAGAAATTTCGGCAAATGCAGTAGTTTGCATAAAACTCTCACCGTTTTCTGATCCATTCCTTTTGGCAAAAGTGGCTACCATCCTAAGTGAGGACTCATTAGTGAAGGCTGTCACAGCCTGTAATACCTGGCCAAATGGCTACTTGAGTGCAGAAGGTAAGCCAAAAATAAGTGGTGGTGGGTTAGCCGGAGCTGCCGGACCTGGACTTCATGCCATTTATTTAGGTCAAGTAAAGCAACTTCGGCCACTACTGCCCGATCGTATAGACATTGTAGCGACCGGTGGGATTGAACATGGTGGCCATGTGCTTGAGTCGATACACGCTGGTGCAAGCGCTTGCGGTATCGCAACTTTGTATATGCAAAAACGTGAGCAAGCGTTTACCGATATTATGTTCGATCTAGCTGGTTTCGAGCAAGACGGCTTATATCCTAAATAATATTCTCGCAGGCTTGAAGGGCGCCTGGGATTATCTACAATCCGAAAGCCCTTCTTTTTGTGTTTTGTAAGAAAAAAGACTGCTTGCAAGAAAATCGTTTATTTCCAGCAAGCAGTCGTGTTGTTAATAGGGAAAGAGGTCTGAAGTACTGATAACCCGCATTAAACCATCTTTTGGATTTGGCGGACGTTCCCAAACAGTGTCAACCTTTAGTAAACCTCTATCAATCATCCCTTGGCATTCGCTGCAGTATGGGCGAGCAGTTGACATCATATATTCCTCAGGCATAATGTCGCATACCCAACCGCAACATTTACAATAAAAAAACATTACTTGACCAGCCCGTAAGTTTCCATTGTTTATTTGCGGAGTGGCCATACTCCAGTTCCTTCGTTTCTCGAGCATTTCAAAGGCCTTTGCTTTTGCATACTCACTGAGTGATTGCATTGCTAACTCCTATTTGTTGACATGTGCTATTCCCTTATTAGGACGCATTATATACCATAACACGCAGTAAGCAACGTTGTTTCTTAACCTTATTTCCAGTATAATCGTGGGTATATTCTCGCTAGGAATATTCCTGGAATGATTATTTAGATTTAAAGCCGGGGTGCTGAAATTGGTATACAGGCTGGCTTGAGGTGCCAGTGCTCGCAAGGGCGTGCAGGTTCAAGTCCTGTCCCCGGCACACTATTCGCAAATTTTAGCGGGATTTTAGGACCTGTAGCTCAGCTGGTTAGAGCGCCTCGTTTACACCGAGGAGGTCTGGGGTTCGAATCCCTACGGGTCCACAAAAAGTTGCTGCCCTTGCATGTCATTATGTATTATGTGTATGTGTTAAGAAGCAGCTTGGACAAAAATCTATATACTGGTGCAACTAGCAACCTTGAAATCCGTTACCACCAGCATAGTATGGGCAAGGTATTTGCAACTAAAGATCGGAGGCCACTTGAGATTATCTATTATGAAGCATGTTTAAATATAATAGATGCTTATAAGCGAGAGAAATATCTCAAAAGCGGCCCTGGTAAAAAGTATTTGAATGGCAGATTAAGAAAATATTTAACGAGTTTGGATATGTAATTTATAGTGGGCCTGCCTTGGCCCGTTACAAGTTCGGTTGGAGTAGTATTGATGAATTGAATTAGTACTCAATCGATCGGAGTATCCACTAAAGCTTAATAACCAAACTTGTAACGGGCCGAGGTGGTAGAGACGGTCAATACACGTGTCTGAAAAACACGGGATGTCGGTTCGAGTCCGACCCTCGGCACATTTTACATAAATAAAAATGATTACTTTCCCCAAATAACATATTCCGGCGAGAAGTTTATTAATTAGTCTTCTGCTTACACATACTTGTGCTATAATCGCGTTAGAAAACGCTCTTTTGCTTTGTAAAAATCGCACTATAAAAGCTGGCAGATAGTTTATGGCACTTAAACAATTAAAGGAGAAGACATATGGTCACCCAAGCGAATACTCGAGTGTTGCCTACGGAATTGGCCCATACAGCACCGTTGCATCCCAAGGATGACAAGAGCTGGTTCATTGATGAAAATCTACGGTATGATCTATCATTCTTTGAGGCACTTATTGTCGAAGCGATCGGTGAACATGATTGCCCCACAATTGGCCGATGGGTAACGTTTGCGGTTGCTGGTGGGGTTATTGCTTACCTAACGGGGCAATATATCGTACCGCCCAAACCCGAACCAGCTTTTTGGGAAAGTGACCTTGAAAAATTTGTTTGGGAAGCACTTTGGCAAGCTACAACTGACCATCCAGATTTGCTAGACAGAACATTTGCTGCTCGTGTCTTACGGTTATTTATGCCTCGTGAACACTATACGCCGCCGAGTAGGCCGTACTTCCGAAGTGAGTTTGTATATAATTGGAACTTTCTTAGTATTGCCGATACGACTGATAGTTCGGTAGGCAATATCCGCCTGAAAGTTTTGCGCGAAGGCCGCAACGCGCTACGATTGTTCACTGCTAACATACAGCAGGAAATAGAACAAGTCGCACCGTATGTGCCGCCACTATTAGATATCGCCATTGCCCGCATCCATGAAACCTATATGTGGTAAGCTGATTTTTTACATAAGCCCCTGGTAAGATAAACTTTCCCAGGGGCTTCACTCCTCAATCTTAAATTACATCAAACATATACTAACCTATAGTTTGACTTCTATTTATCCGATAATATATAATTGACTTAAGTAATATTTCGCAATACTGTTGCACATTTATCAACCCCTTAGCTATTATCCGAAAGGCCAAGTTCTGACGAGGAGAACAAGATGTCAAACGCGCAAGATACACTTCCGGCTGGTTTGCCAGTTCACCCCACGCCATTGCTGCAACTTGAGGAGTTCATTAGACAAAAAGGAACATACGAATTTGAAGTTAGCCAAGTTTTTCATGTTTGCGGTATTCACCCGTGCCAGCATAAACCGATGCATGGAATGCCTGGCGAAAAATGTAGCAACGATGTCGGGTTCGGTGAATTATGTTGTAAAGGTCAAGCAGTAGTCGTGGTGTCGTTACATCCGCATTTCTGGCGAGTGTTTGGCAGGATACCGTTAGATACGGCGGAAGTGCTTGACAGGATGAATAGAAGCCAAATTCGATTAAGTGGTCATTCGGGTGGCTATAGCCTTAATGAAGCGTTCGCGAAACAGCAGATTGAGGAAGATGACAATGGTTCAAAGTACGTCGATCGATACGATATTGATACCAATGAAGCGCTAAGACAGTTTGTTAGCGTGCTCCGTGAGCGGTACGTCATCGATTTTACTTAGCTTTGAAAGTAGTAAACACATGCCCCGGTTGTACCGGGGCATTTTTTATGCCAATGAAAAAGCCCCAGTTGTAAAACCTGGGGCTTGTTTTTGATATGTGGTAGATGGGCACACTGGTATTACCAGTGGATGACGATATTAAAACCACTCTTTTCGCCTACGCCATCGTGCCAGAATTCCAGCGTCGGATTCAGACCTTCTTGCACACAATACTCAAAGACCATTTTTGCAGTTCCGATAAGCCAAGACTCATCGCATATATTCCAGCCAACGGCTGCATGCAACGGTCGATTGTAATCCCTATAACCCAGGCCCATGATAAGCGCATGGTTTCTCCCAGCACGAGCTTCAACTTCAGCGCGCTCGTTAATGTGGCCGATGATTTCTTGCGCTTTATTTCGCTCAGCAAGTTGCTTGCGAGCTTCATTCGCGGCTTCTAGTTCTGCTATTTGTCTTTGAACTGTCCGATTACGCTCAATTGCCTCGTTTGTTAATTTCCGAAGGTGAGAAACGCTTACCGTCACTTTCTCCTCCATGTGTAAGGATTTTGCTAGGAATTACTCCTACACTACATAAATTATATCATACTATAGGCTGTAAGTCAACCTATACTTACTTAAATGAGGTCGTAATTTCAAAAAAAGCACCGCGGGTTTTTAAAACATCGCGGTGCAAATACAGGCTAATCTTTCGCCTTCTTTTTTGACTTTATCGACGAATCGTACACAGTAAAATTGAGGCCATTTTGGCTTAAAAAGTCACGAATAAGCTGCCCTATTCGTTCCTTTTCCGGAACACATGCTAGGTCAATGCCATCTGGTGTTAAAAATCCCACGCCTATAAATTCGCCGTCCATATCGTAGCTTAATTCTGGAAACAACTTGCCACGACGAGCAAATTTATAATCAGATGCAGTAGTATCATCTTTCAACCAAACACGTAGTAGTCCACTCTTACTATCATATCTTACACCTTTCTGAATAAACTTAAAGCCTGGTATTTGGGTTTCACCAATGATCTGGGTAATGTCCCGGCCTTGGATTTCTTCTAGGAATTGCGTGACGTGTTGGATAACATAATGTGCAAGATCTCTGCGGCTTTGCTCCTTTGATAAACCTTTATGGGCTTTGGGCCACCAATCAAGTGCATTGTAAATATCAGATGCGATAAGCCGGTCGCGTAATGCTAAATAGTCTCGTACCGACATGGTTGGTTGGTCTTGCTGTACCATTCTTTTCTCCTGTTTTCGGGATAATTTGGAGGAATTGTAGAAGCCAAAACTTGTAAAAGTACTTTTACCGAACACGACGTGACCATAAGGTCACATTGGCGTCGCCGAAACCAAATTGGTTAACTACGGCATCGGTAATATCTGGTTCAGGGCGAGTTTCTTCGGGCACATCCCAGCCATATAGCTCATCCATTTTTTCGCCGGTGAATGGTGTGCCTGGCGCAATGCCCTCTTGGATGGCTTTCCCTGCAATCAATTGTGACATGCCGCCGGCTGCACCTAGCATGTGGCCTACCAATCGTTTCGTGGCTACTATTGTACTACGGTCTTGTAAATCTTCCAAGACATTTTGCGTGTGGAGGACTTCTGAATGGTCGCCTAGCTCAGTGCCTGTGTAGTGGCCGCTATTTATGACCTTTCCTTCGATACGTCCCTGCCGTTCGGCCCGCCGTCTGGCTATACGCATGGCCATTTCTTGTGCCGGCCCATTTGGTGCGGTATTGTCGCCCGCACCTGAAGTATCGCCGTAGCCAACGATTTCATATAAAATGCGAATGCCGTGTTTTCTTGCCCATTCCGGATTGGCAATAACATGGACAACGCATCCTCCGGCAATCGTAAATCCACCACGAATTTTGTGTAGTGCCCTTGAAACTTGTAAAGGATCTTCACCACTATCCAGGGCACCTTGCGTATCGAATTCTGCGGTTGCGATTGGTGTGCCTAATACTCCTTCGGTGCCCCCAACAACAGCAACGTCAGCATCACCGACGCTAATTTTATACATACCGGTAAGCCAGGCTTTTCCGGTAGAAGCGCAAGCTGCAACATGGCCTTGGGCGCCACCCAGAATTCTTGCCATTTGGGTAACGGGTGTAACAGCGCGATCCAAAAGCGAGCGCTGCATATGGTCGCCATCAGGGACTTTGCCGTCCATGAGCAATGCCATTACTTCTGCTGAGACATCGCCGCCACCAAAGCCACTGGCGATGCTAGCTGTAATATACAAAAGGTCGACCAGTTCTTCGTTAATAGTCCACTGACGATTCTTGTCTAGTGTGCCGTCAGGATTTAATCTTGGTATTAGCAATCGCCTGCCATCTTCATCGACAACCTTCGATAAGGCTTCGAACGACGCGACTAGTGAGTATTGTGCATAAGGATCTAAGCGGAATACTACTTCCTTGCGTGGTAATAATCCCCTATTGGCAATAAGTTCAATTGGGTCAAAGTTCTTAATCGTGCCGGCTGTGGTGGCTTCGATCTGGGGTACGATACCGGCTTCTCGTTGCTCTTTCGTTGGCCTATCGGTATAGGGCGGATAAAGGTTTTGGACAATACCGCTCATTCCTGCCTTATAGTTTTTCCAGGTTTCTTCCGCGGTATTGCCAATTGGCGTAACCGCGCCTTCGGCAATTACAGCGACACGGATTGGCATTTCCCGCTCTAGGGCCGGTGGGATTTCAACATAATCAGGCCTTTTAATATCGTTATTCGGCCCGGCAAACCGCTCATACTGTTGGAACTTTTCAGCCATATAAGAAGTTACGTTACTGTATTATCACTTGATGTGTCAATATATATTTCTTAATGCCTAACTATACTTTTGCAAAGAAACTTTGTACAAAGTAAGGGATATTATCCTTCGTCGTTCCGGCTTGGCCGGAATCTTTCCTTTTTCGTTAGCGATTCTTAAGTTTTAGTAATTTCCTCATATAAGTCTTTCATTGTAAGATTCATCTTACGTATCATTTCTAATTTCTCATCTCTTGACATATTCTTAATCTGTTTCTCACGAATAATAGCAGCTAATAGTTCTTCATAAACTTCGTAGTAAACTAATTTGTGAAGATAGTACTTTTTTGTAAACCCATCTGCTGGCCTTTGCTTATGCTGATAAATCCGCTGCGCTAAATTGCTTGTGACACCTGTATAAAGAGTAGGTCTAGCATTGGCAACGATGTATGTGTATCCATATTTCTTCATAAAATGTTTCCAGTCAAGCTGGAATGACTAGTATAGATGCATGCATAGCCTTGTGATTGTTTTATGTGCTCATGAGACTCCATCGCTAATCACTTGAACAATAAAAACATGTTTTAAGATTCTAGTTTTGGGCGCCGATTAATTTTCTTAAGTCTTCAATCGGTGTGACGCCGAGGAGTAGTTCTTGTTGGTTGATAACTTCGATGCCATTATTGTAGGTAACAGCGTTGCCGAGTATCAGGTCGTCGTCGGCTGAAAGAACGGTTAGCTTTGTTCTGAGCAGATCGCCTGATTTAATTGGCACTTTGGCAAATGTTGTTGGCCCGCTTTCCAGGTAGATTGGTGCGATATCGTGTCTTGGATCGTTCGCGAGCGCTAACACACCCAGGGCCTGCGCGTTAATTTCCAAAAGCCAATGCTGGTCCAAAATAAACTGTGACTTGTCTTTGTCTACCGGCTCACCCATCTCTACCCGAAAGCCACCCGCAAATGGACGGCGTTGTCCTGGCAATGTTGCAGAAAAAGTGACACCTGTTTCGTCAAACGACATGTTTCCGGAAAAACTAAATTGCTGTCCTGGTAAGACAATACTCTTAAAACGGATGTAGTCATACCCTACTAAATAATAGCTGGGTTGCTTCGTTGCATCAGGTGATATTGCCTGCCTCCCCGTTTCAACAAGTAGACCGGCGATGTTATGGCCAGGAACTACTTGTAGCCCAACATGCTCATTAAAATGGTCATGCGCATCAGCTTGATCAGTCTGTGTCGTATATACACCATCTTGGCTCACCAAGCGGTCAAACATCGGCGGTCTAGTATTTGGGCCACAAATGGTTTCACCAACGATAAATTCGGCTTCAACGGTGTCATCATCGTAAAACTTAAGGGTATGGCAGGCGATTGCATCCGGCCCATACCACGTTGCCAGAAGTGACGATGTATCAAGTTGTCGAATAATATTACGTTCGCCATCAGGGAATAGTTCAGGATTTGCCATAATTAAAAGGCGTACGGGATGGTATACATTGCCGACATGTCCAAATGCTCACCTACTACAATATCACCAGCCCTTTTATAGACATAGGAAACATTTGGGTATGCGGACCATGTTTTTGGGTCGCTCGCCAAAAGCATACGGGTTGCAAGCACGACATCGGCAGTTGTAATGGCAGAGCTACTAACACTCTGGCGCTGGTCTTTTTCCATAAGGTTGTAGAAAAAGTCTTGGAACATTTTGCCGACTTTTGTATCCGTCACTAAGCTTGCGACAAGTTCTGCCATATAAATGCCATGTTCGGCGAGCATTGGCGCTTCCTGCATTAACCTGTCACGCACATTTGCCTTTGAGATGTCGACAGGCCGATACATTAAGGGAATTGCAATGCCTGGTTGACCGGAAAGGTGACCCCAGGTACTATTGTAGAAAATGCCGGTAAACCCATTTGGGAACGTTTCTGCAAGAACGTCGACTGCGTCGAATGTTCCTTGATAGTTAACGCGCATGGCGTGTGGTAGGGCTTCTTGTGTCCATTCGGTTAAATCTGATCGTAAAGCTGCTAAGCGGTTTTCGACTTCTTTACGGTCATCATCCGATAGCTCTTCTATAGGTGTGGCAAAGGTGTAGTCGTCGACAATCGGGTCTATATGTTTGGCAAACATACGTTCAATAAAGCTTTCCATGCCGCCCGCCTGAGAGAAGATGACTTCGGTAATTGCAGGTCCACTTCGACGGATTTCTGTAGCAGCGGCTGCCAGTTGTGCCTTATTGGTAACATCAGCACAAAATGGTTTAATAACGTCTGCAACTTCAATTTTTTCACGGCGTTCTAAATATCGGGTTGCTGCAGCAAAGTTTTCCAACTTAGAAGTTCCAAGATAAACATTTTCGGCTCCGAGGCGGACGAATTCTGCCACCGCTTTTAAGCCAATGCCACTTGAACCGCCTAACACCAGAATAGATCGGTCTTTATAGTCGATAGCTTCCTTAACGTCGGGTATGGGTAATATGGGCTCGGTTATTGGCGGTTGCTCGCTTTCTGGATGTGTCATGACTTTGCCTCACCTTGGGAATTGCGTGGCACAAGCCGGTAACCTGCGCGGCGTAAACTTTCAAATGCGGTATAGTTTGACATTGCCCCGCAGTCGACAGGCAAAATGGCGCCGTTAACGGCCTTAGCGTCTGGACCTGCAAAAAATGCGGCAATGCCGCCAATATCTTGTGGGGTGATAGTGTGAGGTAATGGTGCTGCGGCTTTTATGAGATCCATTTTTGATGCCATTGCTTCGGTCATGTCTGTACCTTCAACAAAATATGGTGCAATAGCATTGACCGTAATACCTCGACTGCCAAATCGAAGCCGCAAACTGGTAGTGAGTGACAGCAATGCGCCATTGGCCATGGCATAAAGGTCTTGGCCATAATTACCATACAAGCCAACTACACTACCAATATTAATAACTCGGCCGCCCTTAATACTGGCTTCGTCGCGGACACGGAACCACTCCTTTGCCATTAAGAATGCGCCCAACGCCTTTGGTTCCATAATATACCGCCAGTCTTCGGTGGTGGCGTCGGTAATGTTCAGGTCACGGTTTGTGCTGGCGTTGTTAACCAATATGTCCACATTGCCGTCGCATAATGCATAGCTTTGGGCAATAATATCATTGCAACTAGCCTCGTTGGTAATATCGCCAACTAGGTTATACGCTTCAGTGCGGTGTTCTCTGTTGCTGTATCGTTTAATACGTTCTACGGCTAGTGGGGCAATGTCACGACTATTTTCTGTGCCAACTATAATAATTGGCGAAGCTCCTTCGAGCGCTAGACGTTCGGCGATTGCTAGGCCAATGCCATTAAGCCTTGTCGCTCCAGTGATAACCGCGCTGGAACCGGTAAGGGGTAATAATTCCTTTTGTAGTATTTCGCCGTTTTGCAGTTTGGCAGTGCCATTGTCTCTTTCGCGTGCCATAAGGGAAGTGAAAGCCGATAATATAAGCCGAATATACCATTGGCTTTTCTTAGTGTCAATGGAGGGATATCGGAGGAACACCTTTTCCCTTTGGCTCGCCCACGGTGATGCACCAAGCAAGTGCGGCATCTACTTCGTGGGTCAGTGATAAAAAGATTTGTGAAACGCCCAATGATTGTGCATACTGTAGTGCATTACCACTTAAGACGATATAGGGTTTTCCAGTTTGTGTCTTACATACTTCGATCTCTTGCCAGTCAAGTGATATATTCGTATTACTATCTAGGGCTTTAATAAGCGCTTCTTTTGCCGCAAATCTGGCTGCAAAACGTTGTAGCACAAGTGATGACGCCGTTGGTTTCAGACAATAAGCAATTTCCGCTGGAGTGAATGCATCTTCGGCATACCCTGGGATAGTAAGGTCTTGTCGCATGAGTTCAATACTGCGTTTATCAACACCGTTACCAATGATATGTTCCCCAAGGAAAGGTTCACCATTTGGCGCGTAAAATTCGAGGTGAACAACCTTATCGGCATAATTATTTTCAGGTTCCTGCTCCAATGCCATAATACGCGCTAGTATACAATATGGTAAAAATAACGCAATATTTTCGGCTTGCACTTTTTTGCCGTTTGTTTTTATAATCGGTATTGCTAAATGACACCAGAATACGACCACCCTATAAAATTAAGTGAAGACGAAGTTTCTCATGAAGCGCTGCTTGATGTGACACATGCCCTTATAGTGCCAGGCCAAGCTGGTCTTACCGTTGGTATGGGAAAGGAACTGGCTCGCCGTTCAGAAGCGGCAGATCGAATTTGGCAATTTACCAACAGCGCGCTGCGCCCGCTTATTCACCAGGATTTTACTGACATCGTTTGGGAAGGTACGCCAGAAGAATTGGCACGCAATGAAAATTCCCAACCGGCTCGGATAACCGATGCACTAGCCCGCCGGGCAGCACTCGAAGAATCAGGCCAACTTGACTCACCCGGTGTTCATGCTGGTTTAAGTTTAGGATTTATTGCAGCGCTTGTGAATGCCGGCTCACTTTCTTTAGATGGTGCGATATTCTTAGTTAAAGGTAGGCGCGAAGCATTCAAGCATGTCCAAAATGGCATAACGCCTTCAACCATGATGGCACTCGTTGATGTCGACGAAGCAATGACCGAAGAAGTAATCGAACGCTTTAAACTTGTCAAATGCATTATCAATACAGATACAAATGAAGTTCTTGGCGGGGAAGTACCAAATATTGAGGCAGCGGCAGCTTATTTGCAGCAAGAGAAAGGATTAGAAGACCAGGTGTTCCCACTTGCGATTGATGCCGCGTACCACTCGCATTTTATGGAAGCGGCAGTGCCTGAATATACAAAAGTTGTGCTTTCAACGCCAATTGATACGCCTACCAATGGCGCCCTCTATGGCGCAAGCTCGGCTCGACAACTCTTCACACGAGAAGATATCCAAAACGAACTTATTAGCCAGTTAACGCAAACTGAACGCTGGCGCGATACGATGAAATTGATTAGGTCGACTGGTGTTGCTACCATGACTGAATTAAATTATGTCGCCACATTAACCAATATGAACCGTGACTTATTTGAGGGCCAGCGTAAACGTGTTGCTTACAGTAAGCGCGATGACACGGAAAAAGATGTCGTTATTGCCCACCGTTGGTTAGCACCCCAAGATTGATATTTGCTTTTTCAGCATTACTTTTTTATACTGCTTTGAGAGCACGGCCACATACTATGTCGCCGTACTTAACTTGCACTTTTGATAACCATCACTATTACCAAGGAGGTTTGCTTCTCGAGTTACCCAGTTTCCTCTTAAACATCAAAAAGCTGAACTTGAACAGGAGATGCAAATGGCGCAGCTCACAAGCCATTCAAGAGAGGATATTAAATCCTGGTATGTGAACTGGTTAACAAACCGCACGGGCTTAGACAGCACGGACATTACTGAAGACAGTGATTTTGTCGAAGGCCTTAGTATGGACTCAGGCGACTTGAAGGCCTTGCGTGCAGCGCTCAAAAATGAGTACGGTCGCGTTGTTGACGATGAAGAAGCCAAGAAAAACACCACCGTTGGCCTTGCCATTGATGCCACGTGTCGGCTTGTTAATGATTAATTGGTGACCTTTTAGCCACCAGAAATTCCAACTGAACGTTGGAAACGTACTATTTACGCCGGGGATAATCACATGATAATCCCCGGCTTTTTTCTGAAAAAAGTTATCATTGTACTAATTTTGACATGATTATATAATCTGGCTAATCGCTATAGCACCTTGAAAAGGAGTGATGCATCATGCCAAACCCAAGTTGCCCTTCCTGCGGCCGAGAATTCAAAGGCTTCAATGAATATCCATACATTAGGATTAATGCTACTGAAGTCTACTCATTGTTCGATATTCCTGCTGACCAAGAAGTTGGTGGACCAGCTGAAAGACTTTATGAATTTAACAATCCTCCTACTGACTCACGAAACAGAGAGCACGTAGTTCCCCTGCAGGTACTTGATTACTTCAAAACACACCCAAACGAAGCAACCTACATTCCTGACGACGGCTATGTTTACCGAATACAAAGCTATCATGAAGCGGATAGAATAAGCGCTAAATGGTCTAGCCCAGCAATTCGCACCAGTGATATGGTCACCGGCGACGTAATAAATGTTTCCAATGCATGGGTCAGTATTATCTCAAGGAGCGTGCAAGCACGAGCGCTCGTTGCACAGCTTGGCTTGAGAAGTAACCGCGCGTTGAATGAGTACCTCGCGGGTATTGCTGATTTACAAGTAGGTTCACTGGAAAAACCAATTAGTCTAACGCCGACTGGCTGGGAAGAATATAACGGGTCTTGGACGTATCGCGTACCAGATGTCGAGGGAGTACGGTTATCATTAACATACGCAAAGGAAAAACCTCAAGAAATTGAGGTCTACCTTTGGAAATCCGGCGGCCATATCCATATCGGCATGGGTGAGTTTATTAGCAAGATAGCGACAATTGCCCGGATTACCTATACTGGGCTACTACTCGATGGCCACATTGCAGATTACACTCCACTTTCTGATGTTGGCTAGGTAAAAAATATGCCAGGGAAATCTTTCATGATCTCCCTGGCATTTTGTATTTTTTAGGAAACTTTTGTTAACGAAACATGTTTGAGAATTTCCTCCCGCTTTGGTTTTTTAATAGGGGTTCGGGGAAAGTCGTCTTGCTGCCAAACTTGCCATTGCTTTATTTGCTGGTGTACTGCCAGTGTTTTGTTTGCTTGGCGTACCGCTTCCCTCGCATCTGTCCATACTTCAACAAGAAGGACAGCGCTAACCATAACCTCACCTTTTTGGCCGTTTTCCCCGTATACAACCGCGTCTTTAACCCCCGGTTGCTGCTTTAAAGCTATTTCAATATCTTCAGGATAGACGTTTAAACCGTTTGATAGGACAATGAGATATTTTTTGCGGCCCAGTAACTTTAAACGACCGTTAACGAGTGCCGCTAAGTCACCGGTATGATAGAC
>CAYSOG010000009.1:0-53187 GCA_964432675.1 uncultured Gammaproteobacteria bacterium | reverse complement strand
TTGAAACTTTTGTATAAAATGCTTCAAGCTTTACGCTTCATGTTTTATGATTTTAGGTCGGTGTTACCTCTCGGGCCACAACTCTGCCATGGCCTTTAAATGTTCGGGTTGGTGCAAATTCTCCTAACCGGTGACCAACCATCGCTTCACTAATAAACACCGTTATAAAATGTCTACCATTATGTACTTGAAATGTGTGTCCAACAAACTCCGGTGGGATTTGGCTAGAACGTGCCCACGTCTTAACGACTTCCTTACGACCTGTCGCCTTTTGGACATTAATTTTCTTTAATAATTTTTCGTCCACATACGGACCTTTTTTACTCGAACGTGCCATAGTTATTAGTTATATTCCTTCCTCATCAGTATGTATTCCAATTTTTCTCCAGATACCTACAGTACGGTTACTAATTTTCACTTGCATACCAGACTTTTTACTTGCAAGGTTTGGTGCAGAGCCATGAATAGTTTCAACTCCTTGTGCAATAACAATATTACTCATATTATTTAAAATCTCATCGCGCATAAATATATGGGCCTTACTAAGATCTGCAGTTGTAGCAAGAAGTTCCACTTGGTAATCAGTCTCTAAAACACGGGCATAGATACTGGTACCATTACCAGCCTGACTAACATGGTCTGTGTCAATTGCCAATGCTTGCTCTATCATATTATCGTTTCCTTCTTGAAAGAATGTACTTACTTGAGCCTTTCTTTTTGCTTCTTGTCTTAAAGCCTAATGTCTTTTTGCCAGTATAACTCATTGGCGAAGGCATACCGATACCTGATTTTCCTTCACCACCACCGTGCGGATGGTCATTCGGATTCATGGCAACACCACGCACATGTGGACGAATACCCATTAAACGAGATCTGCCTGCTTTACCAAGGACTATATTTGTCCACTCTTCATTACCAACTCGGCCGACGGTTGCAAAATTATTGACATTCACTTTGCGAACTTCAGTCGACGGCAATTTAATATGGGCATAATTGCCTTCTTTAGCTGCCAGTGTTGCCCATGTACCGGCGCTGCGGACCATTTGGCCGCCTTTTCCTGGAACAAGTTCAATATTATGGATAACGGTGCCAACTGGAATATTTCGCAATTGCATAGCATTACCAACTTTTGGTTCAGCTTTTTCAGATGCAATAATCGTTTCGCCAACCGTTAAGCCATTTGGCGCTAAAATGTAGCGCTTTTCGCCGTCTTTGTATATTAAAAGTGCAATATTAGCTGACCGGTTTGGATCGTATTCAATGCTAACAACTTTTGCTTCAATATTGTGTTTGTTACGCTTAAAGTCAACAAGGCGATAAAAGCGTTTTTGCCTGCCACCAATATGGCGAACTGTTCGCTTACCTTTTGTTAATCCACCACCTTTTGCCAAAATTTCCACCAGCGTCTTTTCCGGTTTAGCTCGGGTTAATTCATTAAACGTTAAACCGGTTTTGAACCGCTGTGTCGGTGTTGTTGCTGTATATGTTTTTACTGCCATATTTCTTTAGCCTGAAGCGGGAAACGAGAAGAATTTTCTCACTACCTTTTGCCTCTATATAAGCGCATTTTTATTTCTTTTTCCGCTTTTCGCCTTTCGATTTTTGCTTCTCTTTACTTTCCCCGGTCTCAAAAATATCAATCGATTGTCCGGTCTTTACTGCAATAACCGCCTTTTTCCAATTTGCATCGGTAGTATATGCTATTTTTCGGCCCATTATCCGGCGTGTACCACCTTTCATAATGACTGTATGAATTGCTTCTACTTCAACTCCAAACAGAGTTTGGACGGCATTGCGAATTTCAGGCTTTGATGCTTTAGTATTTACTAAAAACGTATAACGATTGCCTTGTGCGATAGCCTTCATACTGTTTTCCGTCGTAACTGGTTTTATTAAAATATCTTGTATATTCATACATTAAACTTTTACTTTCTTAATAAACGTGCTTTCTAAAGCTTCGATTGACTCCTTCATTAAAAGAACCTGCTTGGCCTGAATAACATTATATGGGTGCAATTGCGAAGCTATTTCCACCGAAACTCTCGGTATATTATGCAGGGCGCGTTCTATATTGTCTGTTTTAGCAGGCACAACCACTAATATGCTTGGCAGTTTTTTGTCTGTAGCATAATGGGTTATAAGTACTTTTGATGCATCCTTTGTTTTTGGTTCAAGTTTTGTAAGCCCAGAAAGAATTCTTACTTCATTGGCTTGCAGCTTGCCACTTAAAGCACTAAAAAGAGCCAAACGGCGCATCTTTTTTGGTAAGTCTAAATGCCAATCTTTTGGTTGTGGACCATGTGCTTTACCACCACCAACATAAATTGGTGCAGTGATTGAACCATGACGAGCCCGTCCTGACCCTTTTTGGCGACCCATTTTCTTGGTCGAACCCTTAACTTGTCCTCTTGTTTTGGCTTGTGCATTCCCTTGACGCTGATTTACTTGATAAACATGAACGGCTTGCGCTAAAAGTGGTCGGTTTACTTTAGCACCGAAAATTTCACGGGGTAGAGTTATATTCTCAATAACTTTACCTTTCATGTCATAGACATCAATTTTCAATGTACTTAACTTAACTGTCGAATCTTTTTGCTTTTTTGGATTAGCAATAGCAACCTTTGCTTCCTTTGTGGTAACTTTAGATGTCTTTACCGGTTTCGGAGCTGTCTTGACGGAAGACGTCACTTTTATAGCTTTCGTCGGTGCCTTTGCTTTTGCTTTAGGTTTTTCTGCTTTTGCTTTAGGCATTTTCTTTTTCCTCTTCTTTTGTTTCGTCTTTATTGTCTTTTTGATCTTTTGTCGTTTCTTCTGGCTCTTCCTTTACCTCTGCAACTTCGCTTTCCGCTTTCCGGTTCTCGCTTTCTGCTTCTTCAGCTGTCTCGGCTTCTAAAACCTCTTTCGCGCCAGCTTCAACATTGGCTTTTAACTTTTCTTCAACGACTGGCTCCTCCACTTCCTCGCGGACCGGACCTACATACTTTTTATTTTCACCAACCACAGTAATAACAAGGAAACCATTATTTGGACCGGGAACAGAACCCATAACTTCCAGTTTGCCTTCCTTGTCATCAATGTCGAAAACAGTGAGTTTTTTAACAGTCACTTGAGCTGCGCCCATCTGGCCAGCCATCTTTTTACCTTTATAGACACGACCGGGAGTGGTACCAGAACCTATAGACCCCGGTGCACGATGCCTATCGGATTGACCATGTGAAGCCGGACCGCCGTGGAAACCCCAGCGCTTAATACCACCTTGAAACCCTTTACCCTTGGAAACACCTTGGATGTCGACCAGGTCTCCAGACTTAACGACATCAGCGATTGCGATAGACTGCCCAGCCTGTACATCAGTTAAAAGCTCCTCCGTAACCCTGGTTTCTTTGATAAATCGGGGAGCTTTTTCTAAATTGGCCTTTTTAATGTGCCCTAACATTGGCTTATTGGTGTGCTTAGATTGACCGGTGCCAATTTGAGCAGACGAGTAACCATCTTTTTCTTGCGTCCGTACAGCAAGGATGGTATTAGGCTCAGCCGCAATAACCGTAACTGGCACGCGAGTACCGTTACTATCAAACCGGCTCGTCATATATAACTTTTTACCCAAAATCGTTTGTAACATATGTCCTTGTTCGTCGTCCTGAGTGATTAGCGAAGGATCTAGCGCTAGCATGTTTCCAACATCTGCTTACGGCTTCGCCTAGATTCTTCACAGGTTCAGAACGACAGGTCTTTTTTCGTATAAAAAATGCTAGGGAAGTCTTAAATGTTTTCAGACATCCCCGCAGGTTTTCCGATAATTTGTCTTGTTTGTTTTAACTCAAACTAGAACATTTTAGCATAAAAACCTATTTATTACCACTCAAATTAGTATTATGTATCAAGTAGTAAGTATTAAGTATAGAACAGGATCGTACATAATACGTAATACCTGATACTTAATACCAGTTTACATTTTAATTTCAACATCAACGCCTGCTGGCAATTCTAAGTGCGCCAGTGAATCAAGCGTTTTATCGGTTGGCTCTAGAATATCAATCACCCGTTTGTGCGTGCGAATTTCAAAATGCTCACGGGCGTCTTTATCAACGTGCGGACTAGTTGTAACCGTAAACCGTTCATGTTCAGTCGGCAACGGAATAGGGCCCGCAATTTTTGCACCCGTTCGCATGGCAGTATCTAAAATTTGTTGGCACGACTGGTCAATAACCCTAGCGTCGTAGCTTTTTAAACGTACTCTAATTCTTCCTCTTGGCATAATAATAAAATCAAAAATTAAATATCAAAGATCAAATATACAAATCAAATAGTTAATATCATCTAGGTCTTTGTGTTTCATTAGTAAATCGTATACTTGTATTCATTTCAATGTCTGGCAGGTGTTTTTCACTACAATAAAGTGTACGCTCCACCTGTCCAAGGTCTGTGTTATACACAGCGTTGTAAACGATTGGATCGTCGTTTAGATCCACTGCCCATCCGCCAATACCATTGTATAGGCCACTGAGTCGATGGGCGCCATTTTCCTTAGCCCAATCATATACCTCCCAAGCTTGTTCTCGTGTTATTGCTTCCTTTGGCATTTTAACCTATGGACAGATTTTTAAATGTACTTCCAAAAGAGAGGAGGGACTTTTTAGATCCCTCCGCCCTTCTTATTTTCTTAAGCACTAATTTTGCTGACAACGCCAGCACCTACGGTGTGGCCGCCTTCGCGGATAGCGAAGCGGATACCTTCTTCCATAGCAACTGGTTGAATTAATTTCACTTTGACTGTGATATTGTCACCAGGCATGACCATTTCGGTGCCTTCTGGCAACGTGACATCACCGGTTACGTCGGTTGTCCGAATATAGAATTGCGGACGATAGCCTGAGAAGAATGGTGTGTGACGACCGCCTTCTTCCTTGGTTAAGACGTACACTTCAGCCTCAAATTCAGTATGCGGCTTGATTGAACCCGGTTTTGCGATAACTTGACCTCTTTCTACGTCGTCTTTTTCAATACCACGAAGAAGTAGCCCGACATTGTCACCGGCTTGGCCTTCATCAAGTTGCTTACGGAACATTTCGACACCGGTTACAACTGTCTTTTTCGTATCGCGAAGACCAACGATTTCGACTTCTTCGCCAACCTTTACCTTACCGCGTTCAACTCTACCGGTTACAACTGTACCGCGACCCTTAATCGAAAAGACGTCTTCAATAGCCATAGAAAATGGCTTGTCGACATCACGCTCTGGTGTCGGGATATAAGAATCGACCGCTTCCATGAGCTCTTCGATCTTTTTGACTGCCTCGGCATCGCCTTCCAGCGCTTTTAAGGCTGAACCGCGAATAACTGGGACATCATCGCCTGGATATTGGTACTTGGTCAAGAGTTCACGGACTTCCATTTCAACCAAATCCAATAGTTCGGCATCATCAACCATATCAGTTTTATTCATGAAGACAACAATTGCCGGCACGTTAACCTGGCGCGCAAGCAGAATATGCTCACGGGTCTGCGGCATTGGACCATCTGGAGCCGAAACCACCAAAATTGCACCATCCATTTGGGCGGCACCGGTGATCATGTTCTTGATGTAGTCAGCGTGTCCTGGCGCGTCAATGTGGGCGTAGTGACGCTTATCCGTTTCATATTCGACGTGTCGAATATTAATGGTGATACCGCGTGCTCGCTCTTCTGGAGCATTATCGATATCTTCATACTTCATAAACTCGGCTTGTCCTTTGCCGGACAAAACCTTAGTAATTGCAGCAGTCAATGTGGTTTTTCCATGGTCAACGTGACCGATGGTTCCAATATTGACGTGCGGCTTCGAACGATCATATTTTTTAGCTTCTGCCATAATAAAAATTCCTTTCTATTTAACTTTTACAAAATTATAAGACTTATATTAACTAGCTTGAGCAGCCGTACCACGGCTCTTAGCTACAATTTGGGCCGAAATATTACTTGGAACTTCCTCGTAGTGGCTTGGTTCCATGTAATAACTTGCACGTCCTTGGCTAATACTTCGTAATATTGTAGCATATCCGCCCAATTCTGCCAATGGTACCAATGCATTTACGACTTTGGCATTACCGCGCTCTTCGGTTCCTAATATTTGGGCGCGCTTGGAAGAAAGGTCGCCAATAACATCCCCCATAAATTCTTCAGGTGTTGTTACTTCGACTTTCATAATCGGTTCCATTAAGTACGGGTCAGCATTCTGAGCAGCGGCTGCCAACGCCATAGAACCAGCAATTTTAAACGCAATTTCTGAGGAATCAACCTCATGGTACGATCCATCGTAGACAACCGCAACAAAATCGACCATGGGATAGCCTGCAACGACACCTGTTTCCATCTTCTCTTTGATACCTTTTTCGATAGCAGGAATATATTCCCTAGGAATTGCACCACCAACGATTTCACTTTTAAATTCGAAGCCTTCGCCGCGTTCTCTCGGTTCAACACGCAAAAGAGCGTGACCGTATTGGCCTCGACCACCCGACTGGCGAATGTACTTTCCTTCACCCGTAGCGGTTTTCTTAATAGATTCCTTGTATGAGACTTGCGGCTGGCCAACATTTGCCTCAACCTTAAATTCCCGCTTCATACGGTCGACGATGATTTCAAGATGTAATTCACCCATACCAGAAATAATCGTTTGGCCTGTTTCTTGGTCTGACCGCATCTTAAAGGTCGGATCTTCTTCAGCCAGTTTATTTAAAGCAAGTGCAATTTTTTCCTGGTCAGACTTTGTTTTGGGCTCAATAGCAAGGGAAATAACCGGGTCAGGAAACTGGATTGATTCCAAAATAATTGACTTTGTTTCATCTGACAAAGTATTACCGGTAGTGGTATCTTTTAACCCAACAACGGCAACTATTTCGCCAGCATAGGCTTCTGGAATTTCTTCTCTTTTATCTGCGTGCATTAGTAAGAGACGACCGACGCGCTCTCGAATATCCTTACTGGCGTTATAAGCATAACTGCCAGACTTGAGAGTACCGGAATAAACTCTTACGTAGGTCAATTTACCAACATGTGGGTCGGTTTGTATTTTAAATGCCAGACCGGCGAAAGGCTCGGTTGGATCGGCATGGCGTTCTTCTAACGCTTCAGGATTTGTGCCGTCGGATGTCTTCGGGTTATACCCTTTCATTGGAGGTACATCTAGTGGACTTGGCAAGAATTCGACAACAGCGTCCAAAACTCGCTGCACCCCTTTATTTCGTAAGGCGGTACCGCAAAGTACCGGAACTAGTTGGCCAGCAATAGTGGCTTTGCGAAGGACTTTTTTAAGCTCTTCAACAGATGGTTCTTCACCACCCAGATATTTTTCCATTAACTCATCATCTAATTCAGCAATTTGTTCAACCAATTTATTGCGGTACTCTTCAACTTTGTCCTTTAAATCGTCTGGGATGTCGACTTCTTTTTCATCACGGCCTAAGTCATCAGTCCAAACAACAGCTTTTCGGTGGAATAAATCGACAATTCCTTTAAAATCAGATTCCTGGCCAATTGGAAGCTGGATGACAGCAGTTTTGGCACCTAAGCGTTTGTGCATAGTATCGAGCGTGTAATAAAAATCGGCGCCTACTTTGTCCATTTTGTTAACAAAAGTAACGCGCGGCACATTGTAACGGTCGGCCTGTCGCCAAACGGTTTCGGACTGGGATTGCACACCTTCCTCACCCTCGAGCACAAAAACGGCACCATCGAGAACACGCAAACTGCGTTCAACTTCAGCCGTAAAATCGACGTGGCCTGGTGTATCGATAATATTAATCCGCTGCTCGATATCTTTATAAGGAGATTCACCTTTGACAGTCCAAAATGCTGTGGTCGCGGCAGACGTAATTGTGATACCGCGCTCCCGCTCCTGGGCCATCCAGTCCATAACAGCCGCACCTTCATGGACTTCGCCAAGTTTGTACGTCTTTCCCGTGTAGAAAAGAATACGCTCGGTTGTGGTAGTTTTGCCTGCGTCAATATGGGCAATAATACCGATATTGCGAACCCTGTCTAATGAAAAATTTCGATTTTCAGCCATTTACTTTGCGTCCTCTAAATGTTTAATCTCGAGCCGAATTGACTGTGCCATGCTTTGGTAGAGCGCTAAATCAGCATTGGCTTGTTCGTAACCAGCATTTTCAGATAAATCACCCCAACTGGCCGCTTCACTTCGGCGGGCTATAATTTTAGGAATTGTTACTTCCTCAATTTCCTTTAATTTGGCTTGTAATTCTGCAATCTTTTTTGCGTTACTCATATATTTTTGACGATAAAAAAACTCCTCCCATTGGTGAAGGAGCTCATTAATTATACCTAATTAGACAAGCTAAATCAAGCTTTTCAGGTAACAGTTATTGGAATAATGCTATTGTCAGAGCCACTTCTTTATCAATACCTTTTATATAGTCGTATTTTTTGATTTCTTTCGCATTTACCCATGCATAATCGGTAAATCCACCTTTTTCCGGAATCACACGACCAGATTTATATCGGGCAGCAAATTTAATCATAATAGTCGGGGTTTCATCTGGTCTTATATAAGCAACACTATTGATATATTGTAATTTCGGATAAATCTCAATGTTTGCCTCTTCTTTTGCTTCTCGAACTAGGAGCGCTTCAACAGCATTTTCATAATCCAAAACGTCGCCATTAACTCGGGTTGGACGATCAAGCGGTAAATCTTGCCACTCAAGCTTACCGCCGATAACCCCATATTTTCCAGGGTGGGCTTTTTCCCTCAGATCACGTTTCAGAATTAGGCAACGTTGGTCTGATTGGCGATAAACAACAACATTGGCAACAAAATAAAACAACTTATCTTTTTTTGCATTATCCAAACTGATTTTTGTCGCCGGCATTTAAAATCCCTTAAGAATTGAAAAAATTATGAGGAAAATAAGCCCAATAGTGCCTACTATAATTATCCCTATCGTGGATCCTGCCAATGCCCGTAAGAGCAGTAAAATACGGTCGGTAATATCTTTAATACTAAGCGGCTCTTGGGGTTGTTGGTCTTGTGATAAGTTTGGCACAACCAAATTATACTGCAGGAATGCTTGTTTACCAATATGAGGCTTACCAGCGGAAGTGGGCAAATGCCCTGTTCGCGTCGGCTTGGCGTTGGGTATCTTCTTTTTTCTTAACAGCGATACCTTGGTTGTTAGCAGCATCTAAAAATTCCTGAGCTAGTTTGTCAGCCATAGTGTGATATTCGGAATTAGATCTACTTCTGGCAGCGGCAATCATCCAGCGGATGGCCAACGATTCCTTTCGTTCGCCGCGGACTTCCATCGGAACCTGGTATGAAGCACCACCAACCCGCCGGGGACGAACTTCCATGCGTGGCATAACGTTTTTGATAGCAGTTTCAAACACATCAAGTGGGTCTTCTTTGCCTTTGGCCTTGATTTGGTCGAATGCTTTATAAACCAGTGTTTGCGCTGTGGCCTTTTTCCCATCATACATTAACCGGTTGATGAATTTAGCCAATAAACGGCTCTTATACATTGGGTCAGGGTTAATTAATCGTTTTGGTGCTCTTCGTGATCTCATAATTTTACTGTTCGAGTGATTAGCGAGAACTACCTCAAGGCTACCTGCAACTTAAGGAACTTCTCCCTAATCGCTCGTAGGATATTTATGCGCTAGGTTTACCTCCGCCTGGACGCTTTGCGCCGTAAAGTGAGCGACCTTGCTTTCTATTTGCTACCCCTGCTGTATCATATTTTCCACGAATAACGTGATACTGAACACCAGGAAGGTCCTTTACTCTACCGCCTCGGATTAACACGATGCTATGTTCTGCTAAATTATGGCCAATCCCAGGAATATAAGCCGTTACCTCGACGCGATTTGAAAGGCGAACCCTGGCAATCTTTCGCAAGGCGGAATTTGGTTTTCTTGGTGTCATGGTTTTGACGGCAATAGCCACACCGCGCTTCTGTGGGGAAGGTAACTCCTTCGTGCGGCGTTCTTGGGCCGAGAAAAACTTCCGCAACGCGGCTGATTTGACTTTCTTGGTTTTCTGTTGTCGACCCTTGCGGATCAATTGTGCAATAGTTGGCATAAGGTTCAGTTTTAGGTATTAAGTATTCGGTATTAGGTATAAATGTATAATACCTACTACTTGATACCTAATACATTCTTTGACGTATTATATATGTTGGGCTAGGAAATTTCCACTGCTCCGGTTAGCAAGGTTTATGATGCATCGCCGTCCATGCGGGCTCTACCTTCATTTGTTGGAATAAGGCGTCCGATAATAACGTTTTCTTTCAACCCTAAGAGATTATCGACTTTGCCTTCAACAGCAGCATCAGTTAAGACATGGGTAGTTTCCTGGAACGAAGCCGCTGATAAGAATGATTCGGTCAACAGTGACGCTTTGGTGATACCAAGGATAACAACCTTTGCAGTTGAAGGTTCGCCACCGGCAGCCAAAACTCTGGCATTTTCCTCTTCAAATTGGGACTTGGAAATAACTTCACCTGGTAATAACCGTGTATCACCCGGTGTTTCAATACGGACTTTGTCAGACATTTTACGGACGATTACCTCGAAATGTTTATCATTAATTGGCACACCTTGTAATTCATATACCTTTTGGGCTTCATCAACAATGTAGCGTTGGGCTGCATAAACACCAGCAACTTCCAAAACTTCCCGAACGTCTAAGTGACCGGCAGTTAACGCTGTCCCGGCGGCAACTTCTTGACCATCGGCAACTAAAAGCTCAACTGCAGCCGGCACAACATACTCTTGCTCAGCCTGCTTTAATTTGTCATTCGTGATCTTAATATGATAGCCGTCGTCAGCTTCACTTACTAAAACTTTTCCAGAAATACCGGCAACAGGGGCTAGGACTTTTGGTGTCCGTGCTTCGACTAACTCCTCAACACGCGGCAACCCTTGTGTAATATCCAAACCAACAATACCGCCCAAATGGAACGTGCGCATGGTTAACTGTGTACCAGGCTCACCAATTGATTGCGCTGCGATAACGCCAACCGGCACACCAATTTCAACCATCTTTCGCGTCGGCATGTCGCGACCATAGCATTTTTGGCAAAGACCATAACGGGCTTCGCAAGTTAAGGCTGAGCGGACAATGATTTCCTCAACACCACTTTCTTCAATTGCCTTGGCAATCGCTTCGGTAATCTCTTCATTTTTGGCTACAATAGCTTTTTTCGTAGTAGGGTTAACCACTTTCTGTTGCGAAATTCTACCAACAATGCGTTCTGCAAAACTTTGGCGCCTTGGTAAGGCACGGGCAACAGTAATACCATTATCAGTGCCGCAGTCTTCAAGCCGAATAATGACATCATGGGCAACATCAACTAATCTTCGGGTTAAGTAACCTGATTCGGCCGTCTTTAACGCCCGATCAGCCATACCCTTCCTGGCCCCTCTGGTTGAAGTAAAGTATTCAAAAACCGATAAACCTTCGCGGAAATTTGACTTCGATGGCAATTCAACAACCTTCCCAGTTGGATCGGTCATCAGCCCCCGCATAGCGCAAAGCTGTTTAATCTGGTCAGCCGTGGCTTTTGCACCACCGGAGTCGACTAGAATTCTCAAGGCATCATTATTAGCAAAACCTTGCCATGTTAAATCGGCTAACGTATTGGTTGTTTCAATCCAAATTTCATGGCTTAAGCGGCGCTTTTCTTCATCGGTAATTAAGCCGCTTTCAAAATTCTTTTGGACTTGGGCAATTTTCTTTTCTGCTTCTTCTAAGAATTTCTTTTTCTCCGGATAAATATGGCAGTCAAAAATACCGACAGATAAACCCGAAGCGGAAGCCATTTTAAAACCGAGCGACTTTATCGTATCGATCAAGACAACAACCTCTTCCGACGGGCAACAATCTAATGCCTGGACAATTAAGCTTTTAATCGTCGCGGCTTTTACTGCGTCATTGAAAAATTGGAGTTGCTTCGGCAAAATCTGATTAAATAAGAGCCTACCAGCCGTTGTTTCGATAATTTCACCGTTTAAGCGAACCTTAACCCGGGTTTGCGGTCTAATTTTATCAACCGAAAGTGCATGAAATACCTCTTCCTCATCACTAAATACTGTATCAGGTGAAGGTAAGGCTTCATCTATTCGTGTTAAATAGAAACAACCAAGTGCCATTTCCATATTCGGCACCGTAACTGGTGATCCATCAGCTGGCTTGAGTAAGTTTTTTGATGACATCATTAAATTGACTGCTTCTTCTTTAGCTTTCGTTGAAAGTGGAATGTGGACGGCCATTTGGTCACCGTCAAAGTCGGCATTGTATCCTGCACAAACGCATGGATGCAGTTCAATAGCATTGCCTTCAATTAATACAGGATAAAAGGCTTGGAACCCAAGTCGGTGCAAGGTTGGCGCACGGTTTAAGAGTACTGGATGGTCATGCGTAATAGATTCAAGGATATCCCAAACCTCACCGCCGCCACGCTCTAAAATATGTCGTGCGCTTTTAACATTCGGCGCGTAGCCTTGGGCAATAAGCTCGCGTAAAACGAATGGCTTAAACATTTCCAATGCCATAGTTTTTGGTAGGCCGACCTGGTCTAAGTGTAATTTGGGGCCAACGACAATAACTGAACGACCGGAATAGTCGACACGTTTGCCCAATAAATTCTGGCGGAAACGGCCCTGTTTACCGCGAAGCATGTCAGAAAGGGATCGCAATTCGCCACCCTTACCGCGGCGTCGTTCTCGCATTGCACCATCAATGAGTGCATCAACTGCTTCCTGAAGCATACGTTTTTCATTTCGTAAAATAATTTCTGGTGCACCAAGTTCGATTAGGCGGCGTAGTCGATTATTACGATTAATAACACGGCGGTATAAATCGTTTAAGTCAGACGATGCAAACCGCCCGCCGGAAAGTTGAACCATCGGGCGAAGATCAGGTGGCAAGACCGGTAAATAATGTAATACCATCCAATCGGATTTCATGCCAGCACCCCGAATTGACTCAACCAGTCGAAGCCTTTTCGTGGCCTTAATGTACCGTTGTCCAGAAGTTTTGGAAACTTCTTCTCGAAGTTGGGCTACTAATTGGTCTAGGTCGAAGCCTTCCAAAACACGTTGGATGGCGCGGGCACCGATATCAATATCAAAATAACCTGCTGCATTTAAGTTTTGCAGTTTTAAGAATTCATCCTCCGTTAACAAGGAAAGCGGTTTCATCCGGTTAATTGAATCGATGACATCTTTTTCAATTTGGGCAAGCTTCGTAATATTGCTTGCTAACTCATTTTCTAACTTCTTAAGCTTATCGTTCGTAATTTTTTCTTGGGTATTATTCTTTTTGGCTTCTGCTTGAATTTGACTTGCCCTATCTTGCATTTGTTTTTCAAGACCAGTTTTGCGCTTGGCAAATTCTTCTTGAACCTTTACGACAGCCTCTTTTTTCTTTTCATCTTTCGCGTCGATTACAAGGTAAGAAAACGAGTAAATAACCGATTCAAGCATGCGAGGAGGTAAATCAAGCATCAAGGAAAGCTTGGATGGTGTTCCCTTGAAAAACCAGATATGGGCAATCGGAGCAGCTAGGGTAATATGACCCATACGTTCACGACGCACCTTACTTTCAGTTACTTCAACACCACATTTGTCACAAATAACCCCTCGGTAGCGAATACGTTTATACTTGCCGCAATAACATTCCCAGTCTTTCGTTGGACCAAAAATTCGCTCGTCAAATAGGCCGTCCTTTTCAGGCTTTAGGGTTCGGTAGTTAATTGTTTCTGGTTTGGTTACTTCGCCGTGCGACCATTGCTTAATAGATTCTGGAGAAGCTAATATAATTTTGAGCGCGTCGAAATCGACAATTTGTTTGGCCGCGGCTGATCTGGCCTGTGGTGTACTATTTTCTTGTCCGCCATCATGGCGCGGCGGCCGACCATCCCGCTCAATCCGCGTTGGCGTGTATGTGCCACCAGGAAGTTGGTCCGAAGTCACAGGGCTTGCATTTATTTTTCCGATTGTAGTTTTACCGTCATCATTACTCATAATTATTGAGCTCCCTCTTCTACTGGTATGTCACTTGCAGCAACTTCTGGCGTTCCCTCTTCACTACCACTAGTAGCTTCTGTAGCCGCTTCGCCAACATCTTCGACTTCCATACCACCTGCTGCTATTTCATCACTTTCAGCGACAGTAGTGGCACCTAATTCACGAGCAAATTCTTCAGCTTGGGCTTCAACCTTTTCTTCGTCCGGTGCTACATCTTCGGTCTTACCTTCTTGTACTCCGAGCATCTGGACATCCAAACAAAGTGCTTTTAATTCCGATACTAAAACTTTAAACGATTCAGGGATTAATGCCTGTGGAATGTCTGTCCCTTTAACGATTGCCTCAAATGCCTTGGCCCTGCCAATAACATCATCTGACTTAATAGTTAACATTTCCTGCAAGGTATAGGCTGCTCCGTAGGCTTCAAGTGCCCAAACTTCCATTTCCCCTAACCTTTGTCCACCCATTTGGGCTTTTCCACCAAGCGGTTGCTGGGTAACTAATGAGTATGGACCGGTCGAACGTGCGTGCTGCTTATCTTCGACCATGTGGCTTAGTTTCATAATATATGATTTGCCTACCACAATTTCATTATCAAATGGCATGCCAGTTTTCCCATCAAACAATTTTGTTTTACCGTTAGCCTGGTAGCCCGCTTCTTTTAAGTATTGGTTAATCACACCTTCGGGTAATTCTTCGAAAACTGGTAAGGATATTTTCTTGCCAAGTTTTTCACAAGCCCACCCTAAGTGAGCCTCAAGAAGTTGCCCTAGGTTCATTCTTGCTAAAACAGAACGTGGTGAAATAATAATGTCAACTGGTGTGCCATCGGGTAAATATGGCATGTCTTCTTCTGGAATAATCTTAGAAATAATACCTTTATTGCCGTGTCGGCCGGCTAATTTATCACCCACAGTAATCTTGCGCATTTGGGCTACTTTTACTTTGATAAGCTTATTCACACCGGTTTCCAATTCGTCACCGTTTTCTGGTGAGAAGATGCGCACATCAATGACTGTACCATGTTCGCCATGTGGCATTCTTAAGCTGGTATCACGAACTTCCCGGGCTTTTTCACCAAAAATGGCTCTCAGTAGCCGTTCCTCTGCCGTTAATTCGGTTTCGCCTTTTGGTGCAATTTTTCCGACTAAAATATCGTTTGGTCCAACTTCGACGCCGACATAGACAATACCCTGGGCATCAAGTTTATTAAGCGTTTCTTCGGAAACATTTGGGATGTCGCGCGTAATTTCTTCTGGGCCTAACTTTGTATCAACCACCGCAGTTTCATATTCTTCGATATGGATCGAAGTTAAGCGGTCATCTTTTACTATGCGTTCTGAGATAACTAATGCGTCTTCATACCCTAATCCTTCGTAGCTCATGTAAGCGATAGTCAGATTTTGGCCAAGTGCCAATTCGCCACCTTGAACAGCTGGACCGTCTACCAAAAGATCGCCTGGTTTAACGGCTTGCCCCATCGTTACCGTGGGACGCTGTGTATAGCACGTTGAAGCCGGCGGGCGATAGAACTTCATCATCTTATATTCTTTCGTTTCTTTGGCGTACTTAACTTGGACTTTATTTGCGTCAACGTAGGTGACTTTGCCATTACCGGTTGCCCGAACAACACGGCCCAAATTGTCAGCAATAATTTGTTCCATACCTGTACCAACAATCGGCGATTGTGGGCGGATTAGTGGAACTGCCTGGCACTGCATATTCGTGCCCATTAAAGCTCGATTAGCTTCGTCGTGTGATAAGAACGGAATAAGTGAAGCAGATGTTCCAACTATCTGGTTTGGCATGTAGTCCATGTATTGGACTAATGAAGCAGGTGCGGTAAAAAAGTCACCTTGATACCGAACGCCAACTTGTTTATCTAAAATAATATTCTTGTCGTCCATATTCACGCCAAGGTGTGTAATGTAATAATTTTCCTCGTCTTCAGCATCAAGATAGACAACATCATTGGTTACCTTAAGCTTACCGTTTTTATCCTTGGTTACCTTGCGGTATGGCGATTCTAAAAAGCCATACTCATTAATCCTGGCATAGAGTGCAATGTAGGTTACTAAACCAATGTTAGGGCCTTCAGGCGAACGTATTGGGTCAATCTTGCCGTATTGACTATGGTTAATATCACGAATAGAAAATGAGGCACGCTCACGTGTTATACCACCGGTTCCCATAACAGAAAGGCGGCGTAAATTGTCAGTTTCCGAAAGTGGGTTGGTTTGGTCAAGGATAGAAGAAAGCTGGTTTGAGCGGAAAAAATCGTTAATGGCCGCAATAATTGGTCGGGCATTGATAAGCTGCGATGGAGTTACCTTCAATTCTGTTGCTGATAAACTCATGCGGTCGCGGACGACACGCTCAAGCCTAGCCAAACCAACGCGAAGGGCGTTTTGTTGTACTAGTTCGCCAACTAAACGGACACGGCGGTTTGCTAAATGGTCGATGTCATCGACCTTGCCAGAAACACCATTTTGTAAATTAATAAGGTATGAAATCGTGCCAATTAAGTCTTGGTTTTGTAATACCCAATTTTCTGGTTTATTCTCAAGTTTAAGGCCGAGCTTTTTATTGATTTTATAGCGGCCAACCTTCGTTAAGGTGTAGCGACGAGGGTTAAAAAACATGCTATCTAAAAATTCCTTCGCATTCTCAATAACGACAGGTTCCCCCGGGCGCATGCGGCGATAAATTTCTAAAATTGCCTCATCTTGGGTTGCCGTTACATCTTTAGTAAGTGTATTGGCAATAAAATGGGCTTCGTCGTTGGTGTCGACACCTGCAAATGCCTTAAGCATTTCATCATTGTCACCTAGGCCGATTGCTCGAAGTAAGGTAGTAACTGGAAATTTTCTACGGCGGTCTATACGGACAGTAATGGTGTTATTTTTGTCGATACTGAATTCAAGCCAAGAGCCACGCAGTGGACGAAGTTCCGCCATATGGTTAGTTTTACCAGAATTAACATCGAGCTCACCAAAGAAATAAACACCAGGGGCGCGGACTAGTTGGTTAACAACTGCACGCTCAATACCATTGACGATAAATGTGCCGTTGTCTGTCATTAAAGGCAAATAGCCTAAAAAGACTTCCTGTTCAACGGTTTCATTTGTCTGTTTATTGATTAATTGGGTTTGAACTTTTAGAGGAGCTTCGAAGGTAACACCTTTTTGTAAGGCTTCCATCGGTTCGTATCTGGCTTCGCCAACAACATGGTCGCCAAAAACTAACCGCCAATTTTCACCGGTAAAGTCTTCAATCGGTGAAAATTCCTGCAGCAACTCGGTAACACCCTCGTCCAAAAACCAGTTGTACGACGTACGCGGGATCAGTTTTAGGTCTAAGGCCGGTACCTTGGCCGTGTCTCTTCCTAGAAAAACGCGATTTTGTTTATCGGGCATGTAAGCTCTTTGTGGCAGTCTTTATATAACGCTTTATATTTGGGATATCGAACAAAAGAAGCAAACGTTTTGAACTTTAAATAATATGAAAAATGCCAGCTTCTTTTAGCAATCCTTTGTATCTGTGTTAGACGCAAAAAACACATACTCTTGCCCCTCCAAGAGTATGTCTGAACTAAGTTACTCGTAATTTATCATAATTTATTCATCTTGTCAAGGGTAGAATTGCAGCATTCTTTTGGTGCTTTATTGCTTGCTATCTCCTCTTGGCTCTTCAAGATATCGCTCAAGATCCTCAACTGTTCCCGAACCCCACACAAGCTTTACGCCGTCACCGGAAAGAAAAGGTTCAAGTGCCAACCCTGGCTGTAGTTCGACTGCTTTCCTAAAATGTTCGTCCGCTGCAACTTCATTGCCCTGCGCCGCTAGTTCATTACCTTTGTGGATGTGTTCTTCAGCTTCTGTACGCGCTGCTGCCAGAGCTTCCATCAATCGTTCATTCATCTAACTATACCACCTCCCTTCAGGGATACTTCAGTTGGTTGCTGGTTTGCTCATCTAAGGTTTTGGCGAAATGGATTTGGCCGGATTTGTCGTGGAGGTAGTAGAGGTATGGTGTGTCAGTGGCTTGGGCGACAGCCTGTATTGAAGCTAGTCCGGGATTACAAATTGGCATTGGCGGCAGTCCGGTATGCAAATAAGTGTTATAGGCGGATGGAGACTTTAAGTCATCGGTCGATAATGTCCGCCACCAGGTTTTCTGGAATGGATCGTAGCCTAAAGCGTATTGTACAGTCGCGTCGGCCTGCAACGGCATCCCTAATCGAAACCGCTTGAGTAAAATGCTGGCCACCATCTGGCGTTCGTTTGGAATACTGTCATGGGATTCGCGTTCGACTATTGATGCCAATATGATGCCTTGATCGAGGGAAAAATTCTGCTTTTTGATTTGCGACTGGATATCGGCAGTAACCTTTTTATCAAAATTCTGGCGCATGGTCGCAACAACATCTTGCACAACTTCCTTTTTATTAAATAGGTATGTATCGGGAAACATGTAACCTTGCTTAGCAAGTGATAAGAATGTATTCGGTTCGAAATTCATTTTTTGTTGTAAATATTGGGCATATTCTTCATTTCGCCAGCCTTCAATAAACGTTGCCTTAATGTCGACATCACCGCTACCGGTTAGCAACTGCGCTATCGTTTTTGCGTCCATATTTGGCGCAAGATAGAACATGCCTGCACTAAAATGTTGGGCAATATCATGAGTTCGCGTGTAAATACGAAATGCTAGGGGGCTTTTGATAAGACCGGCTTTTTTAAGGCTGTCGGTAATTTGGGCCGCAGTTTCACCTTCTTTAACTTCAAATGCGATTTTGTTCCCTTGCAATGCTGGAGGAGTTAAGAGACTTTGGTAGAGCCCGATGGCACTAAGCGTAAGTACTACGGCAACCACGATTGTGGATCCAAGCCAAATAATATAGTTTTTATCCGTGTTAAATGCTTTGATCATCGATGTAGCGTTGCAAGATAAGAACGGCAGCATAAGCGTCAAGATTTTTGGCCCGTTTTTTCTTGCTTGATCCTGCTGCTATTAATTTTTGGACAGCCTCGCGAGTTGATATGGCTTCTTCAACAAAATGGACATCGCCAGAAAAAAATTGCCGGATTAACTTATTAAATCGGTCTATTTTTACAGCCAATGTTCCTGAAGTCTTGCCTATAACAATAGTATCAATTTCATACTGCTTGCACAATCGTTTTACTAGCTCGAGTTTTTGTTTTTCGGTTGGGACAGTATAAGTACCAATCGGCTGGGCCAAATCACCCTGGGAAAAAGCAACCCCAACTCTAGTGGTACCATAATCAATACCCAGTATATTCATACAGCTATGATACCAGAAAATGATGAATGGGAGCTCATTTTTATTCTATTAACCTGGCTTGAATAATAAGCCTTTGGGCATTTAAACCAGGTGGTACACAGGTCATAAGCGTTAGATACTTGCCGAATGGATCTGGTGGATTGATAACGGCCACATCAGATGGGTCAACAATAAACCGCTTTTCAATACTATAACGGAATAATGTATGATTTGCTGTAACATCGATTTCATCAAATAAGTTAAGGTCGGGTAAATGGGTAAAATTTGTTTTGTAATTAGTCTGCGAATAGAAGCTTGGAAGTGCCGAGTGTCCAGTGATAAAAACGTTCCCAATAGTACCCGGGAGGGCGCTGCCCGGCAGATGGCCTAAGTGCGTATCAAAGTCATTTGAATTTACAATAGCATTTGCGCTTTCAATATCAATCTTCGGAATGGAAACAGTGAAATGGTCATACGAGGCCTGTTTGGGAACTGAATCGGTTGTGAAGTAAGAAAATCCGTCAGCTAGTTTTCTAACTTTTACCGTACTTTGCGGCTGGCTTTTTGTGCTTACCGCCAACACCGAACCACTTTGCGAGTTGCTACTCACAGCACCAGGTTGGACTGGAAAAACCAATTCTTGAGCAGTGGAACTGGTAATTTGCCAAGTGGCAATTGGCAAAAACGTGGCAGCTAATATAATGCCGCCAATTACAACACAACCAAGCGCCAAAAATTGGCCATACCGCCTTGTGATTGGTTGCGGGACAGTGGCATTTGACGATTTAACATAGCGGTACGGTCCATAGACTGCGTTCATTGCGATTGTGACGTAATAGTGATACTCGACGATCGTATTGGCAAACGCTTCGCAACATTGAGGAACGAGGGGGTAACAACAATAGTAGCATCCGCAACATTAGGAATTTGGCGAGTAATGTTTTCTGCTTGGTTGAAACTTTTGCCTGCCAGTTGTTTCTTTAGATCACCTTCATTAACCTGGGGCAATAATTTTGCTTGATAGTCCCAATTAAATACTGCGTCGCCATTCTTTTCCATTTTAGAAAATGTCGGCTGTGTGTCGTTCGCAGTGTTGGACAAGCTATAGCCGTCAGGGACTTGGCCTTTAACAAGTCCAGTCAAAAACGATTGCAAATCATTGCTTGCATAAAGAAGTGCTTTCGCGTTAGCATCAGCGGAAACGGTGAAATTGGCAACTTGATCGTCCACTTTCTGTGAGGCATTTACCTTCGGTATATCTATTTGAATAGATTGGTCGAGCACCTTTTGGTCGCTGCCGACCTTAGCTAGCAACGTTGACTTCGCTTGGTCTTTTAATTGTTGCGTTAAAGCGTCTTGCGCTGCTTTCATGTCTGCATCAGCAATAACCGTGACATCATGTGACGAACCCCCCGTAAAATCACCGGTTGCGGTAGCGCTAAAACTACTTTTCGAGAGGTTGCCGATAGCTAAATCAGTGCCATTGGTTATATTACCTTCCTGGCCAATATCGCCAGCAGTTACACTTGCGTTCGATTTACCAAATACTGTCGTTGCACTCTCAGCTGATTCGGTCACCGTACTTGCAGGAACTGTTGTGCTGCTATCAATAGTGAAGGAAAGCTGACCTGCTGTAAGAGTTGTACCTGCGGCAAACGTTTTACTTTGGCTTGTCTTATTAAAAATGGTGACCGTTCCCTTTGCTTTATCGCCGACTTTCTTCTTACCAGTTGCGGTTCCTTTAGCTGTGCCACTAACTTGCGTTGTTAAAATATGGCCTGGAATAACCTTGGAAGAAACATTAACGTCAGTTGCATTAGGGCTGACCGAAAGGACAACTGTATTTGACAGCACCTTTGGCGAGTATGTGATCGTTACCATTGCTTTGGGTAGCAACAGGAAAGCACCAAGAGCGATGCCGAATAACAGCACAACCGCAATAATCAAGGGCACTAATCGACCACTGAAAGTACCTCCAAACATTTTAGGCACTGCTAAAAGTGCCGTCGGCTTTGGCAGGGCACTCAACAAACCCGTTAGCATACCAAGTGACGCTATCAATTTGCTTTTGCCGCTGCCTTGTGATTGCAAGTCGGTAATCGGATGGGCAACACTCGTAGCGACTGGTTCAACCGGTGCACTTGTTTCGGCTGATTTTGTGGAATTTTGGAAATTCTGATTTTGGAGGTTTGTATGATGAGGCACATTTGCCTCGTGAATAATGGGTTCGATATTACTTACTTCATGCTGTGGCGTTTCATCAACCGTCGCTGCTTGATCAGCTTGCGATGCTTCTTCATTTGGTGTTAAAACTTCTGTATCTTTTTCTTCTCCCCCTTCCTTAAGGTCATCGGTATGCGCTGCAATATCTTCACCTGCAACAAACCCTTCCGGTAAGCTTGTCGCTTCGTTAGCATGTTCCTCTGTCGCGTCGACAGCAGCTTCTTTCCCAGCTTCAGCAGAAACCGCAGCCGGTGCTGCTTGGGTTAATGCCGCGGCTCCAGTAATTGCGGCCGCTTCAACTTCGTCATCCTTGCCATCTTCATCTTCTTTGGATGACGGTTGCACTGAAGTTTCCGGCTCTTTTTCTTGGGCTATATCAGCTTCCTTAAGCGAAGCATCTTTTTCTACAGCTGGTGAAATTTCTGCGATCGTCGCGTTTTCGGCGATCATATCCTCAACCTGTATACCTTGCGTATTACCTCGATCTATTGCACCTGCCAATGCTAAAGCATCAAGTCCAAATCCGGGTTCAAGCTGAATGATCTCTGGATTTGCTTGTGCCAGCAAGGGAATAGTGTCAAATATCTTTTTCAAGGCAGCAAGTGAAGGACCGCCGTTAACATATAAATTTTTCGCTTGGGCTGGTGGTGTACTAAATTGCGAAAACAATCGCTGCAGTGCTGTTTGGTAATCACTGTTTTCACTATGCAGATAGCGTGATTCTGCAAGCTGTCCTCCCACAATCGAAGAAAGCGTCACGTTTTCTTTATCGATAGTGAGCAGGAAACCGGAAACAGCGGTGCCATATTTGATTTTCAGGCGATTAGCAACAGCGTGATTTTGTGAAACAAATGCAAACGGTGCGATTTCTAGATCTTTCGCTAAATCTTTTAGTTTATTTAAATACTGGGGTAAAATCTGGTTTTGGGAAATCCAGGCATCTGGCAAGCCTAATATAATCTCTTTAGCTTCGATATCTAAAGGCTCGCAGGCCTGATCGATGGCATCGGCGGTTGATTCCAAAATATTTCCACCACCTACAAATAAACTTTTGCCCTTGGCTAGAATTTTAAGGCGGGTATTTTCAATGGTCCAAAGCGCCACCTCAACACCTTCGTAAGTGACTAGGAGTGCTAAGTAATTTTCTGAACCTTTACCTTCTAAGACTGAAGTAACCTTATTTAGGATGCTCATGGCAGACTATGAAAATATCAAAAATAGAAATGTAATAAGCAAAATGAAAAAAATAACTTGCTAAACAGGGGAGCAAACATCTTGCATTTTAAATTGTCATTTTACATTTTGATCTTTGATTTTTGAATTTCCTACGACCGTAGCATATATTCTTCTCTTACCGCTACCGGCTGATTCTTCTCTATCTATGGTAACACGACCTACTTCACCCGTAAAGTGAACGTGGGGTCCACCACATAATTCATCAGAAAATCCATTTATCTTGTATCGTGTGACTTTATCCTTTTGTTGGTAGGTTTCGTAAAACAACGCTTGCGCGCCTTCTTTTTGAGCTTCTTCATAAGTGCTTTCAACCATGGTGACCGGAATGTTCTCTTTTATTTTCTCATCAATTAATGCTTGGATTTTATCGAGTTCTTCTGGTGTAATCCGCCGATCAAATGTAATATCGTGCCGCACACGACCTGGTGTTAGCTTTTGTCCGGCTTGGTGGACTTGTGGTCCTAGTACCTTCATTAATGCAGCGTTGAGTAAATGAGCCGCCGTATGGACAGGCGCGATTTCTTCGGGATCATATGTTTCTTTTGATTCATCACGATGAGCGCGGGATCGTTCTTGCTGGTATTTTAAGGCTGTTTCAAATCCTTCCAGGTCAACGTCGAGTTCTTTTTCATGTGCTAGCTGGATTGTTAGGTCAAGCGGCATGCCGTAGGTGTCATGCAGTAAAAAAGCAGTTTCACCATTTAAGATCGATCCTCGTTCTAGCTTTTGCGTTTCCTTATCAAATACCTTTAAGCCTTGTGTTAAGGCTTTTTTGTATTTTGTGACTTCGTTTAAGAATATTTCTTCGATTTTCTGTTCGTTTTTTTCAAGTTCGGGATAATCAAGGTGATAGTGCTCGATAACTGTCTTAATTACAGCGGTAAAGTCTGCAGGTTCTCTATTCCTCAAAATCGCTTGGACCATGACGCGACGAATTAACCGACGAAGCACATAGCCGCGTTCTGTATTGGAAGGTTCCACACCGTCAGCTATTAAAAAAGTTGCACCGCGCATATGGTCAGCAATAATTCTGGCAGCTCTAATATCGTCGGAATTTGATGAGGATAAATTAAGGAGAGATGTTGCCTTATCGATTAATGGTGCAAATAAATCGGTCTCAAAAATATTGTTTTTATTTTGGACCACCATCGCGATACGTTCTAAGCCCATACCCGTATCGATGTTTTTATTATCGAGTGGACGAAGACTACCATCTTTACTTTGATAAAATTCAGTAAAGACAAGATTCCAAATTTCTAATGTCCGATTATTAGCAAGCTTAATGTGGATCTCGGATGAAGGCCCGCATGGCCCCTCTTCACCAGTCGGTCCCCAAAAATTATCTTCGCGGCCCAGCTCTTGGATTTCGATACTCTCACCAGCAATTTTTTTCCAAAGTTCAATTGAAGAAGTATCGCGCGGCACATTATCATCGCCTTTAAATACCGTGACAAACAAATCTTCTTTCTTTAGGCCATAATGCTGTGTTACCAATTCCCAAGCAAACTTTATTGCATCTTCTTTAAAATAGTCGCCAAATGCAAAATTACCCAGCATTTCAAAAAAGGTATTATGGCTTTCATCACCTACCTCGTCAATATCATTTGTCCGAAAACATTTTTGGATTGAAACGAGCCTGGGAGATGGGGGAGTACTGGTACCAGCAAAATACTTCTTAAACTGCTGCATACCCGCCGTCGTCAAAAGCACCGATGCATCACCTTCGGGAATTAAAGAAGAGGACGGTACTACCGAATGTCCGTTTTGGACAAAATAATCTAAGAAAACTTTCCGAATCTCTTTTGAAGTCATAGTAGGAGTAATTATACTGCAAGTATCCAGTTACCGCGAGTATATACTTTAGGTATTTAACCAGCCAGAATAGATTTTTCAATATTGTGCCTACATTGCAGTAAAATTAGACTTATAGTATTGACATTAATAAAAAGCCTCTGATATAATTATCAGCAGTTTTGGTCAACTAAATTCCATAAGGTTCGCCCGGATGGGATAATAAAATAGAATACACACCAAACTAAATTGCACTTTTTAACATCACGGCAGCGCAGCAAAACAAGGAGAAAAGGCATGGCTCGTTTTATTGCTATCGTAATGTCACCAAAGGTTTTGTTGCCCACAGTAGCTACTTTAGCCCTACTGGTTTTGTTTAGTGTGAGTTTTAATTTTTGGCTCTATGGTCAATTTATGGCAAGCCAAACCGGCCAGGCAGTACAAGCCGCCCAAAGTCAGGCGGAACTTGCTAAGCAGTATCAGGACCAGGCAAAGCAGAATGCCAACTTTATTGATTTAAAAGCTGAGCAAGTCAAACAGCTACTTCCAGAAGATCAAGTCGGCAAATCTCTTTGCCCTAAAGACCAAATTGCGGTGGCAAAGTTAATAGGCGGATACCCATCCCACTGGATTGATCAGCAAGGTAAGGGCTGGGGTTACAACACTACTCCTGGTTTTGGTGGAAACGGTAACGCCATACTAAAAGTGCCTGACTTTGGTACTTTTCAAGTAATAGCGAAAAATGGCCGAGTCATTAATAAGGAATTCGATACCAATAGTAAAGGAACCGGTATTGTTGCCTACTTCTGGTGCTGAGTGCATTCTTTACGAGGAGTCCCAAAAGGACTCCTCTTTTTTTGTACAAATTATGAAAATTAGTTACACGCTCCAGTGGTGACATAGGTAGATACCTACAGAACTTGGTCGACGATATTTAGCTTAATTTTTATATTGGATTTTTAATTTTTTTAGGATACAGGGCGGCGGGGGATGCGGAAAAAGCGTCGGCCGAGGGAAACTTGTTTTTGATTAATAGGCTGCTTGTACTCAGTTTCGTCTTCTGCTAAGTCTTCACTTTCAATAGCGCGGTGTTTTTGTTCGACAACAACAGGTAGGTGTTCCTGTTTATTTGCCTCGTGGTGCTTTACCATCTCAAATAGTTTGGACAGTAAGTCAGCGCTGTGGGCAATACCGCCAATCATTTCAGCCGGCTTTTTAATATTAGTAACAACGTGCTCGGCATCGTTGACTACATTGTTAACACGGTCAAGAATCCGGCGTACGTCTTTGAGGATGTAGAAAACCTCGATGCCCAACACGGTTAAAAGTGCGGTGAGCACAACTATAGTAAGCACTAATACAACTTGTAGCAAGTCAAATGGCATATAGTGTTTTCAGAGTATCATTTCCACAAACTTTCTGTCAAATCCAGGAATAGACAATACCTTATTGTGAGTTATTCAGTATAACCACCCGTTCTATTGTACTTGATTTGCCCGACTTCCCTGTTGCAGTCACTTTAATGGGTGTGTCTTGTGTTAAATCAATTGAAGCTTCGAATGTTCCATCTGGCGAGACTAATACTGGTTGGCCATTAATAGTTACCGTGGCTTCTGCTGAAGTATTTCCAACAACATGCACCGTATTGCCTGACAATACCTGATTTTGTTTTGGTGAAATTACCGATAAATTCGGCGGTCCTGTAAGAATATTATATTCATGATAAAAATAGGCTAAAAATGCAATGGCAATAAGTACAACAGACAATCGAATGAGAATTGTAGGGGTAATGCGAAAAAAAGTTGCAGTATGCTCTAACTTGGGACTGCTTGGGGTAACTGTCTTTTTCTCATCAAATTCGCGGCGGAATTTGGCCACGATATCATCCGCCTTTAACCCTAAAAATTGTGCATAATTGCGAATAAGCCCTTTGGTAAACGTTGGCGGCGGCAATTTACTCCAATCGCCATTTTCCATCGCTTCCAAATAAGAAACCTTAATCTTCGTTTGTCGTTCGATTTCATGAAAAGACAAGCCCTTATGGCTGCGGGCTTGTCGTAATATTTCACTGACTGAACGCATGGTAATCATAACTGCAGGAGAAAGCGGGAAGCGGGAAGGATAAAGCATTTTCCGTTTACTTTCCTTTCGACGTTTCCGTTTTTATTCAAAAATAATATTTGGCAGATTTTTACTGAGCTGCTGCTTCTTGGCCTCCGGCTTGTTGCTGTAAGAAGGCTTGGGCATTTTGAACAACAACTTCCCTTCCCTTATTAGCACCTTCGGCCGGAGTAATGACACCAGCTGCTTCTAGCTCGTCAATAAGTCGCGCTGCCCTGGCATAGCCAACTTTCAAACGTCGCTGTAGTAACGACGCGGATGCACGGTCATACTGCATAATTGTCCGAACCGCTTCAATAAATAGCGCATCATAGTTGCCACTCCCGCCACCGCCACTGCCAGGCTGGTATGATGTTTCCGTTACCTCTTGGACATATTCCGGTTGCAAACCAGAATTGAGCATGAAATTAACAAGCTGGTGTACCTCGTCATCAGAAACATAAACACCTTGAATTCTCACCGGTTTTGCGGCATCAGGCGGTAAATAAAGCATGTCGCCACGGCCAAGCAATTTTTCTGCACCAGGCTGGTCTAATATAACACGCGAGTCGATCATGGATGCAACGTTAAATGCGATACGTGCCGGAATATTGGCCTTGATCAAACCAGTGATAACATCCACAGAAGGCCGCTGTGTTGCGACAACTAAGTGAATACCTGTTGCCCTAGCCATTTGCGCTAACCGGGTTATGGCATCTTCAACATCAACTGGTGCAAACGCCATTAAATCTGCTAACTCGTCGATAATAATAACAAGATAAGGAAGTGCTTGGAAACCTGCTGTTTCGTTATAGCCTTCAATATTTCTAACACCAATTTTGGCAAATTCTTTATAGCGACGGTCCATTTCTCCGGTCGCCCACTTTAAGGCCAAAACGATTTTATCAACATCAACGATAACCGGTGTCAGCAAGTGTGGAATACTATTATATCCGACCATTTCGACACGTTTGGGATCGATTAAAATTAATTTCAACTCTTTCGGCGAACACCGGAATAGCAGTGATGCGATAAACGAATTTATCATGACACTTTTACCGGAACCGGTAGTTCCGGCCATCAGAATGTGCGGCATCCTGGCTATATCTGCAACAACAGGTTGGCCCGAAACATCATATCCCAATGCCACCGCCAAGTGTGATTTGTTTGCCTGCATCGTGTCAGAGCTTAGAATACTACTCAATGACACAATTTCAAGTGAGCGGTTTGGAATTTCAATACCAACTAATGACTTCCCTGGAATAGGTGCCTCTATTCTAACTGCACCTGTTGGCGCTGCTAAAGCTAATGCTAAATCATTTTGCAAGGCGGTAATTTTTGATAACTTGGTTCCGAGTGCAATCTCTAGGGCGTACTGGGTTACCGCCGGGCCTAAATTAATTTCGGCAACTCTGGCTTGAATACCAAAACTATCGAGTGTTTTTTCTATAACAGCGGCATTGTGTTTGATATCACCACGCTCCGCTTTTTTACTGATGCTGTCAGACAAAAGTGATAATGGCGGATATTCCCAAACGTCGCCCTGGTTTGGCAAGTTGGCGATCATTTGTGTCCCTAAACCCTGCTGCTGCGCTGGTACTGCAGCACCGTTTGTCGGCTTTGCTTGCGGGATAGAACCACCTTGAATAACCGGACCTGGGTGTTTAGCAAACGGCGAATCGGTTTCGTTTCCACCACGGTGAAACAGAGCCATTATTGCCGAGTAACTACCGCCAATACCTTTTGTAATCATCTCTGCTGCATCATCATATGAAGTGTTAAATAATACCAAAAGGCCAACAATCATTGCCGCGAGTGACACAACAAATGCACCAGGTGTAGTTACGAGCTGCGACATTACGGTCCAAATACTATAACCAATTTCACCAGCCTTTTCTTGGGAAAATGCAGCAACCATTGTCGTAAACGCAGCCAAAAATATAGCAATGCCAATGAGCACATGGGGTTTGGTCGCTTCAAGTTTAAAACGCCATAAATACAATGCCAAAAGGAATGTCAAAACCGGCACGAAGAATAAGCCAACGCCAAAAAATTGTGACAAACTCGTATGAAGGACATCAAGCCCAACAGCTTGTGAAAAGATCGAAAAGAAGGCCAATATACTAAAAGCCGTAAAGCCTAAGGCAGAAATAGCCCTGATCGTCTTCTTTTTTAAGCCAAAGCTATTTTTCTTTTTATATGAGCGCGAGGAACGGCGTTTCCGTGGCATGGTTATATTCTATCATAGGATCGAAGTAATAATAGGAAATGCTAAAAAGTATGATATAGACTTGGTTTTTGGTACCATTTAGTAGTATGATACATATTCATATTTATTCCTGCCTTATGTAGTTATGATTACCATGAGCAGGTTTCTTTCTATTATTTCAAGACCATTTCGCTGGTTTGTAAATACTTCTGTCCCTAAAAAAATACTTGCCATTGTTATTTTGGCTGTATTGATTTTGAGTATTACCTCATATTTTAGAAGCAAAAAACCAAGTCAAGTCCAATTTACCACTGTACAACAACATGATATCAAACAGGAAGTTTCTGCTTCAGGAACATTATCAGGAGAAAACAGCACGAACCTTCATTTTTTAGGCGCCGGTAAGTTAGCATATATTAGCGTAAAAGTTGGTGACCATGTTTACCCTGGACAAATCATCGCAGGCCAAGATACCCAACAACTGGCAATTAACTTGCAAGAAGCCGAAAATACGTTGCGCGACAAGCAAGCAACAGTAGATAAAACCTTAGATGATATTCACCTTTACCAGTACGGCATGGGTGGTTTTTCGAATATTGGTTCCGCCAATGAAACTGAAACGCAGCGCCAAAATAGGACAACTGCAGAAGCAGCCCGTGACAATGCCGAACGGGCAGTGGCTGCGGCAAAGCGTGCTTACCAAGATAGTGTTATTGTCTCGCCAATTTCCGGCGAGGTAACACAAGCCAACCCAGTTGCCGGACAAATTGTCGCACCAACCGATACGATCGCCCAAATAGTTGATTTTTCCCAAATTATATTCGCGGCCGATGTGGATGAAGCTGATGTCGCAAAAATCAGCACTGGCCAAAACGCTGAAGTTACCTTAAATGCCTACGGGGACAAAATATTTACCGGTAAAGTCACTGAAATCGTACCAACCACCCACACAACTACCAATGGTGCCACTGTCGTAACGGTTAAAATTGCCTTAGATGACCAGTCGATTAAGCCAATCGCTGGGCTAAGTGGTCAAGGCAATATTATTCTTTCGGAACGAAATCAAGTTGTCTCCATTCCACAAGACGCACTTTGGAATGGCAATACAGTGTTTGTGAAAACTCCAACGGGAATAACACCTCGAAAAGTAACTACTGGGTTACAATCTGACACCGATGTCGAAGTAACAAATGGATTAAGCGTCGGTGACCAAATCGTAACCACACCATCGCTCGTTGCTAAAAACCAACCATCCAGAAATCCGCTTTCCAGAATATTCCGCAGGTAATCTATGGCGCTAGTAAAATTAGCAAAAATTAATAAAGTCTATAAAACTAATGAGGAACTGGCTTTCCAAGCATTGAAGGATATCAATCTTGAAATCAAGAAGGGTGAATTTCTGGCCATCACTGGGCCATCAGGTAGCGGCAAATCAACATTGATGAATATTATAGGGCTGTTAGACCAACCGAGCTCTGGTACATATATTTTAGATGGCCAGGACGTTTCAAAACTTAGCGAAAACGAACTCGCTTCAATCCGCAACAAAAAAATTGGTTTTGTCTTTCAAAGCTTTAACTTACTCAATAGGACATCAGCGCTGGATAATGTTGGACTGCCACTGATTTATTCTGGCGTAAGTGATAGGGAACGTGTTGACCGAGCAACAAAAGCACTTGAACTTGTGGGGCTTGGTGACAAGCTGCAGTCAAGGCCAAGCCAGCTTTCTGGCGGCCAACAACAACGGGTTGCTATAGCACGAGCCCTTGTGACCAATCCAGAAATTATTTTTGCTGACGAACCGACAGGCAATTTAGATACGAAAACTGGCCACGAGGTTATGCAGTTATTGCAGGAATTAAATAAGCAAGGAAGAACGATTGTTCTCATCACACACGACACCGATATTGCAATGACTGCGCCAAGAGTAATCCATGTCCGTGACGGCCAGCTTCAAAGTTAATAATATTGTTGTACGTATGGATAGGAAAAATGCTTCAAATTTCATGCTATCTGCTTTAAGTATATGAATTACGGGGTTACTATTCGATTAGCGATTACTGCGATCATGGCCAATAAAGTCCGGGCCTTTTTAACCATGCTTGGAATTATGATCGGTGTGCTGTCTGTTATCCTTTTAACCGCCTTGGTTTCGGGACTGAAAACAACAATAACCGGCCAAATTGGCGGCTTAGGATCTAATCTCATTTACGTTATTCCTGGAAAACTTGGCGGAGGTAGAGGGCCGGGTGGCGTTCAAGTCAATCGTTTAACCACCCAGCATGCAACAGATCTTAAAAACAAACTACAGGGAGATGCTGATGTTTCCGCAGTTGTCCAAAAAGTCGAAACCGTTAAAAATACCAATAAGTCGAGTAAGGACGCCACTATTTTTGGTGTTGAAGCAAATTTCCCAAACGTCATTCAAGCCTTAAAAGTCAAAGATGGCAGATTTTTTGAAACTGCCGAAGCTGAAGCTGGTAAACGAGTAGCTGTTATTGGACCAACAGTAGTTAAAAATCTTTATCCCAATGACCAAAGCCCACTTGGTAAAACAGTACAGGTTGATAACTTGAAGTACATTGTGATTGGCGTTACTGAATCAAGAGGTTCTATCTTCGGCCAAGACCAAGACAACGTTGTTTCCATTCCACTTGTTAGTGCTCAAAAACAATTCGGCATTACAAACCTCAACACAATTTATGTCAACGCTAAATCGCCCGCACTTGTACCAGTTGTTAAACAGAAAACAATTGATACACTCTCGAAGACACTTTCCCAAGATGACTTTTCAGTTTTGGATCAAGAACAAACACTCGCGACGGTTAATCAAATTACTGGTATTTTAACACTTGGCCTAGGCGGCATTGCGGCAATCTCACTTATAGTTGGTGGTATCGGCATTATGAATATTATGCTTGTCTCTGTTACTGAACGGACCAGAGAAATTGGCTTACGGAAAGCCTTAGGGGCAAAGCCAGCCGACATAAGAAATCAGTTTTTGGTTGAGGCAATTATTTTATCAGGCCTCGGCGGCATTATCGGTATTTTACTAGGCATTGGGTTATCTTTTCTTATTAATGCGTTCATCCAAACAACAATTACTCTGTGGTCAGTTATTCTCTCCTTCAGTTTCTCGATGATTGTGGGTATTATCTTCGGTGTCGCCCCCGCCATCCGCGCCTCAAGATTGGACCCAATTACCGCTTTGCGGTATGAATAAAGTGGTATGATGTTATTTTTTACTAATGACCTTCACTAATTTTGCAAGGTTCATTACTTCAGATGGCACAAGGTTATTAATCCAATAATCATTAATCACAATTGTTGCGGTCCCTTTGGATCCTAATGGTCCTAACGCATTGTTTGCCAATGTATCGTTTACAGCAAAGCAGAGCAAGACATCGCGGTCATCTCTTAGCATTCGAGGCAGCACTTGTACTGATCCAGCGTCAAGTTTATCAAAACAAATATTTGCATACGGAACATTTGGATCGTTAGAAGAATAATATTCACCGGTAACCTGCGCCTCACCGCTGAACATGACAGACGCGTTCGTCGGTGAAAGATTACCACGCTTTGCATCAAATGGTTTCATTGACTGAATCGTCATACCACCAACCTTATCACCAACTTTTGCTTTGCTCACATCGAATGAATTTATTAGTCCATCTAGACTAATAAAATGAAAAGTTGAAAGCATTTGATTAAATATAGTTACCGCCTCTTTATTATAGATACCGGGATCATAGGTAACTTTCCTCGCTTTCCCATCATCGTATAACAAATCAACAAGATACCTATTGCCGCCATTCTTAAATTCGACTCCTTCATGTGCTGCCTGCATGCCGCTTGGAGCGGAAGTTCGATATGCTTTAATGCCATCAATAGTTGTATTTTCTTGATAACCCGTACTCAGCTCATATTGATTAATTTCAATCTGAATGCTCGGTAAATAACCATTTTTTGTGACCGTGTTCTGATAATCTGGGTTAATAATAGAAATCCTGGTACTATCTACCCGTTTAACAGCATCTTCCAATATCCAATTTGGCGGATATTTAAACGTAAACCCATACTGCGAATTTATATATGTTTTCCAATTTGAGATATCTTCAAGAGTTGCAGAAGCAGTTGCCTGCTGTGAGCTAGTAGGGTAGGGGAGAGTAGGGGTGCGCCTTTGGACTTTTTGTCCGTAGTAAATCAGTCCCCCACCTAAAGCGAGAACGCCTATTAATACGAGGATAATAATTACAGAAGCAAATCCCCGTTCGTGTTGTTGAATCATTACTTTAATGGTAACAGAAATGTAATTGGAATTATTATCTCGAATATACTTTCTGGCAGACGTTATTGACGCATTGTGCAGAATAGTATTGTGCATTAGGTGCTAGTTGGCAGTCTGCGGTGCATAATAGATCCAAATTATGGGTAGAACGATACTGCTTATACCAATCATGGTTGAATGCAGTTACTTCTGGTAAACCTGCATTAGATTTTACACAGCAATCAATCGATGATTTCACCGTATAATTTTTACTCGCTAATTCACAGTCATCATTCTTTTGGCAGCTATATACCGGCTGGTCAGCTATTGGTGAGGGAGTTGGCGGTGACAGATTTGGAACACAAACCGATACGGGTTTTATATAGTCGGGACAACCAATATGCAAAAACGTAGTGCACGCAGGACGCATCGCCGAAGGAACTTGGCTTGCACAAATATTACCTTTGGGACAATCGGCGTTGGTATTACATGTTGTAGGAAGCTCAGCATCTACTGGTATGTTACGATGCAATGATTTATAGAAGATCATACCCCCGCCCAATAAAACTATTCCTGCTAAAATGAGGACAATTATCGGCGCAAATCCCCTCTCATGCTTTTGAGTCATTACTTTAATAGTAGCAGAAATTGAGAAAGGACTGGTAATGCTCCCCTACTTTTATTGTTCGAGCGATTAGTCGAGAACTATTTAGTATGGAACTTCTCAGCTATGTGAGTACACTAAGCTCGAAGAATAAATGTTTACTTTTTCCCGGTTTCCAGTTTGCGCTTGGTTTCACGAAGGGCAATTTTTGGAAGGGTGCTTTCATTTTCGTTAATGTAGTTTTGGACCTCGGTTTTATGATGGCGGATGAGGCTACGCAGCAACCAGGAAATCGCTTTTGTTATGAGAATTGATTTCTCAACCTTAAGGCGATCAATGAGAAAAAATGATAGGTCAGATAGCCGTGTATCCTCAGAATAACTTACGGGACGCGTAAGAAGGACTAAGCTTGCCCGCTTTTTATTGATGTTATCGTCGGTTGACAATTTTTTAAGAAATGCAGACCATTTTCCCCAGTGGGTCAAAAACTCTTCCGGTGAAAAAGCTGATTGGCATATAGTGTCAACTTCTCCCCAACCTTCCATATGATCAAGTAATTTGTCCACAACAGAAAGGTCAATTTCTTGCCTTTGGATTGGCATATATTCCAACAATCGTCCAACGAAATACTTTTCATCTTCCGTTGCCCCCTTTGCTAAAGATAGTAAAAGAGCCTCATAGGTTATTTGTGAAAATTGTTGATGCTCGCGGGCCCATTGTTTTGCAATGCGTCGTGCAATCGGTACTGGAATACCAAAGGATGCATGATTATTACCCATATACCCTTTTGGTTGATTTGAAATGCGGTTTACGTCGATGTGCTTTTTTAACAAACCAAGAATTTCGCGATGAAATTGTTCCATGACGACAAAATGATTATCGGTTTCGGTCTGAGGCGATAAGGATATCTTTGACGGGGATGTGTTCGCCCTTGGTAATGTGGTGGTTTTGGAGGTGTAAGCTGTCGCCTTCTTCCAGCAAGAAGATCTCATTTTCCTTGTAGCCAAGCGGCATGGCGACATGTTCTTCGAAGTGGGCCATGTGGCGGTAACTGCCACCGATCGGCGCAACGTAGTGTGGATTGACTAGTTGGATGAGAAGCATAATATCCTGCGCCGAACCGTGCCCGGAAACGTGGGTATCTTCAGAGTTTGCGCTGTAGTGGACGTCACAGCCAAGTTTTGATAAGTCGTCAATTAACTTGTAGACTGCGGCCTCACTACCGGGAATTGGATCAGCAGAAAAGACAACCACATCATCAGGTTTTGCCGTAACGGATCGGTGTTCGCCTTTAGCGATACGGACCAATGCCGAATCTTCCTGACTTTGGGAACCTGCAACAATCATTAACAATTGTTCTGGGGGGTAACCGCCAGATTTTTCCATCGGAACTATTGTATTGGGATCATACTTTAAAAATCCTAGCTCCTTGGCAATGCGGGTATTCTTATCGATACTTCTGCCGACAAAAACTATTTTTCGCCCGAACAATCGACCAATGTCAATCGCTTGTTGTATTCGAGCAATATTAGAAGACGCCGTCGTAATCATAACCTTGCCTTTCGCTTCTCGGATACTATCTTCAAACGTATCTTCAATAACGCGTTCCGTTCGCGTAAACCCTTCCTTTTCAACACGAAGGCTATCAACAAATAACAGGTCAACACCTTGGTTGCCAATACGCGCTATTTCGCCAAGGTCAGAAGGCCTATCGTCTACTGGTGTAAAATCAAACTTAAAATCGGATCCGTGATAAATTCTGCCCAAGGGATGGGTAACTACAATATGTGCGCTATCAGGTACCGAATGGGTAATGTGGATAAATTCAAACGAAAATCTGCCAATCTTTAATTCCTTGCGTGTAGGCCAAGTAATAATTTCGAAAGACTTCCGCTTTGGATGTTCTTCTAGTCTCCCTTTAATCATACCCGCTGTTAACTTGGTCGCATAAACAGGGACGTTAATTTCAGGCAAAATATGCGGCAATGCAGCATAGTGGTCATCATGGCCGTGTGTAATTAAGAAAGCACGGACCTTGTTACGCCGCTGCTTAAGATACGTAATATCGGGAATAATATAGTCGATATTTTCATAATCGTCGCCGGCAAAACCAATGCCACAATCGATCACAACAATATCCTTTTCGTCTTCATAGACAAAAAGGTTTTTGGTAACACGACCAACACCCGACAACGGGATAATTTTTAATGGGGATTTCCCTTTGTTAAACATGTGTAAAAATTCAAAATTGAAAAGTCAAAGGTCAAAACTACAACTTAAAAATGAAAACACATTATCCTTTGAGCAATTAAGGAGAAATTACTCGGTGGCTAGATATCACACCAAGCTAATACTCGCTAATCACTTGAACAATAGTTTTCTCTTACTTTGATCTTTGGCTTTTACTATTAATCTAGTAACGATAATTGTCCGCTTTTGTCTGGACCCTTATTGTTGTCATTGTTTTCTTTTTCGTCTTCCTTATTATCCTCTTTTTCGGTAATTCGTTCAAGTAGCTTAGGGATTTTCTGGAAATCAGATTCAAGCGTTTGGTACATATCTCCACTCCGAAGCGCGGCTGCCGGATGATAGACTGGATAAACTACCCATTTTCCAGCCCGTAATAAACGGCCATGGTCACGCGTAATTTTGGCTTGCGGTATAAAATAATTCATGGCAAACCTTCCAAGTGTCACAATTAACTTCGGTTGGATAATTTCAATATGCCGGGTTAAAAACGGCGTATATTCTTCAACTTCCTCGGGTAGCGGATCCCGATTATTGGGGGGACGGAAACGAAGGACGTTAGTTATGTATACATCCTCCCGTTTTAAGCCGATAGATACGATAAGTTTATCTAATAATTTCCCTGCATTACCGACGAAAGGACGCCCCTGCTGCGCTTCATAAAACCCCGGCGCCTCGCCAATAAACATAATATTGGCATCCGGATTACCTTCACCAAAAACCAAGTTTGGACCGTCACCACGTTTTTTCGGCAACTCAAATTCTTTAATTTCACCAAATAGTTTGTCTAGTTTTTCTTGCTTATTCATAAATTCAATCTATGCTTTAATTCGATAACCTGGCGTTTGCGAATAATAAGTTTTGGGTCGCTCGTAATAATCTTCTCTGCTGCTGCAAGATACTGCTTTGCCTCATCTTTCTCACTCCCTGCAGTACACTCAGTCAGACGCAAATAGCAACCGGATTCCCATACATGTGCCAAAAAAGGATCAACCTCATCTTTATTATTTTGAATTTCATTTAGTCCTTGTAATAATGTCTCCTTGCCCCTTACCGTATCGCCGCTCTTGTAAATCGCTTCACCAAGATGGTAAAGATAGTCACCGCGCTCGGTATTTGAACCTTGATATTTTTCAAGCGCTTGCTCATAGTTTGTTATTGCTTCAGAAAATCTTGCTTCTAGCATGGCAATCTCACCGAGACGAAAATAACCGCGATGCAAGAGGTTGGTAAGGTGGTATTGCTGTATTATTTCCAAACTTAGAGCCGCGGAACTTTGCGCTAAGGTGATATAAACATTATCTTGCGTTGTATAAAAGAGGTGTTTATAAACCAATACTTTACTCGAAAAGGCGTCAGCCATGCCAGCATAATTTCCTTCTCGCTGATAACCAATTATGGCTTGCTCAAGTAAGGGTAGCGCATCCACCAATCGGTCTTGCTCACGCATGGCTTCAGCTTGCGCATGAAGATCACGTGGATTGCCTAATTCTTTTGTCATTCCAATCTATTCTACCACTCTGGCAAAAATTGGCTGAGGTTTTCGGGGGTGATAACGAATTTTTGGCCTTTACCTTCTAAAATCATCCGGGCAACTTTGCGGGTAATACCCATAACGGTGCGCTCGAGGGTTCTAATACCGGAATCAAACCCAAGCGGACGGACAACCTTTGGCCACACATCATCTGCAAACTGCAATGAGCCTTCTGGTAAACCGGATTCTTTAAGCGAGCGTGGCAATACATAGTCTTTTGCAATAATAATCTTTTCTTGGTCAGTGTATGAAGGCATTTGAATTGGTTCAAGTCGATCCAAAACAGCAGTTGAGACATTAGCCGTATTATTGGCGGTTGCAATGAAAAGGACTTGGGATAAGTCAAACGGAAAATCAATATAGTGGTCGATAAAGGCGTAGTTTTGGCCAGGGTCCAATAATTCTACGAGGACACCCATAATATCAGCTCTAGCATGTTCGGAAACGCGGTCAATTTCATCAAGTAATATTACGACATTTTTTTTGCCCGCACGTCGTAAGCCTTTGATAACTTGTCCTGGCTCGGCATCTGCAAACGATCTTGATTGGCCACGCAATTGTTGGGAATCTCCCATGCCTCCAAAAGGAATACGAACAAATTCTCGCCCCATGGCGCCTGCAATCGACTTGGCAATGGTCGTCTTACCGGTACCAACTAACCCCACGAAAAATAAAATCGGCGCATGGGCAAATTGACTTTGGTTTTCGGGTTGGGCATTATTCTTACTATTTAAAATGAGGACAGATAAGTATTCTAAGATACGATCCTTGATTGGTGCCAAACCGTAGTGGTTGCTATCGAGTACTTGCTTGGCATGAGCCAGATCAAAGATATCATCGCTTCTGGTATACCAAGGTAACGCCGTAACCCATTCGATGTAGCGGCTGACATTATCGTATTCCGAAGAATATCCCATGGAAGCCATTTGGGAAACCCGCGCAATTAAACTTTCCACTTTTTCATGTAATTCAGTGGGGAGCTTAACTTCGGCAACACGTTTTTCTAATTTTGCAACTTCTTGCTCTAATACTTGGGCAGGCATAATAAAAAAGGTTAATAGTCAAAACTGAATATTAAGAACTCTAACAACTTTGACATTTGATTTTTACACTTTGAACTTATCTTGCTACTTTCTCTGTCACGCGGTATTCGATATATTTCCCTAACATTAATCTCGTGTGTGCGTCTAATCCGGGTAATGCTGAGAAAAAGAATCCTACTACCGGCATTAAAATAAACTCGGCGTTCATTAATAAGCGGCGAGGCAGTGTTATATGCTCAGGCCGCGGCGGACGCTGTTTGGTATCAATTATTAAAATAATCACTAATGTTATCAACGTTAAACTCAAAATAAAACTTGGAAATGTGCTTAAGTTCTGACCCAAAACCGTTGTCTTAAATTTTGGGTTAACAAGTGGCGGGATTGTTGCTCCTAACGTAATAATAAACCAATTAACAGGCCACAGAAAGTGTTCTTCAATCAGTTGCAGCACGCGCTGTGTTTTTTTAATGAAATTTCCTTTGTAATGGATCCAATACGTCATAAAGACGTACGGGTCATCAGATGCTCCCCATGCCCAGCGTTTAAGTTGTTCATATTGGTTTACCATTGAGCCCCAATAATTTACACCCTCAGCAGCGTCTAATGACACTGGTAAATAAATGGGTACCACAGAAACTTCACCCTCGAAATGAAAATAGCACTTAAAGAAAATACGGTAGTCTTCGGGAATGACGTCGACATCCCAATAGCCTACCTGGTCGATCATCTTTAATGATGCAGAATACGTTGAATTATTGACTAAGTGGTCTTGGCGGGACAATTTACCTGTATTCCAAATATTACTAAACGTATTAACAACGCGTATTGGTGCCGGTACTCGCCAAATATTGTTGTAAAAAAGGATAATTGGCTGAAAAAATAACCGGTATTTGTCCTTCTGTGTTAAAAACTCGTAGGTTAAGGCAGAAAAATACTTCTCATGGAAATTAGCATCGGCATCAACAGATGAGATAGTTAGCCAATTAATATCCAGTCCTAATGTGTCAACGAGTTGCTGTTTGCCCCATTTACCGGCAAATGCTTCGTTTGAAGACTTCCCCTTCACTTCACCAATAACATCAGGATGGAAAGTGGCCCATAGGTGACCAAAATCCGAGCCAAACTCGCGCTGCAGCGTGCTAGCTTTCTTTTTGGCTTCTTTTTCGCGCAGCTCGAAACCCAATACAATATGCAGTTTGTCTTTCGGAAAGTCTTGGAGCTTTAAATGGTGTAAATTCGACCGCAGCGTTTCGAGCGGCTCCCGGTATGTTGGAATAATAATGAGATGGTGCACCTTTCGCCAATTCGGTTGTTTCGTAACTTCCCCAAACCAATTATTACTTTTCGAGGCTTTCATACGGAAATATGACATTGTCGAAATAACACCAAGTGTCAGCGATTTATAAAGCCAAAAAACGTCAAAGGCAATAATGAAGTAAGCCACAACTTGCGGAATAAAAAGTGATCCCCAAACCGGAAATGTAATAAGCGTCCAAGAAAATATTCCTGGGATAAACTCAAGGATGCGCGGGTGCTTCGCAGCGTGACTAGTGGATTGTTTCCCAGATTGCATAAGTATTTATCTAACCGTAGCCTTCATTCTACCACTAGTAAACCAACGGCAGCAATGAGCGAGGTTATTCATTTTTCTACCGCAGGGAGTATTTGTCCATTATAGATATTTTAATAAGGTAATCTGAGATAATCATGAGTACATTCTTTACTAATCATATAATCATGAGTGCATTCTTTTCATACAGAATAATCATGAGTACATTCTTTTGTTTCACAATAATCATGAGTAATACTTACTCTACTAAATAATATGTTGTAAGGTCAGAAAGGAGGGAAATAATGGGACTTTTAGAAATTATTGCAATTATCTTAGTTTTACTTTGGCTTGGTGGCTTTGCCTTGCATATTGCCGGTGCCTTTATTCATGTGCTGTTACTCGTAGCTGTGGTCCTTTTGGTCATGCGTATGCTACGAAAAGCTTAATAAATAAACTTGTTATTCCTTCAGCATAATCGCGGTCATGAATCTGCCGGTTGGACGATCATGCCTATCTGAGAAAAACTTGTCAGTGCTCGTGAACGTATCCATGCCCGATTGCTCGATGTTGTCTGCTTGGACACCGAGCGAGGTTAATTGTACGGCATTGGCCAGCCATAAATTGCAATAAAATTTACCTAACCTTTCAAGGATGATTTTATCCCTGGGAAAAATTTGTTTGGCTAAAGTAACCATTGTCGCATCAACTTCGTAACTTTCCGGACCAATTGATGGGCCAATACCCACAATAAAGTCTTTTGGATTACAGTCAAACTCTTCTACCATTTTTTGGACAGCTTTTAACGTAATTTTCTTCATCGTCCCTTTAAATCCAGCATGGACAATGCCGATGGCCCGCTTTTTGGGATCGAAGAGAAAGACTGAGACACAATCGGCAACGGTAAGAAAAAGACAGAGATTCGGTTCGTTGGTTATTAAGACATCAGTGTCAGGAATTGCAGTACTATAATCCACAGCCCCATATCCTTTAAGACTTTGCACCACACGAACAATAGTATCGCCGTGGATTTGCTTTGCGCCAACAAGATAATCCATTGGGATGCCAACGGCAGCCATTAACCGCCGTCGATTTTCTACCACGGCTTCATGGTCATCACCAACATAAAGTCCAATATTAAGGGTATCAAACGGCGCCTTACTCACACCTCCGCTACGCGCAGAAACAAAATGGACAATATGATTACGGCCATTTAAGTTAGAGAATTGATACAAATCTACATTGTTATTTGATGTTAAAAGCATTTTGCCCTCATTTTACCATGCCACTTTCATCGCAGTAAGTTTCGTCACTATTTAAGTGACATTTTATGATTGATGGTAGATTTTAAGCGCCACTATTAATATAATCAATTTGTATGCTGCCCAAAATGCCATTAGTTACCGCCATTTTCTGTACGCTTATTTTAACCGGATGCACCGTACCATTTACTTTTGGCCAGTCGAACACTCCTGCAGCAATAACTGCTTTATCGCAACCCCAAGCTGAAGTGTATTTAGACAGCCAAGACATTGGTAAAACACCAATCACTAAGAAAAGTGTAAAACCTGGCACCTATCAGGTCACTTTCCGAACTTCACAAGCCAGTTGGGCAAAATTTGTTACTTTCTCTGGTGGCACCGACAGCTATATTAATCGACAATTTATAAATGGTGAAAATAATTCTATCGGGTCAGTTATTGTATTTGAAAAAGGGAATGGACTTGCTATTTTAGGATCGCCCGAAAACGCTCAAATTACGGTTGATAATAATATTGCTGGCAACTTGCCGCTTTATTTACCTAATATTGCTGCTGGTTACCACACCGTAATGGTTAGTGCGCAGAATTTTACCAACACGTCACAACAGATAAATGTTAATGCCAATCTTAAAACGGTGGCTTATATTGATCTTGGAAAAGGTACAGGCCAAGCAGCGACACCGGTACCAGTCGCAACAACCTTGCCAACAGCGAAAAAAGCAACTGTTGCAAGCCCTGAAGGATGGATGCGGATTAGAACCCAACCTTCAACGCAATCAACTGAATTATTTCGAGTAAATAATGGCGATAGTCTAGCTGTTTTGGATCAAAGCGCTGGATGGACACAAGTAAAAACTATCGACGGCAAAATAGGATGGGGGTATACCCAATACTTGCGTATACAATAAACTTAGATTACCTACTTAAAAACACGTTTACGCTCAACGAGCGCTTACGCCGTAAAGGACAATAAGAACGGAAAGAATATATAGCACAACAGTCACCAAAAGCGGCTTGTCGGACAAAATAACTCGTTCCGGTGATTCACCTTCCTTCTTCTCGTAGACAATATAGAGATAACGCATAACACCATAAATCACAAACGGTACTGAAACCATAAGCCATTTTGATTGCTCAATTGAACGTGGCAATAATTGGGCTATAAGTACCTGCAACGTTTGGTAGGGTTGTGGTGAGGGGTAGTTAAAGGTAAATAAAGCATATGTTAACCATGTTGCCGTAGCGAACATGGAAGTTAATATATCAAGCAATGATTCTGGATAGTGATACAACGTTGCCCGGTGCTGGCCTGATTGCCCCTGTAAAATTGTTAATTCCGACCGCCTTTTTCCAATTGCTAAAAATAGTGCTACCGAAACAATCGTTAATAAAAACCAAACATTAACATGGGCACCAATAATAAAAGCGCCAGCATAAACGCGAAGAGTAAAGCTTGCCGCGATCGTCATAACATCGATTAAAATAACTTGTTTTAAGAAAAATGAGTAGGCTATCTGGAGCAATAAGAATGCAATAACAGCCACCATAAAGGAAGGGCGCAAAGAAAAACTTAATAGGACAGCAGCCATGATAAGCACTGCGGATGCGACTGCTGCAACCACTGGCGGCAATTTTCCTGAAGCAATTGGCCGATCTTTCTTGAAGGGATGCAAACGGTCTAGTGGCCGGTCGACTAAATCATTAATTAAATAGACACCCGAGGAAAGCATCGAAAAAATAACAAATGCCCACACTGATAACTGTAACTTGTGTGCATCAAAAAGCCAGCCTGAAAAAAGAAGAGCCGCGAAAACCGCTAAATTCTTCAACCATTGTCGTGGTCGAAAGGATTTTAATAAGTAATAGAAAATTTTAAAATCCATAAAACGCTTTCTAGTTCATGCTATAACCTATTTTACCTACCGTCACATTAAACATTGGCTTCTAGTCGCTCTCGACTGCGGTAAATCCAATAGATAATGCCTCCGAAAACTACTGCAAACGCAAGAAGAGCAAATAGTTTGCCTTTGCTGTCTAATTGCAGCGCTATGACACCCAACATAGCACAGGTTAGCCAGTAAAACAAGGCAATGCTCCGTTTAGACCAACCAAGCTCTAATAAATGATGATGGAAGTGTTCCCGGTCTCCACGAAATGGTGATTGTCTGCGCGATACCCTCCTAACAATTGCTAATAGTCCGTCGGTCATAGGCACTGCGAGAACAATAAGAGCTGTCGCCAATTTTGCGCCGGATAAAATTGCAAGAACCGCCAAGAGGTAGCCGCCCAGTGCCGCACCACCATACCCTGGCATAATTTTCTGAGGATAAAAACTAAACGGAATAAACCCGATAAACGCTGCGGCGGTTGCGACAGCCAAAAAGACGACGGGGATCTGTCCTGGGTCAACTTGCGAAAATCGGTATGCTACGACACCTAAGACAATCGCACCAATTGCAACAATACCCGGTAATTGACCATCAACGCCACTGCTCCAGTTAATTGCATTCATCATCCATATAATCCAGAGAATAGCAAAGATATCGGCTATGACTATGATAGAATGCGCGCCGCCCAGAAACTGTAGATGTAAAACAATTTGGTTTAAATGTATAACACCACCAAACGGACTAGTAATAAAGCCAATACCAACGCCAAAACCAACCACAATTAAAGCAATAATAATATTCACGAAAAAGCGAATATAAGGGGAAAGATCAAATCTATCATCTAGAAGTCCTGTAATAACAATAAGGAATGCACCGGCTAAAATGCCAATGGTTTGTTTTGAAAAATGCTGTGTTATCGCAAAATAGCTTGCAACAATACCCAGGTAAATTGGCAAGCCACCGGCCCTTGGAATAATCCCCTGATGAACAATAGCAGGGTGTTGGTGTGTCGTGGGGTTATCAACTAGTCCGAAGTGTTTAGCAAGGACAATAGCTAGAGGTGTTGTCAAAAGTGATACACAAAAGCCAACAAGAAACCCAACCAAAAGTTGCGTCATGCTCTTACCTTATCATTAAAAAGATGATTTTCGTAGTCGTAATTACTAAAAGTAAGCTAAAAAGTACCGTTGTTAAGAATACAAGCCTGCTTAAAATGGGTTGGCTTTTCTCAATAACCATAGATAGTGTTGTGTTAATGAAAAAAACAACCACCGCTGCAATCGGTAGTAACGTAAAAAATGGCGTCGCGATAAGTTGCCCTTCCCCCCAAGGTAATGAGTAAAATAACGGCAGATACGGCGGTAATTTATTAATAGTTAAAGCAAGTAATAAAACTAGGTAGAGGAAAAAAATACTTGTGGCAAAAAAAGCGGTGGTCAAAAGAATATCACCGCGAATGTACGCTATAGTTTTAGTGATAAAGTTACCTTGCTGTAATTGCACTGCCTCGTCTGCCAAAAAACGGCTTCCAACAACGTTACGGTAGGCTTGCATTAGCCGTCGCTGTTTCCTAACTTGGATTGGTATAATACCGCCGGCACGCATAAAGGCGGGTGAAACTTCGCTACTTAACTTATTGTCGTGTAACGATCGGTGTATTTTTTCCATTGCAGCGTTCTAGCGTCGACGGCGGTCATCATTACGGCCACCATGACCTCGATTAAACCGGTCATGGCCACCTCGATCACCAAACCCTCTTCTATCACCGCGAGGTTGATCGTTTGCGTCCGCACCAAACCGGGCTGATAAATTTAGTCGACCTTCACGGTCAACTTCTACAACACGCACCTTCAACTTTTGGCCAACCGATAAGACGTCTTCAACAGTTTCTACTCGCTGTGGTGAAATTTGGGAGATATGGACAAGGCCTTCTCTTCCTGGCAGCACTTCGACAAACGCACCAAATGGCATAAGTCTTGTCACTGTACCGTCATAGATTTCACCTGGTTGGAATTCTTTAACAATGGCTTCAACCATCTCTTTTGCGGCATCAACATGCGCTGGTTCTCCGGTGATCAATACACGACCATCATCTTCAATGTCAATTTGAGCACCGGTAACGGCGATAATGTTATTAATCACCTTACCACCACTGCCGATCACTTGGCCAATTTGGCTTGGATCTATTTGCACAATGGCAAATCGGGGTGCGAATTCGGAAAGTTCAGTACGCGGTGTATCAATAACTTTTTTCATTGCACCAAGCAAAACACCACGAGCTTTAACGGCATGGTCAGTAATTTCTTGTAAGATGGCCACTGGAACGAATGGTAACTTAATATCCATTTGGATAGCTGTCATACCTTTTTCAGTTCCTGCTAATTTAAAATCCATATCACCATTGGCGTCTTCGGTATAGGCAATGTCAGTGATTATTTCGTACTGCTTTGGATTTGCGCCTTTCCATTCCTCACTGGTAACAAGCCCCATGGCAACCCCAGCAACTGGTGCCGAAATCGGCACACCAGCATCCATTAATGCTAAAGTAGAACCACAAATCGAAGCTTGTGAAGTGGACCCGGCTGAAGAAAGTACTTCTGAAACTAAGCGCATGGCGTATGGAAATTTTTCTTCTGCTGGCAATACTGGAACTAAGGCTTTTTCAGCCAAAGCACCATGGCCAATTTCGCGCCGGCCGGTTGAACCAAGCCGTTTAACTTCACCATTGGAATATGGTGGAAAGTTATAATAATGCATGTAGCGCTTGGTCTTTTCGCCTTCCATTGTCTCAATTGTTTGTTCCAGGCTTAATGACCCTAATGTAGCAATTGTCATAACTTGCGTTGCACCGCGTTGGAATAAAGCGGAACCATGCGTACGTGGTAGTAAGCCAACTTCAATAGCCAATTCTCTAATTTCATCGAACGTTCGGCCATCGATCCGCTTACCACTGTCTAAAATACGGTTGCGAACAAAATTACGGAATTCTTCTTCAAAAACTTCTTGAAAAATACCGCCGAGAAGTTCTTTTTCAGCAAATTCAGCCTTTAGTTCTTCCACACATTGGTCTTCCCATTCATGTTCAAGGTCCTTCACAAATTCTGGGTCTTCTAACTGTGGTATATAGTTCTTTTTAATGTAGGCTGCGATTTCTTCCTTTTGGGCTTCAAGTTCAGTATCCTTTGCCGGTAGTTCAATCTTCTTTTTGTTAACTGTGCTAGCAAAGTCATTAATAATATCTAAAATTGGTGCTGCCGCATCATAACCTGCTTTAATTGCTTGTTTAAACATGTCATCTGCAACTTCTTTACCTTCACCTTCAAGCATAGTAACTCCGTCTTTTGTGGAAACTACCATGAGATCAAGGGGGGATGTTTCTAATTCTGTTTCGGTAGGATTGATTACTAATTTGTCATCAACAAGACCAACTTTGATACCAGCAATTGGGCCTTGCCACGGTAGAGTAGAAGAGGTGATAGCGGCAGAGGCGGCAATCATACCAAGCCAAGCCGGATCGGTGACATGATCTAATGAAAGCGTTGTAATAATAATTTGGACTTCACGGTCTAAGCCGGCTGGAAATAATGGCCTAATCGAACGGTCAATCGCACGGCCTGATAAAATAGCGTGCTCACTGGGGCGGCCTTCACGTTTAATAAAGCGGGAAGACGAAATGCGCCCACCTGCATAATACCGTTCCTCAAATTCAACTGATAAAGGGAAATAGCCTTTGTCTTCACGAATTTTAGAACTGCATAATGTGGCTAATACAACAGTGCCGCCAATTTGGGCTACCACTGCACTTTCGGCCTTTTTTGCTAATTTTCCTGTTGAGAGTGTAAGCGTGCGGCCATTGATATCGAGCGTTTTAGAGATTTCTTTCATAGGATTTTTGGGGGTAAGCTTCTCGCTAAAGTTGGAAAGACTAGGCGTTATTTCGCTAAACCGAGCTTTTTGATCACTTCGGTATAGCGTTTTTCGTCTTTTTTCTGCAAGTAGTACAACAACCGACGGCGTTTACTGACCATTGAAAGTAAGCCGCGGCGGGAATGCGTATCGTGGCCATGTTGTTTGAGGTGTTCAGCCAAGTTAGCAATCCTTGAGGTCAAAATTGCAACTTGAACTTCCGGCGAACCGGTATCACCAGCGTGGGTCCGAAAATCGGCGATTATCTTATCTTTCGGCTCTGTGGCCGTTCCTTTAGCAAGTGCTTGTGCCATACATTTATTATTTTGTTATTGCAGATATTCTAGCACACTAGAAGAGCGAGTGCAACCACCTTTATTTATAGCAATGGGAGATACACTGAGATGTCTACAATCGGAAAATTATATTGTCTTAAAGGTTGACACAACCTGGTTAATAACGGCTTCTGTGATGGTTTTATCATTACCAACAAAATCTATGAGGTAACTTTTTACCGTACCTGTTCCTTGGACCACAATTCGGGTGCGGTATGCAGAGGCATTGGTCGCATTGTAGTCAAACCTTGTTGCCTTATGGCCTGCGACAACAATTGGGATCGTGCTAACGGGGTTATAACCGGCAAATATATTTAGCGCTTGTGTATAATCGGTTTTGGTCGCCTGGATGGAAACAACTGTATTAGCATCAAGCTTAAATGCAACCTCTTCTAAGGTATCTTGATACATCGCATATGGCGCAGTCAATGCCTGCCAAGTTGTTCCCGGCTCAACAGAATAATAGCGGCCATAATGGCGTTTTGATACGGTGGCTTTGTTATTACTAATTGAATTTGATGTGGTAGTCGGCGTTACATTACTAGTTTGGTTTAGTGTCGTCGGCTTTCGATTAATTAGGAAAAGCACACCCAATACAGCCACAATAACTACGGCAAAAATTACCACAATCATGCCAATTCCCTTTTGGTCTCTCGAAGCGATATTGACTGATGGCTTGGATGTTAGGTTGGGCATGTCTAATTCTACTATGGAATAATCGTGAAGCTTTGTCAACGAGGTGGAAATATATTTACTAGAATGCCGGTTCTTAGAGGTGCTATTGACAATACTTTACTGCTATAGCTAAAGTGGTAAGTAGTGGCCTCTTTTATGCGTAAAAAATTACACAAATATCTCGCCGCCCAAACCGGCTTTGCCCAGTTGCTAGTTCTACTCGTACTAACCTTAGCTGTTGCAGCCGGAATTTCAGCTGTCAAGCATACTCAAGACCTGCGCAGTAGTGCACAAGTGCAGGGTGGCTATTACTGTAGTGATAATGGTAACTGTGGTTACTTTACAGGGCAAGCCGATGCCCAAGGCAATCCGCGGTTTTGCCCACCACCAAACACACCTGGTGGTGCCTGTTTTGCAGAGCCGTTTGAGTTTATGAACCCTGCACAACCACCAAATAACCAACCAAATATTCCGAATCAGCCAAACAATCCCAACTTTCCCCAGTATCCGGGCAATAATCCACCTAACCAAAATGGACAATATCCGCCTTGCCAAGCTAACTCGCCTGTTGGCAATCCCTGTACTATTAATGGGCAACCATACTTAATAATAAACACGCCGTGCCCGCCAGGAACTTCTCAAGTCCCCATGGGGGCAGGATGGGTTTGTCCACCTCAAGGGGGTATTGGACAGCCAAATACTCCTAATCAACCGCAACCCTGTAATCCCTACCTTGTAAATCAGTTCTCGCCCTGCTACGGACCAGGAAATAACTTTTTTCCGCCAGGCTACAATCCTAACCAGCAACAGTTTCCACCTAATGGCCAATATCCGCCATGTTCTGGATCGCCGACATTACAGATGGGCATGCCGTGTATTCAGCCAAACGGCACACCGCTATATTGTCCACAAGGGCAAAGTATCGTTGGCGGCCAGTGTCAAGGTGGCTTCGGGGGTGGTAATCCGGGTGGTCAGTTTCCAGGGCAATATCCTGGTAACCAATATCCGGGTGGGTTTTGCCAACCGCCTTCAATTGTAATTAATGGCGGCTGCGTTAACCCAAATAACCTCAATCCGCAGGGTGGTCAGTTTCCAGGGCAATATCCTGGTAACCAAAATCCAAATGTTAACCCATTTTGTAATATCATTCCGGGTTTAGCAGGCTGTCCGCAACAAAACCAGCCCAATAACCCCAACCAACCGAATAATCCTTTTCAGCCAAACTTGCCAAACCAGCCAGGGCAGCAACCATCTAACGGTCAAGCCACTATAACAACGGACCAAAAGTCATACAAGGTCGGTGACACGATAAAAATGTGTGTTACTTTTCCGGGCCACGGCCAAGCAAAACTTATCGACAAAACTGCTGATGGCAAAAGCTATTCCTATACAATTTTAGCGACTAATAACTGCTATACGTGGACTATTTCCCCACCTACTGGCACCGAAACGCTTGAATTAGACTACTCGGACATTATTGGTGTCCCGCAAACTGCCAAAGCTGATTTCACTGTTAACCCTTCGAGCGATTGTAAAAAAGATTCACAACCGATCGGCTCCCATAGTGCAACACAATCAGGCAATCCTGTCGGTAATTGCCCAATTGGCGCAAATACAACCGCTACGACAGCTTTGCCAAGTGATGCAAATTACCTGCCAATTTGTAATGTCGGCGCCACCCCGCTGCTGTGCGGATGGCAAACACCTGCCAATGCAGTGCAAAAGAACTTTAACGCTTTAATCGCACCACCAGTACCCGCTCACGACAATGGCATTGTTTGCACAAATGAGTATTGTTTGGTTTCACCACAGGCCCAACACTACTTGACCTGCAACAATAATACCTGTTCTTGGAATACAAAAGAGGCGAACCAGCCATTACCAGATAACGCCATTCCTCTTATCCTACAACCGCCACCTGACAACGCAAATTTCAATATCAGCTGTAGCGAAGACCACAAGTCGTGTTCATTTAGCAAGCGATAAAAATTCCAAAATATTACAAACTAGGAGTGATTAAGGTTGATTAACCGGCGCTTTGGCGCTTAAAACAACGGGTATTGGTGGTACGTGGAACGAACCGATTTGAAGCGTGTTGTTACCCTTCCCCGTGTTGCTGGCAGCCGGTTTCTTTGCAGTATTTCCTGGCAATGAACAACCGGTGAGTAAAATAATCGTGCTAAGCGCCAGGAAAGCTATATACTTTCGGTTTTTTTGTTTACTACCCACATTTTGACTATAGAGAGTAAAGGTTAAACTTGTCAAGTTTAGTCATGGATTAGTGGGCTTAGAACTGTGTAATATCGGTGATTGGCTCGATAAGAATAAGGTATTAGAAAAGGTCTTCGGTTTTGCCGGAGTAGACTTTGGGTGGTTTTAGCCAGTCTTTGTTTGGGACGTTATTACTCGGTGCTTGTGCAGGCTGAGGAACAGGTTGGGTAGTTGATTGTCCTTCATTTGACCGTTGGGTACTTTGGGCCAACTTTTCGGTAGTTTGACCATTGTTGTTTGGGTTTCTTGTTTCTGCCTGCGTAGGACGATTTTGCAAACCGGTTGGCATCGCTGGTCGATTTGGCTGTGGGTTGCGCTGTTGGTTAGCCCTTGGCGCTGTTTGTGATGTAAACGATTCCCGTTGTTGCGGCATTTGGGAAGCCGGTGCGTGCATATCGCGGGTATTATTATTTGCTCCTGGTCTACTTGCAGCAATATCATCAAATGCAACCATGTCGGGTGGTGTATCAAATTCAAAGTATGGATCTACCTCAAACGAACGAGGTGACATCATAGGTCCTGTAGCTACCCCTGGTTGCACTGGATTCTGGTTGCGCAAGTCAGCCAAACCGCTTGAATTCGGAGCCATACGGTCTTGGACTGCAGGTACATTCGGTGCTAAAGGCTGGCGCGGTGGCCGCGGAAACTGTGGTGCAGTATTCCTTGGTAATTGGTTTTGCTGATTGGTTTGTCCCGGACGTTGTGTTGCTGCTGCCTGTGTTGGTGCAATCGGTGAAAACCTCATGCCTGCCTCACCTTTTATAATCTTTAATAAACTGGCGGAAAGTTCAAATAATTCGGGTGTCACGTTCCCTGTATGAAAATCATCACTAGCATCATAGATTGCCTGCAATAAGTTATTGGCAACGTCGGCATTTAGTTGCGTACGCAATTCCCCAAGTAGAGCATACATAATTTCAGCACTTGCAACGCTGTTTGGCTGTGTCACAACGTATTGCAGCTTTCGGTCAATCATCCTCCCTATAGCAATGTTAGGGACTTGCGATGCTAATTGGGCTTGGTCAGCCAAAAGACGGGAAATATCTTGCCTATTTGGTACATCAACCAGAATAAGTGCTTCGAGGTCGGAATCAGTTTTTGCGTATTGGATATCTTTTGGGTCAAAATTCTGGATATCACCATACGGTTGCAACACAATGTTAAGTGTTTTGTCTTGGGCGTAACAGCTAATCTTTTCAATGGTATCAACAGCATCAGGCAAGGAAATCACATAGTTCCGTGCACTTTTTAGCTGATTTTCAACTCGATCACATCCGACGAGCCTGCTATGTTCAGCCCGAATTGGCCCTTGGGTAACTACTTGTGTCCGTTTACCCTGCGCTGACAACGCTAACGACAACGCAAGCGCACTACCTAGACTATCAATTGTCGGCGCACCACCAACAACAATAGCTAAGCTATTAGCCTTGGCAATAATATCAATAATTTGTCGGTTTATTTGTAAAGCCATAAATTTAAAGTCAAAGGTAGAGATTATACGTAAAAAGTGTATTCTTCGAGTGACCCGCCAGCTGGCGGAGGGAGAAGATTGCTAAGTTCTAGTTGGACCTCAACTTTGTTTTCGCTAATCACTCGAACAATAAATTCTACCTTTCCTTAATTATGGTGCGTATTGTACCACATCTCCTACCTGAACTTCAATCTGTCCATCTAAAACCATACCGGCTTCTAGGTTCTTTGAGATTTCCTTAACGTCTTCTTTTACGTGACGCAGCGTCTTTATTTGTGCCGAACCGATTGGTTCATCATCATGCAGCACAGTTACATTTTCGCCTATGCGAAAACGGCCTTCTGTAACTTTTACGCCCAAAATCATTTTATTTTCAGCAGGAAAGAGAGCAATAACTTGGGCCTCGCCCTTCGGCTTTGGCGCAAGTTGGGAAGCCCCACTTTCTAAGAGGGCCTGGACATCATCAAGTAATTCATAAATGATCGTGTAAATTTTATACGGCACGCCTTCTACTTGCGCAATTGACCTGGCTTGGGCTTGGATGCGAACGTTAAATCCCAAAATAAAAGCTTTCGCAGCCTTAGCAAAAATAATATCCGATTCATTAATATCACCAATCTTTGCAAGTGCTATTCGCAAGTTTAAGTTATTGCCTTCCATTTTCTTAACTTGTTCTTCAATCGCTTCAAGTGAACCTGCAACGTCGGCTTTAAGCACAATTGCGACTTCGTTATTTTGGGCAAGGTTAAATTGGATGGGGCGGCCCTTACTGTCTTGCTCAGTTTGTACACCTTGGGCAGTTGCTTCAGTTGTGATAACTGACCCAACTTGTGGAACATGGGGTAAACCAACCACTTCACAGGGTGTTGATGGCCCGGCTTCCTTTAATTGTTGTCCCAACTCGTTAATGAGGGAACGGATCTTAAACGCAACACCTTCAACGTAGTAACGCTCACCGACGCGTAAAGTTCCTTGCTGCACAATGGCTGTTGCAACCGCCCCCCTTCCTTTGTCAACACGTGATTCAATGACTGCAGCAACGACACTGTCATTTGGCTTTGACGGCAATTCATCAAGTTGCGCTACGAGTAAAATCACTTCGAGTAGTTCATCAACATTTTTTCCAGTTTTGGCGGAAATTTCAGTGACTGGAACATCACCACCAAAGCCTTCAACGAATACCTCATTTGTTGCCAAATCCTTTTTTACTTTATTAACATCCGACTGCGGTAAATCGATTTTATTAATTGCCACGATCATGGG
>CAYSOG010000008.1:0-54198 GCA_964432675.1 uncultured Gammaproteobacteria bacterium | reverse complement strand
TGCGCGTTCACCACCCAAATGTTCGAGTGATCTTGCTGCAGCGTCGCGAAGTATAATATCTTCATCGGTAAGCGCTATTTCGACAAGTTCCCACCCAATAGGGTCGGTCAGCTCGGCAGGCAATCTGCCAATGCATCGGATTAACCCCCATGCAGCTATCGAGCCTCGTACATTTTGCTCATAGAAGGTTTTGGCCCAAGTTTTTGCTTCCTCGGGGCACGTTTCAAAAAGTTTTTGCAAGTCGACTTCCGCAGGGTGCCTCACTGCATCTTCGACTTCTTCTCTACACAAAAGCCATTCAATCTGCCGAATAAGAGGCTCTGCGCTTTCGGCCATTTCCATACCTTTCTCATTTACTCAAGATGGATAGGTATTAAAATGCCCCGGTAACATTGTACCGGGGCAAAGAAATAACTAAATTCAGTTCAGTGCTGATGGAGGCCGGCGGTCTGCGCCGCACTCGCTACAGAATTTCAATGGCTTTTGGCGCTTTACGTCTCGATGATGGCAGTTTGGGCATTCTAACTCGACACCACAGTTATAACATCGCTTGGCATCATCTGCTAAATCTTTGACGTCACAATTAGGGCATAGCATGTGTGACCCAGCCGGAACAAATAGGTCATCTAAGCCACTGATGAGTTCTTCGAATCCGCTGGTAGCTCTTTCGAACAGATCAGTAACTTCATTCGCTGACTGGCCAGCCTTTGTCCTGGCCTCATCGATAACCTGTGCAAATACTTCCCTTCCCTCGCTTACCCACTGTTGGAATGATTTCCTGGTAGGCTCTTCTGACACGTATTCTCTCCTTTGGCTTTCTGGGTTTTGGCTTCGTTCGATCTCAGCTATGATTCCTCGGATATAGTTCCTCAACCAATCAACAGGCTCATTTTTGGCTCGATTTTTCAGCACAAGAAATGCCTGTTCACCACCCCAATTTTCAAGAGCGGCAACAGCATGTTCACGGACGTTAACGTCAGAGTGACCAATACCTAACTCTGCAAGCCGAAAACCTACCGGATCACTTAGTTCTTGCGGTAACCTGCCTAAACATTCGATTAAGTTGCCGACCATATCGTTACTGTTTTCGGTATAGGCTGTATAAAAATGCCATAGCCATTGTTTGCTGTCAGAAAACTTGGCTAACATTTCTTCTAGGATTGCTTCAGCAGGATGTTTTTTGAGCGGGATAACGCTGCGGTTTTCAAACGCTTTTACAAGTAAGTCGAAGTATTCCTCTTTTACCTCAGCCACTAAATTACCCTTTCTTTTAGTAACCTTAGGGTATGTCAATGTACGACTGGGATTATAGGTTAAAAATGGGAAGAATACAAGGTAGGGAATGGTGACTGGTATAGGATTATAGGCGAGCACGCTGGGCAATTTCAGCTTCAACAACCTCACGGTCGCGGCCGTAGCGTAACCGTGACAGTTGCCGTATTGCTTCACCCACTTCTTTATTACTCATTTTTTTATCCGCCTCAATATCCTTGGTTGTGTCCATGGAAAATGCCGGCACAGGCTCGTTATTGACGATTGTGCGGACATAGGCGTTAAACCTCTCAACGTTGATAAGGTCAGATTCTGAAAAATATGGTTGGAATTCATGTTGCAAATAATTAGCATCGGTCACGCCAACTCGGAATGAGACAATCGTGCCAACATTACCAAATATGGCATTCTTGATTTCTTCCTCCATTTGACCAATAAATTGGTTGGCAACTATTAAATTAAGTCGGTACTTTCTGGCTTCAGACAAGATCTCGGCAAAAGTGTCGGTGGCAAAATTTTGAAACTCGTCTACATATAAATAGAAGTCAACCCGTTTTTCCTGTGGCATATCGGTTCGGCTCATGGCAGCTACTAGAATTTTTGGCACCAATACCAATCCTAGAAAGGCGGCGTTTTCTTCACCAATTTTACCTTTAGACAAATTAACGATGAGTATCTTCTTATTGTCCATAATTTGACGGATATTAAATGACGATTGCGACTGGCCAATAATATTGCGCATCATTTTATTCGTCACAAACCGGCCGAATTTAGAAGTAATATAATCCAGGACTTCCGACTTGTGGAAATCATTCGTTTGGGCGATCTGGTCAGTCCAGTAGCGGCGAACAACCGGATCAGTAACCTTCGGCAACAGCTCTTGGACAAATGCCGAATCGGTTAAACAACGAACTACTTCGACAAAAGTCGACCCCGGCTCAGACATTACCGTTAACATGGCATTACGAATGGCGTGCTCAAACCGCGGACCAATAATGCCGGTTTGGTGCGGGTCAAATAACTTATACATTAAACCAATAATCGAGTTGACCACGAAATGCTTTTGCTGTTCGTCGTTGGCTTCGAGCATATTCATACCAAACGGCCGCTCGTAATCACCAGGGTCGAAGTAGATAACATCTTCAGCCCGTTCTGGAGGGATCATTGCCAGCAAATCTTCCGCCGCGTCACCATGGGGATCTAAAAACGCTAACCCTCGACCAGCTCGAATGTCTTGGATCATTAAAGCTTTCAGGAACTCTGACTTACCGGTACCGGTTTTACCGACGGTGTAGACATGGCGTCTGCGGTCATCATCTGAAACGTAAATCGGCCTTACCGAACCGGCGTAAACACTTTTTCCCAGGTAAAGCCCAGACATTGGAATTTGGGCGGGTGCTGGCGCGCGCTTGGCGTTAAGCCAATTAATAAACGGTGTTTCAACACTTTTATTCGGAAAATGATATAACGTCGCCAGTTCTTCAGCATTTAAGGTAATTGTCCCCTGGAAAATTGGCAAATAGCGGTAGATAAAATCACGCATAAACAAACTCTTTTGCCAAATACGGGCTTTCTTAAAACTGGTGAAAGGTGAGGCATACTGACTAAACGCGCCAATAATGTTGTCTAAGTGAACTTTGGCTTCCTCTTCGGTTTTTGCTGTTGTGACAGTTCGGATAACCGCATAGAAGGCAGGTTTGCTCATTTTGTTTTCTACGGCCTCTATTTCCTTAGCATCACCACCGCCTTTTTCAGGGTCTTTTTGCTTTTTTACATACGCTTTACCTGCTGATTTCCAATCATGTGGCGCTGCGGCTAACAAAATTTGAATGGCGGCACCTTCTCCAGCCTGCATTTTTGACAAAACTGATGTTAAACTGGCCATTGGATCGGTTGGCAGTTCTTTATAGCTTTTGAGCGGCAAATAATTTGCACCGCTCAGTTTTAATTGGGCAAACGCTACTTTACCTTCTGGCGTAAAAATATTTTGCTCGTTAACTTCAACTACTTCAGCCCCAGGATATGCCGCATGCACTTGCTTTTCGACCATGTCTTTTAATTTTTTTGAGCAGGCGATATAAAAACGAATATCTTCAGGACGGGCAATAATTTCTAATGAGATATGGTTTGGCATGTGCATAAACTTAAGAAAGCCATGCGGCGCCCGTAATCCGGAAAGGGATGAAAACATTTGTTCGGCAGCATCGATTTTGATTTCATTACCACGAGGTACGGCGATCTGCAAGACAACGGTGTCTAAACTTTCTTCTTCACGCTTGCGGAACTGGTAGAATTTCACACCGGCATAAAGCGCGGCAAAAGCACCCGCTGCAAGCGTTAAAAGCCCAATCAACACAATTGGGAAAATTATCAGAAATGTCGATGATCCAAAACTCATAATAACTAACTCAAATCTTGAAACTTTTTTATATCAGACCTGTCCCCACACTTATTCTTCAAGTAATCCGTCAGTCGACAGAGAAGGGTCGCTAATCACTCGAATAATAATTTGATTTACTAGTTGTAATTTTACATTTTGATTGCTACTTTGCTTTATGCTTCTTTTCCCTGCCGCTTAAATAAAAGGTGGGCTTCTTTTAGTTGTTTGACGCACCATTCCGAAAGCCATCGAATTGAGTACCATACCGACACATGCAAGCCCTTTTTTATTTCACTTTCTGTAAGAGGCAAAACTACCGGATCTGGTTTAAATGTCATTGATTCAATTGGAATTGGTGTTGAACTCACGCCGGCCAGTTGAATTTGAGATGGCAATACAATCGGCTCTGAAGGGTGGTGCTTTTCCTCAACACCCGGCAAAATTTCCTTTGACAATTCTAAGTTATTACTAGCCTCGACGGTTTTAACTGTTTGCTGCTCGACCTTTTTCTGTTCAACTTGGCCAACCCGCTCTGCTTTCTTAACTGCGAACCGTTCCGCTTCCGGATGACCGAGTGATATTGGTTGCTCTTTACCTGATTGGGAGTTAGTACTTGTCGCATTCCCACTGGGCAGTTGGTTTGGGTCCATGTGCTTATATTATACCGTAGGTGAGACGTGTTTACTAACACAGCGCTACCCTAGGTAAAGAGTGTATCCACGATTATAACAGTTTTAAACAGACTGTCGTGTCTTACTTTGACATTAATAACCTATAGTGATATACTCAATATATAAATTGCTGTTTTTGCCAGTGCTGCTCTTAGTACCTTTACAGCTAATCAACACCCTAAGCCAAAAGGAGTTATGTCGTGAGCGAGAAAGCACGACAATTGTTGCGTAAAGTATTAACGTCATTTATTCTGCTCGTGATTGTACTCTTCCTCCTACAATTTATTGTAGGAACAATAATGTCAGCTCTTACTGTCCTCGCTATTGGAGTTGTCATAATTGTATTGCTTTTAATAATCCTTAATATCTGACATAACGACCATTTGGCCATGCCTACCAGAACCAAGCAAAGGTACACTAATCGCCTAGAAGGAATTGAGATGTCTTTAAAGACCCAGAAAGTAATTGCCCATCTACTTACGTGGATTCCACTGGGTATTTGCCTGCTTATTGCCATGATTAGAGTTCCAAAAACATGGAATACCATAGCATATGTTGAGCTTTGGATATTTATCCCCTCGTTCTTCGCTATATTTACTGGCTTACTCATGCTGGTGCATCTTGGTATCCCTCGAGAACAATTGAATAGGTAACACGAGTGTCAGCACAATATATCAAACCTTTTGGACGGAGTACAAAACTACTCCGTCCTTTTTTATGCGCTTTTTCCTTAATTGAGAAGTAGTAGCCCAATAATACCACCAGCGAGAACTACGAGTGCTGGGCTTATTTTGAAGCGGAAGATGATAACAGCGGCAAACATTGCGATAATTGCGGTTACGGTATTAAAAACGGCCGATTGCGCAAGCGTTAGAATACCGGCAAGCATAAGGCCGATGGTAACCGGGGCTAGTCCCTTTTGTAGTGCAATCCGCCAAGGAGAAGTAGCAAACTTATCCCAATGCTTACCAATATAGGCAATAAGGATAGATGTTGGTAAAAACATAGCTATTGTTGCAACTATAGCGCCGGGAATACCTGCTGCTTGATAACCAATGGCTGTAACCATAAGCATGGCTGGACCTGGGGTAATTTGCCCTAAACTGTACGCATCACGAAATTGGCTAGCCGAAAGCCAATGGAAATGTTCCACCGAAAGTCGCTGCATTTCTGTAAGTGTCGAAATTCCCCCTCCAATCGCCAAAAGCGACAAGTAGCCGAACGTTAATGCAAGTTGTAAGAGTGTGAACATATAGTAAGGTCAAAAATAAAAATGTAAAATAACTTGCTTATAAGTAGTAGCAAAGTTTTTAGTTTTTACATTGTCATCTTGCTATTTGATTTTTAATTTTTGATATTAAGTTAGCTGGCAAATAGAGTGCGATACTAATGGGTGCAAGGACTAGGACGGCAACTAATAAGGGGACCTTTAAAAAAATTATTGCTGCAAATGTTGCGGCGGTGAATAATAAATCACGGTAACTTTCCAAACCTCTTCTTCCAACCTGGATTGTGTTAGCGAGCGCTAACCCAACAGCAGCAGCGCCAATGCCATGGAATAGAGGTTTGACATACGGCACACTGCCACGATTTAAAAACAAAATTGCAAGTACTAAAATCATTAAAGCTCCAGGTAAAACCATGGCTGCACCAGCAACCACCGCGCCTGATATACCATAAAACCGTTGCCCTAAATAAACGCTTAAATTTGCGACGGTCGGACCAGGTAGAATTTGCGAAAGCGTTAAGCCTTCTAAAAACTGCTTATCGTCAAGCCACTTTTTCTTTTGAATAAAGGTGTGACGAAAGTAAGCCTGTCGACCGCCACCAAAGCTAGAAATACCAATCATCCCGAATGAGGTTAAAAGGGATTTTACGTTAATCTCGTTCGAATCAGGTTCTTGTGTAGCCATAAAAAAGGAATGCTTAGATTATTTCTTCCTTCCATAACCGCATCCGTTCATCGACAATAGCACGCCTAATTTGGGGGATAAGACTAATGCGCACGTCATCGTATTCCTCAGGCGATAAACTCGGTTTTCCAGAATCAGTTTGGACCGTGTATAATTCATCCTCGCCCAAAAGTTCAGGCAGGTCTTCATGAGTAAAAGTTATATTACACACATACGGCGCTTGTGGCTCAGCCCCTCGTTGTTTTCGAATGACATGTGGTTCTTCTTCTAATCTCATACTGCCTTCCGTTACCCTGATGATTTTTTGTGATTAAATTGGGCAGCAAACATCTTCTTGATTTCCGCAACAGTTGTAGCATCTTCCGGTTTTTTATCGTCTTCGCGGAACTTAATTAAGCGCGGAAACCGTAACGCATACCCTAGTTCCTTTTCGCCGGATACTGAGCCTGCTGAAGTGCCAGCAGTGTGAATTGGACTACGGGTTATTTCATCGGCAAAAACTTCAATCACAATCTTTGGCTCTACCCAAACCGTCGGTTCAATAATGGCATTAACTCTGGCAGGCTTGTGTTGCACCTGAATTTTATCGGCCCGTTTGTGAATTTCGCGCCATTCTTCATCTGATAATCCGGTACCAATCTTTGTAACAGTCTCAAAAGTATCGGTTTCGTTATTATAAAGCCCCACCAGTAATGCGCCGGCACCAAATTGCGCCCGTTTGCCCCGACCAGCAATATAGCCCAAAATGACGCAGTCAATTGTGTCGTTAAGGTCACCCGAAGCCTGTCGTTTAACCTTCACCCAATTGAAGTTTCTGGCACCAGCTTCATATGGGCTATCAGGCTTTTTGACGACAAGGCCTTCAAGTCCTTTGGAAATTGCGTCATCGAACAAAGCAATCAAGTGTTTTGGATCGCTTACCAACTCACCTGGAGCAGTTTGTAATGTTTCACCATGTGGAATTACTTTTTTGATTATTTCTACGCGTTCTTTCTGCGGTTTGTCCATGACTGATTTACCGTCGATATACATTACGTCGAATACGAATGCTTTAAGCGGCAGACTTTGGGCTGCCTCCTCAACGCCGTGCTTACGACGGCGCTTGGTCGTTTCTTGGAACGGGTAAAATTCATCAGATTCCGGATTATATGCTAATGCTTCAGAGTCTAAAATAACACTATCAGCTTTTACTTCTTCTAGCGCTGCTTTGCGCAACTCAGGAAACATGTGTGTCATGTCTTCTAAATTTCTTGAAAATAATTTTACCTTTGTTTCTTCTAGCTTGCCGTTAATATTCATAAATCCGATAGGTCTTTTCTTGCTCATGTGAAACTGGACCCGGAAGCCATCATATTTTGGCTGGACATTGACCGGTCCCATTTTGTCTATTACCTTAGCGGGGTCAGGAATACGCTCGGTTAATTCAGACCGAATTGGCTTGCCGACGATCACATTAAGCTTCTCGACGCCTGAAGCCCCATGCTGCCAAAAAATCTTGGCGACCTGCCCTAAGTCGGAAGTTTTATTATAGGCCTCTTCTAGGGGCCTTCTAAGGCCTTTATCGCCCTTTTTTGCGAAGGAAAGGGCATCTAATACCGTAGGATCACCGATACCAAGCCTTGTGCGCCCAAGCGGTATGCGGCATAGATGTTTTGCAGAAATTGCATCAACCTTACTTAATAAGTCGCAAAAAGCCTTCAGCTTCTTCTCTTGCGACCCCGCACCGGTGGTTTTGGCTATTTCCATTAGGCTTGTGTGGACTTTTTCGACGGTGAGGTGGCCGTCTTTACCGTTATGGACTTTTTCAGCAACCAAACCTAAATCGCCTAGTCGTCGATATTGCCCTACAATGTCTTCTTTACTATGGCCATACGCTAGTGCGATTGCCAAACCGACCGTTTTCTCAGCCATACCAATTTCGATGGGTTCAAAAAACGGTACAATCCTGCCCTGGATAAGGTAGCAAATCTTATCAATTTCAGTCGCGTCAGCATGGTTAAATAAATCCGCCAAAATTTCAACCAGCTCATTCCGCTTACTGGTTGCTTCCATTTTTTCAAAATATTTTGCTAATTCTGAAAATTTCATATAGGTCTCATAAGACTTATAAGTCAGATAAGTCCTATGAGCTTGGGGACAGGAAATAGACTGCTGCTTTCGTTTTACCTTTTTTCTTTACAAGTTTCTTTTTAATTAATTCGTGCAGGTCTCGCAAAATTGTATCATCGCTAATCTCGGGAAACAAGCTTCGCCATTGCTGGTTATTAACAGTTGTGTAATCCTGCATGTATTCGACTAGCTTTGACTGGCGATATGAAAGCTGCATTTGGCCCATTTTCCCCTTGAGTTTAATATCCATGCTCATGTGTTGTACGCGTTCTTTAATACGGACGAATTCCTGGGCTAGCCCTTGGGTGAAGTATTCAAGCCATGGCGTTAAGTCGCGTTGGGACTCTGATGCGACCGGTTGGTTCGAAACGAGCTGCAGGACCATGTAGTAGTCTGGTGCTGTTTTATCAAAATACTCTTCCAAAGAAAAGAACTGCTTAATATCGTAGTTATCAAGAAAAAGGCTAAGTGTCGCGATAGCTCGAGCAGTACGGCCGTTGCCATCCGTAAATGGGTGGATTCTAGCCAGTTCGTAATGGATAATACCAGCTTTGAGGACAGGATGAACAACCTGTGACGCATCAGAATTTAGCCATGCCAAAAATTCTTCAATTTGAACAGGTACTTCTTCTTGTTTCGGCGCTATAAAGGTAATCTGGTTTGTTTTAAAGTTTTTAACCACGGCCTGCCCTTCTCGGTATTTTCCAGCTTGGTTTGGCGGAAGTACTTTTTCAACCACAAGTTTGTGAACTTTTAAGAGGATTTCTTCGGTGATGGAAGCGTTGGAAGTAGCATCACTTTCCTGTTGCCGCAACTCATCGATGTAATGGATAACATTACGATAGTTAATAACTTCTTGGATATCGCGGTCACGTGCACTGATTTCCCGTCCGTCCAGAACTTCTTTCGTTTCTTGTAAATTTAGCTCATTGCCTTCAATGTGTGTTCCATAATGGACAGCACGGACGAGCGCTTCCTTCTGGAACTCTGCTTCAAAGGCGGGAACAAGCGCTGCATTCTCGACCACTTCCTTCGCCGCCTCAACCTTCCCAACGTTCATGAGAATTTTATTTGTAATAGTAAACCTGGGGCTAAACGCCATGCATTAATCATCGCATATTTCCCGCAAAAAGAGCAAGAAAAAGCCGGACTATTGCAGCATGCATAAGTCCGGCTATCATTACTCACTAACCTTCAATCTTTGGCAATCTAGAGAGTGTGTAGAAAACCTGTTGGGCAATGCGGCTATTAATACCCTCATCTGACGTTGGGGCTTTTTCTATCACAAGTTCGCCATCCACAATATCAATAATATGCCCGTCAGGTGTTTGTGCAATAAGCGCTTCATAGTCTTCGGGGGGTAAACTTTGCAGCAGCTCTTCTATCGCAAAATATATTGAGGCCAACCCTGCCGACTTCGCATTAGCCTTAAGTTGTTCAATGGAATAGATTTCAAACCTTTCCTGCAAAGTCCTGGCCATTTCATTGTAGAGCTGCCATGTTGGCTTCGGCACTATACTTCTCCTTGCCGCAGGTGAGATAAACGCATTATAAATGTGCATTACAACTGTTGCAACTTCACTCTTGACACTCGTAGGGTTTGTCTGCTAATATTTGCAGAGCTGTCCAAAGATATGAGCTTTAGGATAATATAATTCACAAGCTCTTAATTCCAAAAAGTATAAACTATGCCCTATTCGTCATCCTGGCGACGAAGTCGAGTCCAGGATCTCTTCGTGATCACGGAAGGGTTCAGAACTAGCCTGCGCATAGGCTTCGGACTAGCAAGCCGACATAATAGCAGGACGAACAAAAAGTAAATTAAGGAGGAATTCAATTTATGAAGGTTACACCACTTGCTGGTTTTATATTAATCGAGCCCGTTGAAGCTGAAACCAAAACAGCTGGCGGCATTTATTTACCCGATACCGCAACGCAAGACAAGCCACAATTAGGCAAAGTTATCGCAATTGGTAGCGCAACAACAAAAGACAATGGTACCAAAGTCGAACCGCCAGTTAAAAAAGGTGATCAAGTGATCTACCGAAAATGGGGCGGCGAAGATTTGAAGATCGAAGGTAAGGAATTAAAACTTGTCAAATTCGAAGATATTATGGCAATCGCCGACTAAAGGCAAAGATTAAAAAGTCAAGAATTCTGTTATTTTTAATTTTGATCTGTAACTTTGCTGTTTTAACTTTGAACTTTGATTTAAGTCTAAAGCTGTCCAAAAACGGCAATAGATCACATTATACCTGTCCATATTAATAAACAATCGGGAGGATACTATACATGGCTAAACAAATTAAGTTTTCTGATGATGCGCGACAAGCATTAAAGCGCGGTGTTGACACCGTTGCTGATGCGGTTGGCACTACTTTAGGCCCCAAAGGCCGCAATGTTGCAATTGATAGAAAATGGGGTGCGCCTTCGGTTATCCACGATGGCGTTACTGTTGCTAAAGAAATTGAATTAAAAGACCCATTTGAAAATATGGGCGCCCAGCTTGTGAAGGAAGCTGCAAGTAAGACGAATGATGAGGCTGGTGACGGGACAACAACTGCAACCATTCTCGCACAAGCCATTATTACCGAAGGACTGAAATTAGTTACTTCTGGTGCTAACCCAATGTTTGTAAAAAAGGGTATTGACCGAGCTGTTGATGCAGTCCTCAAAGATATCGACAAGATGTCAAAAAAACTTTCTGATAAAGATACTGAAGAAATCGCCCATATCGCCACTATCTCTTCTGGCAATGAAGAGCTAGGCAAGATAATTGCCGAAGCGTTTATTAAAGTCGGCAAAGACGGCGTTGTGACGGTTGAAGAATCCCGGGGAACCGAGACATACGTCGACTACAAGGAAGGTATGGAATTTGATAAGGGATATGTTTCCGCCTACTTTGTAACCGATCCAGCTAGAATGGAAGCGACCGTTGAAGACGCTTATATTTTGTTAACTGATAAAAAGATTTCTTCCATTCAAACTGATTTATTGCCATTCCTAGAAAAATTCGTCCAAATTTCGCGAAATCTTGTTATTATCGCTGATGATGTTGACGGCGAAGCCTTGGCAACATTGGTCGTTAATAAGCTGAAAGGTACCTTTAATGTACTTGTAGTAAAAGCCCCAGGCTTTGGCGACCGCCGTAAGGCAATGTTAGCTGATATCGCGACATTAACCGGTGGTACGGTAATTTCTGAAGAACTCGGAAGGAAACTTGAAAGCGTTACGGTTGAAGACCTAGGCCGCGCAGGCAGGGTAACGTCAGATAAGGACAATACCTTAATTGTTGACGGTAAAGGTTCAAAACGTGAGATTGACGCTAGAATTGCCCAAATTAGGAACGAAATTGAACACACCACTTCCGAATTCGACCGAGAGAAATTAGAAGAACGCTTAGCGAAATTAACTGGCGGAGTTGCTGTTATTAATATTGGTGCTGCAACCGAGGTTGAACTCAAAGAAAAGAAAGAGCGCGCCATCGATGCAAAAGGTGCTACCAAAGCCGCTTTAGAGGAAGGCTACGTGCCAGGTGGTGAAGTGACCTTCATCCGGGCTGCAAAGTCAGTTGTAACCTTAAAAGCTGGTAACGATGACGAAAATGCCGGTATTAAAATTGTCGAGCGAGCGCTAGCTGAACCATTAAAGAGACTAGCCCAAAATTCAGGCGCTGATAGTGGCTGGGTATTGCGCAAAGTTTCCGAAGGAGCAAAGTCGTTCGGCTTCAACGCTGCAACCGGTGAATTTGGTGATTTAGTGGCTATGGGCGTCATTGATCCGACAAAAGTAGTCAAATTAGCCTTACAAAACGCTGCTTCAATCGGCAGTATGGTCTTAACGACCGAAGCCTTGATCACCGATATTCCTGAAAAGGAACCAACCCCGGCTATGCCTGGCGGCGGTATGGGCGGTATGGGCGGCATGGATTACTAAATCCAACTCAATAAAGATAATAAAAAAGCCTCGGATTTTACCCCGAGGCTTTTTTTGACCTTAGACATGGTAACGTCTCATCTCAGTTATTTTGGAAGTACGGAGGAATCAGCCACGCCAGAAGCTTGGTCGTCTTTCGGTAAGACCGTCAATGGGTCGATGGCTTGGTCGCCTTCGTGCAACTCAAAATGCAAATGAGGGCCGGTTGAATGGCCAGTATTACCGACTTGGCCAATGACCATGTCTGGTGTTACCGTATCGCCAACTTTTACGAACATATGCAGTAAATGGGCATATCGTGTCCACGTACCGTCACCGTGGTCGACTACCACAGTATTTCCATAGCCAAAGTAATTGTATGTAGCTTCGGTTACCACACCCTTAGCAACCGGTTTAATCGGCGTACCTTGTTCTATAGCCATGTCGACACCAGGATGCCAGTAAGAAAAGTAAGTTGTAATATTAAACCCATGTAAAGGCAACTGGAACGCCACAGGCGCGGTACCAGCCGTAATTGAAGCCGTGTCTTTTGCTTCCGGTTCGCCACCAGTTATTGGTAACACCATAGCGTATGGTACATTTTGGCCGCCAAAAAGCTGCGGTGTATGCAATGTGTGCGAAAAGGATGATAAAACACCTACGGGTAACAGAGCGTAAACAAGTGCCAACTTGGACGAGTTTAGCTTATGGTTGATGAATTGTTTTGTTGCTAAAAAACCGTTCTTCCGGTAAACCGGATTAGCTGTTCTTTGTAACATAGGGCCACGTCAAACGTGGCAACGGGCATCTTTTGGTTTACTTTTTGGCAATCCCAAGGTCTTTTTAGGCCTCCGTTCCTAAACGAAACCTAAAGTATTCCAAAAGAAAATTGGGTTATTCGGCCTAACAAACGCTTTTAAGGGCCTTCAGTTAGGTCGTGTCACCCAAAAAAATACTTCCGCTACAAAATGTGGAAGCGTGCGTAGTATAACAGAAAAGTTATAGGGCTGTCAAGTCTTAGAGCGGTAAATTATAGATTTTCTTCGTATTTTCTACGGTTTTTACGGCTAGATGATTTTCGTCTTCATTTCGTAAGGTAGCCAAGAAAGCCAATGTGTGTAGTACATTTTTAGGTTCGTTGCCCTGCCCTCGAAGCGGCACCGGTGCTAAGTAGGGACTATCGGTTTCAACAAGTATTTTATCAATTGGCACCATTGTTGCAGCTTTTTGGATATCTTTAGCGTTCGAAAAGGTCACGATGCCCGAAAAGGATATAAAATAGCCGCGTTTGTTTGCTTCTATTACAACTGCTTCATCTCCGGTAAAGGAATGAAGGATGACCGTCGATGAATGATAATGGAGTAAGGAAGAAAACACATCCTCCCACGCATTCCTGCAGTGGACCACGAAAGGTAGTTTCAGTTCTTGGGCTACTGCTACTTGCATCTCGAATATTTCTCGTTGGTGCTTCTTTTCCAAGTCAGACACAGGTGTATCGGCTTTTCCATAATCCAAACCGCATTCACCAATTGCTACTACTCCTGGTATTTGCCCAAGTTCAAGAAGCTTCTGCTTTAATGCTACCGGATTGTACTGCTTGAAGTCGTCAGCTGCGTCATGAGGGTGCAAGCCTACTGTTGGGAAGAGATAGTTTGGATATTTTACTGCCAAATCAACCATTTCCTGGCTTTCTCTTAGTGACGTCCCGATATTGACGATGGCAATAACACCCGCTTCCTTCGAGCTTTGGACTACAGAATCAATTTTGCCAGGGAACAGGTCTTCCTGCAAATGAGCGTGACTATCAATTACTTGCATAAAAATTAAATCTAGTAACCAGTCCTCTCGTCTAAAAAAAGAGGGGAAAACCTGGGACTACTTAAATTCTCGGAAACAGCGGTGCTTCAGCCTTTATTTGTTTTTGGCTAAATTGTTTGATTATTTTGCTCGATGTTTCAGGAACAAACGGCGATAATAGAACACTAATTTCGAGAAGAGTATTTATTAATCTTTCTAGGACAAAGCTTAAGTTTTTGGTGTCTCCACTCTTTTGTAACTCCCACGGCTTATGCTCATCGATATACTGATTGGCCTCATCAATGTATTTGGACCAGATTGCTTCAAGCGCAGACGAAAATGCAAACGCATTGATATGTTCAATCGAAGCATCTTTCGCTAAATCATCATAGGTTGGCACTAACTGATTGCTTGTATACCCACTGGATTCACATAATTTCGCTACCCGCGAGACTAAATTCCCTAATTTGTTCGCTAAATCAGCATTGTAAACTTCTTCAAAATGCTTAAGGTCTAAATCTGCATCATCGTCCAATCTCGTATAACGAAGGAGGTAGTAACGGACAGGATCAACGCCATATTTTTCGACTAATTCGGAGGGCCGAATAACATTGCCAATGGATTTTGAGATTTTTTGGCCATTTAGCCCTAAAAATCCATGTGCCACGATAATATTCGGACGTTTATATCCAGCAGCCTTTAGCATTGCTGGCCACAAAAGCGCATGCCAGCGTAAAATATCTTTACCAACAAAATGGACAATTTGTGTTTCATCGTTCCAGAGATCCTTTTCTGTGCCGTAGGTTAGATAATTAATAAGCGCATCAAACCAAACGTAAATTACCTGATCCGGATCGCCCGGGACAGCGATGCCCCACGAAACGGCGTCCTTCCTGCGTGAAATCGTAATATCTTCCAGCCCACGGTCCAAAAATGCCAGCATCTCATTGCGCCGCTTTTCCTGTGGAACAAAATCTGGATTGTCGTGAAGTAAATCTTGTAGGTAATCCTGGAAAGCGGACCACTTGAAGAAATAGTTTTTCTCGGTAACTGTCTTGAGTTCAATATTTGGATGGTTTGGACACTTGCCTTCGACAATATCAGACTCGGTTAGAAAGGCTTCGTCGCCTTCACAGTAAAGGCCGGTGAACTCGCCTTCATAAATATAGCCAGCATCCTGCACTTTTTTCCAAAACGCTTCGACAACTTTCGTATGGTCTTCATCAGTTGTGCGGAAAAAGCGGCCGTGATCTTTTACTTGGTCGAATGAGATATGAAGGCTTCTCAGTTCCGTTTCATCCTGCTTTGCAATTTCATCTGCAAACTGCTGTGGTGTTAGATGTTTGGCTTCGGCAGCCTTTTGGACCTTCTGGCCATGCTCATCTGTGCCTGTCAAAAAATAAATCTTTTCTTCACCATATAAGCCGCGTAAATGCCGAACGTAGCAATCGGCTAAAATCTTTTCATATGCGTGGCCGATATGGATAACGTCATTAACATAATCTATGGCTGTTGTTACAAAGTATTTCTTATCGCTCATACGCACAATTTTAGCATTTGACCGCCGTTTTTTCCAGGAATACTTTGGGCAAAGACAAAAAGGTCGAATTCACGATTTGAACCTGATATAATGCTAGCTTGCAAGGCCAATTGGCTGAACTTTAATAATTTGTCGAAAGCACAGGTTCACAGCAAAAAGTAAAGGGGTAGAACATGCCTGGTTTTTTCTTTGCTCTAATAGGTATCTTTAGCCTGGGTATTGGTATTTTTCTAGCATCCAAACTAATCACGAATCCCCAGAATGACCCTGGCCTAGGCGTGGCAATTGGAGGAATGTACTGGCTTGCTACGGGAACTATTAGTTTAGTGATTACCTCTATTGGGTGGAACAATTTGGAGACTAGTACTCAGGTTTCCTTTAAGTTCATGTATGCTGGGGTCATCGCCTCCACCCTTATTTATACCGGCATAGCGTATATTGCGAGTAGAATTATCCGGAGCAGACCACAAGCTACACAACTGTAAGTTATACCCAACACAGCAAGTGTTAACCTCTTAAGGCAAGCAAAGAAGGAAAATAATGCTGGCTACAAAATACCGCCCAGAAACCATTATGCAGGCGCGAAATCAAATTTATCCTGGCTGGTGGACATATGGCTGCCTTGAACATACACCAGAAGCGCTCTTACCTTGGCGGCGGGTCATCTGCGGTTCAATTTCCGAACTTGAAATGGCAGTACTGTCTAGACCGCCTTTTGAGAGGATTGAACTGGTGCTTGAAGGACCGCAATTTGGACCAAACTCGATAACCATTCCCCTAGCTATTCTCCGTGAAGAATGCAAAGAGTGATAAAAATATGCCTAACATGTTGACGGCATTTTACTTTTTGACAGCGGTAGCGTTTGCGATACTGGCGTTACTCTTCTTTTATAGAATGCTGACCTTTTTGTTAGAACTCGACAAAAACTGCTTTTTTGGTTTTTGCGGCTTTGCTGGGTTTGGCCCGACAGCACTTTTGGGATTTATTTTGGCTTTAACAGGCGGAAGTAAGGTTACCGACTTACATATCTACTTGCTTTATTTCGTGCTTGCCTTACTATTAACGCTCGTAGGCTACGCGCCAATAAAGATACAAGAGCTAAGAGTAAAGTGGGCACAACACCCTAGGAGAACTCAAAGCAACTCTGGCGTACTAGAAGATCCTGACCCGCCTGCGCCGACCTTGCCGGGTCCACAAATTAGTTAATTATTTGCCACGTTCAGTGCACAAACACATGAACGTGGCTTTTTTTATTCTATGATGCTTACTTTTTCGGCAACCTTCTTGGCAAATGTCTTGTGAAAACCCATTCCATAAATACTAGCAATGTGCCTAATAGCAGTACATTTATAGGTGAAGTGAGTGAGAATAAGCGCAATAGCAATAAGCCAGAAACTAGCAAGCTTACCAAAATACCTCTCCGCTTAGAACGTAATAGAAATGCAAAACTAAAATAAAACGCGGCGAATAAAGGCAAGAAAAAAAGCAGCGCCTGTTCTACTGATAACTGGCTTTTATCATAAGGTGCTTGGTTAATCGTTGAATTGATAGCAATAAATAAAATCCAGCAAAAGCCAATAGGAATAAGTTTCGCCTGCCAGTTTGTCTTCTTTTCTAATATTTTCTGTTCCACACCATATAATAACAAAAATCAAAAAGTTTGATACAACTCACAAACAAGTTATTGTTACATTTTGCTACGTAATTTTGCTTTTTTCATTTTAATTCTTGATTTTTCCTCCTCGTGGTATAATCATGCTGTCCAAATTAGTGAGAGTGTATGACAACAGAACAACTGCTTATTATTGTGGGATTTATTGCTGCCGTGGGTGGTATTATCTATTGGCAGCTCAAAAAGCTCTCTACTCCAGCTTCAGACGATAAAAAACTCCAACTTTTAACCGAACAATTTAACCAGCGCATGCTTGATATTTCCGGACAAATGGGCCAAATGCGCGGTAGCCTAGACAAAAATATCGGTACGTTCAACGAGCGGCTCGACAAAGCAGCTCAGGTTATCTCAGAAGTTTCAAGGAATCTCGGTGAAATGAGCGAAATCGGTCGTTCAATGCAGGATTTCCAGGCATTTCTCCGCTCGCCGAAGCTACGTGGTGGCGTTGGTGAATTTATTCTCCAAGATCTTTTGGAACAAACTTTGCCAAAAGAAAGTTTCCACATGCAGTATCCGTTTAAAAGCGGCGCGATTGTTGACGCTTGCCTTAAAATCGACAAGGGTTATATCGCTATTGATGCCAAGTTTCCAACCGAAAATTTCAAAAAAATGGTAGATGCGAAATCTGAAGCTGCACACGAAGAAGCCAAGCGCGATTTCCAACGCGATGTTAAAAAGCATATCGATGATATCGCCAAGAAATATATTTTACCTGACGAAGGCACAACTGACTTTGCTGTCATGTATATTCCTTCCGAACCAATCTATCAAGAAATTGTTTGTGATGATAAGCTTATGCAATATGCCCATAACCGCTGCATCTGGCCGGTCTCACCCAACACCTTTCTCTATTTCCTTAAATTGATTCTCTTTGGCCTGCAGGGCCAAAAAATAGAAGCGGCGACGAAGCAAATTATGCGCCTGTTTTCTTCTTTGAAAATTGAAAATGAAAAGCTTGGTGAAACGTTGCTTTTGGTTTCAAAACACGCCCGTAATACGACCAACGCGGCCGATGAAGCCTTAAAACGTCATGAGCAAATTGCGACAAAAATGCAAACGGCACAGCTCTTGGCAGATACTAATACCACTTCAGCTGATAGCAGCGCTGTAAAACAGCTCTCAATCGATTCTGATGGCCAAGACGATACTCTTCTTCACATCACCCAATAACAGTTTAGGCCCTATAGTCTTGTTAATTCTCTTGTAATTTGCTACAATCATGCCAGTTCTCACCTCAGAACCTTAACATTTGCATGAGAAAGAAAGGGGCGTACAATCCTTGTCCTACAAGGATGCCGCAGGTGCCACGGCGACCTATTCTTCGACCGTGATAACAATTGCAGTTGCTTACAATGCGGCGCTGATTTAACCGACGAAGAACGGAACGCGCTGCTTACTAAGCTGCTTAAACTTCGGTCGCATAGTTCCCTGCACCGGCAAATAGCACAAATCATCCAAGGAAAAAACTGGCAGTATACCGACCTAACATTCCCATTCCCTAAAGGTGAAGACATCGACGAGGAGTACAGAAATGAGACGAAACGGAGAAGCAAGATGATGGACACAAGCACACAACAACCAGCTCAATCTCCAATGATTTCTACCAGCCTTATCGCCTGGATGGCAGCCAGAGGCATTCAAGAGACCAAGGAGCTAGCCCACTTGGCCGGGTTGCCACCTGGCGCTGTTGCCGGTTTTGCCCGAGGCAGCTATAATCCACAACCGGAAAGTCGGGAAAAGCTTGCCCAAGCGCTAGGCATTACAGTATCCGAGCTTGAGAAAGGCCCGCAAGTGATCCAACCACGGCAATCACCAAACCCAGCCCTTATTGGCGACACAATTGCTGCCTGGATGAGGGTTAAGGGCTTTGCCGAACCCAAAGACTTAGCAGTTGAAGCCGGTTTACCAATTCCAGTAATGGCGCGCATAGTACGGAACGAAATTAGCCCATCGATGGAGAGCCGGAAGAAGATTGCTGACACCTTAGGAGTATCAGTAGACGATCTAACAATTAAGCCAAGCGACGTTCCTGGCCAAACCGCCGAAGCCAATCAACAAAACGGGCGGTCACTTGATATCGGCGAAGGGTTAGCCGGGGCTCTATTGCAATCCAGTGACGGTGAAACTGTTGATAGTGCTGTTGTGATTGATGAATATCCTGATACCTTCAACGAAAAGCTCGAAAAGCTCGAAGAACTTTTGCAGGTTGCAGGAAAGACTATGATAGAGTGCTTGCAGCTTGCTTCATCACTACGGGGCACACAAGCACAATTGTCTGAGTCTGAAGATGAACTCCTCTCGGTACTGCGTGGGATGACCGATGACAATGATCGGGAATTGGTCATGGAACAGGCTGTAAAATTGTCACAATCGTTGGAGAACCGGCGTATAACGTAACCTTCTTTATGTAAATGTATCAAAAAGCCCGGGTCCACTGGCCAAAAATCCAGTACCCGGGCAATTTTTTTCTTTAAAGCTTCGTAAAAACTTCGGCAAATATTTCATTACCATGTTACAATAGGAACACAAAAAAGGATTACGTATTAATACCTGATACTTAATACAATTCTCAAGTGAGAGTATGTCTGTAAACGGAAAGAAATCTCCATTGTTAGCTGGGTTAAATACCGAGCAAAGCGAGGCTGTTACCTGTACCGATGGTCCGGTATTGGTTATAGCTGGCGCCGGCACTGGTAAAACCACCGTCATTGCCCGAAGAATTGCCTATCTAATAGGGCAAAAACTAGCCAAGCCTTCAGAAATCCTAGCATTAACCTTTACCGACAAAGCCGCCAATGAGATGGAAGAACGGGTGGACCAATTATTGCCTTTTGGGGCATTTGATACCACTATCGCAACTTTTCACAGTTTCGGCGAACGACTATTGCGGGAATGCGCTCTGGATATTGGCCTGCCATCCGACTTCCGCGTCTTATCCAACCCCCAGCAAGTCCTCTTTTTCCAGCAGAATTTATTCCGGTTTGAGCTCAACCATTATCGCCCATTATCAACGCCAACAAAGTTTATTCAAGCTCTTATTGCCTTAATCTCCCGGGCCAAAGACGAATGTATTACGCCGCAAGAATACCAAACTTACACCGACAATCTGGCCAAACAGGCCAAAAAAGACGAAACAATTGACCCGATCGAAGTCGCAAAGCAGCAAGAATTAGCACGCGTATACATGCAGTACGAAAATTTTAAAAACGAGGCTGGTGTCTTAGATTTCGGCGATTTAATAATAAAGTCACTCAAACTTCTGCAGGACCAGCCGCACCTACTGAAATCCTACCAAAATAAATATCGCTACATTCTGGTGGATGAATTTCAAGATACTAACTTCGCCCAAAATGAGCTGGTGAAACTTTTGGCTAAGAAACATAAAAACATTTGCGTTGTCGGCGACGATGACCAATCGATTTACCGTTTTCGCGGTGCGGCTATTTCTAATATCTTAGAATTCAAGGAAACATATGCTAATGCCAAACAGGTTGTCCTGACAACGAATTACCGCTCTACCCAGCCAGTCTTGGATGGCGCATATCGCTTAATCCAACACAATAATCCAGACCGCTTAGAAGCCAAGCATAATATCGTCAAAAAGCTTGAAGCTGTAAAAGGCAACGCCGGTTTCCCTATCCAAACTATAGCAGCGGGGGCGGTGAACGACGAAGTTGAAGCAATCGCTTCTGCAATTGAGCGGCTTACCTCAACAATCCAAAATAGCAAAATGGACAAAGTGCCCAACACCTTACGACCCAACAATCTGACAACTCACCAACCAACTTTTGACCAACCGCTTAATTATAACGATATCGCCATTTTAGTCCGCGCTAACTCACAAGCCGAACCAATATTGCAAACTTTACAAGCCCACGGCATTCCCTATAAATTCACTGGAACAACGGGATTATATGAGCGCCCAGAAATTCGGACAATTATTTCATTCCTTACAGTCATCACAAACTTTTATGACAACCTACAACTCTATAATTTGTGTATTGCGCCGTTTTATGACTTTCCAATGGAAAACCTCATTAAACTCATGGATCTGGCAAGCAGAAAGTCAAAACCACTCTATTGGGTAATTGACCATCTTTCTGAGTTAGGTAGCACGCTAGAAATTGCCGAGAACGACACGGCGGCAATAAGAACTTTGAAAGATGATATTACAACCTACGGCGAACTGGCTAAAACCCAAAATGTCGGGCAAGTGTTATACCAATTTTTGGCTGACAAAGGTATCCTAACGAAGCTGCAAAATGAAGATTCTGCTGAAGCCGCTACGCAAGCGGCTAATATTTCGAAGTTTTTCGATAAAATTGCCGAATTTACAAAGCTCACAAATGACCCTTCGGCCAAAGCGTTTGTAGAATATTTACAAATTTTACGTGAGGCTGGCGATGATCCAGGCACTGCGACGATTGATGTCGAGTACGATGGTGTGAATGTTATGACAGTGCACGCAGCGAAGGGCTTAGAGTTTAAAACGGTATTTATTGCCAACGCCGTTGCGGACAGATTTCCATCGAGAGATCGGTCGGAACCAATCCCCTTGCCAACTGCTTTAATCAAAGAAACCCTACCAGAAGGCGATTTTCATTTGGAAGAGGAACGGCGGTTGTTTTACGTTGCAGTAACACGGGCAGCAGACCTTTTGTATATTACCTGGGCAAGAGATTATGGTGGCAAACGATTACGTAAGGTTTCACCTTTTGCAATCGAGACATTAGGGGAAGCAAACATCCCTCAAACTATGCTTGCTCCATCCACTTCTAAAAAACTGGAGCAATTGGACCTTTTTTGGGGATCGAAACCGTCCAACCCAACGCCTATTAAGGACACGCAGATGACGTTTGCCCTGGAAGACGAGCGGCTTTTATCGCTGAACCAAGGACAAATAGAGGACTATTTGACGTGTCCGCTGAAGTATAAATATTCTGCTATCTTACGAATTCCGCTAACAAGACATCACTTGTTCGTCTATGGGGCCGCAATTCACAAAGCAATCGAACATTTTTACCAGGCCAAGATGCAGGGCAAAACGTTGCCGCTGGCCGCAATGTTAGAAATATATGAGCATAATTGGACAGATGAAGGCTTCTTATCTGAAGAGCACGAAATGCAACGGTTTGATCAAGGTAAACTTGTCCTCAAAAAGTTTTTCGAACGCGAAGCCAAAAATCCCCAAGTGCCTGCCGCAATCGAAAAGCCATTTAAGATAATGTTCGACGGTCATATCCGTCTTATTGGTCGTATGGATCGCATCGATAACCTCGGCGATTCAGTCCATATTATCGACTTTAAAACGACCGAAAATATGGATGAAGAAAAAGCTTTGCGCCGCGCCAAGGACAGCAAACAACTTGCCTGTTACGCTTTAATTTATTACAAACTAACCGGGAAATTGCCGAAGAAATTGTCGTTGTATTTCGTTGAGGACGGCATTTTCGGTTCTTTCGAACCCACACTAAAAACCATGCAGCAAGCCGAGGAATTCATTAATTTGGCTGCCAAAGGTATCCGCGAAAACTCCTTCGACGCCAATCCCGAATACATGGCATGCACCTACTGCCCATATAGCCCAATCTGCCCCTACACTGCCGCCAAATTATAAAAGTTGCGGCAAAATCTATTGACTAGCAGAACGATTGATCTATAATGGCATCATCTCAACCCAGGAGACTGAAGTTGCTTAACATCGTTGCTGATGCCGCTATCTTTTCTCTCATGGTAGTTCTAGTATATCTTGTTATTGTTGCGATCAGACTTCGGGGCATTGGTGTAGAAATAGCAGCTGTCGGACAGTCTATTAAAGCAAATCGTGAAAGGATCAATAATCTTTCGGTCATTGACCCAACTGATATCCAGGCTGTGTCAGAAGCATCTACCATTATTGACACCGAGTCTGATAAGATCCAAAAACAGTTAAATGATATCAAACGTCGGCAAAAGAATATATGGCGTTTACTTAGAATATAGTTTAAATTCATACGCAGCGAGGTTTAAATAAATTCCTCGCTGCTCTTTCTTTTTATATCCCTATTAATAAGTATTAGTTTGTAAAATCTTGGGTGAACATTTTGCCGTAGATACCGCCGTCGATCACGCCAATGCCAACGTGGCCGAATTCGGGGCGGAGAATGTTTTCGCGGTGGCCGGGGGAATTCATCAAACCTTTGTGGGCAATGGTAACGTCGGGTGCATAAGCCAAGTTTTCTCCAGCTACAGTAAAGCTGATACCCGCAGCTTCCATGCGGTCAAACGGTGACTTGCCGTCGGGGTTAACGTGACTAAAATAATGGCGTTCAAACATATCCTTACTTTGCGCTCTGGCAACTTGGGTTAGTGCAGGACTCAACACTAATGGTTTAAGTCCTCGGCTTGTTCTTTCCTGGTTTAAAAGCGTTAGCATTTGCTGTTCCGAATTAGCATCAATCGAAAGACTTAATTGTTGCGGCAAGTGCAAAGGAATATTTTCTTCTGATTCCGGCGAGGTTGGAATTAAGTACAATAAGCTTTCGGTGGGTAAATTATTTGCTAATTTCTCAATCTTCGGTAAATTGGCATAAGCGACGGGTAAGACATTCTTGCCCCACCACGATTGTTCAGTGTCACTTCGCAATTGTTCCGATACTGGCAATGTTACAGGCAGTAACATAACCAGTGTTATTAATAACGCAGTTGTTAAAAAAGCTGGTACAATACCAAGAATTTTGTCCAGTTGAGCTAAGGGGCGTATACGGTAAATTGATAAAATAATGTATTGGTCAATAAGCGCGATAAAAGCATTGCCAATTGTTTCGAATAATAAAATTAAGCCTAAAAAGGTTAAAATAGGCGTCACCTTTTCGTTTATCGAAAATTGGATACTAATAAAATGTGCTATCGGTGCAAAGAGCAAAATAGCAAAATATAAGGAAAGTAGCGTGGAAACCAAACTTAATACACCAACTAAAAAACCATGCTGGTAACCCCGATACATGGTGTATCCTAAAATACCAATAATAAGGATGTCGATATAGTTCATACTTGCCAGCAGAAAGCGGGAAGTGGGAAGAAATGATTAACCTTTCCCCGTTCCACTTTTTTAGCAGCAGGAATCTCGGAAACCACAGTTTTTGCAATAATTATGGCTATCACCTTTAATGCTATCCACTCGAAACCCACATTGGGCACAGTGAGTAAACAGTAAACTCTCTGCACCCTTATCTTTGGTAATTAGTTGCGGGCGAATTACTCTGCTCATTTTCATACTAGTGTGATTTGCGCGCGTTTTTTTCTGCGTAATAGCCATTTTTAGATGAGTATTAGGTATAAATACTTAATACCTGATACCTTTTTTAGTTTGCTTCAAAAAATAATGAGGAACGTTTTTCGAAAAAGAGCGTTCGGAGTGTCACCATATTACCTGATGCTTTTTCGGCTACAGTAAAGGTCTCTTCGTCAACCAAATCAAAAAGCGGCATGAAAAATTGCTCAATAACAGCGCCCGATGCTGCGACTGCGAACATGGTTACAATATAAACGCCTCCTTCTGTTAATACCCGCATGACTTCCCATTTATACCGTTCCTGTTCTTGTGGCTTAAGGTGATGAAAGCAAGCTCGATCATAGACAATATCAAACGAGTCGGTAGTATAGGCCATGGAAGTAGCGTCGCCTACCGCAAATTGCACCTTTGCCTCGGAAAACCTGGCTAGTTTTTGGGCTTTGTCTATTGCCGAAGGGGCTATATCAACACCAATCACTTCAAACCCGTTTTTAGCAAGGTAAATTGATTGGCTACCAAGGCCGCAGCCGATATCTAATACCCGCGCGGGGGGTACGATAAATCCATCTTCAACCGCATGAATAAGTTCTGTGGAGGGGCCACCTATTTCCCAGGGTATATCGTCAGCCGGCACCGATTGATAAAATGCGTTCCAATCCTGTAATGGCAGTTGTGGATTATTCATAGAATTCAGTACTAGGGTTATTGGGTTTGATGGTTTGCTGGATGTACTATGCCACCTCACCTATCAACTTTAACACACTCTAACCTTACTTTATTGTACAGAAATTACTTCAGAAGTAGAAGAAGGATTAGCAGTAATCGTGTAATTATTGGTTGTATCGAATAAATATGAGAACTGTTGTCCTGGTTGAATTGGGCCTGAAGATAACCCTTCTATCATTAAGGATTGCGGCTTAGAACCAGTATTTTTCCAAGTGACAGCTATACCGCGGGTAACACTAATTTTCGCATCAGCAAAGCCGCTGTCGGTAATAACGGTCTGATATGACGACACGGGATTTGTAACAATACCCGTTCTTGGAATTGTCCGTACCGTCTGTAAAGTGTTTGGCTTAGCCGTTGCCGAAGCCAGCGGTGAGGCTGAAGTAGAAGGCAAAATAAGGTCTCGTGACGTATCAGAAGGTGTATTTTGGTTTGCCTGGTCGGAACTGGAATTACTCACCCTTCTTGTAATAAAAAATGCTACTAATGCAATAATGATAACTAACAAAATGCCAACAACAGGTAAGACGGTTCGTAATCGTGATTCCATAAGCAATGAAAGGCAGAAAGATGTGTTGGATGCATTATAGGACGTATACCTAATAAAATCAAGCCAGAAGGTATACTCTAATGTTCAAAATTAAAATGCATAAATTAAGATGACAATGCAAAATGTAAAAAGAACTGAATAGAAAGCTTAAACATTTTGAATTTTAACCTGTTATTTTGCATTTTCCGCTTCAATTCTTGCTTTTTAACCTACCAGGTCTCTTCGCGGACATTATGGTGGAAATTCGTGTGCCTGGCAAAAACAAAAAGTGCAGACGAGACGCGGTTAAGGTAGGCAATATGCAATTCGTCGACTGTTTCGGACTCGGAAAGCGCAACCAGTAGCCGTTCTGCCCGGCGCGCGACCGTTCTTGCCAAATGCAGTAAACTTGCGGTCTTAGTCCCGCCGGGTAAAATAAATTGGGTTAGCTCGGGAAGAGTAGCATCAAGAGTGTCAATTAGTTTTTCTAGACGGTCGATTTCAGCTTGGCTATCAAATGTGATAGCCCGGTTTGTTTGCTTACTGCCAGGATTCGCCAGAATGGACCCTAAAGCGAATAGGTTCCGCTGTATCTGCCCTAAATTATCATCAATTTCCTTATCTAAATTACGTTGTGACCGTATGACACCGATTACAGCATTAAGCTCGTCTAATGTCCCATAACAGGAAACACGCAAGTTCGATTTACTAACACGCTCTCCGCCAATCAACGCAGTGAACCCCCTATCTCCTGCCCTGGTATACATCTTTGACATATGTAGATAGTATACATCCGTTGACAAGAAATAAAGGGTTCATTAAGTTATCTTCTAGTACACACTACGCGGTTCGGCGAAGTGCACGATAGATCGCAAGCAGTACAACGGCTCCGATTACGGCAACAACCAGGGAGTAAACGTTAAAGCCATTGACTCCCGACTGTCCGAAAAAACCCATCAGAAAACCGCCTACCAGTGCGCCAAGGATACCTACAATAATATCCATTACAATGCCTTCGCGCGTTCCCATAATAAGTGAGGCGATCCATCCTGCCAAGCCTCCTAGTACGATCCAAAGAATAATGTCCATATTTTTTAAATCACCTCCTCCTTCCTTCATCTCAATTAACTACCCATAGTCTAATAAAAACACGGTTAAAATAACGTTAAAACAGCCAGCTTCGCTTCCGATGCTTTTCCCTTCCCTTCAGATTTAGTACAATACAGTCAATGGCCGACAATACACAGTCAAAACTTTCCCCAACCGCGCTTATTATCTTTGGCATCACTGGTGACCTAGCACATAAAAAACTATTGCCGTCGTTATATGATTTATTCAGCTTAGGCTATCTGCCGGAAACTTTTTACATCGTTGGCTTTGCCAGACGACCTTGGGATAATAATCAACTGGTCGCAGAAGCAAGACAAGCGATAACAGACGAGGGAAGAAAAATTGACGATGAAGTCTGGCAGAAGTTTTCTAAAACGCTTATTTATATCCAAGGTGAATTCCAGAACCCAGATGGCTATAAACAGTTGGATGAATTTCTTACTGGAAAAGAAAAAGAAACCAATAGCTGTCTCAATCGGCTTTTCTACTTCGCAACCCCGGCGTCGGACTTTAGCAATATTATTCAAGGCCTTAAATCACAAAATCTTGCGCGAGGTTGTGCACAGCATAATGCCACTAACGCCCGAGTTATTATTGAAAAACCATTCGGGCATGATCTGACTAGCGCTAAAGAACTTAATAAACTGTTCTTGGATGTGTTTTCTGAAAACCAAATCTACCGTATCGACCATTACCTCGCTAAGGAAACTGTTCAAAATATCCTGGCATTTCGGTTCGCGAATAATTTATTTGAGCCAATCTGGAATGCTGAGTATATTGACCACATCCAAATTACTGCAGCAGAAGATATTGGCATTGGTACGCGGGGTAATTTTTATGAGCAAACCGGCGCGCTACAAGACTTTTTCCAAAACCATTTACTGCAATTAGTGACCGCAGTTACAATGCAACGGCCAGCTAGTTTAACCCCGGATGATATTAGAAGCCAGCGGGAAAGGATTTTAGAAGCACTTTCACCAATTGAAGATGTGGCAGCCCAAACTATCCGTGGACAATATCAAGGCTACCAGCAGGAAGAAAACGTCAGCCAGAATTCAACGGTCGAGACGTTCGTCGCGGCAAAAATTTTCTTAGATATAGACCAATTTCGGCATGTACCATTTTACCTGCGGACTGGTAAAAAATTACACGAAAAAGTGACCGATATTACGCTCCAACTTAAACCGGTTAAGGACCCGCTTTTTAGTTTAGAGGAACCATCACCATTTCCCAATACTATCACCCTCCGTCTAGAACCGAACGAAGGTATTTCGGTTCGTTTTTTTACCAAGGAGCCAGGATTTGGTAATAAGATTGTTCCGTCACAAATGGATTTTTGTTATCGCGATAAGTTTGGTGGCGTCGGCCAAGATGCGTACGCCCGCTTACTGTTGGATGTAATCGCTGGGGACCAGTCGTTATTTACCTCAAGCAAAGAAGTCGAAGCTGCCTGGCAATTTGTTACGCCAATTTCTGAAGAATGGACAAGAAATGGCCAAGAAGTTATTACCTATGAACCCGGTTCTTGGGGTCCACAACAAGCCGACGACCTTATCGAAAAAGATGGCCGAAAATGGCTCGCCCAACATTTAATCGTCTGTCCGATACACGAAAAACATACAATTTAATATCGTCATTGCGAGTACTCGAAGCAATCTACCAAATGAACGAGGGGGGGATATTGGCGGGATACTTAAACTATGTACTTTTTCCCAGATAGATGCTGCTCTAACTCCTTTTTTCGTTCTTCATATCCCTTTCGGCCTAAGAGAGCGTACATGGCAGTTTTGCCAGCTTCAACACCTGGTTGATTGTAGGTGTTAATTTCTAAAAGTTCCCCCATGTAGGCTGTTGCCCATTCGAAGAAAAGAAAAAGTGCACCTAGAGTATTTACTGATAATTCCGATAGGATGAGTGTACCATTTGGCCGACCGTTTTGGGACAAAGCTAGCGCTGAGGCTTGGGCTTCGGTATTAATTATCTTTGCAAAATCATGTCCGGCCATGTATTGGACACCTTCATAATCTTCTAAAGGATGCGGAATTTCGAAATTTTCGGGCAATGACTCAACGCGGATAAAACTAATCAATTTGTCAAATGGTCCTTCATTGTATAATTGCATTTGGGAATGTTGGTCGGTTGCACCTAATGACGCGATCGGTGTTGGACCTTTATTTTCCTTACCTAAACTTTCCGCCCACAATTGTCGATACCAGAAACCAAATTGCCGTAAATGTTCAGCGTATGGCATGACAACGGAAATATGCTGACTTCTTTTTGTATAACCAAGATACTGTAAAGCTGCATAGATCTGTGCGCTATTTAAGGGCTCACCTTCGCTTGAGAGAGCTTTATCCATATCTTGGCCACCTACTAAAAGGGATGCGATATCGATACCTGCACAAGCTGCTGGAAAAAGTCCAACAGTGGAAAGGACAGAAAATCGTCCGCCAACGTCATCGGGGACAATTAAGGATGCATAACCATTTTGGTTGGTAATTTCACGCATCGTGCCCTTTGAAGCATCGGTTGTCGCAATAATATGCTTGGCGTGATTTTCTTCACCAACTACTTGGATTAATTTATCACGCAAAAACACAAATGCCGACATGGGTTCAATCGTGTCACCCGATTTTGAAATGATATTAATTGCTGTCTTTTTTAGATCGATAAAGGACAAAACGTCGTTAATTTCTTGTGGATCAGTATTACCACCCAGGAAAAAAACGCGCATGCCAGGTCGATTATCAGAAAAATTATTAAATGGACTTAAAAGTGCCGAAACAACGGCTCGCGCGCCAAGATCGGATCCACCAATGCCCAAAACAATGAGGTTTTCAAAATCGGAGGAAATCTTTTTTGCTAAGGATTGAATATTGTGCAGTGTTTCATTATCGTAGGGCAGTTTCGTAAACGAAGGTTTATTACCCAGAAATTGCTGCTTGATCGCTTGGAGCTTTGGCGTGATCTCATCGATTTCCTGCTGTGATGCGCCATGCTCCCCAACGTAATCGGCCATCATGAATGAATAATCATAGGAGATTTGCTTCACGCTATTAAGTATAGCAAGAATGTTGAAATGAGCAACTATTGACAATTCGACCAGTGCATTCCATAGTTAAACCATGTACGCCAAGGAAATCGGCTATCACTTGAAAAACCAAAACGGTATTGTTGCCCTAATACCAATAATTGCCATTGCCTTGGCGATACCGATTGTCCTTTTTGCCGTTCGTAACCAATCGAACGACGTTCGAAGCAGTGCGCAAGTTGCCCAACGGGACTGCATCCCCAGGCCAGCTTGCTTGGATACACAACCTGCCTGTAAAATTCCTGTTACTAAGAATATGTGCCCGCCAGATACGACGCCCAATCCAGAGGGGAGCTTGCCTCCCTGGGTAGGTCCACAACGGCTACCGGTACTCTGCAAGTTTTTTGGAATTTGGTGCAAAGTAATACCACCCGTACCCTCGCCATCGATTCAACCATCGCCTGTAACTAAATCACCTGAACCTACACCTGTCATGCATTGTGGTGGCAATATGAATAATGCACCTGAGTGTCCACAAGGATATACCTGCGAGCCAGATCCAAACCTCGGCAATAAGTTACCAGTAGGCGACGTTGGTGGTATTTGCATGCCCGATACACCAAAGCCGACACCCATTATGTCTCCCTCACTACCACCTATTCTTGCCTGCAAGCCGGGAATGGTAGTCGATACCACAGGCACGCTTTGCGTTACACCGGGCCATGAAAAGTGCTGGTTTGGCACCGCTTGTATCCTAGGCGGGAACCAGTGTTTTGAAATTAAAGTGCCTCATTGCCCCATCCAATAGACAATCCATGCGTTGCTTATTACCCACTTAACAGATCGATAAATTTACGCTTGACATGGTTTAGTGGAAGCTGTTAGATTGTATTGACATTGTTAACGTATGGCTAAAAGACCAACTACTAAAACTGCAAGCAGAACTTCCGCTACGACAATTAGAAAAACAGCTGTTTTTACAACATCTGATATTTTTTACAGCCCGCAGGAAGCTAAAGAACGCTTTCTTGCTTCACTTGCCCAATTTTCGGCTGGCGTAAGGAATTTACCAACATTGCTAAAAGATACGGTGTTTTCTGGTACCTTTAATTTCACACCAGTATTAGTAGTTTTGCTTATTGTATCAGCCTATTTTATTGGCAGCTTGCGGACAGAAGTGAGTTACTTAAAAAATGGGGCAGGTATCCAACCTACCTCTCAAGTTGCAGGCGCAACGACAAATACGGCGGGCCAACCAGCCGCAACCGCTACACCGGGGCCATTAGCGGCAGTAACGGCTGATGATCATATTCGCGGCGACAAAAATGCTAAGGTAACACTTTTAGAATATTCCGATTTTGAATGTCCTTTCTGCAAACAATTCCAACCAACCTTGCAACAAACTATGAAAGACTATGACGGCAAAGTCCGCTTGGTCTATCGACATTTTCCCCTACCATTTCATCAAAACGCCCAAAAGGAAGCAGAGGCTTCAGAGTGCATTACCGAGCAAGGTGGCAATGATGCATTTTGGCAATTTAACGACAAAATTTTTGAACGCACCACATCAAATGGCACTGGTTTTGCTTTAGACCAACTAGGGCCACTCGCTGCTGAAATTGGTGTGGACCAGACAAAGTTCCAAAGTTGTCTTGACAGTGGTAAGTACACCAAAATGGTCCAAGACGAAGAGGCTGGTGGTCAAACCGCAGGCGTTCAGGGCACGCCAACGATGTTTGTAGTTGCGGCCGACGGGAGTAAAACTATCATCCCAGGTGCCTTGCCCTACGACCAAATCAAGCCACAAATCGACGCCGCCTTACAAAAATAACTCCCCCCCAACTTTCGTTGACACTCCACGCTTACAAACAGTAGTATTAGACTATGGATAACATCAATATGGCTCCCCAAGACAGCGAACGGTTTGTTGCCGTAACGCATCAATCCCCTAATAAACGATCTGTTTTCCTTATCATACTTATTATCACTTTACTTATTGCAATAGTTGGCGGTATATTTGCCTTATTCGTCGGTAAAAGTACTAAAACTCCGATATCCTCACCTAAGCAAACTTCAATCCCGGCCTATGCACAAGCTTCGGCTTCGGCGCAACCGGCATTACCAGCCATTAACTCAAATAGCAATACAGCAGCACGCTACTTTAACGTCAAAAGCGATGCAATTGATTTCCGTGACGGTGCAATGGGCGATTTTTCTACCACAATTACCAAAAATAATAACACTGTTAGCTTAAGTTACGACAATAAGATACAAGCTGGATCTGTCACTGTATATGACCTTGGCAGGTTAGATATTTTAACTGACCACTTTATTGTTTTTGCATTAAGTTTTATTAATCCTGCCGCAACCATAACGCCTGCCCAAGGCACAACACCGGCACCAATACCAACACCTGCTACAGCCTTACCAAACCCTTATACCATAGGAGACGTACCTCAAGGGTATTACAATACGACACCAAAAAACCAACAAGGCCAGCAAGCACAAACGCCGCAAACTATTTTCAAGTCGGGCCGTCGATATAGTATTGAGGTAGCCGGCACAGACCAAAGTGGTAAGATAAAAATAGCATCAAATACGTTTACCTACTAAAGGAGGTACTATGGAAAATCCCGATACCGACATATTACAACTACGGTCCGAATTGGCAAATATGAGGCAAGTTATAGAGAAAAGAAATATAAAAGAGCCCCATCATTGGCTGCGGATCGGCTTTCTGCAAATGGTTATACTGTTACTGACCATTATTCTGGTGGGGGTTGGGACAATGCTAGGCTACCAGCAAGTGCAAAAGGGTAATACTGCCAGCGCTCAAACAACCGTTACCAATAGATATTCTGAGACTTGGACGGCAACAAATGGTATATATGGCGGAAGCACCTCTTTCTACACATATGATGTAAGTTATATTAATGGTATACCTGGAAATTATACCGCGTGTGCAGGATATCAAACTAAAAGCGGCGTATCATGTGCCTTCACTGTAACCCAATGGTCGGTTACCGGCCAGGTCGGTTCGCCATAATAATGGAGTTATAAAATGCATGGGATACTTGCAAACCGCCAATTCTTTTATCAGACATCAGTATATTTTTATCGTTCCCCTGGTTTGTCTCTTGGTCACAATACCGGTTATTACTCGCGCCGTCTGGTTGCAAACAAAATTCGGTAGGGCTGAGTACTACAGACAATTGGCAAAAAAATTTCCACCAAATACCATAGAAGCCAAACGGTTTACAGCAATTGCGGTAGCAATCGAACACAACCAAAAATATTATACATTTGAAATAAATCACCTACCTGCAGGGCAGTAGATAATACCAAGGCTGATAAAGATATGATAAAAGAAAAAATTCTTATTTTAACAACAATAATCATCGGCTTTTTTCTTATAACGCTTGCTGAGGCTAATGCAGCCTATGCCATGGGCGCTCCGCCAGCTTCGCGTATTAAAATTTGGTGTATTTTACATATTATCAATTGCTCCCTGTCTACCCCATCGCCCACAATCACTCCAACACCGACCCCGACTCCACCACCACAGGGAGTGGGCTGGTTTCAAGTGAATGGTAATGTCCTAAGCTTAGCCAATCCGCCAGGAAGCCAGTTCAGCATTGTTGACACTGTCCCAGCAGGTAATTTCTTAGAAACTGCAGCCAACGCCATAACCGCAGCCTTCAACCTTATTACCACTAGTGCACCGCCAGCACACGACCTCTCACGGGTTTCTTCCGCAACACCGGCCCAGGTGGTAGAAAATTATGCCAACTTCAACAACAGTGCGACTTCTGGCTTGGGAAAATATACCTATACCTACTTTAAGAGCCGGGCTACCTCTACTAGCGGTAGCCAAGCCGATATTGGCCCTTATGCCAATGCTGCACCAAATACATCAGGTATCTACGGCACAGCCGGTAATTTTACGGTCGCTGGTGCCTGGACTATACCGTCTTCTGTCCATGTCATTGTTTTCGTTGATGGCAACTTAAATATTGGGAGTAATATTACTGTGGCTAAAGGTGGCTACCTGGCATTTTATGTAGGCGGCAATATTAATATCACCCCCACCACGACCAATGTCGATGGTATGTATTTTAGTAATGGTACCCTCTGTACATCGTGCGATGCCAACGGGACGAAAATGCCGTAATGTAAGCGTAACGCCTCAAAAATAATTCCTCCCAACTTTCGTTGACACTCCAAGCTTACAGACAGTAGTATTAGACTATGAACGATGCTAACTTAGTGCATCAAGACAACGAACGATTTGTTGCCGTGGCACCATCACATAATAGTATAAAACGGGCCTTGTCAATTATTGGGATTATCGTGTTGCTGACTATTATCGGTTTACTAGCGTATCCAAAAACTAGAAGCGCTTTGCGACAACTTATTAGTCAAAAAACATTGCCAGGACAATCAAATAATTCTACTTTAAATACCCAGCATCCATCAGTCGCAACAGCTTCGGGCATTAAGACACCGGTACCAAACGAGCTAACTACCACAAATGTCGTCACAGGAACGGTCACTACGGCCTCACCAACGAGCATCACTTTAATGGCGGATGGAAAAAGCACATCGTATACTACTGACAATAAGACAAGAATGCTAACAACATCTACAACAGCGTCGGGTTCTGCAATCGCCATTTCTACTGCATTTACTCCGGTATCAGTGCAAATTGGAACGACAGTCAAACTCACGCTTGCAACAGATGCTAATAAGGCTATCCATGTAGCAATAGTACAGGTGATCAAATGAGAATACTAAAGTTTTATGTAAATAAAAAACTTATTGGCCTTTGGAGTAGTATTTTACTAGGTCTTTTTCTGTTGTTAGGTTCCCATTTTTCTTCGACCGCTTATGCTGAGTGTGGCCCAGTTGGATGTCGAGACCATCCGTATAATTTTGTGCTCTGCTACGATAGCCAATGCAATCTTGCGCCATGCGACACGAGCACCCATCTCTATGCATATTCTAATAGCCCGCTTTCATGCCAAGACGGCTTTGGGGGTGAAGAATCGGTCTCTTACAATGCAGGTTACGCCTCAGTTCATGCCGCAGGTGCAAGTACATTTTGTAAAGGTGTGCAGATGTATACCTCTTTTGCTTGCCTAACCCCACCAGGCAATCCGGGATATTGCAATAATGGCCCACCTTATTTCATATACTACTGTGCCGCCAATGGCATACCGCAACCACCAAGCTGCAATACCGGGGCAATTTGCGATGCAATGTGCTCAGCACCTGCCAATACTTGTTCACTGAATAATGGCACGCAAAATTGCACATATTATTCGCATACTGCTGGAATTGCATGTACGCCAAACTCATTTACTCAACCCTGTACAACAAATACTTGTAACGCAGGTTCCCAATGTATTAACGGGATCTGCATAAATGCAACACCCCCGCCGCCCGTGTGTGGCTCGGGTTGTAATACCAACGCTGACTGTTCCCAAGCCGGCCAGTGTTCGGCCTGTAGACCAAACGGAGCCGGACAAAATACGTGCCAAGTTCCGCCGACCCCGACTCCACCACCACAGGGAGTGGGCTGGTTTCAAGTGAATGGTAATGTCCTAAGCTTAGCCAATCCGCCAGGAAGCCAGTTCAGCATTGTTGACACTGTCCCAGCAGGTAATTTCTTAGAAACTGCAGCCAACGCCATAACCGCAGCCTTCAACCTTATTACCACTAGTGCACCGCCAGCACACGACCTCTCACGGGTTTCTTCCGCAACACCGGCCCAGGTGGTAGAAAATTATGCCAACTTCAACAACAGTGCGACTTCTGGCTTGGGAAAATATACCTATACCTACTTTAAGAGCCGGGCTACCTCTACTAGCGGTAGCCAAGCCGATATTGGCCCTTATGCCAATGCTGCACCAAATACATCAGGTATCTACGGCACAGCCGGTAATTTTACGGTCGCTGGTGCCTGGACTATACCGTCTTCTGTCCATGTCATTGTTTTCGTTGATGGCAACTTAAATATTGGGAGTAATATTACTGTGGCTAAAGGTGGCTACCTGGCATTTTATGTAGGCGGCAATATTAATATCACCCCCACCACGACCAATGTCGATGGTATGTATTTTAGTAATGGTACCCTCTGTACATCGTGCGATGCCAACGGGACAAAAATGCCGTAATCTTATTTAATACCTTGTAAGGCAAACCACTTACTCCTCACCATTTATCAAACTTGCCCCATTGACACTTTAAGCCACCAAACGGTAGTATCAAACTATGGATAACGTTAACATGGTTCCCCAAGACAACGAACGGTTTGTCGGAGTTAGTCCATCACGAACTGGTTCAAAACGAGTTATTATCATTATTAGTATAGCAATCTTATTGCTTATTGTCGGCATTGTTTTCTATTTATCTTCCAGAAACTTTTTACGGCAATCAGACCACCAGACGGTAAGTAACACACAACGCGCTGCAACCAATGTAGGTGGGTTTAAATCGGCCAGTGCTTCAGCAAGCGCTACACCTTTTACGGCACAAAATCTCATTGCAAACAATGTGCCTTCATTAGTTACTTTAAATGTTTTAGGCCAGGTAACAAAGATACAAAGCAATACGATCACGATGAAGACAGAAACTGGAGTGCCACTTAGTTTTTCTGTCGATACTACCGTAAAAATTCTTCCACCACCTACCGTTGGAACTGCTGACAATAAAGCCACACCAACACCCTCGCCGACGGCAATGGGCCTCTCAGATATTCAAGTTAATGACACTATACAGGTTATCCTTTCATCAACTGCAAACAAACCTTTGCGTGCAACTCAAATACTCATCATGAAAAAAGCGACTGCAAGCCCAACACCTTTGCACTCTTAAGCACCATGAATATCATCGGACTGTATTCTCGATTTATGCTCCTAAGACTTGGTATATTTTTTGCTGCTATAGTAGCGTTATTTTTTGTATTTCATTATTCAGCAATATACGCAAGTAATTTTCAGTGCGGTACTAGTGGCGCCGATGGCTGTTATGCATGTGATCAAGGTTGCCCCTCCCAACAAGAATTTGCTTGCTTAGCTAACGGCGACGGTGGCATTTGCACTTTGAACTTCACCAACTTTGGAAGCGCTCAGTGTGGTGACCCGAGTCAATGTTATTGTGCTCAAACAGATAATTCTTTTACTGATACAGGGCCAAGCCCTGTTTGTGGTGGAAGTACACCCCCACCAGCAGTGCCAAACTGTGACAGCGGATTATCATGCGGGGCATGCGCTGCACCGGCAAATACCTGTTCCGCAAATAACGGAGCAGCATCATGCACATTTACGGCGTATAGCGGCGGGGGCAGTTGTAACCAGGTTTCGGCAGGGACGCAAGCATGTACAATTGATACTTGTTCTGCGGGATATGTATGCAGTGCTGGAAGTTGTGTTATTACAACACAAGGAACTCCACCTCCTACCCCACCACCTACTCCACCCCCCTCATCTGCAGGCCAACTCATTTTAAATGGCAACTTCATCGCCAAAGGTGGAGTTTTACTCTACCGAGCACCCGCTGCGGGTAATAATGGTCCAGCTGAACTATTTACTGAACGGCCAGACTTTTATGTGACTGTCCAAAACTTAAACCCTGCAGACCCAATTGATAAATTTATTAGGGAAGTGCTGATTATTCCAAATTACTCTTGGCAAGAGGTCTCACCATAGATGGAAGAAGGGCAAAGGAAAAAGCAGGTTATCATGTTTGGCGCCATACTTATGATATTGGCGTTATTGCCATTGGCTGTAGTAATGGTAAAAAGACCAACAGCGACAAGCTCACATGCTGCAGAAATATTACCTGGGGATGTTAATCATGATGGTAAAGTAAATCTCGACGATGCGGCTTTACTCAGAACCCTTATCGCAATGCACCAGTATGTCAAAGATGCTGACTTAAATAATGATGGCGTTGTCGACCAAAAAGATATTGCCAAATTTTATGATTATTTCGCTTACTAAATTCCCAATAAAACGCGGCAAGGCGCACCATCGCCATTTTGGATTTTAAGAGGTAAGCAAACAAGCTGATAGCCCCCAGGGTCGACTTCTGATAAATTAAGTCCTTCAATAACAACAATTTCATGTTTTAATAATGCTTTGTGGACCGGATGGCCAGGTGACCCCTTGGCTTCAATGCTTAAATAATCAATACCAACAAGGCTAATTTCTTTATTGGCCAGAAACTGGGCTGCTTCAAGTGAAAGTGAAACAAAGTTGGGAACAAATTCTACATCAGTAATGTAATCTGAATTTCTCGTTTTAATAAGAAGTCGATCTCCTTTTTTGATATTAGAACCCTCAAAGTCGCGCGCCGTTAAAAATTCCTCAACGTATGTGCAGTCAATAACTTTACACGGACCGATAAGTTTTTGGACCTCGACTTGGTCTATACCCTTGCCACCCTTGATAAAATGCCGTGGTGCATCAACATGAGTACCAGCGTGTGTTCCAATGACAAGTTTAGACAGTTCTGCATCATCCTTGTCAATGGTTTTTAATAGTTGCCGTTCAAAAACCACATTACCAGGATATGTCACTAAGCCATTGGATAAAGGAAGAGTAATATCAATATATTTCATAACTACTTTATACATCCGTTCACTACACCGTGTCGAGGATTACAATTTAGCAAGCAATGCCTTTTTTATTACCACAGATTTTACCGTTACGGGTGAGAATGCAAAAGGGGATTGTTTTATCAAGTGGCCGTTGATAGGTTTTTTTACACTCGCAGCAATAAATTTTACGTGAGCCTTTGTTATCAATACCAAAACCTTCGTCTTTTTCCGCCGGTGCTTGCTGATCCTCTGCGTAAAGGTCGAAGATGTCAAAAATACGAGGTGCAGCGAAGCCAAATCCACCACCCCTATCGTTCAAATCGAAGCCGCCGCCGTACCCACAGGCACTCGCGATCTCACGGACATATTTGTTGGCGTAATAGGCATCAATCTGCCAAAGTGGTATTGTCTCTGCGGTTTTAAAAGTATTAGATAACCAACTCGGTTGCGTCCCAAACGCGATATCATCGGCCTTACCAACTGTAATATTAAATTGCCTTTGTAGTTCGCGCACAACTGGTGGAACTTTCCGCATGGCTAATAGGTAGTTACGGATATCGTCATTTGCTGTTGGTATAACATAATTATAAAATTGGTCATCAGAGATGCGAGCAACACCACCACCTAATGTTTGTTTGATTGTATCTTCAGTCTGCTCATTCCCTTCTGCTGGATCACAAATCACAGCCCTTTGCTTAAGATCAAGGTGACCTGCATTTGGTGGAAATAATAGTTTGCCACTTAATTCGTTACAGCGCTGGCCCATCACTTCCACTGGCAATGATGAAAGAAACCTTGTCGCTTCAACAGTTTTACCCCGCTTAATAAGGACGTCGAAGAAGTTTTCCTTGTAAACCGGCCCTTTGGGCGAAGGCAAAACCACTACTAAATTGTCGGGCGCAGCCGGATTTATCAAGGCAGCCTGCGCCTGGGCAAAACTATTGCACCAGGCCTCATTTTGGGCAACTACAACTGCTGGTTGCGACGGGCGCATTTCTTCGGTTGCATGCTGCATACCTTGCAGCATATTACCAAGCTGTTGGTGCTCTAAACCATTAGGCGTAATATCATATGAGAACCGGTGGACAGCAAGGCCATAACGTTCGGCAAGATACCGCTGCCAATTTGTTTCGGTGCATGAAAGGCGACGATCAAGTTCTTGCTGGTATTTTATTGGGTCGCTAGTGCGAAGCGGTAAGATTTCAACCACAGCATCATAGTCAAATTGCGGATTAAACGCCCTAACTTGTTCTTGACTTCCACATTCAGTATCTGGCGAAGAAATGATAACCGATTCAACCATGAAAAAACCTCCTCTGCCGAGAAGGTTAGTAACTGATATGGTGGGCTGTCACAATGGACAACATCTTAACTACCAGCTCCTGCTCGGGAGAATAAACCATAAGCATAAGTAATCGGACTTTACCGTTGCGGCACAGTGATGGAATTTTTTGCCCCTTAGTTCAAACAATGGACAAAATCACCATACTTCCCTTACACCAGGTTCAAATTGTTAAGTAACTCGGTTTTACTTTACCAACTTCATTTATTTTCTGCAAGATGGCTTATATAGATCAATCTATGACATTTGGAATTTAGATTTGACCATTTGACAAGCTAAGCGCAGCTGGCGCATAGTAAAAATAGTTCTTAAGGCACGGGGCTTGAAACTTTCTAGAAAATAAACTCGTGCTTTCTAATAGATGGATGAGATTTTTGAAAGGAGGTGACATATGAACCCAAGACAATTTTTATTGATCGGTGGTATTATTCTCGTTCTTTTGGGCATTTTAGGCTTAGTCGTTTTAGGACCAACAGCTGATAAATCGGCACTCGGTGCTGCATTTTATCTTGATAATGCTGAAAACGTGGCCCATCTCGTGTTGGGCATCGTCGCACTGTTGGCATATTGGCTATTGAAGGACGACATGCTCGTTAAGTGGCTCGTTATCCTTGTCGGCGTTATAGCACTCGCTGTTGCAGTAATCGGATTTCTCAATAGTGGTAACCCGGCACCAAACGTTGGCGTATCAAACTTAGAGAATCCACTGGACAACATTCTTCACTTGGTCGTTGGCGTCTGGGCGCTTGGTGCAAGCTTTATGGGAAAGAAAACCAGTAGCGGAACGATGGCAGCGCCACCGACGCAAATGTAGCAGCGCCTCTCTATGCTGCTTCATTTCCTACTGCATAATGTAGGGTAAAAATACCTCTTACTTATGAGGTATTTTTACTGTTTAGGTTTATTTGATGGAACTAGATGGCTTATTTACCTATTGTCCGTATTTGGTAATCGGGTTATTCTTCCTTGGACATTATTTTTTTGTAGTAACGAAGCTTGGAAGTAGCCCGGCATTGGAGAAACTTGTGGCACTTTATCTTTTATCGAACTCTGCTGATTTATCATATCTTGATAGATCTTCTCATATCCGTCTGCCATACGTTTGGCACTAAAGTTTTTTAACGAATAAGTACGGCAATATTGCCGATCGATTGTACCGATTTGTTGTACTGCATTAATCATTTCTTCCACATTCTCGGTGACAAATCCCGTTTTGCCATGTTGAATAACCTCAGGAATTGAACCCTGGTTAAACGCTACAACAGGACAACCACACGCCATCGATTCGATGAGTGTTAAACCAAAAGGTTCAGGCCATGTTACTGGGTGCAGGAAGCATTTGGCCTTACTCATAAGTTCGTTACGCTGTGTCTCGTCCACTTCACCAATCCAACGGATTTGGTCATTTAAGTGGGGTTTAATATATTTCTCAAAATATGGCCTGTCCGTATCATCTAATTTTGCAGCGATGATGAAGGGTAGGTGCAAGGCTTGTGCTGTCTCAATAGCATGATGGATGCCTTTTTCGTGTGATATTCTGCCAACATATAAAAGATACCCATCGTCCTTAGCCGAAAATGGATAAGATGCCATACTCAGCCCATTGTAAACGTTGCCAGCATAATGTAAATTTGGTGCCGGCTTCGCTTGGGACTGGGAAATTGTGACAAGGTGTGGCTTATGAAATACTTCGAAAATTACTTTATGGGCTTCATCGATTGGTCCGTGTAAGGTTACAACAACCGGTTTCTGCGCCAATTGCGCCAAGGCAATGCTCGAAGGGCTATTCTGGCTAGTATGGTCGTGGATAATATCAAACTGGTTTTGCTGTTGGTAAGCCAAGCCTATATGAAGCGCATTCCAAATATTATCACCATAAAGATCAGGGATATTTGTTACACGAAGCGCCCTAGGATAAACTGAACACAATTTTGCGGTTGTTAGGGAATCACCACTTGCAAACAGAGTAACATCATGGCCGCGGCGAACGAGTTCTTCGGTCAACGAATATACGACCCGCTCTGTACCGCCGTATTTTTGAGGAGGAATTGATTCAATAATGGGTGCTATTTGTGCAATCTTCATAAGATCCGAAGTGTTATTATAGCACAATAGTATTAAATATTCCTTAAGAAGGGAAAAATACGAGCAAATAGGAATTTACGGATCGCTTATAAGCGAGAGGTTTGCTTGTTCTTGTAGAGCATCCAGCCAACGAAGATAAAGGCTATGATCAGTGCCGCTAATACCCCAAAATCATCACCCACTGCTTCCTTGTCAGCATGCTCAATGGCAATTGCTCCTATTTTAATGAGGATGGCGATTACCAAAAACCAAACGGGCATTGAGGAACTGGAGTTTATGTTATTATTTCGGCGAGCCCAGGCAATGACTACGAAAGATAGCACGAGCATTAAAATGTCATCAACCTTATCGAGCTTATCGTCTTCGGTCAATATTTCTGGTACTAATGATATACCCAAGATACCAATAAACGAGCAGATAAAAAAGTTAAGTTTCTGGCGCAATGTCAATTGATTTTCCATAATAACTCCTTGCCATTACGATACTACGATATAGTAAAGACGTCAAGCTAAGAAGTAGTGCAGTTTCCGTGAGCTACTAAAAGGTAAAAGTTTACTACCTAATAGCCGACGGGGTTAGATTGTTGTTGGTTTTGTGTTCCTGGCAAACTATAGTTTGAACCGCCATTTCGTTTGGCAAGGACAAAGTAATAGATTAATCCATATACGACAATGCCAATAACCACATAAATTACGATCCATTGCCAAAGTGGCCGTTTACCGTAGCCTGAACCTTGGGTGGTTGGTTGGGTATCCATACATATATCAAACATTAATCGGCATCGTTATGTCAAGATAATTAATGATGGATGCTATATCAGCTAAACAGGACTATAATGGAGCTTACATAAAAAGGGAGGTGATAGTACATGGATGCAAAGCAATTAGGACTAGAGCCTGGACAATATGTCGTTTCAAACTGCGCTAAAATGCCAAGCGAAAATAACTGCAAACTTGTTATTATGGCACCACAAGACCAGAAAGAAGATTTACTCGACGCCGCGGTCGCCCACGCCGTTAAACATCATAGCCATGAAGATACTCCTGAACTACGGGAAGAAGTTGGAAAAAGCCTCGAAACGGTAACTATAGAATAAGATCTATAAGTATCATCTTATGAAAAAAGCCGGACAAATTTTCTGGCTTTTTTCATAGTTAATAGCCTAATACTTCCTTCACAAAGATAAGTGTTATCCTGCTTGGTACCCCTTCGCTATTAACGATGAGAACTTTTCTCGGATTACTCCCCACAGTCGTATTATAGACCTCGTTTATTCTTGCCGATTCAAGCGGCAGGGAATGTCCATAAATTCTTTTGAAACCGTCTTCGATATTGGCAACAATTTTTTGCGCACCAACTACCCAAACGACATGGCTTGCACCATATGCATAAGCTGGCAGCTGGCTGCCGGAACCGGAAGCAATAAGCACTTTACCGTCTTGTGTCACGGCTTGAACACTGCCGATAGCCCACTCAGGCGCACTGCCTAATTGTTTGCGTTCTTGTGCTTGTTTTTCCCGATCGAGTGCGTCAATGGTGTTCCGGACTGATTTATATTTACCTGATTTATTAATAATGTCAGGAATACCAAGCGCATCAAGCGTTTTTGAGGTGTAAGTCATAACTTCATCACCTTCGGGAATTATCTCTAAAATCAGTTTCCTTGCCCTTTCCTTATTTTCGACAATATGGACGTTGATATTGTTGGCTTTAAGAGAAGCGAAGGTTTTTGCAATGATGTCATCGGATGGGATTGTGTTCCATTTATTTGTCATATTAATAGATCATACTCTCAATACTTCATTTTGTAAAGTACTTACAAAAAGTATAGTATTATTTGCAGATTTTTAGTATAATCTGAGGCATGATACAAACAATAAATAATTTTGCCCATTGCCATGGCCAGTGCGGCGTCGACAAGACATTGAAGATTATCGGCAGCAAATGGACAATGCTCTTACTTCATAATTTATTCGACGGTAAAAAACGTTTTGGTGAATTACAGCGTGCGCTAGAAGGTATCAGCCCAAAAACGCTGTCACAACGACTACAAGACCTCGAAAAGGACGGTATCGTCGATAAAAAAGTTTTTGCAGAGGTACCACTCCATGTCGAATACTCACTGACACGCAAAGGGCAATCGCTGCGTGAAATATTTATCAAAATGGCCGAATGGGGCGAACGGTCATAAAATAAACCCCAGGTGTAATACCTGGGGCGATAACTTTCCTAATGCTTCCTTTCAATAACTTCTACTGATACTGCTATATGTAGTAATACGCCTGCAATAAAGCATAATGCAGCTACTATAGCACCTATGCCAAATATCACAACCTTAGCTTGATTCATTTCGTCTATTCCTAATAATGTTAACCAAGCAAACGGTATAAGGAAGGATAGACCTAAAATATCAAGTATGAGTGCTCCTAGACTTCCAATAAGCTTGAACATGATACTCTCCACCTAGCTAAGCATCGGAAAGACAGGCATATTATAACCTATAATAATAGGGAGAACAATACCTGCGCTATCAACCAAAAGTGAACGCATAAACTTCGGTACCTGGAGACTGAAATTCGAGACGGAGTGTGTGGTCGCCGGGTTTGCCTTCGAGATCTATGAGATTGTAAAGTCTGTCAGAATCGATTGTCACAACACCGTTTTGGACATCTTGGCCGGCATTCGTATTGTCCACCGGTTTATTATCGATTAAGACTTTCACCTTAGCATTGGCACCAGCCGATCCAGGGCGCAAAACCAAGAACACTTTATCGGCAAAAAAGTGATACGTTAAAACAGCATTCCGGCCAGTTATCGCATTTTCATCGGTGATATTCCAGTCACCAGAAAGACCAAAGGTATTCGTTGGCAGTCCCGTAGCTTGCGTAAATGTCTTTTGACCGATGCCCGTATTACCATCAGGATAATAGAATTCCATACGTTTAGCCCCAAGATAGGTTTCTGGTGACAATTGCGTTTTTGGCGTTTGGTCAGGCATAGTTTCAAGCGATGCTGTAACGTTTTGTCCAGCCTCTTTCAATAAAGCTTGAATCGCCTGCTCAGTTTGGTCATACTCACCCTCACCAAAATGGGTGCGACGGACGTTCCCCTTGGCATCGATTAAATATTCCGCCGGCCAGTATTCGTTATTAAAGTTATTCCAAATAGCATAGTTATTGTCTTGCGGCACCGGATAGTGGATGCCAAATTGTTTTATGGCATTTTGGACATTGTTTGTATCATGCTCAAAGGCAAATTCCGGCGTGTGGACGCCAATAACAACAAATCCCTGGTCTTTGTATTTGTCATACCAGGCGGTTACATGGGGCAGCGTGCGGATGCAATTGATGCAAGTGTATGTCCAAAAATCGACAAGCACAACTTTCCCTTTAAGATCTTTGAGCGATAATGGTTTGTCAGTATTCAACCATTTCGTCGCGCCATCAAAGCCAGGGGCAGGTACATTGGTATTAAAGAGGCTATTCCCACCGCCAACAGAATAAAGCGTAGATTGCGACGTGCCTTTGAGGGCGTTAAGTTGGTTTTTAACTTGGGAATTAGACTCGAAGCTATTTAAGGTGCTATTAAGTTGGGGGAAGGCATTTAATAATTTAGCTTGTAGCGCTATATCCCAATTCATGTAAATTGCAACGGCCGCAAGCAGCATAAGAACACCAAAAACTTGTTGAATACGACCAGTGTAAGCTGAAATAAACCTAGTTTTCGTAAAAACAAGTTGGCCACCATAGGCAAACAAAAATAATGGTATTCCAATACCAATAACATAGGCTGCTGTGACAAAGACAACCTCAGACGTAACTCGACCAGTTGCGGCCAGTGTGGCAATCGCCGCTAAAATTGGGCCAGCACAAGGTGACCAAATAACACCAAGTGTTAGGCCGGTAAAAAAGCCGGACCAAAATCCTCTACCATGCCCTTCACTACTTTTTCCAAAGAGACCTGCAAGTCGAGAAAAGGCAAGTTCCATCAGCTTTGACAACTGCGGAATTAACATCGAAAGCCCTAAGAATGCAATGACAATAACAGCGATAAGCCGCAAAATATTAGGGTCAAAATGGAATAGTTTGACAAGGGAAGAGATTGCCAAGGTAAGAACAGCAAAGCTAATAATGACACCAAGCGTTATACCAAGGGGGCGCTTGTGCCCTTGTCCAGTAATACTAGTCGACAAAACAATCGGTAAAATGGGCCAGATACAAGGAGATAAAATAGTAACTAGTCCTGCTAAAAAGGCAAAGACGAGCAATACAATCATGGCTTTTAGTATAGCACGATCTACTCCCTTCCCTTAGAGGGGGTATTCGAGCATAAAATATGATCACACCAGAAGTTTAAAGGCAGCGATTTGACTTCCACTTGTATTTCCAATATCATGATAGCCATGCTGCTTGGGCTTGTTACCTTAACGTGTGCTTTACTAATTCGCTTGCCCTTTTATCCACCGGTTGCTCTTTGGTCCGCTGCATTGTCGTCGGTTGGCGTCACCAAAATAGACAAACCACAAGTCGCAACTGTACGAGCCGAAATTATTCTGCCAACGCCACCTGAAACACCTTCTCCCACCCCCACAGCAACTCCCACACCTTCACCCACGCCAAAACCAAGTAGTAAACCAAAGCCGAAAATTATCGCCCTAGCCACTACGACACCGGTTACGTCAACAGCAACGCCAACTGCAACTCCAACAGTCACACCCACGCCTTCGCCAACAGCACCAGTAGATTTGGAAGCTCTCTTTACCAAATATAGCGACCAGTACCACATTGACAAGGATTTATTGAAACGGATTGCCCAATGTGAATCGGGAATGAACCCAAAATCCGGGGGTAATGGTTATTATCGTGGCATGTACCAGTTTGCGGCACAGTCATGGGCAACGGTACGGCAGCTCATGGGGCTTAGTACTGATGATTCACTTCGAAACGATCCAGAAGAAGCAATTAAAACTGCGGCATACATGATTTCAAAAGGCGAACAAAGCTCTTGGCCAAGTTGCAAATAGAAAGAAAATGATACTTGGAAATTTTTAGCAATAAAAAAGACGCTGCAGATGAATTTATTTCTACAGCGTCAAATAAGTTAGTGGGCTTAACTTTAAAAAGTGGTTCGTTCTAGCAGTTAGGTTTGCGGCCGTAAGTTAATTACCATACGGTCAGACACCGTATTGGCAATTTGTTCTTCTACTTCGCTCATATTGAGGTAATCATCATCTACGATCTTCTCGGCAATTACTTCAGCTATTCTATTTAAGTCGAGAGCCTCATAGACTTGGTCTCTTAGCTTGTCAGCAATGCCATCCTCAATTTCTTCTATCCTCGTATCATTGTAGAGCCGATCAGCGATTGCCCCAACATCAATATTCTCGACCGCTTCCGTAAGGTGTTGTTGTACCATCGGAGCAAGCTGCGCCAAGACCCGCGTTATAACCTCATCAAGTGTCACTTGCTCGGTTGTACTAAGTTCCAAGACAGTTGATGGTGTTAGTTGTTGCTTGACCGAACGAATAATATCAGGTGTTGCATTTTTAAGTGCATCTGCCGCTGCTCTGTCTTGTCTCGAATTTAGCCGACTTTCAAGCGCATCAAGATCACCCTTATTTACTAAGCCAAACATGAACGTACTCCTCTTCCCCTACAAGTACACGAACCACAATAGCCGCGTATTCGGGTAATTATACCTAATGCAAACTAATAATTTCAACTATGGGATGTAAAAATCTAAACGTAGTCTTTTTATGTCTGTGAGGAATATATTGGGCTTCTTCCAAAATTTCTCGAATTTTTATAAAAACCTTTAGCTTTATCGTGGTTTAAATGAGTAACTTATAATGCCAAGTGCGGTCACTGAAACAGTAATTATTTCTTCTCCATACTTCCCTTGCTGTGCATACGTTATCATAAATGGTGTATCGCTGATATAATTTGGAATTTCCTTTTGCGGACTTTTGTACTGGGCATATATGTGTTTCGCTATGCCATTATCTACTTCATCCCTATTCGTCGGTATACCACGGATAAATGCCCTTACATATTGTTCTGCTTCTTCGCCATTTGCTAATGGTCGTTTAAGCTGGGCCCCAAATTGCACTTCGAACTGGTTTGGCATTGCACAAAATCGCAATCTGTCTTGTGGGTCGGTATAGTGAGTCAAAATTAATAGCTTGGCGTTATTACTTTTTAGAAGCTCAGGAAGCGGTGGTACTATATCGTTTACTACTAGATCATTAAGGTGAATAGCATAGCCATCAGCGCCTCTGTTTGAAGCGCGAGCTTCCATTGCATACTTACTAAGGAGCGTAAAGGGGTTGTCTGGTGCTTGTAAGCTTCTAGCAGGGAATGAATCAAAGAAAAATGGTGTGGGGGAAGTGCTATTTGCAGGATGCATAACACTGTATTGATCAGTTGTAAATGTTTTCTCAAGGACGTAGCGGGCAACAAATGCTTGGCTTACAAAGAAATTATACTCATCTGTTGTCGGCATTGGTTTATCAACATAGATACTTGAACTTTCTATGCGGCCAAATCGTAATGGTGCATGTGGGGGTTCTACCAGTAATGGACAAGATATAGCATGAGACGGTCTTATGGTAGGATGCGGTTCTTTAATCGAGGCACATGCACCTGCGCTTATCAGTGTCGTCGCCAACAATATACTGCGACCAAGCTCGGGTGTTTTCATGGCCAAAAGTATACCACAGCAAGAGCACAATACCAGCAACATGCTATTAGCAAGGCTGATTTAAGCAGCATGGTAATAGTAATGCGCGCAAGTTGTATATTATTCCAAAACAGTTATTTCAATAACATCCTCAACCGGTACTTCAGCAGCTTCGTGGGCATCACGAACTGCCTGGGCATTTGGCGCTTCTGTTTCACAATAGGCAAAACCGTTTGCAACACTTAAGTTAGCATGAAGAGGCTTTAATCCCCGCTGTGTCGCGGCTACTTTATATTTTTCCCAACCTTCTTTTATGTCTTCTTCGGTCATGTTTTCTAACAGTTTATGTTTTCCCATAAATAATGGCATCAAAAACACCCCCTTTCTTTAGTCGATGGCCTAATTATATGTCAAGACATCTGTTGTCAATATACCATTTATATGGTAGGAAGGTGGCAACGTATAACCGGATAATGCTTCTATTTACTTTGAGGGCGTATTTATTGGTTGATAATACAGCAAAACATTGCCATTATGGAACGCTTTGGTATTTATACACTTGAGACTTAATTTATTTTGGATACCAGCAAACAGTGGTGTACCTTTGCCGATGACAACAGGATTTATCATCACTCTAATTTCGTCGAGTAGGCCGATCTGGATAAGACTAACGGCAAAGTTATTACTGCCATAGACTGCAAGATCTTTCCCAGGTTGCTCTTTCAGTTTTTTAACCTCTTCAGCAATATTATCATGGATAAGACGGACGTTCTTCCAGTAGTTAGTTTCTTGGACATTGTGAAGCGTTTTTGAAAAGACAACTTTCGGGGTATTATTCATAAGATCGGCAACAATCGGATCGGTCTTTCGCGCATCCTCACTTGGCCAATATTCCGCCATCAACTCATACGTCCGTCGCCCAAACAGCAGTGTATCAATACTTTTCGTTTGCGCAATCGCATAGTCGTTAAATTCCTCATCAACATTATGCCAACTTAGGTCGTGGTCCGGCCCTTCAAAAAACCCATCCAAACTCACCATCATAAACAAGAATATTTTTCTCATATACCTATTTAATAAACATCATCTTTTGTCGCATCACCAGTGATTGGTTCACCCTTTTTAATATCGCGCAGAGCGATGTCGCACTGCTTAACTAAGTCTTGGTAGACATTACCACTGAATGAGTGGTTCACATAACGTTCAGGTTCAGAATAGAGGTTAATTTGCCCCCAATGAGTGTGGGTAAACATTTTTTCACTCTTTGGCAACTTTTTGTATTCCTCTTTGGATAATGGTCTAAGGTGATACTGAATAACAACTTCACCCTTCTTAAAATCCTTATTGGCATATACACCTTTTCCCGCTAAATTTCCCTTGCCAATTATGACATTATTCATATTGTAGGTATAGATGGAGATACCTTTACTTAAGTTTAAAAGGCATCGCTCTGGCTCGGCATATACCAGTGAGTTGATGGCGTATCACTAAGGATGGCGATGGACTAGAACTTCTGATTAGGATTTTGGTGCTGAAATGTTAACCATCCAGTGGACACCAAATTTATCGGTTACCATGCCGAACATGTCACCCCAAAATTGCTTAGCAAGTGGCATCGTAACTTTTCCGCCTTCTGAGAGCTTTTCAAAATACCCTTTTAGTTTGTCTTCTTCTGCACCTGAGATGCTCATGCTGATATTATCGCCCATGTGGATTTCATGCTGGCTGCCCCCATCACTGGCCATAAACGCAACATCACCCCGTAAATCGGCGTGAACGATTTTGTCTTTGTCTTCATCCGACGTCGGCATACCACTTTCACCAAAAGTCTGCATTTTTAACTCGCCCCCAAAGATCGACTGATAAAATTTCATCGCCTCGGCGGTTTCACTTTGAAATGTTAAATACGGGCTTAATTGAGCCATAACATTATTTCTCCTTTGAATTTATTAACGTTGACCTATTCGCCTTTCCAAGGGGTCATTACTTGGAAGTAGTTGCCGTCTGGATCGGCAAGCGTTGCGATCATTACGCTTTCGTCTTCCATCGGGTGATAAGGCTCGGCCACGACTGTTGCGCCGAGGTCTTTGATGCGTTTAAATTCTTCCTCAACTTCTTCGGTTTCGAAGTTAAGCAAAATCCGGTTTGGATCCGAATTCTTGCCGTGGACCTTATCATGTGGCCCAACAGTGAAAAATCCATTACCAACCAAGAACCCATAATAGCCACCATCTGACCATTCCGGATCCTTATCAAAAACTTTCTTGTAAAAATCCCCAAGTTCTTTCGAATTTTCACTAAATAATAAAATCGACGCGAAATTGAGTTTCATATTTTTCCTTTCTTAAGATAGTTCGTCATTGCAAGCGAGGGACGAGGGTGGCAATCTTGGTCGGGATGCTCCACAATGGAGAAGATTGCTTCGTACCTCGCAAGGACGAAAACATGTTATTTATTTTGCAGCACTGAAAGGATATTGCCGGCTGGGTCTTTAAACCAGGCAATATCAGGGCCTTTGTCAGCAGAAGGACTGCGTGCGATACCTTTATCGTCGGTCTTAATTTCACCCATGTCGTAATGCTCAAACTGTACCCCAAGGCTCGTTAGTTCATCAACAGCTTGATCAATATCCTCAACAACAAAATTTAACACCGTATACGTTGCTGGCTCATGGTTTGGCTTTGGATAGACGAATAATCCGCCGCCGCCTGGCAGCTGAAAACTGATACCCATTTCTTCACTGTGGATCTTTAACCCAAGTGTTTCTGTATAAAATTGCTTAGCCTTTCCAAGATCATCAACCGAAAATCCTGCAAATGCTGCTTTTGCATTAAACATGAAGTACCTCCTTTGTTATTTTATTATACTTGGAATCCAGGCTTGATTATTAGCAAACATTTCTGGAAAAGGCATATTCTCGATGGCGAACCATTTCACCATTTTTATGCTTTCCTCTTTTGGCTTCGGATTCCCTTGCCATTTTGTTGCAATAAATGTATCCAATGCAAGGTTGCTAGAAATAGCTTGTGTTCCCTTAAAAAGTAGCGATGAGGAATCAATACGAACTCCAATTTCCTCTTCCACTTCGCGTAATACTGCCTCTTCTGATGTTTCACCAGGTTCAATAAAACCGCTTACTCCGTTCCAAATTAGCTTGCCGTTACCATAATCAACTTTCACTAAACATACCTCGTTATTACGTTTAAGGAAACAAAGGATTCCTTGCCTTTTCACTAGGTGCATCTTATGCCATGAGCATTATAATTGCAACCAACTTGTCTTTTATTATTTTCCTTCGTATGCAGCTTTTAATTTTGCAATGTCAAGCTTCTTCATTTCTAACAGTGCTTTCAAGGCTCGTGCCGACTTTTCGCGGTCGGCATCGTCAACTAATTCATCCATAATTGACGGCACAATTTGCCAAGACATACCGTATTTATCCTTCAACCAGCCACAGGCTTCCGCATTCAGGTCTGCTGAAAGTTTTTGCCATAATTCGTCAATTTCTGCCTGCGTTTCGCAATTGATGACAAACGAGATCGACTCGTTGAACTTAAATTCTGGGCCGCCGTTTAGCGCCATGAATTCTTGTCCGGCGATTTGAAAAGAAACCGTCAAAACACTGCCGATAGGCTTATTGGAAGGTGTTTCGGCAGTGAAATGTGTGGTTTTTAGTATTTTTCCGTCATCAAATAACGATGTATAGAAATTCGCCGCCTCTTCAGCCTCATTATCGAACCATAAACATGGGGTAATTTTTTGCATAAAGTTTCCTCCAATTTAATATCCAAAGTCCTATTCTTTCTTCTTTAGAGAAGGGAGTAGGATAGCTTATCTCAGAACCTCGGCAAGTTTGTCTAAGGTCTGGTTCCAACCCTCGTCCATACCGGTCTTTTTCATGGCTTCGGCTGCGGCTTCGGATTCAGGCATATAGATGATGGAAAGTTTTGTCTTATTGTCGTCGACTTCCTCAAAGGTAACCGTAACAATACTTTCTTTTGGAAAATTCTCTCCCATGCCGTAGGTTGTTGGATCAACCAGATTGCCGTTCTCATCAGAAAAATAGTCTGTCACAACAAGCTTTTCGTTTGGAACAATTTCCTTGAATTCTCCAGCACTATACATATCCTTATCAAAATCCGTTCCCGCCGGGCCATGCATGCAGTAGATATATTTTCCACCAACTTTTAAGTCAATTTTCATCGACGGCGCGGTAAAGTCCTTCGGCCCCCACCATTTTTTGGCTATTTCTGGATCTGTCCATGCTTCCCATACTTTTTCTCTAGGAGCATCGAATACACGGGAAAACACTATTTTTTGGTCATCGGCCATATTATTTTATCCTTTCTCACCTCGCAGTAGTTTTAACGAAGGCGGGACTTCAATTTATTATTTTTCGTATTTTCTTTCTTGAGAACTTCATTCAGGGTATCAAATCGTACTTCCCAAAGGTGGGTCATTTTTTTGACCCACGAATCCAGCTCTGAAATTTTAGCAGGATTAAGCTGGTACAACCGTTGTTGGGCCCGTTTTTCTACTTGAACTAATTTAGTATCACGAAGTACTTTAAGATGTTGTGAAATAGCCGGGGGGCTAACAGTGAAATTATTTGAGATGTCTGTCGCAGACAACTGCCCGTTTAAGGCAAGTAATTCGACAATATCGCGGCGTGTTGGTTCGGCCAAGGCTGAAAATACATCCATACATTGATATTAAAGTATTTACTTAATTAAGTCAAGTCTTAATTAATAAGCAAAATATAAACTATAGAAGGATTAATATTGGATTGTACGACATGTAAGGAGTGTATTGGCGGATTATATTTCCTTAGCTTGGCGAAGTCGAATGTAGAGTGCCTTTTTTTCTATAAGCAGCGCCCCAATACCGGTTACATATACGAAGAAGTTTACAATCCCACCCAAAACCGGAAGAAGACTTAAAATGGCGATTAATAAAAGTCCAACCACAAAGGCAAGATAACTACTGGAGGTAATGTTAAGCCATTGTAATACTTTTTGCCCAACTGCAGCTGCTACAACAATATGGGCTAGTATTACAAAAACGAGTAGTGTGAAAAGCGCAATAAGTGCCAATGGTATACCAATAATAGTGACCAACAAGGCGATAATAGCAACCGGCCAAACAATAACCGCTAAGATACCAATGCCTACAGATACCAATGACTTTTCTAAAATTGTTGTCGTTATCCTTTGAGAATATATCGGCACAAAACGCAATAACAAGAAACCAACAACAAGCGAGGAAAGCAGGCCAATAATCTTAAAGAAAATCGTTATACCAGTTATCGCGCCGATAACAGAAGCAGTTGCTTGGGGTGGCGGGTTTGATGAAGCTGGAGGCTGCTTTTGCGTAATAGTGCCGCTCACCGTTGCGCCGTTCATTATTTGGGCTTGGTTTTTACTAACATATAGTACGTTACCGCCAACTTTTGCTCCTGGGCTTAATATGAGTTGTCCAACCGCCGCATCAATATTTCCATCAACTACATTTGAATTGTGACGTTACCGCCAGCTAAAGTAACACCTTTGGGA
>CAYSOG010000007.1:51114-60547 GCA_964432675.1 uncultured Gammaproteobacteria bacterium | reverse complement strand
GCCAATATTATAAAGATGGCAACTACGACGTAAAGGATATTGAAGAACCGGCAAGTCCGGAAAAATATTACCAATTTTTAACAAAACTCTTAGTCACGGAACCAATTATATACTTAGAAGATCCTTTTTCGGAAGTTGCGTTAAAAGACTGGCAAAACTTTGCTGACAAATTCCCGACAGACGTTATTATTTGTGGTGATGATTTAACTACTACAAATCCGACGCTCGTTAAAAGTGCCATAGACCAAAAGCTTATTTCCGGTGTTATTGTAAAACCGAACCAAATAGGCACCATTACAAAAACGCTTGCTGTCATTGCACTTGCGCATGAAAATAATGTTACTACTATTGTTTCCCACCGTGCTGGTGAAACAGATGATGACTTTATTGCAGATTTGGCAGTTGGTAGTAACGCCGAATTCGCAAAAATTGGTGCCCCCGTTCAAAGCCAACGAGTTGCGAAATATGACCGATTGTTTGCAATCCAAAAGGTTTTAAATGAAATTTAATGAAAAGTTTAAGCCGGTTGTATTAATTAGCCTTGATGGGTGGGGTATAGCGCCACCGTCGGCCGGGAATGCAATTAGTTTGGCTAAAACGCCAAATATGGATAAGTTTCAGGGAAGATATCCATCCACTAGCCTATTGGCTGCAGGCGAAGCGGTTGGATTACCTCATGGCGAGGATGGCAATTCTGAGGTCGGCCATTTGAACATGGGAGCCGGACGTATCGTTTACCAAGACATTTTGCGTATTAATGCTGCTATAGCCGACGGCCAATTCCTTAAACCAGGCCTTTTTATTAGCCGCTGACCACGTTAAACACCACAGTACAACATTACACTTAATGGGCCTTGTTAGTTCGGGATCTGTCCATAGTTACCTTGAGCACTTGTATGCCCTCTTATGGTTTGCTAAAGAGGCTGGGTTAAACCACGACAATGTGCGACTCCATTTGTTTACTGATGGCCGTGATGCTTCACCGCGTGAAGCAATAACTGAAATTACGGAAATTGAAAAGCGTTTAGAAAGTATTGGCGTTGGTAAGATAGCTTCAATTATGGGTCGTTATTATGCTATGGACCGGGATAACCATTGGGACAGGACAGAAAAGGCCTACAATTGTTTGGTATTGGGTGAAGGCGACAAAGCGCAGACGGCAGCCATTGCTATTGAGCAAGCCTATCAAAAAAATATCACAGATGAGTTCATTGTCCCAACTTGTATTACGACCGCAGATGGTAAGCCCCTTGGCCTCATTAATGATAATGATGCGATTATCTTTTTTAACTTTCGGCCAGATAGGGCAAGGCAATTAACCCGCGCTTTTGTAGATGCTAATTTTGAGCACGTTTTAGTTAGGCAATATATTTATCGTGATCACCACGGTATGGATAAATATGAGGAAAACAAAAACCAGACGTTTGCCCGAAAGAAAAAATTAACAAACATTACCTTTATTTCGATGACAGAGTATGAAAAAGATATGCCCGTTACTGCCGTGGCATTTCCAATTGAAGAAGTTAAAGTTACCTTAGCGCGAGTAGTTTCAGAACAAAATATGCGACAGCTACATTTGGCTGAAACGGAAAAATATGCCCACATCACTTATTTTTTCAATGGATACCGTGAAGCGCCCTTTCCGAGCGAGGATAGGATAGAAGTGCCATCGCCGAAAGTTGCAACGTATGATTTAGCCCCGGCAATGTCAACAGCGGAAGTCGCCAGAGTAGCTGTCCAAAAAATTACATCAGCAGTCTACGATTTCGTGTTAATAAATTTTGCGGCACCCGACATGGTGGGGCATACTGGTGTTATCCCGGCTGCAATTATTGCTTGCGAAGCTGTGGATACGGCATTAGGAAAAATTGTTAATGCTGTACTTTCGGTTGGCGGCGCAGTTGTTATTACCGGTGACCATGGGAATGTCGAAGAGATGCTTGATGTAGTCACCGGCAAGCCTGATACAGAACATTCTGTCAATCCTGTACCATTTATAGTTATTGCCAACGGCTTGGAAAATGTCACCAATAAAACCCTCCAGACAGGCATTTTGGCTGATGTGGCCCCCACAGTGCTTGCGTTAATGCATATACAAAAACCACTTGAAATGACTGGGAGGGACCTACTAATTCCCTTACGCATTTGAAAAGCTTGCACCGCTGCCAATAAGTTTAGTAATGTAATAGTAAAGCGTAAAAAGTAAAGACTAACAAGAGATTATAAAGCACAAAAGATTTTAAGATTCTTAGGATTATTTATCTCTATGTTTACTTTTAACATGGAGGTGTTCCTCATTTATATGGTTATTAAAAAAAATTCTAAAGGACTTAAGCTTGCGCCATACCTTTTAAATTACCAAACGTTTCGGCGTAATTTCTCATTCAAGAGTTACGAGGACGAGCTTACTTGGTTCGACGATGGTACGATAAATGCCGCTTTTAATGCAGTTGACCGACACGCGCTTTCATGGCGTAGGAATAAAATTGCCATTTATTGGGAAGGTGACGAAGGGAACAGTAAGTCGTTTACCTATCATGACCTCTACGTGCTTTCAAATAAGTTTGCCAATATTTTAAGGAACCATAATATTAACCGAGGCGATCGTGTCTTCTTGTTTTTGCCTAGAATACCCGAACTTTATTTTGCTTTTCTCGGCATACTCAAAACGGGGGCTATTGCAGGTACCATGTTTTCAGCATTTCAAGAGGCTGCTTTAAAGGATAGGCTTGAGAATTCCGGTGCCAAAATAGTAATTACTACAAAGGAGCTCAAGCCAAGGTTAGATAAAGTGCGCCGCAGTCTTCCCGCGCTGAAGGAAATAATTGTGGTCGACGATAACGCATTTACTAAGGCTATGGGCCAGGCTGAAGATGTTACACGAGTGGCCAAAATGAAACCGAATGATTTTGCTTTTATGCTCTACACCTCGGGGACGACCGGTAAACCAAAAGGTATTGTGCATGCCCATAAGGCGATTTTGCATGAGTACCTTACTTGTAAATATGTCCTTGATTTGCATGATGAAGATACATACTGGTGTACAGCGGATCCGGGTTGGGTTACGGGTATTGCATATGAAATCTTAGGGCCGATGGTTGCAGGAGCCACACAGTTAGTTTTTGCTGGTAGATTTGATACTGCACTTTGGTATTCACTCTTGGAAAAGTACCAAATTTCTGTTTGGTATACGGCACCCACAGCGATACGAATGATGATGGCTGCCGGTGACGCACTCGTCAAAAAATACAATTTATCCAATTTACGACATCTTTGTAGCGTTGGTGAACCGCTCAATCCTGAAGCTGTTGTATGGTCGAATAAAGTTTTCGGCCTGCCGTTCCATGATACGTGGTGGCAAACAGAAACGGGTGGCATGATGATTTGTAATTATGCCACAATGGACATAAAGCCTGGGTCAATGGGAAAACCATTTCCTGGAATTACCGCTGCTATTCTTGACGATAAGGGCAAACCACTTGGTACTGGTAAAGAAGGTAATTTAGCAATCAAAAAAGGTTGGCCTTCGATGATGCAGACTGTTTGGCATAATGAAGAAAAGTATAAATCATATTTTGAGAAGGGCTGGTATATTTCTGGTGACCGGGCCTATCGTGATAAGGATGGATACTTTTGGTTTGTGGGTAGGGCTGACGATGTTATAAAAACTTCAGGCGAACGTGTCGGTCCATTTGAAGTCGAATCAGCGCTAGTTGAGTATCCCGGCGTTGTTGAAGCCGGCGTGATTGGTAAACCAGACAAAATTCGCGGTGAAATTATTAAAGCCTTCGTTGTCTTAAAACCTGGGGTAAAAGGGACAGATAAACTAAAAGAGGCATTGGCCATGCATGTTAAGAAACATTTAGCAGGCCACGCTTATCCGAAAGAAGTAGCATTTATTGATAAACTACCAAAAACTAGAAGCGGTAAAATTATGCGTCGTATTTTAAAAGCAAAGGAAATGGGTCAACCGATTGGTGACACCTCAACCTTAGAAGAATATTAGGGCAATTTTAAATACTGCTATGAATGAACGTCAATTATTATATACACCCGATTACGATAAGCCTCGTGAAAAGTGTGCCATCTTTGGCATATATGGCGACCAAAGTGCCGCAAACATCACTTTCTATGGTCTTATGGAATTACAGCATCGTGGCCAAGACAGCTCGGGTATCGCTGCCGCTAATGGTGAAGCCATGAAGGTCCATAAAGCCACCGGACTAGTGGTCCACGCGTTTGATGACCCTGATGTTATTAACGACACACTTTCCGGCCACCTGGCTATTGGCCATAATCGTTATAAGACCTCGGGTAATATGGACCCCAGACATATGCAGCCAGTACACCAGCCCGACAATGCATTCGCACTGGCTCATAACGGTAATATTTCAAACTTGCAGTATCTCGAACAATTCCTAGACGAAACGGGCATTCCAAGCAGCGACCTAAATGATTCAGAAATGATGTTTGAAGCCATTAACTATTACAAAGGGAAAGGCGCACGATTGACAGAAGCGGTACATGCGGCACTACCATTGTTTGTGGGTGCTTACTCGATAGTCGCGATGGACGAAAAAGATTTGGTCGCCGCACGAGACCCAAAAGGGATTAGGCCCTTATCGCTTGGGAAACTAAATGGCGGCTATGTTGTAGCTTCTGAAACTTGCGCATTTGTCGGTGTCGGAGCTGATTTTATCCGTGATATTCAGCCAGGTGAAATGGTAACGATTAACGAAGAAGGTCTTTCTTCGTACCAGGCTGAAAAGAGCGACCAGAAGCTTGACATCTTCGAACTTATTTATTTTGCCCGCCCTGACAGCATGCTGCTTGGGAAACGTGTCCAATTGGTCCGCGACCAGTTAGGTAGGCAGCTTGCCATGGAACAACCGGCAGATGCTGATATTGTTGTCGGCGTTCCAAATTCCGGTACACCGGCTGGCATCGGCTACGCGGAACAAAGTGGTATTCCTTATAAACAGGGATTAATCCGTAACCCATACAGTTCACGTACGTTTATAAAGCCTAATGAGAAGATACGTGCCCGCGAAGCAGATTTTAAGTACAAAATCATCCCCGAATTGGTTGAAGGCCAACGGGTTGTGGTTGTCGATGACTCAATTGTGCGTGGTTTAACGACACCGATTGTGGTTAAGCGGTTGTTTGAAGCCGGAGCGAAAGAGGTTCATGTGCGTTCGGCTTCATCTGAAGTAAAATATCCTGACTATTATGGTGTTGATACGGCAACCCAGGAAGAATTGATTGCCGCCAATATGAGTATTCCTGAAATGCGAGAAGTTTTTGGGGTTAATTCATTAGGCTACATATCAACCGAAGGTATGCTACAGGCAATCGGTTTGCCGGCTGAATTGTTATCAACGCATAGTTTTACTGGTGAGTACCCGACTGATATTGGTACTCGCTCGATTAAAACTGTTATCTATAGTAATTCCCGCCTAACACGGGCCGGCTAATTGCATGGGATATTAGAAAAGTACCACAAACTCACCTTTCGGATGTACGAAATGGTTTATAACCTCACTAACTGATCCTCGAAATATTTCCTGGTGAATCTTGGTTAACTCCCTACAAACTACTATAGTAATATCACCGAAAATAAGTTGCATATCGCTTAAGGTTCTACCCAGATGATGCGGGCTTTCGTAAATAATAACCGTTGTTTGAAGCCCGTTAGCGCTACTATTATGTAAAAAAGGGCGAATGTTTTCTAATACTTTTTGCCTTTTGCCAGGTTTTTGTGGCAAAAAGCCAAGAAAAAGAAATTTGTCTGGAGGTAAACCAGAAAGCATAAGTGCCATAATTGCTGCAGTTGGTCCTGGCAAGCCGTCGATTGGGATGCCGCTTTGGATGCATAGCCGGACTAACTTATAACCCGGATCTGAAATAAGTGGCGTGCCAGCGTCGGAAACTAAGGCAATTGATTGTCCAGCTTGCAATTTTGCCACAACCTCGACAGCTCTTGCTTGTTCATTGTGCTCATGGAACGAGAGGATTGGCTTTTGGATAGTATAATGGTTGAGAAGTAGGCTGGTATGCCTCGTGTCTTCGGCAAGGATTAAATCCACGTTTTTGAGCGTCTCAAGAGCGCGTAAGGTTATATCTTGCAAGTTCCCTATTGGTGTGGCTACAATGAAAAGAGTACCATTACTTGTGCTATTCATACGAGCATTATACATCCCTGGACTGATACATGGAATATTGCAGTCTTCATGTAAATATCAAAATGTAAAATGTAAAATAACATATAGATAGCAATGATAGGCTCTGATTTTTATTTTTGATTTTTACGTTTTCACTTTTCCATATGGTAGTTAATGATTTTGTCTGGAAAATTGGTGGTGAAGCAGGTTTCGGCATTATGTCGTCTGGAACTATTTTTGCGAAAGCCTGTATGCGCCATGGCCTCTCAGTTTGCGATTTTGTTGAATACCCTTCATTAATCCGAGGCGGCCATAATACCTATATTGTTCGCGCGAACGCTGACGAAATCTTTGCGCCTAACCTGCAGGTTGATATGCTTGTTGCCTTGAATAAGGAAACGATTACCCTTCATGAAAGAGAATTAACGCCGGGTGGTGCCGTTATTTATGACAATGAACAAATAAAGGAGCCTGGTTTTATGCGGACAGACCTTGTGCAAATTCCTGTTCCACTCCTTCGTCTTGCAAAGGAAAATGGTGGTGAGCCGGTGATGATGAATGGGGTATCGATTGGGGCGTCATTGGCGCTGCTGGGTGCAGAGTTCAGTTATCTTGAAGATATTTTTAGCGAAATTTTTGGCCGAAAGGGACAGGAGGTTGTTACACTCAACGTTAAGGTAGCTAAAGCTGGTTACGATTTTGTGAAACAAAATTTACCTAAAGACTTTGGATGGAAAGTTGAGCGCAAAGAAAATAAAAAACGCATGCTAATTTCTGGAAGTGAAGCGGTTGCACTTGGAGCAATTAAAGCTGGATGTCGATTTTTATCAGCTTACCCAATGACTCCGATTAATAATATAATGGCTTACCTAGCAACCCATGATGAAGAAATTGGGCTGATTTATAAGCAGCCTGAAGATGAAATTGCCGGTATCAATATGGCCTTAGGCGCTTCATTTGCTGGCGTGCGAGCAATGACGGCAACATCGGGTGGTGGCCTTTCCTTAATGGTGGAAACCCTGGGTTTGGCTGCTATGACCGAAACACCGCTGGTTGTTATTAATGGCATGCGCCCGGGACCTGCAACTGGCTTACCAACTTGGACAGGGCAAGCCGACATTCGTTTTGTTTTGCATGCCGCCCAAGACGAGTTTCCACGATTTGTCCTAGCGCCTGGTGATTTTACCGAGGCTTTTTATCTTACCCATGAGGCATTTAATTTAGCTGATAAATACCAAACTGTCGCTATTGTCTTGACCGACAAGAATTTAAATGAAAGCCATCGTTCTGAGACCCCGTTTGATACTGCAAAACTAACGATTGATCGGGGAAAATTGTTGTCTGATGCAGCTGCCGACGAAATGGGTGATAAATATTTACGCTACCGTTTTACCGCTGACGGTATTAGTCCAAGAAAAATTCCAGGCCAAGGAGGCAAACCGTTTTTAGGAGCTTCCGACGAGCATGAAGAAAATAGTTTATTCAATGAAGAAGCCGAAAATCGGTTTAAAATGATGGACAAGCGCATGAAAAAGTTAACAACTGCAATGGTTGATATCCCAGAACCTGTACTTTATGGACCAAAAGATGCCAAGGTAACCGTTGTCGGTTTTGGTTCGACAAAAATGGCAGTGTTGGAAGCGTTACGCCTGCTTAATAAGAATACGCCGCAAGCAAATTATTTACATTATAGTTATCTTTGGCCACTCCAGGTTACAATGCTGCAAAAACTAAAAGAAAGTGGTCAAAAAATGATACTTTTTGAAGGTAATTATAATGGACAGTTTGCAGGTTTATTATATGAGCATTCAGGTGTTTCAATCCCTCGAATTGTTGTTAAATTTGATGGCAGGCAATTTTTTCCCGAAGAAATCATAGAACAGATTACGGCATTTATGGAGGTAAAATCCCACGACGAAGCAGTTGAGCTTATTCCAATTGGTGGCATTGATGCAGTTAGCCCATTAGTGCCTACAAGCCAGTCAAAACCTGAAGCTAAAAATATTCATGCCCAAAGCAATGATATTGCAGAAAAAGAACAAAAAGGTAAAACAACATAATGTCACAATTACAAGACTTTGAAATCAATTATTCAAAACCGAACTGGTGTCCTGGGTGTGGTGATTTTGGTATCTGGGTTGCCATTAAAAATGCTTTGGTTGAATTAGGTATTCGCCAGCAGGATATTTTACTTGTTTCCGGTATTGGCTGTTCCTCAAAAGTGCCATATTGGGTGAATGTTTATGGATTTAATGGGCTACATGGTCGACCTTTGTCTGTTGCAACCGGTGCTAAACTTGCAAATAATGCATTAACAGTCATAACCCAAGCTGGTGATGGTGACCAATATGATGAAGGCGGCAACCATTTGTTCCATGCTATGAAGCGGAATATTGATATATGCCATCTTGTCCATGATAACCAGGTTTATGGCTTAACAACAGGCCAATCTTCCGATACCTCTGAGCAGGGCATGAAAACAAAGTCACAACCGCACGGTACTGTCGAAAAGCCATTAAATCCAATTGCCTTTGCCCTGGCTTCCGGTGCGACATTTGTCGCCCGAGGCTTTGCCGGTGACACGAGACATTTAATCGACCTTATTGTCCAAGGGGTGCAACATAAGGGATTTGCGTTTATTGATATTCTCCAGCCGTGTGTAACGTTTAACCACATAAATACATTTCAATATTTTTATCGGAAGGTCTATAAAATGGAAACTGAAGGCTGGCAGCCAACTGATAAGTTAAAGGCCTTTGAAAAGGCATATGAATGGGAAGAACGGATTCCACTCGGTGTATTTTATAAAGCAGAAGAGCCCACACTCGATTCCCTTTATCCACAAATTGCTAAAACACCACTTGTCAAGCAGCCAATTGACAAAATCGACGTGTCAAAATTAGTTGAAGAATTATTCTAACTCCTTGTATTTTGTTTAAGAATGTTTGTATAGTAAATATAAAGCTGCCATGAAGAAGTTATTCCATCTCAATGCCAATGGTGTTACACCGGTCATTATTATTCTAATCATTGTGATTAGTTTACTTGCGGTTGTAAGCTTTATTGCAGTAAAAAATAAGGCTATTTTGCATAACAGAAATGGTGGCGTTGCAGATAAAGGTCAAATTCGTATGGACACTTTTGGTATTACAAATGGTGGGCCATACGATATTATCCAAGTAGACCTAACCTATAATAAACAATCAAACCCCATATTAAGATCGGAAGAGCGTCGTGGATGGAAAGAGTGTGCGTGCTGGTGTAGATGAGGG
>CAYSOG010000007.1:19501-51104 GCA_964432675.1 uncultured Gammaproteobacteria bacterium | reverse complement strand
CCTATAATAAACAATCAAACCCCATATTAACCTTAAGCCAATTCAAAACTCAAAAAGGGTATGCGCCACGTTATATACCAGTGCAAAGCGGCTATATTTTACAGATAGTGAATGCGAAAAATGAATTAATCACAGAGCGTATTTTTTCTATTCCAAACCAACTTGCCTACGAAAATGGTAATCTTGGGAACGGAAAAATGAGTGGCGGAACTGAATCGTTGGACAAGGTAAATTTCAGCATCACTTTGCCGATTGACCAAACGGCAACGAAAATTAATTTGCGTAACCCATCAGGAGACCTCATGAGCAGTGTTACGTTATCTAATAATGCCAAAGGGCAGAGTTCTTCAAAGAGTAATTCGGTTATAGCAGGGGCAGCATTAAGTAGCAATAGCTGCCAAGGTTCGTATGGCAGTGGCTATGTTAAACCTTGCATACCGCAAGGTTGTGTCGCCCCGGCTACGATAGACTGTGGACCGTATACTATCGGCGGCGGTATTTGCGCCTCAGGCTGTTCATTAACATGTACCTGTTCTGCTAGTGGCGGTGGCGGGACACCACACCCAACTGTGCAACCTACTGCAACACCACATACTACGCCATTACCATCCTCGTCTGGTATAAGCACACCAGCTCCCACGCCGAAAGCCAGCTTGGGTGCAAGTCCAACGCCAGTACCTTCCGCGCCGCCCAAAGGATCAAATGCGCTTAACATTTTAGTGTTAGGGGCGGACTTTGGTGGTGCTTCGATTGACAGTATTGCAAGCGCTATCCAGCAAAAAATTACAACCACACCGCCCTACAGTGATTATCCGGGGAGAGTTAAAGTCAATAGTTATTCGACTACTGCCAATCTTGGCTGCCAGCAAGGCGGTACAAGGTTGCTTATATGTGATTTATCCGCTGTTGCTTCAGCTGCGAATAGTTCTGGTCAGCCATATGATTCTATTATTGTTGTCGATAATACATCAACATACAGTGGTGCTGGCTATATTGGACAAGATGTGGCTGTATTATATAACGGCAGTTACACACCGAGCATGAGTCTCCATGAATTTGGCCATTCCTTCGCTAGCTTGCGAGACGAATATTCATATGCTGCAAGTGGAGGTCCGGCTGGTATTTCTCCAGCTGAGAATTGTTATGCTGGATCACCGCCAAATCCGGATTGGGCAGACGTATCGGGGGCCCAATATGTGCCTTCATGTACTGATGATAGCTGGTATCGGTCATCACAAAGTAGCGTTATGCTTTCCTATGACGACCTTCATTACAATGCGGTTTCTATCAAATATATCAAGCAGCGTATTGATAGCATCCTTAGATAATCCTTACCCGAAGATTACGTACTACACCCACCCCCAAGACAATTACTTATAGTAACGTCGCCGAATAGTTATACGTTTTGCGGTCAGCATAATGAGGTTACAGCTATGAAATATTGTCGGGGGTTTTTTGCCCATGGCCCAGCAGATGGAGTTTGTGGTTAATGTAATAGAGTATGCCGAAGAGTAAAAGGCCTATGATGAGGTACTCAAATTTGCTGTAGTATACCCGTAGATGCTCCCAGTTTGAACCAAGGTAGTAGCCAATGTAAGTAAGCACTGCCGACCAAATGAGCGAACCCAAAAAGGTAAAGGTAATAAATTTCGTTAGGTTCATTTCAGAGAGCCCTGCGGGAAGCGAAATAAAGGTCCTAACGCCAGGTAATAGCCGACTGAAGAAAACAACACTACTGCCATACTTATCAAACCAGTTTCGCGATTGTAAGTAGTCGTCTTTGGTAAGGAGCAAAATTTTTCCATACTTGTTGATAAGATTAACGATAACTGTTTCCTCCAGGAAATAACCGATCGCATAAGCAATTAATGACCCAATGAGGTTTCCAATAGCACCAACAAGGATGATTATAGGTAATGCTAAGTTGCCTTGTTGGGAGAAAAACCCGGCAAATGGCATTGTAACTTCCGAGGGAATAGGTATTAAGGCCGACTCTAACGTCATCAATAAGAATATCGCGCCATAGCCGAAAGATTGAATAAAATGGATGATAAAAACGGAAAGCGATGCCATCATGGACTTATCGTATCACATTAGTCTAAGCCTGGACAATGTCAAATGTATTATGACTTGCTTTTTGCGTAATACACTCGCTAAACTAAAATTGCCATGACGGAAGAAATCGTTAAAAAAGTTGCAGAGACACCAGCTGAAGTTCTTCAGAAAGGCGTTGAAGCAACCGAACAAATTACAAAAAATGTAAACCTTGGGAAACCAATTAAAGACGCTAAAGATTACTGGAAGCTTTTAGGTCCTGGGCTAACGACTGGCGCATCAGACGACGATCCGTCTGGGATCGCAACATATTCACAACAAGGTGCCCAAACCGGTTTCCACCTCATTTGGCTTGCTTTATTTACTTTTCCTTTTATGGCGGTTGTGCAGGAAATGTGCGCCCGTATTGGATTAGAAACAGGCCAAGGTTTGGCAGCAAATATTCGACGTTATTACCCAAAATGGGTTCTTTATGTGTGCACGGCATTATTATTTTTTGCGAATGCGTTGAATATTGGTGCTGATATTGGGGCGATGGCGAAGGCAACACAATTGTTGCGACCACATATGAACTTTCCAATACTTGTCGTAGGCTTTACTGCAATTTGCTTAATATTACAAATCTTTAGCACCTATGAAAAATATGCCAAATATCTAAAATGGCTTGCGATGATTTTACTATCTTACGTTGTAACCGCTTTTCTAGTGAAACTAGACTGGCAACAACTGTTAGTTCACACAGTTATTCCATCAATTACGTTTTCGAGGGACCAGATTGTGATTATTACTGCCATTCTCGGTACAACGATATCGCCTTATTTATTTTTCTGGCAAACTTCTCAAGAAGTAGAGGAAGATATTTTGGCTGGTGAAACAAGTGTCGCATCAAGGAGAGGGTCGACTGACGAAGACATAAAAAATATGCGCATTGACGTATGGTCGGGCATGTTGCTGTCAAACATTGTGATGTTCTTTATTATCGCTGTTTGTGCAGCGACGCTCTTTAATAATGGTATAACGAATATAAAGACAGCTGCCGATGCTGCTTCAGCCCTGCGGCCCTTGGCTGGTGAACAGGCATATTTATTATTCGCTATCGGCATTATAGGTACTGGCTTACTGGCTGTACCTGTTCTAGCGGGGTCAGCTTCGTATGCAATTTCTGAGAGTTTTGGTTGGAAGGTTGGCCTTTATCATAAGTTGAAGCAGGCATATGCTTTTTACGGTGTCATTATTATTGCAACGCTCATAGGACTGGCGATAAATTTCATCGGTATAGACCCTATAAAGGCACTTATTTATTCCGCTGTTATTAATGGATTGGTAGCACCAGTAGTATTAGTGCTTATTGTGCTTTTAAGTAGTAGCAAGCGAGTTATGGGAAGCCGTACTAACCACCCGGTAATTACTGCGCTTGGTTGGATTATCACTGCCATTATGTCGGTTGCCGGAATAGCAACGATTGTGACACTCTTGCCAGGCTAATGAGAACTTGGTGTGTAGATGAGCACTGCTCTTAGTATTTTCGCAATACACCGGTGACACGACCTTCGACCTTAACATTAGTAGCATAGATCGGCTTCATTGTGGCATTAGCCGGTTCTAGCCGTATTCGGGTTGGTTCTTTATAGTAGCGCTTTAAGGTTGCAAAGTTGTTTTCCAAAAGGGCAACGACAATGTCACCGTTTTTAACCTCATCGGCGTTTATTTCTTCGACAACAACATAGTCTCCGTCTAAAATGCCATCTTCGATCATTGATTCACCCTTAACTTTGAGGACATACGAACGTCTCTTGCCCGAGGATAATAAAAATGGCGTGACAGAAACGGTGGTATTTTGGTCAGTAAATGGTTCTATTGGTTGGCCGGCAGCGATATAACCCATAAGAGGTAAGTCGACAGTTTCGCTGTGGTTAAAACCCATAGGCACTACCTCGATACCCCGGGCTAAACCGTCAAAACGGCGAATAACACCTTTTTTGTTTAGCGCTTGCAGATGTTCATGGACGGTTGCTAAAGAAGAAAGGCCTTGGGCCTTGGCAATTTCTTGAAGCGTTGGGGAATGACCATGCGCTTCAATATAGGTGCGAATAAATTCAAGGATTTGGCGTTGTTTTCGGTAGAGTGTTACTGGCATATGGTTATACCCACCTCCCAATGGGATAAACTCGAAACACGGTGTTTGGTGCCCTATTGGGCTTCGAGTGCTACACTTCTTAAAGAATGGGCTTGAGGACAGAAGATTGGCTGCTTTTGGCAAATCGTTATATTCGAGATTATCTTCCGTCCTTAAGTCTTAAGAACATACTACCATAAAAAACCCGAACTTGTCAACTGGTACAAACTACTACATTTTCTATTATTAAATGAGGGATTATGGTGTAATATTGCCAATACGATAAAGGTTAACAGTGCTGCCGGTAGGGAGTTTGAATGAGGTAATGAAGGTAACTGCAAGTGAAAGCTGTGCGTTAGGTGGTGTTACTTCGGCAAATGAACAGCCAAATGGGCAAAATACTTTCGCAAATCCAGTAATAGTAGCACCGCCTTTTGTTACAGGCTGATTATTAAGGCTTACATCACTGCCGGTATAGATAGCTTCGCCATCTGCAACAGTACAGCTTGTTTCGTTTGGTGCGACTGTACCAATATATTTGCTACATGCCTGGTAATTATTTTCGGTAACGTAGTCTTGAATTTGCAATAAAGCCTGTTTATTACGCAAATATGTTGTGCCCAGGTCGTCAGGGGAAACGAGAATATAATCCGACTCGAGCAAATATTCCCTAAGATCTTGTGGTTTTGGAAATGTTTCTGCATGGTAACGCTCAAGCATATAGGCGATGTCTGGCGTCTTGATGGAAACGTTCATATACTGATTATTGAGTTGGCCGGCTTTTAAGTACATTTGTAGGGTGCTGGGATTAAAATGTTCACCTTCGTATGCTATTAACACCCTAGCTTGGTTTGCCCCCGCGGTTTTGGTTATTGTCTGTAGAGCATCGTCGATTGGCCAGGTAGTTAATTCATACTTTTTGACAACCCAGTCATTAATGTCAATGATGTTGACCCATCCCAATACTGGTAGCTGCACTGACTTTTGCATACCTTCAAACGCTGATGGCCGAAATGTTAAAACACCCCAGTATGTTCCAGCCAAGATAATAAGAAAACTAACAATAAGAATTCCGACCTGTTTGTACTTATGGCAGACGGCATCTAATGCGACTGCCATAGTGATCGCAACAAATGGCAATAGCGGTATGGTGTAGCGTGGGTCTTTGTTATTAATAAAAGTAAAAAATAGGTAGCCAGTAAGAAGGAACAAACAAAGGTACCATCCACGCTTAACCTTTGCGATAACTAGATACGCGATAGAGAGAAAAAATAGTAAAGCTGCAATCGGTGTAACTTGATAATTAATGAACAGTTTTGCGTAATAGATCAGGTTTTGTAAACTTATGAGACGCGTTGGTTCGTCGGCGTAACCAATAATATTAATAGTTGTTAAGTAATGAAGACTTGCAAAATTGACCAAATACCATGGGGCAACAACGGCAGCAAAGGCCACAATTGAAAGAACAATATGACGAAATACCTTCGCAACTTGGCCACTTTTTAGCAGGAAATAGGCGGTAAATGACAATGGAGCAACTAGGAACAAGACGCCAGTCCATTTTGTCATCGCTAAAAGGCCGACAGCAACACCAAACCAAATGGTGGTCTTTTTGTTATTAAAATTGTCAGTTTTTTCAAGCAAGTAAAGGCAGACTAAGAGCATTGCAGTAAGCGGAACATCAAGCATTAGTCTTCTGGATTGGTCAAAGACAATAGGGAAAAAGGAAAATAATGCTGCTGCAATAAACCCTATTCTCGAGCTTTGGAAAAGTGTTTTTGCATAGTAAAACAGCATCACAATGGCAAGCGCAAAAAATATTGTGCCAACATATTGGGCTAAAATTATATTTGGGCCGAAAATCAATAATAAGAGTGCTGCTACAGTATGAACAAAAATTGGATAGTAGTTCGATGCGTAAAATATGCCAAAAATATCAAGGCTACGTAACTTTTGGGCGATATCTAAAGCGATCCAAGTATGGCTGGATGGATCCCAGGAGGGTGGTGCGCTATTTAAGCCTAACCAAATAGCATTTGCAAGCGCGTGAAGCGCGACAAGTCCGGTAAGAAGCCCAACCCATATACTTTCTGATCGTTTCATATTTTTATTGTACGTTGTTTATACCTTTCGTTAAACGGGTAGAAAAAACTGTGCTTTAGGCCGCAAGTTTTTGGTTACTCCTTTTTATTGTATACGGGGGTACTTCAGCGACAGGCCGGGAAAAATTAACTCGTATGAGTTTTGTCCCGTGTGGCTCAATCGTGGTTGTATATTCGTCAGCATACGATTTGTCATAGGTTTGTTCATTAAGATCGCGAACAGCACCCCACTTCTGATGCTCGCCGATAGCTTCCCAAGGGATGTGGATAGTTCGAGCCTTTTCCGTTTGGTTGAATGCCGCAACCGCGATTGTCCCATCAGCCAGCGGCTTTTTATAAACCTCATTACCTAATATATTCATAGATTTTTGGCACTGGATACCAAGTGGGTCTTGGTTGACAGCGATAATCTCGTGGTTTGTGAGAAGCTTTAGAGTGTTATCGTCAATCGAACGGATATCGCAACCGAGAATTAGTGGCGAGCACATCATAGCCCACAGAACGAACTGTGAGGCAGCTTCGGCATGGTTTAAGGCTAGTTTTCCATCGTCATGGGTAACTCCGGCTTGGATATCGTCAGCATAGTTCCAATGGCCTGGCTTCGCTGCCCAGGCCAGTTTATCATTGATATAAAGGGCCGAAAGCAGTGCCGGCCAACCTGGTGGGTCGGTATCGCGGGTCGTACGCCACATATTACCGGTTTTAGGCGCCCAAAAGGCTGGATCTTGTTCACCCTGTACGCAAATGCTGTACAAGGCTTTTCGGTCAAGGCTTAATAAAGCATCGCCGAATTTTTTGTAGACCTCTGCCGCGTTATAGCCAGCCGTATAACAGAAATCGACTTTAATGCCGTCGCCTTGCCATTCATGAATTGTTTGGTAAGCATCATCGGCTTCATGGCCATGGGTACCTGCGAGCTGTAAGCATGTCCAGTCCCCAATGTCTAAATAATAACCGATCTTTTTGCCACGACGATGGACCGTATTAGCGAGCCCCATAATGTCGGGGAAAGAATCCGCAGGCATCAACTTGCCATTATGGTCTCGGGATGGCTTCAACATACCATCATCAATCCAAAGTGTGTCATAGCCTGCCGCAGTAACACCGCGGTCTTCCATTGCCTGGAGCGTTTCTAATATTAATTGTTGTGAAACGTCTTTGCGGAATGCGTACCAAGAACTCCAGCCAAGCGGCGGTGTTAAAGCAAGGCCGTTTTCAAATCCTGTTGTTTCTGGTTGCTGGGCTTCGATTTTTGATGCTGAACGGGGTATTGGAAAACTTTCTAAGCCGGCTGCAACCGTAGCAGCACCTGCCACTTTAATTAGCTGCCTTTTAGAAAGAGTGCTATCCAAATAATTGCCAAATTTGCGTTCCATAATAGAAATTAGCTATACATAATAGTCCTTTTTATTTAAAAGCGCAACAAGCGGTGTTTTGCAATTTCTTTGTTTGAGTAGTTGTTACTGCCTTGCCCAATAGCTTATAATGCCAGAGCATGGATGCCTTCTGTTGCCTTGCTCGGGTAACAGTCGTAGAAAACTAAAGAGCCAGAAAAGAGTAATGGCTACGACACAGTTTCCGGAGTTGGATTATTCCGAGGGATATCTTGTCCAATGGGATCAATTTCTCATGGATCGTCTCCTTAAAACGCTGGGTGGTGGGGATACATACTATAGCACGTTGCTACAATTTCCTGTGCAGATTATTCTCATGGAAGACGCCGGGGTAATATGGCAAATTGAGACTGCTCTCAATTATACCCATTGGTATGAAGCCGACGGCTATCTTAATGTCTACGGTGTTTTAGAGCCAAAACCAGCCCTTTATATTCATAGCCCGAAGGGTGAAGGGTATCTAGGCTTGTTTCCACAAGGCGTGAGTGTCGATTGCTCTTCTGGCCTGTATCGCGCACGGTTATCTGTTGCATATAATTCCTCCGTTGGTACATTGCGGACGAATGCAAAGTTTACGATAGATGACCGACTCTTAATCCGTCGGATGCAGCCAGAGTCGATATAGATCCTTTTTTCATATCTTAGGAGAACAGGAGACGTTAAATGACCACTGTTGACCAGCAGTTTACTGAGGTTGGTTCATTTAGTACGTACTTTAAAGAAGGCCTCAAGAGTATAAAAGAAAAACTTGAAGGCGATCGCAAATATCTGCAAGAAGCTCGAGATGAAGCTTTTGCAGCTATAGAAGAAATTGTTTCGTTGGTTTTTGCTATAGCAAAAGTTAGTCCTTTGTCTTTGGAAGATATAAAAATCGGTGAGAAATTTTATGGTGCCTTACGGGTTGCCGATACTTATTATATTTTCACAATAGACGGCAAAGAATATTACACGGTAAGTTCTGATTTGACAGGCAATCCGCGTGTGGTGACGTCACAAGGGCAGTTAAAAGACCTATTAACGGACTGGTCATGTGATAGAGTTATGCGACTGACACTAGGAGTCACAGAGCATTTTTTACAATGGATTGTAAATGCAATTATAGATGAACGTACCATGGTTGATACGGTCAAACGCAACCAGGAAAATATAAGGGACAATTTGATTTCACTTTTCCAAAAACTACCCGCTTAAAAAAGGGAATGTCTAGCCGGGATGCAACTAAGCAGCCCGGCTTTTTTATGTAAAAATCATTCGGGTTTCGTTCGTTTAGTTATGGTATAATGATTTGACCCATCAGTCTTATTTGTCATATATGGCTACTTTCCAACTTGAGTCACAATTTAAACCAACAGGCGACCAACCAGAGGCGATTGAAAAATTAACGCGTGGACTAAATGCCGGCGCAAAATACCAAACGTTACTTGGCGTCACCGGCAGCGGCAAAACGTTTACCATGGCGAATGTCATTAAAAACCTTGGCCGTCCGACCTTAATTATTTCTCATAATAAGACACTCGCAGCACAGTTAGCCCAAGAGTTTCGGGAATTTTTTCCAAACAATGCCGTCGAGTACTTTGTATCCTACTATGATTACTACCAGCCTGAAGCATACATTCCCCATACCGATACCTATATCGAAAAGGAAACTGAAATTAACCAAACGATTGATAAGCTGCGACTGTCGACCACGACAAGCCTTTTAACCAGAAAAGATGTCATTGTCGTTGCTTCTGTTTCGTGCATATACAATATTGGTTCGCCTGTTGAATATGGCAAGGCTAACCTCGAACTTCGGCAAGGTATGGTTGCTATCCTCAAGGACATCTTGCGGTATATGGCAGAAAATATGTTATATGTGCGGTCCGATTTTGATTTTAAGCGGGGAACATTCAGGGTTCGCGGTGATACCGTTGATGTCCATCCAGCCTACAGTGATAATGCCATTCGCATGGCATTTCTGGGCGATAAGATTGAAAAGATATCATCTATCGATCCGCTAACTGGCTCGACACTGTCTGATCTTGCGGCCGTTTCCATTTATCCAGCAAAACATTATGTAACGCCGCGGGATATGATCGACACATCATTGGGCCAAATTAAAGCTGACCTCAATCTCCGCCTAAAGGAACTCAAAAAGCAGAAAAAAGATATCGAAGCCTACCGGTTACGCCAACGGACAATGTACGACCTTGAAATGATTAAGGAATTTGGCTTCTGTAATGGTATTGAAAATTATTCGCGCTATTTTGATGGCCGAAAGCCGGGCGAAGCGCCATACACCTTGCTAAATTACTTCCCAAAGGATTATTTGTTAATCATTGATGAATCGCATATTACCATTCCGCAGATTAGAGGCATGTATTATGGTGACCGCTCTCGAAAGGAAACACTTATTAATTATGGCTTCCGTTTGCCTTCGGCTTTAGATAACAGGCCACTGCGGTTTGAAGAATTTATGGGCCGTGTAAACCAAGCCATGTTTACCACAGCCACGCCAAATGAATGGGAAGTTTCGCTATCGCAAGATGCTGCCCATCAGGTGAAATTGGACCACAACGGTGTTATCGAACAACTTATTCGTCCAACAGGCCTGGTTGACCCCGATATTGAAGTCAAACCAACAACAGGGCAAATTGAAGATTTGCTACAAGAAATAGATAAGCGAGTGAAACGTCACGAACGGGTGCTGGTTACGACCTTGACCAAACGTATGGCGGAAGAACTGTCAAATTATCTTGAAGACAAAAATATAAAAGTAACGTATCTGCATGCTGACATTGAAACACTTAAGCGGACTGACATATTAGATAATTTACGGCAAGGCAAGTTCGATGTTCTGGTTGGCATTAACCTATTACGTGAAGGGTTAGACCTTCCAGAGGTTTCTCTAGTAGCAATTTTGGATGCAGACAAAGAAGGTTACCTTCGATCGCGTACGTCTCTTATACAAGTTATGGGTCGTGCTGCCAGACATGTTAACGGCCATGTCATTATGTACGCTGATGTTGTAACTGGTTCGATGCAAGCTGCAATCGATGAAGTTAATCGGCGCCGAGAAATCCAGCTTGCCTACAATAAAGAGCACAATATTACGCCAAAGTCTATCCAAAAGCCATTCCGTGAACGATTGATCGAGGTTGAAGAACCTGACGAAGCAGAAATCGAACTGCGACACAAAAAAATTGTTTCGGAAGCATTCGAACGGGCAATGGAAGGCACCTTATTGGCTGATGATAAAGAAAAATTGGTTAAACATTTGCAAAAACAAATGCGTGAAGCCGCCAAACAAATGGAATTTGAAAAAGCGGCAATTTTACGCGACCAAATTGTCGAAATCCAGACCAAAATGCATGCCTAGTGGCTATAGCGATTGACACATCTTCATGAAGCCCCTATGCTAAAAACAGCATGCAAAAACGTTGGGTCGCAGAAAATGGTAATGCGTTAATCTTTTTAGTTATTATTCTGGCTTTTATTGCAGTCGGGCTTTTTGCGCTTTCGTATATTACAACAAGAAATAAGACACCACTAAAATCTGTCGGTGCACCAGCCGCTCGCAATGGTCGGCTCAATATCAATACGTTTGAAGCAGTTAATCCATACGGGATTTTAAGTGTGCGCATCGCTTACGACAGCACTAAAAATCCTTCGCTCTCGATAACGAATTATGATAATAAACTAGGGTTTGCACCGCGGTTACCAGCAATTATTACCCCATATCGGCTACAACTTGTTGACGCAGCAGGTAAAACGCTATACAGCATGCCACTCGCAATCCCTAATACATACCCAGATGATACTACACTTACAACAGCGAACCACAAAGGGAGCGTATTTTCAGTCCCGAGTATTAATTTTTCCGAGGCTATACCGGCAATTACGCATACTGCAACGATTAAGATTGTTGACAGCCAGGGCCAACTCATTACCTCAAAAGCAATCGCGCAGGCAGCTGGTGGATCAGGTAATCCGCTTGTTTACCAAGTGGCATCTGCACCCCAGGACAATGTGTATCATTTTATTTTTGTGTCCGACAGCTATGATCCGGCTAACCTTAAGGAATTCCACGACGATGCAGATAAATTCAAGAATTATCTTCTCACCATCGACCCCTTTAGTAAGCACCAAGCACAGGTACAATTTATGACGATTGAGAATACGACCGACTTAGAATGCAAAACACCACCAAATGCACCCCCAAATTCATCACCGATCATATGTAATACCGATAAAATAGTTGCTCTAGTTGATAAGGCTAAAGTACCATACGATGTCGTTGTTACACTTATCAAAGACCCAAAGCAAAAAGGCGCGTGGTTTGTCGGCACGCCTTTTTCGTTTGTCTCAAATGGTGGTCCTGCGCCTGAGCGCACATTTGTTCACGAAATTGGCCACGATTTTGGGGCGCTGTGGGATGAGTATACCGTTGGCGATACTGGTGATATTACCAATGCGACTGATAAGAATTGCCTTAAAGGTAGCCCACCATCGAACGACTGGAAAAATGTAGTTAGTGACAGTGATTACAACAAAGGGTGTTACCATGACAATTGGTATCGTTCTAGCAGCCAAAGCATCATGTCTACAACCGGTGTGGATTACTACAATGCCATTTCCAGAAAAATAATTGAAGAACGGTTTACAGCGTTGCCAATTAATGGGAAAGAAGCGAGCGGAAGTGCAACACCATCGGCCACGCCAGTTGTAACACCATCAGCAACACCACAAAATACGGCCTCCCCTTCTGGTGGATTACCGCCGATCTATGCCTACGCTGTTGGATGTAAATTTGGTGCTGTAGAACAGCCAGACCCATCAGGATTACAGCAGTATTATTACGCTAACCCGCTTAATCATACATTCGCATACACAGCAAATGGATCATCGTGTCCAGCTGGTACGGAAACTCACCCAGTCGCTTACCCGGTTGACCCCAATTATTTAAGTGGCGGCAAGATAACTTGCAATGGTGCAGACTGGTGGCAGGGTTTTGATCTCAAAGGATTTAATCCAAGTGTCATCGGTCCACCGCAAATTTATTATTGCCGTCATAATTAATAAAAGATATGTCATTTTTCAAAAGTCTACAACAAGTATTATTGCCCAATTCGGGAGCTCTTACAAAAGGCGAGCAGTTACTCTTACAAACTAAGCTAGAGCCTCTGGTGCAAAGCCAGATGAGTCAATTCGCAATCGATAAGCTAAAGGGTAATGAGGCGCAGGATTTTCAGTTACAGCAGGCTCAACAGAGACTGCACGATCTTGAAGGCCGTGAAGTTGTGGGTGTCGATATTGGTGGTGACAAAATTGTCGCAGCAACGTTTCGGATACAGCAAGGAAAACTAGCTTTCCAAGGTGCGCCAACCCAGTATGAGAGCAATTTTGGCGAAGGGTACTTACCATTCCTTAAACAGCTAAGTGAAAAAATTACGCCACTAGCCCTGCCGGTTGGCATATCAATTCGAGGTCCTGTTGACGGCACACACTTAGTAGAAGACAATGCGCCAAACATTAAGACATTCGCTCATGAACTAAAACAATCCTATGATTATGATTTTAAAAAATTACTCCCAACAATAAGTGCACTCTGTAATGATAGCGTCGCGGGTATGCATGCGGCAATTATTGAAGCGACAAGCCGGCATAAAGATGTCACAAAGGTTTTTTATCTCATCATTGGCAGCGGATTTGGCGGTGCAGCCTTTATTAATAACCAAATTATAACCAGCGAGTTTGGCCATGCCGCGTTGGTCGGTGAGTTAAATACATTTAGTCAGACTGCACCATGCTTATCATTTGGTGCTAAGTACGTTTGCCTTGAAAATGTTACCGCCAGTAAAAAAGGGGTTGAAGACCTTTGGCAAAAACAAACCAGCACAGCACTAGATGGCAAACAAATAAGTCAGCATTATCAGGAAGGGGATACCATAGCACTTTCATTGTACGACAATGCTGCCAGGGTTGCGGCTCATGCGATCGAAGGGATGCGCAGGGTTTGGCATTTTCCACAAACACAGGGTAATGAAGTTATTGTCTGCCATGGTGGCATTTTTAAGGTTCCGGGGTTTGGCAAACGATTGCAGCAGTATGTCGATCTTTATGCCGACAGCGCAATTCCTTTACTTTTAACAAAAGACTTTAGTGACAATGCCTGCTTAGACGGGGCAGCCATTGCCGCTGCTATTGCATCCTGATTTATTCTTACCCTTATTTACGATACTCGCCTTACCTTTTTGATCTTACTTACTTATTTCGAAAATAATAGTTGCAATTTTCCCTTAACCTCTTATATAGTAAAACCCGATGGACGACAGCGACGACCAAACTAATCAGCCAATCGAAGGCGAAATTGTTGAAGACATGACACCTCATAACAGCACAGACGGTGGAATTGAGGAAGCTAATGCTGGCCAAGTATTAGTAAACATGGAAAGTCTTATCAAGCAGCACCAGCAGCAAATAGATAAGCTCACTGAAGAAGCTGGAAAGTACAATGATATGATCAATGATGTTTTAGCCAATGACGAAACATACAAAAAGTACGAAGAAGAAGCCAAGCAGGCTAACAAAGTAAAATCGACGTATAAACAGCAAATCTTGCGCTTGCCGCAAAATGCTACACTAGTTGAAAAGTTAAAATCCGCTCGTTCGTCTTTAAAAGACCTGAAAGATGCATTGTCAGATTATTTGGGAGAATATGCCCGCATGTCTGGTTCCAACACAGTTGAAGGCTACGACGGCGAACTGCGCGAAATTGTTTATGTGGCAAAATTAGTCCGAAAATCTTCTAAAAACCCCTAAAATCGTTGTTTAATATAAAACCTATAGTAGTTGACATATAACTGCACATTTAGTATAATTACTCCTAGCATACCTATTTTCCCGCTAGCAATGTGCTTCTAAACCGGCGGTTAGCTTAGTATTTGGAGCACATGCTATCGAGGAGGTAACAGTATGCCAGATGAACAGGGTACTCCCGTCAGTTACGATAGCCTATTTGAATTGAGGGTCCGTAATGTGGCGCTACAGACGGTCGAAAAGACAATTGGTGTTTTTAGTCTTGGCCGTAGTGCCCAAGTAGACTCACGTGCCATTCAGGCAGGGATGTACTATGAAGCTCATGCCATGAAACAGCTTTGGTCGGACTCGGCTGTCGCTGAGGCTGTTGCTGAGTATTTAACACTACTTGCGGATACCATTCGCCACCGTGATGACGGTTGGCCCATAGCAGTCGATGTCCAGCGGGTTGATCCCAGGTAAAATCCTATCTAGGCGCTTCGTAAATCTACGAAGCGCCTTATATTTTTCCCAAAATACCATCTTATTTACCGAATTGAAAAATATTGCCATTTCGTGTATACTTGGGCCTTGTTCCATACCGTTACAAGTCCTTATACATTTAGTCGTTGCTACGATTAACGAGTACCTGTTAATGAGTGCAGACTATTTTTAACCAAACTTGCAGCGGCACAAGTACCAAAAATCCCATGAAGACACAAGAAGAAAACCACAAAGGCGTTATCGATAAAATTACTGTAAAAGGTGCTCGGGAGCATAATTTAAAAAACATTGACTGTGAAATTCCAAAAAATCAGCTCGTCGTTTTTACAGGCTTATCTGGTTCTGGTAAATCATCATTAGCCTTTGACACGATTTATGCTGAAGGCCAACGCCGCTATGTCGAATCGCTTTCTTCCTATGCCCGACAGTTCTTGGGCATTATGGAAAAGCCCGACGTCGACTTTATTGAAGGCCTGTCTCCTGCGATTTCTATTGACCAAAAATCCACTTCCCACAACCCAAGATCAACCGTTGGTACCATAACGGAAATTTACGACTACATGCGTTTACTCTTTGCTAGAATTGGCCATCCGCATTGCCCGAATTGTGGCCGGGAAATAAGTCACCAGTCAATTGACCAAATGGTGGATGCCATAATGGAAATTGCGAAGTCTGCCGATAAAAAAATTGGTTTGCGCGTGTTTATCTTGGCACCAATTGTCAAAGACAGAAAAGGCGAGTTTACCCAAGTATTTGACGACCTACGGAAAAAAGGTTTTTCTCGAGTACGGATTGATGGTATTGTCCGCGATCTAGAAGAAGATTTTATTTTAATCAAAACGAACAAACACACCATTGATGTTGTTGTTGATCGTCTTGTTATTCCGGCTAACACCGAAATACCCCAAGACACCAGGCAGCGCCTTGTGCAAGCCTTAGAAACCTCCTTGAAGCTGGGTGAAGGCTTTGCCATCGTTTCAGAAGTAAAAGACGCCAGCTTTGAAATGCCGGCTAATCCTAAAGAAATGCATGACCACTTATTTTCTGAGCGCTTTGCCTGCCCGATCTGCAATATCTCATTGTCTGAAATTGAGCCGCGCACTTTTTCGTTCAACTCACCGCATGGCGCTTGTCCAAAATGTACAGGACTCGGTACGATTTTAGAAATTGATCCAGAACTGGTTTTAAACCCACGGCTTTCGGTAGCCCAAGGTGGTATTTTACCTTGGAATAAATTGCTGTCGCATGAAAGCTGGTTTTCGCGAATTTTGGAAAATGCCGCCCGCTTGTTGGGTTTTTCGCTGCATGATCTAATTGGGTCTTTGAAACCTGAGCACCGAAAATTCTTACTCTATGGCGCAGAAGCGGTTGGTGTATCTGCTTCATTTGAAGGTGTTATCCCTAATTTAATGCGCCGCTATAAGGAAACGGAATCCGAATACATCCGGGCAGAAATTGAAAAGTACATGCGTTTTGATATTTGTCCAGAATGTCATGGCGCAAGGTTAAAGAAGGAAGCACTCGCTATTACTATCGACGGTAAGGCGATTAATGTCATTACCAATCTTTCGATAATAAAGGCGCATGAGTGGATTGAAAAATTAGGCCAAAACAAAGGCAATGTTTTGTCTGACCGCGAAGTATTTATTGCCACAATTATTCTGAAAGAACTGCAGGCGCGTTTAAAGTTTTTATTGGATGTTGGTCTTGGCTATTTATCGCTTGACCGTACGGCGTATACACTTTCCGGCGGTGAAGGTCAACGTATTCGATTAGCTTCGCAAATCGGGTCTGGCTTATCTGGTGTCTTATACGTTCTCGACGAGCCAACTATTGGCTTGCATGAGCGTGATAACGACAAACTTATTACGACCCTCAAAAAGCTTAAATCCTTAGGGAACACGGTGGTTGTAGTCGAACATGACCGCGAAATGATGCAAAGTTCCGATTATATTTTTGACTTTGGTCCGGGTGCTGGTGAGCATGGTGGCCAAATTATTGCAGACGGCACGCCGCAGGAAATTGCCAAAAATCCAAAGTCAATTACTGGACAATACCTTTCTGGCAAAAAATCGGTTGAAGTGCTTTCACTCAAGAAAAAGAATGGCGACGGTAATGGGGCTGCCTATCTAATGCCAGCTAATGGAAATGGTATTGGACAAGCCAACCGGTCAATAACGATTTATGGCGCGAAAGAGCATAACCTAAAAAATGTTACTGTTGAGTTTCCACTTTCAAAATTTATTTGTATTACTGGCGTATCGGGCTCTGGTAAATCTACCTTAATTAATGACATTTTATACAAAGCTTCAGCCCAGCAGCTTTATAATTCGAAGGAAAAGCCAGGAGAACATGAAGGTGTTACCGGGTTTGAATTTATTGATAAAGTAATTTTAATTGACCAATCACCAATTGGCCGCACACCGCGTTCTAATCCGGCTACATATACTGGTGTCTTTACGCCAATTCGTGAAATCTTTGCGAATACCACTGAAGCCAAGATACGGGGCTATAGTATGGGGCGGTTTTCCTTCAACGTCAAAGGTGGTCGGTGCGAGGCATGTCAGGGGGATGGCCAAATTAAAATAGAAATGCAATTTTTGCCAGACGTCTATGTTGCCTGCGAGGTTTGTAACGGCAAACGCTACAATAAAGAAGCCCTGGAAATACATTATAAAGATAAAACGATTGCCGATGTTCTAAGCATGACCGTTGAGGAAGCGACAGAATTCTTTACCGCCATACCACAGGTTAGAAGCAAAATGGAAACATTGCTTGATGTCGGTCTCGGGTATATTCGTCTTGGGCAGTCAGCACCTACTTTATCGGGTGGAGAAGCCCAAAGAGTAAAACTAGCCTCCGAACTTTCCCGTCGGGCAACCGGCAGAACACTGTATATCTTGGATGAGCCGACAACAGGATTGCACTTTGCCGACATTGAGCGGTTATTAACGGTGCTAAAACGGCTTGTTCAAATGGGCAATACAGTCGTTATTATAGAGCATAATATGGACATTATTAAAAATACTGACTGGATTATTGATTTAGGGCCAGAAGGTGGAGATGCCGGTGGAGAAATTATTGCTGTAGGAACGCCAAAAGACATTATGGATAATCCGAAGTCTTACACAGGCCAATATTTAAAGCGCTTTTTAAGCAGTACAAAATCGAAAATCAAAGCGCCAAGAGAAGAAGGTATGCCAGCAACCGCCTAAAGAAAAAGCACCGCAAGTTTTCCTCACGGTGCTTATTAAAAGTCTTCGGCCTTGATTTAAACAGGTAGCATATACTGTGCGTAGACTGTAATAAAGATTATGGCGACGACAATAATTATTATGATAAAGCTAAGAAGTCTTACTTCTGTTTTATTAGTTAATACAGCAACAGCGACTAATATACCGCTTGTAAAAGACATAAGAAGTTGCATAAGGTGGACGAGAAACACGCTTTTTATCTCCAGATGCTTGTTGTCCGCGTTTTAGTGCCTTCTATTAGTTCGTCGGCTAGATAGCATCCCTCTTGATATGCTTTATCAAGCGCTTTCCGAAGTCTTACGTGTAGGTGGTTTGCAGCCTGTTCTAATTGCGCTTGTGCTGCAGCTCTGCCTTGGATCAGCTCGCTATCAAAATGCACATAAAGAATATCGGGCCTGCTTTGCCATCGCCGTTGTCGGTGGACTATAGCTAATGGCACAGCATTTGCAATAATTTCAATATAGTAGCCTCGATAGTGAAGCGGTCGCTTATATTTTTCTGGATCTTCTTGGATATGCAGTTCAAGTGTAACGTCAACCGTACATAGTTTTCGATGCCCAACTTGTTGGTGCCAAGTCCAGATTAACTCTATCCATTCCTGCAAATTGCCAAATCGGTGGTTAGTCGAAACGGGAGGAAATTGCGTGCCCCACTTTTCGTGTGTAATGTCATTAACAAAGTCAGTAAGAAATGGTAGAGAAGCGTTAAAAGGGTCTCCGGCAACAGCTACCACGATCGTCTCCTTTGCTGCTTTTAAAGTTCTAAAACCAATCGTGCTACAATTCTAACAGACTATCGGCTAATAAACAACATCAGATCAGGTCTATTCTCATTGTTCGATAAGCGAAGAAAGTCGAATTCTTGTATACTAGAAGTATGCGCTATATAGGAATTGTACTTGGAATTTTTGCCGGCCTTTTAGGCGTGCAACTATTAATGGCGACGCCTGTACTAGCGGCTGACGATTTTACAACTGATTATAATGTCACCTATGATATCCAAGAAAACGGCTTAACGAATATAACCCAGCAAATTACTTTAACAAATTTACAAAATGGTACCTATGCCAAGGAATTTACCTTAACTGTATCTTCTGTTAAGCCAGAAAATATAAAAGCATCGCAAAATAACGTGCCATTAGATACCCAAGTTACCCAAGATGGCGATAAGACACAAATAAAAGTGCCGTTTAAGACAAAGGTTATTGGCAAGGACAAGTCATTTACATGGGTAATAACTTACGATACGAAAGACGTAGTGAGCACTATTGGACAGGTTCGGTCAATTTTAATACCGAGAATAGGCGGTATGGAAAACATTGGTTCGTACGACCTTTCCCTTAAAATTCCTCAATCGTTTGGCACGCCGGCTCTTATGTCGATTGCAGCTCAGAATAAAGTAGCACAGGGAACGAAAAATGTCTACACCTATACAAAGGACCAGCTGGGCAAAGAGGGGATTAGTGCCATTTTCTCGACCAGCCAACAATATAATTTCACTCTTAACTATCCGCTGGTTAATACAACGCTCATTCCTGTACAGAAAGTAATAACGCTGCCTCCGACAACACCGTACCAAACTATTTATCTCGATAAAATTACGCCAACACCCGACAGTGTGGCCGTCGACCCTGATGGTAATTGGCTTGCAAAATTTACCGTGAGCGGAAATAAAAATACAAATGTGAAGGTTACTGGGAAAGTAAAGCTATTTTTGACGCCACAGTATAAGCAACCTCTTTTAAGTATCCAAAAGCTCCAGTTAACCCAATCACAGCCTTATTGGGAAACCGACCAGGCTACCGTAACAAGTTTGGTCGACCAGTTATTTAACAATAAACAGGCGAGCAGTTCAGCCGTTAATGCGGCATCAGCCATAAACAATATTACGCAATACATTGTGGGTAATATGGTGTACGTACCGCGGCAGAACGATTTTAGTAATCGTGGGGCGCTGAATGCATTTGAGAAACCACAAGCGGTGAGTGACCTTGGGTTTGCCGATGTTACTGTCACACTGGCACGGGCAGTTCAAATACCGGCTCGGGAAGTGCTTGGATACACTGATGTTAGTGGTATCACTGGTCTTGGACAAAACAATAGTTCAAAACTTCATGCCTGGACTGAATATTATGATGAAAATGTCGGTTGGGTCCCTATTGACGCCGCTTGGTCTCAAATAACCGGTGGCGTTAAAGTTGCAAATACTTGGGATTTGCGCCATATTGTCTTGGCCTATTGGGGAAACCATTCCGATACGCCTTTGCCAGCTGGATTTACCCAGTCGTCTGTGCAAGCGGGCAATGATGTGCAATTTTCACCTACCGACAGTTTTCCAGACATTGCTCCAAGTTTGGTGCTTGCCGTCGCAGTTAATACGGCGAACATTGCAGGTTTACCGGTCAGTGCCACATTACATATTACCAATATTGGAAAGGTAGCATTACCTCCTGGAACAGTTACTTTAAGCTCAAATGACTACACGATTATTGGCCAGAATAGGTTTGCCGAAGGTGTCATACCGCCACGGGCAATGTTAGATATTCCTTTTACTTTTAGCACAAAGCACTACTTTTCACTTGCCAGTGGAACAGTTAAAGCTTCAATGAATGGAACTACGTATACACTACCAGTCATAGTGTTACCTTTTGCTGGGCATTATAAGCGTAATATCCTTTTACCAATTTTAGCCGGGATGGTAATCGGCATTTTGCATTACTTTGGACTACGGAGAAATATACTAAATAAGAGAAAACAGTAAAAGCGAAGGGTAAAGATACAGCCTAAAGATAATACAATTTAACTATTGCAAAATCTATCTCATTACTCTTTTCTGTCTCATTTTTAATCTTACTTTATGCAATTTCCTGAAAACTATTACAAGCAAGACCTTAGAAAGTTATTTACAGCACTTCAGTCGTCAGCCAACGGATTGTCAGTAAGCGAAGCCTTAAAACGACTACGGCAATTTGGCTATAACCGATTAACCCGTAAAAAACATTCCGATGTACTAACAATTTTCTTAGGCCAATTTAAAAGCCCAATTATCCTTATATTACTTTTCGCCTGTGCACTTTCATATTCTTTAAATGACCGAACAAACGCGATTATAATTTTATGTATTATTGTTATTAGTAGCCTTATAGGATTTTTGCAGGAACATAGAGCTGCACGGGCAATTGAGAAACTACTTGCAATTGTACAAGTGAAGACAACCATTGTGCGCGATGCAAAGGAAATACCGATCCCTACCGAAGAAGTTGTTCCCGGAGACATAGCAGTACTTAATGCAGGCGATTTAGTACCAGCTGATTGCTACCTTATCGAAACGAAGGATTTATTTGTTAATGAAGCAAATCTTACAGGGGAATCATTCCCAGTCGAGAAACAGGCCGGGGTTTTACAAGGTGAGACAAGTTTAGCGAAGCGAACAAACTGCGTTTTTATGGGTACACATGTTATTAGCGGAACTGCAAAGGCGCTCGTCATTTCGACGGGGAAGCAAACGGAATTTGGTAAAATAGCAGGCCATTTGGCTCTTCGCCCACAAGCCACCGAATTTGAACGCAACATCAAACGGTTTGGCTATTTTTTAATGGAGATTACCTTCATTTTAGTGATTGCAATTTTTGCGATTAATGTTTACTTGTCACGGCCTGTCCTTGACTCATTCTTATTTGCTCTTGCTCTTGCCGTTGGTTTAACACCTCAGCTACTACCAGCTGTTATTGTTGTCAACTTAACCCATGGTGCATTAAAAATGGCGCAGCAAAAGGTTATCGTCAAGCGCCTGGCATCAATCGAAAATTTCGGCAGCATGAATATTTTATGTGCTGATAAAACAGGCACAATAACCGAAGGTAGTGTCGATGTATATCAAGCGTGTGATATCTCTGGCAAGCAAAATGAAGCGGTTATGCGGTATGCATTCATAAACGCCAGTTATGAAACAAGCTTTACCAACCCGATTGACCAAGCAATACGAGACTTTGGCCATTTTGGCCTTGAAAACTATCAAAAGGTTGATGAAATTCCGTATGATTTTGACCGGAAACTTTTGAGTATTCTGGTTTCGAACGGAAAACGGCATGAATTGATTACAAAAGGAGCGGTCGATAATGTGCTTGCAGCCTGTTCGTATGTCCTAATGCCGGATGGCAAGAAAAAATTACTTTCCTTCAATAAGGCAAAACTTGATGTCCTTTATGATGATTTTAGTGAACAAGGCTACCGAGTACTTGGCGTTGCTAAAAAAGATATGGATGGAAATGCTCGCATAGATGTATCAGATGAACATGCAATGACGTTTTTGGGATTTGTAGCCTTTGTAGACCCGATAAAGCCTGATGCTAAAAAAATGCTCAATGAACTGGGCAAACTTGGTATCGCCTTAAAAATAGTAACCGGTGATAACCGGCTTGTAGCATCGTATATTGGCAGGCAAGTCGGTTTGTCGAGTAATTTGATTCTGACAGGCGATGTAATGTCAAGAATGAGCGATGAGGCTTTAGTGCGTAAAATTGGGACAAGTGCTATTTTTGCAGAAGTAGAACCAAACCAAAAAGAACGTATTATCATGGCACTCAGAAAAGCTGGAAATGTCGTAGGCTTTTTAGGCGATGGTATTAACGACACATCTGCAATGGCGGCCGCTGACGTCTCGATTTCAGTAAATAGTGCTGTTGATGTTGCTAAAGAGGCAGCTGATATCGTTTTACTGGAGAAAAATATGGCCGTTCTAAAGCGCGGCGTATTGGAGGGTCGGATAACATTTGCAAATACTTTAAAGTATATTTTTATGGCAACAAGTGCCAATTTTGGCAATATGTTTTCAATGGCTGGGGCTTCCTTATTCTTACCATTCTTACCACTTTTACCGAAGCAAATATTACTTACCAATGTGTTAACAGATTTACCGGAAATGACTATTGCAACGGATAGTGTTGACGATGCGTTTATTACCACACCACATCGCTTTAATATGCAGTTTATCCGATCGTTTATGCTGCTTTTTGGCACTTTAAGCTCACTATTTGATTTTCTTACTTTTGCAGTTCTTCTACTGGTTTTGCATGTTTCAACTGCGCAATTGCGGACTGGTTGGTTTATTGAATCTGTTATTTCGGCAGCCTTTGTTGTATTTATTATCCGAACCCGAAAGCCATTATTCAAAAGCATTCCGGGAAAATATTTACTTCTATCGACGCTTGCCATAACGGTTATTACTGTTGTATTACCTTTTACAAAACTTGGGTCTCTTTTTGGTTTTGTGCCATTACCAATAGCATATATTGTTGTCATGATTGATATTGTGGCTTGCTATGGTGTCGTTGCAGAAATGAGCAAACACTTTTTCTACAAACATGTCAGTGCATAAAAAAGGTGCTGCAGTTTTGAAAAAAACATACAGCACCAAAAATAAAACCTGGATCGTTAGGCAAGGTACTTACCTTCAATAAACTACAACAATGGCATGTCAAGCACACTAAGCGCTTTAATTCTTCTCACCAGTGCTGGGTCATACCAGTACAATTCATGATAAAGAGCCCAAGTAGAACTACCGATTGTTGGTATGGTTTCGAGCGTTGAACCGCGTAAGATATCGGCAACTTCGATGCGGATTTTGTTTTCTCCAGCAGGGCGGAGTACTTTTGAAACAAATGCTAGTTCCTCTACTGCATCACGGCGGATAGTAATAGTTAGGCTACCCCGAGCTAGTTGTAAGACTTCAACACGGGTTAATTGCGTTAGGTGTGGCTTAATCGCTTCCATGCGAAGAGTCCTTTCCAACAGTTGCCTTCCAGACTGTAATAATAGGTGCGAGAAAGCTAATATGGTGGTAAAAAGCCAATTTTTTTATACTGATGGCTATTATCCCAAAAGTCATTGTATAGCGCAAGAAGCAATGCATTGCCATAAAAACCTACGCTGTAGTAAGATGCGAAGTAATGTTTGTCCCACCCGATACGCTTGATATTGGCATACTCCACCTAAAACTTTATAGCATAATTATTACGGTTGCTGTGTGTTTGGCTTACGTTATAACGGTTAAGCGCTCATCTCAATTTGGTATCGATAAAAAGCTGCTTGAAGACCTTCTGCCGTGGCTTGTCATTTTTGGCATTCTCGGCGCGCGCGTATATCATGTTTTAGACAAATCAAGTTACTATATAGCGCACCCACTTGAAATAGTGGCAATCTGGCACGGTGGTATCGCTATATATGGTGCCCTCATTGCTGGGCTTGCTGTTTGTTATTGGTTTGCGAAAAGACAGAAACTATCGTTTTTAGTATTGATGGATATTTTGGCACCCGGTGTTTTGTTTGGACAGGCACTTGGCAGGTGGGGAAATTATTTTAATCAAGAAGCCTTTGGGCCACCAACGAACCTGCCATGGAAAATCTACATTGATTTTGCCCATCGGCCAATCGAGTGGATTACGAGTTCCTATTTCCAGCCACTTTTTCTCTATGAATTTGTGTGGGATTTTATTGGCTTTATTATTCTCATAGTAATTGGGCCAAGGGTAAAAAAATATCCAGGGATACTCTTTGGTTCTTATCTTATTTGGTATGGCATTGGTAGGCTATTTGTTGAGCAAATGCGTTTTGATACAGCCCAAATAGATAACCTAAAAATCGCTTCACTCCTTAGTATTGCCGCTATTGGGGTTGGGATTTTGATGATTTTACTTAACAAACATAAGGTCAATCAATTACAATAAATACTTATGGCGGAAACAAAAGTTGAAAACGTCATTATTATTGGTTCAGGCCCTGCTGGATGGACTGCAGCAATTTATGCGGCACGGGCAAACCTCTCACCGTTGCTATTCGCAGGAGAAAAGTGGGGTGGGCAACTTATGCTCACTTCTGATGTCGAAAATTTTCCAGGTTTTATTGCGCCGATCCAAGGGCCGCAACTAATGCAGCAAATGCGCGACCAAGCCTTGCGGTTTGAAACAAAAGTTGTTGATAAAATGGTTGATCGGGTTGATTTTTCTAAGCGGCCATTTTTGGTTGTTGCCGATAATGTTGAATATAAAGCAAAATCGGTTATTGTCGCAACTGGTGCTGAAACGAAGTGGTTAGGTATCCCAGGCGAGCAACAGCTGATTGGTCGTGGCGTATCATCTTGTGCACCGTGCGATGCTTTCTTTTTTAAGAACATGGAAGTTGTTGTTGTGGGGGGTGGTGACAGCGCGATGGAAGAAGCCATCTATTTGGCCAAGTTTGCTTCGAAAGTGACCCTAATACATCGAAGAAATGAATTTCGGGCAAGTAAAATTATGCAAGAACGGGTATTTGCAAACCCCAAAATTACTGTCTTGTGGGATACGATTGTTGAAAAAGTAAATGGGGAACAGAAAGTAACCTCTGTTACCTTAAAAAACACGAAGGAAGGCAACCCGTACGACTTTCCAGTCAATGGCTTATTCGTTGCTATCGGGCATGTGCCGGGAAGTCAGGTTTTTCATGGCCAAGTAGACCTGAATGATACGGGCTACATCTTGGTAAAAGACCACACCAAATCGTCGGTTGAGGGTGTTTTTGTGGCGGGCGATGTCCACGATTTTCACTACCGTCAAGCAATTACAGCCGCGGCTTTTGGTTGTATGGCTTCAATGGATGCTGAAAAGTGGCTTCTTGCAAACTCATAAAATTTCCCATCGTCAAGTATAATGAGCGTATATGGCTATAGAGACCAACGCACAGACATTGTTGACGCCTAAAGCGGCTGTTGGTGTCCACGAACGCGGGCATGAGGCTGTGGCCAAGGCATTTTCCCGTGTCTATGTGAAAGCCATTACTGCTGAACCGAACGGCAACATACTTGGCCAAACCACTGTTGTTATTCATGAGTCAGACCCCATTCGCTATATCACCAAACGGATTGCCATTCTAGAAGGGAGTATTTTGGCTGAGGAAAAAGTAGGTATCAAAGACCACCAGGGTTGTAACCATGACCAAAGTGTCATTCGCGCTTTAGTGTCGCAAGTGTCTTCTCTAAAAGGCGAAGCTTATGCAAGTGCTGTATTATCGGAAGCAACAAGTTTAGCCCATAATGCAATAAGACAATATAATACCGCCGACCTAATTTGGCTTGGCCAAACATTAGCCGGCGATATTACAAATGCTGAAACTGAAGAATTAACAGCGGCGTAATTTACTTCATTTATTCGTCGTCTTTTTGGTGTGCTTCTTCAGCATTGCCAACTTGCCCGGCTACGTCTACCGGTTGTTGACTGTCTTCTCCAGAATTTGGATACAAACCAGCCTTTTTCGCTTCATCTAATGTATTATCATCAGATTCTGGGGCTGGTGCTCCACCACTGACTTGCCCTTCACCGTCGTCAGGGACGACATCTGGGGCTTTATAGTTCTGATCGCCAGCAATTGGTTGCTTTTGATCGTCTTGTGGGTCATCATTTTGCATATATACCTCCTTCGTTAGAATTATACACTGTAAATCATAGAAAAGTATTAAAAAATTCTAGCAAAATTGTTGCCATTTACTATAGGTGCAAACTTCGATTAATTATGCTACAATATATTGGTATTTTGCGGCAAAGGAAAGCACTTCTGTAAAAGCCTTTTCCGCTTTCGCGCCTTAAAAATTACAGGGAATTTTCTAAAAACGCAATCATACAAGTCTAATCAAAAGTAGGAGCATTCAAAGCAAAGGAGCTTTGCGTGGCGACGTTCGTCATTCTGTTCTTTATTACGGTCGTCATTTTTATTTTAATCCTCACCGGTTATTACTATGTGCCTGGCACGTATCGAAAACGGTCTGCACTGGATAAACGTAATAAATTTCAGGGTTTCTACACGGAACTTGATAATGAATTACAGCTGGTACAGCGGCATCTTGATTATCTGCATGACAAAATCGCAGATACTGATTATCAGCCATTGCAGGTGCAATATGATGCCATTGTTCGTGACCGACGGCAGTTAATCGATGGTGCGGTTAACCTTGTTAAGGATACTGCACTAACGTGGCGTACGAGTGGTGACGAAGCTAATCGTGTTCGTGAAACGTACACCAATACAACACCGTATTGTACGACGTTGCTCGAAAAGACTGCGCCGCTAGCGACGCAACTTGAAAAACTCACGGATAAAATTGAGCACGTCCAACGAGCCGTAGCGCAAGCGAACCATACGTTTGACGAAACAGAGGCGGCCTATGACGATATTACTCAACAAGGGCTTAAAGCTGACGACATCAAGCACTCGCTTGATGAAGCGGCTACTTCTTTACACCAGGCAAGAGAGCTATTAAGAGACCGCAAGTTTGATGAAGCCCAAGCCAACGCGCTTCGGGTGTCAGACTACTGTCAAACCGTGCGGTCACTGCTAAAACAACTGGTAAATCGATACAAATCCGCTCAGGTGGTGGTTGCCGAGCTTGTCACCATGCTTGCGGCACTTGAAGACAAGCAGCTACCACAAGCAGAGCAGTTTCTTGTCCAAATTCGGGCGCAATTCATTGCACCTACTGTTGCTAATGCTGAAAAGGAATTGGCTGACGTTAAGAATGCTATCGGACAAGCGAAGGCTCAAGTCGTAGAAGTCCAAAGCCAAGCCTCAATGGATAAGCAAGACTGGCAAGGTGCAGTGACTGCAGCAGTTCCGGTGAAGGCAATACTTGAGGAATGCGGGAAGCGTCTTATTGCCATCCAGACGATTGGGGCTGAACTTAATCGTCTTTATGCGCAATGTCGTAAAGACTTTAAAACGCTTACTACTTCTGTTGAAAAGCTTTGGGCCTTTGTGCTTAGCTATATTTACAACATGCCGACCCAGCTACTTGACCAGCTTGCTGCGATTGAAGATGTACTGACATTGTGCGAAACAAAAGGCCAAGTCCAACCCATTGATCTTGGCTTTATCGTGCAATCGGTTCAAAAAGCGACGCAAGATCTGCAGGACTTGCAAAATAACGCGATATACCAAAACAAATACTTGACAGCGCTTATTGAACAAGCGAATAAAAGTTTACATTCAGCCCAGGTAGCAGTTCGACTATACACCGGCGGTAGCCGGGACTATATACCAGATATAGTTGATAAGGCAGTTGGCCAACTGAAAATCAAGAAGGTACAGCGCATATTACAGCAGGCAGAGGCTGCGACAGATCCACAACAGCGGCTGAGCTTTTCGCAGGATGTATTAAATTTAGTCAATGATAAGAGAAAATCACCTGTATCGTGAAGAGTTTTTGATTATCGCGCCTGGTTCTTTTAAAGAGCCAGGCGCTATTTTTTCATAAAAAAAGCGCCACGTTCCTTGTAATAAGAACGTGGCGCAGAGCCTTTCCTTTTTACGGGTCAGGCAAAACACCCATTACTAACCTGCGAACTGGTGCGGCTTGGCCGCAGCTCGACTTCCTGGATTATCTTCCGGCCGCAATTCGCTGCCGGTGTCATCGTCCAAAATGGTCGGGAGACCGAAATGAGGTGGTCGGTCATTACCAGCTGCCGGGAACACCGGTTTTACTGGCTGCTGCACTTCCACAGTTGCCTGTTCTGGCGGGACAGTTCCAGGGGTTGTGGTGGTCGCTTTTTCGTCTGCCATTGTGCATCCCTCCTTCAGATGTCACTAATTGCGACGGGTTTGGCATGTAAAGAGCAAAGTTTGCTTCGCCACAGTTTCATAGCTAATGAGCCGCCGTGCAACATGAGGCTGTAGTACGCTTCATCCTTGCGCAATTGCAAGGTTGGCAAAAACCCCAATTTTGGCATTAGCTCAATAAACTTAGCAACTGTTTCGATAGCATCGCCAGGGTCAATTTCCATAATTGGCTCCCAAGCCTGGCCTGCAGTTACGCTTATCATGGATGTTACATCATGATCCTCCTTCAGACAGCTCAATGCTAGCTGTGCCATTTGGACTGCGATCATGTTAACCGCCGGGTGCAGTGCCGGAACTGCGATGTCGTCACCATCATCGTCGATTAGCTGCGTAATGTCAATACCGTAATCGACTGGCCCTTTTGGCTTTTCGTCGGTGACGCCCATCATAAATTCGGCACATTGATAGCAGGCCTTATGCGGATCTGGTATGACCGCAACTTGCCCTGCCGTTCCCATTGGATAAACACCACCATACAGTGCTGGCACATTATGGTCGTAGCACCAGGCATTAATTTCTGCCTTAGCGCTTCGTTTGTCGATATTCACTATGACCAAATCCGCATCGGTATGCTCATCCAGAATGTCTTGTGCTTTCCCTTGGTACGCTGTCACCTTTTCAGGCTTCAGTGGTGACTGGGTAAGCCATTGCGCTACCGCTTCGACTTTTGCCATACCAATTGCTGCATCAGTCTTAATAAGGTGTCGTTCAATGTTTTCCAAAGATAATTCATCTGGGTCAGCCAGGACGACTTCTCGCCACGGATAGGCAAGATTTTCTAGCGTCAGTGATCCAAGACTGCCGAGCCCAACGAAAATTAATTTTTGCGATTTAGTACGACCGATGTCCAAAATGCCTTGAGCACGATAGAGATCAGTCATACAAGCAGCTGTTCTTCATGGACTGCTGCAACCTCGTAGAAATTTCTCCGAGCAAAGCGTGGTAGCAGTGGTGAAATGAATACATTTTTCCTATCGTTCGGGTCCATGATTTCACAGGTGGCAACGCTATTTGGATAATCGTAGTTGGTCGTTATAACCACGAGCTTTGACCAATACGGCTTTGAAAGCAGGAACTGAATTTTGAGCGGCAAACTACCGCGTTTAACCCAGACCTGCTGAACTTGACATTCATATGCCGCAAGCAGTTCCATCTGATTGCGGTAAAGGTCAGGTTTAACCATAACCCAGGGCATTGTTGGAAGCTCTATCGGGCCTTTCCACACAAATTTAGGATGAACAGTAACTGGGTTTCGAATGCCTTGCTGGGCAAGGCGTCGAGAGTAGTAATAATAGGTGAAGGTAACATCCTTTTCCGCATGAAATACGGTTTTTAGGTCACCTTCGTATTCAACTTGGTTGAAGATCGTTGGATTAATTGAAATATTTGCCAACGGTCCAAGAGCTACTGGCATACCCATATGGACAGCGTCCATCAGTGACCCGTAATCAGTGCCTGAATAATGCTTATAACCCAGGGTATGATGCGAATGTCCCTTAAAGAGAAATTCGAATGCGGTGTCTTTTGGTGCCTTTCCTTCCTGCAAGAGGAAGCGATAATGTGCCTCAAGCCACCCGAGTTCCTGAACATAATTGTCATTGCCGAAATGGGCAGTGACATATTGGCGATTTGCATCTCCATTTTGCGGTCTTAAGATACCAAGTACTGTGATGGCATCGGTATGAACGTTTCTATAGCCATACAACCCCCAAGCTGTTTCTTCATGGGGATGTGCCAGTACCTCTTCTATCATGGCAAATGCGGCATCACGAGTAATAGTAACCGTTGGAACGGTGAGATCTTTTACACCAAACGTCCAATATGACGTTTGCTTTGCGCCGCTTGGAAAAGAGGTGTCTTCTGAGGTGTCTACCTGAGAATCCTCTGGATGGTCAGTTACCGCTGGAGGTGGTTCCATTTCTTTTTGGTTTATATTTGCCTTTGAATGGCCCGGGTTTCGTAAATCATCCATTACAAAATGCTGTACGGTGTCGGAAAGTCTTCGTAATGGATTGTGGTGTGCAAACCTTTCAGGTTTTACTTCAACTTCGTTCGCAACTACGGGCGATTTATTCTGGGCTGCTTCAATTCCTGTCTCTGCTTGCTCTGCCTCTTGTGAACTTGCTAACTCCTGTGCCGTATTGTTTTCGGTTGTTGTGGAAGTGGGCAGGGCTGCTTCTTTTTCGGTTGCAGCCGATATTCCTGACTGATTATCATCCATCAATGAATATTATCCTTTCTACCAGCCGTAACGTCTTATATGCCAAACTATCAAGTCTAATGCTCTATTTACACCAACAAGAATAGTATCAACTCTAGGATCCCACTCTGTTTGATGGTCCATAATACAAAGCCAACCGCCGTCATAGACGTGACCGTACGGGTATTGTGGCAGATAAGCTCTTGGATTTTTGTACTTAGGGGTATCTACACCAAACCATGGTGGTTTTCTTGGAAAACTGCCAGGAAACTCAATGACAAGCGGAAAATCGGCTAGATTTGTACCTTGCCTGTCTCTGATTTCCATGTAAAGTCGAAAAACTGGTGTCAAGCCTGAGGCTTTTTGCTTTACATCGAGCCAAGAAAATTGCTTTACGGTAACCTTTAGCTGTTCTTGTTGCAAATCATAGTTGACCCAAGTATTTGTGCCGATATCAAATCCAGGTTCTTGCTTTGATAACCCGAAATGTTTTCTGATCATCAAAACCTGTTCCCGGAATAGTTCGGTGTAACCATGAACTACAGGGTCAAAGTTGTTGCCCTT
>CAYSOG010000007.1:0-19491 GCA_964432675.1 uncultured Gammaproteobacteria bacterium | reverse complement strand
TCTTCCCTTAAATGTTGTAAACCAAGGCAAACGTCACCTCTTTTACCAGCCATATTTTGCAACATGCCAAACGATAAGATCGAATGCACGGTTTATAGCAGTAATGACAGTATCGACTTTCGGGTCCCACTGCCAATGGTTATAATAACCGCCACCCATAATGCAAAACCAACCCTCAGGGTGCATATGATTTTCGACAAGTTGTCCGTGCGTATACCCTGCGAATTGATACTTATCGTCTTCTACTCGAAATCTTGGCGGCCAAGATGGGTAATTTTGAGGGAATTAGATAACGAGCGGTGCATTGAATATGATTGTGTTATCTTGCCGAATTTGCGACGATAAAAGAAATTGTGGTGTCACATAGTCGGGATAACGTTTAATCCCAATCCACGAAAACCGTGTAACTTGGATATCTAGATTTTTGTTTTCCAAGGTATATGGTTTCCAAATACCTTGACCGACATCAACACCTAGTTCAGTTTCTGACTTCACGAGCGAGAAATATAACCGTATCGTTTGCACTTGCTCGCGAAAGAGCTCGTTGTATTTGTGTGTTAACGGCTCAAAGTCTAGCCCAGCATATTGCGAGAACCAACTCATCCGATATCACCTTGCATACTTACCAACCGTAATGGGCAACATGCCAGACAACTAGTTCGTAGGCTCGGTTGATTGCTGTAATGATAGTATCTACCTTAGGATCCCATTCTTTATACACATTCATGATACAGAGCCACCCGTCAGCAAAGATGTGGTGTTCAATACTCCTGTCAGAATTTGGTGAAATGCCCTTCCGTTTATATTTTGGTGTGTCTACTTGCAAACGAGGTGCTTTGCGCGGGAATTCTGGCTTAAATTCAATGACAAGCGGAAAGCGAATGAGTAATTCACCTTTTGCGTTTGCTATTTCAGTGTCGAGAACAAAATGCGGTGTTAGGTAACTGTGATAATCTGTAATGCCAATCCAATCGAATTTATGGGCACGAATTTGGTAAGTATTTCCTTGGAGCTGATAGGTTTTCCACACGCCGTGCCCAACATCAACGCCCAGAGTATCAGCAGATTTCTCAAGTGAAAAATATGCCCGTATCATGCGCACCTGTTCACGAAAAAGATCGTTGTAGCCGTGGACAAGTGGATCAAATTTGTGGCGCGTATCGTAATTTGAAAACCAACTCATATCGTCTCACCTTGCTTCATGAACGTTACTTATTGTAGTACATAAGCGCCCATTCCAGTGCCCAATTAATAATAGTAATAACCGTATCTTTTTCACCATCCCAAGCTTCATCGCCGTCGAGGCAAAGCCAATTACCACTAAACTGGTGGTATTCATGTGAACCCATTGCGCCACCAAGCTGGTATTTCTTGCCGCTTAGTTTTACATAGGGGCGTTTAGCTGGATATGGCTTGGAAAATTCAATGACAAGTTCGTCATTAAAAAATTCCTTCTTGCCATCAGGCTTAGCTGCCATGCGGAATTTCAAGAAAAATCGTGGAGAAATGCTACCATGATCTTTGACATACTTGTCCCAGACAAACTCGTCGATACAGACATACGCTGTACCTTCGGGTAGATTGTATTCAATCCATTTGCCAGTGCCAGTATCTACCCCTGGTCCTACTTTTTGTAATCCGAAGAATGCACGGACCATGCGAACAGTATCACGAAAGATGGCATTATAGCCGTCTTTTGGCGTCCATTTGGTTCCGCGGACATCCGTAAACCAGTTGACTGAACCTGTCATAACCTAAACTCCTAAATGTCATCGATACTGACAGAAACCGAAGTTTCTGGGGGGACATAGGCTTTTTTACGTTCGCCAGTCGGTTTAAGGTCAAGCTTGAATTTGTATACACTAAATGCAAGCTCGCCGATAGGGCTGAACCTGCATGCGTCAAAATAGCTTCCAAGTTTTTCTGGGTCGTTTGGCATGTCTTTAGCACTTATAATCGACATTTCGATAAGCAGTTCCCAAGTACCTTCAAGATTATTTCTTGTAGTCCAGTCGAAGGCATGGGTAGGATAGAAGTACATGCCTCGACGACATGATTTCATATCGTAGAGGTGCCATGCTAAATGGCCATTATGACCAAGTTCTAACTTGATAACCGTAACGAAGCGGGAATAATCACCTTGGGTGATAATACGCATGCCACAAAATGGGCGAAGTAAGTGGACGTTCTTTATGTCATCGAGCGAAATATTTTTGCCATTCATCATTCTCTCGGTCGATGAAATATCAACAATTTGATTTTGGTCAAGCCCAACAATACCAATTTTCCGTGGCATAACTTGCACATCTGCCATGTCGTACTACTCCTTTTCTTCCTTGTTAGTAATGATGTGTTGTTAACGTGCAAAAGATAGCCATAACTTGTGCTATCTAACGTTTTGTTGCCATAGATTATAGCACAGAATTTCTCCTGGAGCAATAATATAGGCCACAACAACTAGCTGACTAATGTATAAGTTCTAAGCATTTTTTCAGGTAGGTACGGTATATTTGGCACACTTAGAAGGAGGACCTAACTTATGAAATTTATGATATCGAAGAAAATATTGTTGCCAATTGTTGCTATTGTTCTCACAGGAGGTGCAGTTTTGGGAACATCTAATATTGTGAGTGCAAATACAAATGGGCAAAATTCGTTGGTTCAAATGATTGCCCAGAAATTTAATATAGATCAAACCCAGGTGCAAGCAGTTTTCGATGCCTGGCATCAACAACACCAAGCAACAATGCTGCAGAATAGTACGCAAAGAGAAAACAATAGGCTTGACCAACTTGTTTCACAAGGGAAAATAACCTCATCCCAAAAACAAGCCATTTTAGATGAGCTGGCCAAGTTGAGGAATGAATTTAGCGCTCAATCCCTAAAAACGATGACACCGGATCAACGGAAACAGGCTATGCAAAATATGCAAAATGAGATATCCCAATGGTCACAATCGACTGGCATTAATGCAATGTATTTGCGCCAAGGGTTTGGCCCTAATATGGGTCTACATCGTGGCTGGGGAAAACACTTCGGACCAGTTTCTCCGTCTGCAACCCCAACTGCAACACCATAATGCCATGGTTTAAGATAGAATTGCATAAAAAGAAAGCCCCGGCAATTGCCGGGGCTTGAATGTTTGGGTCTTTGCCCATCTTAGCTAATTTGGTAATGTAGCTGCTTGTTTACCTTGTAATTCGTGTCGAATACGTACAAGATATTCGGCAGCATCCTCCTCGCTCCAAGCATGGATAAACCTACTACCCTTTGTGACGTCTTGATCTGAAAATAGATGGAGTAAATCAGCGTCTATCAACGACCAGTCGATATAAATGACCCGCTTCCGCCAGCCTATCTTGAATCGGCCAACCGGAGTATTAACTGTGTACCAAGGTCCGTTATATGACGCGGATCCATACTCATTTGGCAATTCCATCATTTCTAGAGACTCCGGGATAAAACCAGCATTCGCAAAGATATCACGGAAGCTCTGTTCCATTTCTTTTGCCAATTGCTTTTGCTGGCAGCCGGTATGGTAGAACTGGACGGTATTGACCATTGATTCGTCACCCGGTTGGATGACATACTCATCCGTAACTTGCCCTTTTGGAAGCCAGCCGTACTTATTGACAACGAGATACTCATATTCAGGCAGTGGCGTTCGGTCGATTGCGCGGTCATTGCGGATTTCCGCTTCAGGCTGCACGCTTGCAGAAACACCTCCACGCTGCTTCAGGCTTTCCTGGAACTCGCCAAAGCTTTTACCAACAAACGGTCCAAGCCACTCAACTTTTGTTGTCGGCCGGGCTATACAATCATGGCTGTTAACCAAAGACCAGGCTTGGCCGCAAAATGCGCACGGTATGCCCAATGGAGCGATCCAATCCCCGCCCATGCTGACACTCAAGGATAGATCTTTTGGATCGGTAACATTTTCCCTCAGGAATTGCCAAAACTCATCTTTGGTCAAAACTTTTGGAATTTCCGGATATCGATCCTTTGGCATGAACGGCTGATTAATGGAAAGATGCGCCTTACCCCAGTTACCACACGTATCTGTCCACCAGCGTCCGAAAATACAAAATTCGTTCAGTGGTTCGCTGCGGTTATAGAACGCGTCTCGTCGGCATCTGGCTACGGTATGCAATCCTATTAAGCCCAGTGTATCGAGCATATAAGCAATGCCCGCTTTGGAGTCGTAGAAACGATCCATTGTTTACCCCATCGCCTTTGGAACTCCTGTCCCCAAAAAGGCACTAAATGATTTTTCCTGCGATTAGGGGTGTCCTCACTCAACTGGCATTTGTTTCTTACCTCGCTTGTATTTTAAGAAAGTGATTATGATCCCACCTACAATTGCAACGGCAATAGCTGTCACGTTATGTGTGGTATGAACAGTTGCTGAGCGCTTTACTGACTTTTCCCTAGACCCCGTTCTCTCGAACTCCTTAAGATAGGTCTTAGTAAGTTGATTGCCACCCAGAAAGTCAGGCAAAATAACTGCTAAAGGTCTAACAGGTGGAGCGATTATATGCAACAGCGCAAATGCCAGGTTTCCGCTAAAACGACCATGAGTATCCCAAGATTCACTGCCCCAGCGATACATAACTTCTTCATTCATTGCTAAACGCGGAAGATCTAATAGGCTTACAAAGTTAGCCGGGTTTACTAGCCGAGGCTTTTTACTTAGTAAGGGCATAGCTATGAAAAGAACAAATGTTAGGCCTGCTGTATACGACGTCTTACGACCTAGACTTATACCGATAGCTTTATTCAAAGTACCAGCAATTGAGTTGAGTATACTTAATCGAAATAATGGTATCCGTTTCGAACCTTCGACTATACCCATCGCTATGCCGACTGATGCGAGTGCTTCTATAATGTCACTTGGTTTTGTTTCTTCCCACCAATCATGCCAGCTGAATGAAATTTCCGGTAGTGGCACATCTGCATCTGGCTTTAATTCATAAATCTTCGCGGCTAGCGTATAGAGAACATTGTTTATGCCGCCAAGTTCAGGATGAAACATAGCAGACAATTGCTCAATGCCAGTTTTCATCTCTAGAGACTTCACACAAATACTCCTTACGTTAAGGTGCTAATAAACAAACTCCAATTGTTTGTTTTACTGGAAGGAATTATACGACTTTTTACGTTTCGTATCAACTATGGGTTATTAGCCGATTGAATGGAATTCCGATTTGCGCAAATTTTTAGAAAAATTCATATAGTGACGGCTTATTTGAAGATTAAATAACACAACTCAGATAAGAATCAAATACTTTTCAAATCTACTTTAACAGGTTATTTATACTTTCTGAGCGTATTTGATGCAGATTTTTGTGTACTTTTCGTTAATTTTTTGCCTATAGGGAGAGTAAAGTAAAATGTTGAGCCCTGTTTATCGATACTATGAACCCAAAGGTTCCCACCGTGTTGTTTTACAATTTCTGTTGAAATAAATAGGCCAAGTCCTAGTCCTGGAATTTTTCCTTCTTTTTTCCCTTTTGCTCTGAAAAACCGCTCATAAATTCTACTTTGCTCATTTTTTGGTATTCCCATACCAAAATCTTGTACAGAAACAGTTATTCCTCCTTTATCTTTACTGAGATTTACTTTTACTCTGTCAGCATCAGGTGAGTATTTAATTGCATTTGATATAAGGTTTACAAGTACTTGATTAATTCGTGCCCGATCAGCAAATACTTTTGCTTTTAGATCACCGCTTTGTTCAACGGTATGCGAGGTTACTGTATACTGGAAGTTTGCCACAACTTCTGCTATTAGTTCAGCCAGCTCAAAATGATTCTTATGAAGTCGTAATTTTCCGGTCCCTAACTTATAGACGTTCATGAATGAAGCAACAAGCTCTGTCAGTCGGTTCATTTGTAAATCCATTTTCGAGAGCATTTCAGAGGCTTTTTTATCACTAGTCAGCAACGGATGTTTTTGAAGGATTTGGGCATACATTTTCATACTCGTTACAGGAGTTTTTAGTTCATGAGAGGCGATTGAGATAAAATCGTCTTTCTGCCTTTCAATTTGTTTCTTTTCTGATATATCTTCAATTGCTAAAAGTATCATTGGTTGGTTATGATTTTTCTGAACAATTTTTCGGCCATTGAGTAATACAACTCTTTTTCCGATGACAGGGAAATCATGCTCTATTTCGAAATCTTGAAAAAAAGATTTTTGGGGAAGGATATCAGATAATAAATAGTGCAGCTTAGGGTTATCCCATTGGCCATTCCCCAATTTGTGTATTAATTTATTTTCTGTCTCTTTTTTATTAACGTGGAATATTTTGTAAAAAGACCTATTTGCAGTTACTATTCGAAGGTCCGCATCAAGCACAACAAGTGGTTCTCGTACTGTCTCAACGATGACTTCGGCATAATCACGTTCTGATTTAATTTGGCGCTTTTTGGTGGCTATATTCCGACAAAAGTTATTCCTACAGTATACTCAAATTTAAGGCAATGTAAATAGAAGATAAACGGAGAAACCTTAAGAAAATGATTGAAATGTGGGACAGCATTTCTGACATGGAACTAAAACGTCAAGAAATACTACCACTTCAATTTTACTACGAAAATATAGACGTTAGAATCCTTCACTTCGCAACTGTTAGTAATTCATACCAGGTAACAGTATGAGAAAGAAAGCATTAACTTCATTTGAAAACGAATTTATCAAACAGCATGTTTCGGATAGCGTTTACAGAACAATCATTTGTATATGCTTTCTGGTTTAATGAAATGCCATGCCTGTTATGACCCATATTCTGGTAGAGAACCATTAAACTGGTCTGGAACGAATAAAAAGAAGGATGGCAAAACAACCTACTATTATCAGTGCGGCGGCAAGAACTCTAAGAAACATTCGACGGTATGTTCCGCAATTCCATTCCCCGCCGATGAGATAGAACAGTTTGTCATAGAGTTCGTTAAGGACTTATTAAGTGACCCTGAAAGCGTCTATAAGCATGTTAATTCATTAGAGTCCACTAAGGCTAACAAGAAGCACCTGGAACGTCTTCAAAAGCATGTTATAGATGAATTAAATGGTATTCCAGAACGCAAGGAAGCAATAAAGTATCAGCACCAGCAGGGATATATCAAAACACCTGCATTCGAAGAAATGATGGCGAAAGTTAAAAAACGGGAATTTGATTTGAATAAGGAACTTTCTGGAATTGAATATCAGATTGCCGAAGGAAAGATTTCAGAAATTTACAGCCAAACTTTAGAAGTATTTTCAGACAAATATAAAACATTTTTAGCGGGAACAATGAGTGATAGTAAGGAATTATCAGACTTAATACACCTTATTGTAGACCGAATTCACGTATATTCACGCAAAGCCACTAAGAAAGACATAATAGCTGGAAGGAAAAAAGAAATACAAATGATACCTAACAGAATTAGAATAGATTTACGATTGCCGCAGGATATGATGATTCGACTTGCCCAGGAAGGCAAGTTCGAAGTCAAAAACCGTGAATTGTGACCCGGGGGGGATTCGAACCCTCGACCAATTGCTTAAGAGGCAACTGCTCTACCGCTGAGCTACCGGGCCAAAAACTTCGCATCATTATTATACTGCAACTAAAGGTATATTGGTGATTGTACGATTAACAAAGAGCGTACCCGAGATTATAAAGCACTAGTAATGAATTAAGAAGGGGTTTAGGCGATATCTTGCTTGTCTAAGGCACTTTCTTCTTCACTTTCAACTTCAAGCTGGTCTAAGGTTGGTGACATACTTTTTTGTTCCATAATTGTCCGAATGGCTCTGAGATGAAACATAGTTGCACCATATGCGCCATAGCAAAGTGATAAGTTATAAAGCGCGACTTCAGCCGTATGAAAATCCCCTAATCTTACGGCAGATAAGAGTGTGCCATATTGTCTTGTGTGCCAATCTGGTTTAGTTATAGGTTCTATTGATGCTGTTGGTGATGCTTCAATCTGTTGCATAAGGCAATAGTACTATAAACGAAGGGAATATTATAGCGAATATTACATCGATTGAGAACGAAAAAGCCGGGGCCTATGGCCCCGGCTGGTGTAGACGCTCGTCTAGCTCGTGTCTTAGTCGCGCCTTTAAAGCTTGCACTTGCGGATCTTGGTCAATTATACCCAACTGCCGTTGCCGTTCCTTGTCTTGAGCTTCAGAGAGGGGCACAAGCATAACGGTAAAACAAAGGCATGCCATGCAAGCCGATAAAATTGGATTTAAGATAAGTACTAAGCTTGGTGACATGCCAGATAGCGAAATGATATGCACCATGAGGACAATACCTATAGCTGATCCGGCGGTGGCGGTTAAGGATACTGAGATAATATAAATAGCAATACTTTTTTTGGCCAAGCCTTGTTCTTTTAATGTACCCATACGCCAAGATAGGCAGTATGTTAGTACCATTGCCAAAACCCAAACGAGATAAAGTAGTTGGTCCATCACACGCCTCCAACTTGTTATCGATCTTCGTAGTTAAAGTGCCGCCTTTACCTGGGGAGTATAACAAAGTGGAGCTTGTGCGTCAATCAAAAATACTTATCTAAGCCAAATTACCATAACCCTATAGAAAATAATTCTATACTTAAATATGCAGATTATAGTACTTATAGTAAGATCGCTTCGCTTGACATCCACCATGCTAAACAGTATTATTTTTTGATGGAGATACGTAGTTTCGTATCTACCAATAAACAATACTTTAACAAGTTACCCATTACCGATTTTCGATTACTCGTATCCGGGTTTATTTAGTGAGCTTAGCCAAAGGAGGACAAAATGAGGAAAACCCTTCGCTGCCCTTTGTAAGGCTTTATGGCGTTGAAGCGTGTTTGTAAGCAATAAGCACGTATGAGCCAAAAAGCCCCACTAAAATGCTGAAGACCTAAAGGAGCCAACAAGGGTGCGAAAGTTCATTCTCGCTATTGCCGCAGTTGTGGCATTCGTTTTCTTGGGAAGTTTTAGTAGTGGCTCACGCGTTTCGGCTGCCGAACTCCCAACCATTGTGCCGCAGTCACAGCACGCGATCGTAGCAGATGATGGTGGAAACCGTATCTGCCATGATTCCGACCGCGACGGTGATTGCGACAGGCTACGGAATAATGGCGGTTGGGGACCGTGCGGTTGGATGTGCCTCTTCGGCAATGCAAGTTTCTGTCCAGACTTTAACCATAATGGAGTCTGCGACAATAGCTTCAACAATTGCTGGTGGTGCGTCAGAAACTCTGGAGGTGGCTTTGCCAACTTCAATAATTTTGGTGCATTTAACTTCCCGACCTTCCCAACCGTTATTAACACCGGTGTACAGTTTTTCCAACCGCAGCCAGTATACCAACTGTGCTGGGTACAGCTCATCGACAATGTCGGGTTTTGGGGCCATTGGCATTGGGTCCAGCAATCCCTGACAACCTGTCCGGTTTACTAGATCCAATTTCAGGTGTCCGAAAAGAGATTACTGCCCTATAAGCGGGGCATTTTATCTATTCGGCTACGTCGGCAGTAATGCCAACCAGGCGCGCTAATTCATTTTATCTCCTTCGTATTGATATGAAGGAAAATATTATGAAGAGGCGCGCCTCTTTTTTACATATTTCGTACAGTAGTCCTATATAATGCTGTTACTAATACCGTATTGAGTTATTTAAGGCCCTATAATATAAGGCATTTATTGACTTTTAGGTTAATCTTTGCTATAGTGAACCAAAGAATAACTGCAAAGGCAGTATTCTTTGTACATTAATAATGAGTTGTGATCCAACTAATGTTACGGTTAGTTTGTGGCTTTCGTATACACCAAGCTTTCAACTATGGCTTTATGCGCATGAGTATTTCTAGTGCCCATAAAGCTGTAGTTGCGGGCTTGATACGCGCGTGTTCGTGAATGTGGCCACCCACAGTTATATTTCACGCGGAAGACAGTCGTCGCCCTTTGGTTTGCACAGGGGCTTAGGCTATCTGTGCAGCCAGCCTTAGGGTCTACACCGCAACTACAGCAAAATGTAAACAAACACAGCCTATTTAAGGAGGTTCCACACCTGAGGAAAACCTTGGCGAGAATATAATTCTCTGTATTATTGGAAAAGCTTGCCGAGCGCTTTCGGCACAACAAAACCCAGACTAATGTCTGGCAGGCTTTAGGGAGCTCTTACAATGCGACTGAGAATCTTTATGGCTGCTGTTATTGCAGTGTTTATTTCACTTGCGGCTTTTAGTGCAACGACCCATGCCGCAACATCGCAAACGCTCGACCACCAAGTTGCAACCACCGGCGTTGCCGATACTACAAGCATCGGACTTCCGGTCGTAAGCAACCTGACTGATGACCAATGTGAAGTCCACGACCGTGACCGCGACGGCGACCGCTGTCCGCGCGGCAATGGCAATTTTTGCCCAGACCGCAACCACAACGGTATCTGTGACAACGCCAACAATTTCTGCTGGTGGTGTTTCAACAATAACGGTGGTGGATATGCCAATAATAACTTGCTTTGCCAAACATGGGGCGGCGTTTATTGCAACCCGGGCTTTGGCGTAGGCTACAATGGCCAGTGCGCCGCCGTGTATTGCAACAACGGATTTGCAGGTTATAGCACGTTCCCGAACTTTGTTCAAGCCTCATGGCAGAATTGCCCAATATATGGCTGGGTTTGGAATGGTTATACCTACAACTGGATAGTTTCTAACTATGTCCAAAAATTTGCCGTTTCGTGCTGAGTAGCACTTAACCAAAAACAACTCATTGGCGCCTTTCCCTTTTGGGAAGGCGCCTTTTTCATACAGACAATTTGCAGTGCGCCTGGAGAGATTCGAACTCCCGACCTTTTGGTTCGAAGCCAAACGCTCTATCCAGCTGAGCTACAGGCGCTCGATAAAGTATTGAGTATTATTTATAAAAGTAAAGGAATATTCCTGCCTACCCTCTTCGTGAGTGCGATCCAGATGGACGGGTCGCAGGAAAGACAAAACGAGAGCAGCGTACAATACTTGCTACCAATTTATTATAGGCGATTTTGGGTGGAATATCGAGGGAGATAAATAGATTAACATTAGTACCCAGCGAATTCTTCAGCGAGGACATTGTCTTTGCTTACCCCGTTTTCAGTGAGGAGTGCTTTCATTGCGCTTACAAAAGAATCAGGCCCTGAAGTATAGTACTTTGGGAGGGTAATATCAGCGACATATTGTTTGATAAGATTTATATCAATACGTTGGTGGACAAAATTTCCGTCGGCATGGTCGTCATCGGTTAGAACTACAATAGGCATAAAATGCGTATTTTGGTCTTGCCACGTTTTAACATCATCAAGAAATGGTGCTTGGTCGAGTGAATGGTTTGAATAAAATAATTGGATTTTATGCTCGGTTTTTTCTTCTGTCGCCCAGGCGATCATCGAATGCATTGGTGTGATACCAATACCACCGGCGAGAAAAACAAGCGGTTGTTTGGTGTTTTCAGGTAAGGTGAAGTTGCCAATAGGTCCCGTAACCTTTACCTCAGTACCCAAGGACATTGCTTTTAGGTTATTCTTAAAAGCCGAATGCCGCATTCTCGTTGTAATGGCAACAATACCTTTGTCATTTGGCGAAGAAACTAGTGAAAAGGCCCGCGTATTACCTTCATCATCGGTTGTTGGCGGATTAATGAGAGTAAAGTCACAATACTGCCCAGCTTCATAGCTGAAATTGCTTTTCGACGTGTCAAAAATAAACTCCATCGTTTCTTTCGCAACTTCCCGCCGTTCCTTCAATGGAAATAAAGCTTGGTTCATGTGGTTGTATTATACCGTAGGTAATGACCAAAGGGAATATACCGTAGGTAATGACCAAAGGGAATATACCGTAGGTAATGACCATACAAGTTAATGGAAATTTAATACATTATAAGCTATAATATGCATAACTAAACTATCCTAAAGTATATGACAAAATTATTAGATGTAAAAACAAGGACCGATCCAACTACTGGCATATCCATAGCCTCCGGTATTTTATTTGCACTCCTGTGCGCTGCGGTAATTTATCTGCATTAATAACCGGTTAATACTCCTATTAATTACAAGCGGAACAATATTAAGTAGAATAAGCTATAAGCTACATAATCCCATTTATGGCGCGATTTGCCGGGGTGTCATATCGCTTGTTTATAAACAAGCTCTCAAAAGGATAATAGAGGAATGCAGCAGGGTCATCTTCGACAAGAAATCGTTGAAAATCCTGATATTTTGCCTTCCTATCGTCTTGGTTTTGCATTTCCCGTCCATCTTCTAATAGTTTGTCTATCCGTTCGCTTGCGTAATGTGAAATATTGGTGCTACCAGTTTGAGATGAGTGCCAGAGGGCATATTGGTCTGGGTCAGAGGGAATTTCCTGACGAATGAGTGCCGTCTGGAAATTAGCTGGAATTTTTGCCTGAACGTCGATAGAAACAGTAAATCCTAATTGTTTCCATGATTGCGCTATGACCGACGCCAATTTTGCATATGGTGGTGTGGTTGTAAGCGTAATTGTACCAAGGTCTTGATTGCTGCCTGCTTGTTTTTTAACTAATTCTTTTGCATGGTTACTATCAAAAATATACTGCTTAATATCAGGGTTATATGCCCACGAAGTTGGCGCAATTGGTGAAAACGCCATTTCTCCGGGCAAGTTATCTTTTGGGATAGCAAAAGTCAAAGCCTGGCGCATTGTTTTATCGGTTAAAAGGCTGTCTTTGACGTTAAAATACAAGGCAATAAAACTTGTATATGACGTAACCTTGTAATAGTGGGCATTTTTCCAACCTTTTAATAGCGTTGGGTCAAAAAAACCATAGATTGCCTTTAATTCTCCTAGTTTGTAGGCTGTAATTAAATCTTGCGAGGTAGGGTAAAATCGGAAGGTTATGCTACTATTTTTAGCATCATTTTGCTGACCCACTTTTTGCAAATGAATGGCAGTTAAGTAATTCTGTGAGTTTTCGACACCCGTTACTTTATACTCACCTAATCCGAGTAAATTGTTGCCCTTTAATAAAGGCTTCGATAATATAGAGGGGAATGGACTATACGGGTTTTTAAGACGGAACTGGATTACATATGGAGAAATAACCTTTGTGTCAACGCCATCAAAAAGATAATTGAGGTCAGTTGCAGTAAAAGCCGAACCGTCTTGCCATGTTAGGTTTTTACGTAAGTAAAAAGTGTAGAGCTTGCCATCTTCTTGCACATCCCACCGCTCTGCAGCGGATGGTACGACATTACCATTTGGCGTTAGTTTCGTCAGGCCGAGACTTATTAAATTTTCAATATTGCTAGGAAGCGTTTGCGCTTGGTATTGGCCGACCACCCCTTCAACAAAGTCGCTTGATGTTACATTCCCTAATTGGTTTCGTTCAACTTGTATTATAGCCAAAAGAAAAATCAGGCATATACCGATAATTGCCAGTGTACGCTGTTTATGCCTGGCAACAATACCACGAAGGATAAAATATTGAATTCTCAGTTTTTTGAGGATGTTTTTTGCCATGGCTTGTAAAGCCTTTATTGCGTGTATCTCTTAGGCAGTTTTTCCAATAACAACCAAGAGGATCGAGCAGATACCAACGATTAGCGCAACCCCAATCGTACCACGATAGAGGATTTTTTCTACTCCACGCTTACTGCGGTAAAACATGCCGCCGCCACCAAAAGCTGCCGATAATCCAGTGCCTTTTGCCTGCATCACAATGAGAATAATAAGAGACACACTACCAATAATCTGCGCTAAAGTTAATATGGTTAATAGCATAAGTTTTGTAATTTTAGTTCTTGGCAGGAAATATTTCTATCTATCACATGCGTTACGCATTGCTGCAATAGGAGATTGTAACGTTACTACAATTTTAACAGATTATATATCGTCGCAGCAAGTTTTTGCGGGTCGTGGTGAAGAGGGTAGTCACCTGACACAACATCTGCTGGTATGACGTGAAGGTCACCTGCCGTACGTAAAATGCCATTTGCCTTAACATATGAATAGTTAAGCTCTTGAGGCAAGCTATGGGTTTGGTTGTCATTGACAATAATGTATGAGAATAAATTGCTGCCAGTATGTGTTTTGATAGCCTTTACATAATCGATGACTTTATAGTGAGGTGTTTCGAATGGCTTATTGGCAATGTTAATGATAAAGGCCTTTTTGGCTTTACTGCGGTTAATTGCGTCAACAATATCTTTAATGAGCAGGTTTGGCATAATCGAAGTGTACAAATCTCCGGGACCTGCGGTAATAATATCTGCTTGCTCCAAGGCTTCGATTGCCGCACCATAGCCTGCCGCATTAGCTGGATCTAAGTGCAAGCGTTTAATAGTTCGGTCACCGTCGTACTTGCCGAGGTCAATATTTTGCTCACCATAGATCTTGTCACCACTTGTCGTTTCAGCCCAAATATGCACGTCTTCCTTGGTCGATGGTAGCACGCGGCCTTTAATTTTCAAAATTCGAGATGCTTCTTCTATCGCCGATTCAAAATCACCGGTAATATCGGTTAGTGCGGTTAGCAGAAGATTACCGAAGTTATGGCCACCTAAAGCGTCGTCACGTTGGTAGCGCTCGCCTTTGAAACGATAGTCGAGTAATTTGGTCATTATCTCTTCTTCTAATGAAAGCGCTGCAAGGCAATGACGTAAGTCGCCAAATGGAGGTACCCCTAAAAGTCTGCGTAAGCGGCCGGCTGAGCCTCCGTCATCGGCCATTGTTACAATAGCTGACACCTGTGTTGTGTAATTCTTTAAACCTGAAAGCAAGGTCGACAAACCGGTACCGCCGCCAATGCAAGCAATTTTGACTTGCTCAGTTGGTAAGTCGATATATGATAAAAACATGTCTTTAACGACCGACTGGAAATTTCTCATAGCTTGATATGATTTGTTCCGTTAAATAATTACCGACTGCATTTGCTTGAACATATATTTAGTTATTCTAAGACCCAGTGGAATATTGCGCCAATAATTCCGAGACTTAAAGAAGCTAATAAGGCAGCCATAAATGATGTTACCATAAGCGCTGGAACAACAAAGTATGGTGTTTGCAGTCCGGCAAAATAATACCCCGAAATGTGTACCTTTGCAACAAAGAAAGTTAACCCATACAAAATAAGTAAATTGACAATCCATGCGACAGTACCAAGCGTAAGAAAATGGAGTGGTAATAATAGTAAGGAAATAAGTGGCTTAACAAGTTTCTGGGCGATGGTAAAAAGAATAGCAATAAGTGCAAATTCCAAAAATGACCCTTCGATCGTAAATCCAGGAACTAGTCTGGTTGTGCAGTAAAGCGCAATAGCGCCAGTAAGGTATGATCGGATGAGCCCCCGCATGTTCCTTTAAGCTTAGCAACAGGGAACACGAGTGTCAAACTAGGCAATATTACAGTTACAACTTACGCCTATTTTGTAAGACTATCTTTGCTGCGTAATTTTTTGTGGTAGGTAATGGCGAAGCGGTGGGCCTCGTTTCGTAATCGTTGGACAAGATGAAGTGCTGGGGAATTTTCAGGCAATTTAATGGGGTCAGTTGTTCCAGGTAAGTATAGTTCCTCGAACCGTTTCGCAAGGGCGGCAAGAGGAGTTTTAATCTTGTTTTCTGCGAAAACACGCTCGATCATATGCAGCTGTGGCTTACCACCGTCCAACAAGAAGAGGTCTGGCATCGGCCAACTATTTTTTAAGCGCCGCTCGAGCATTTCCTTCATCATCCAAAAGTCGTTGGGCACGTCTTTCGGTATATCCTTATACTTAATACGAAACTTCCGGTATTGTCGTTTATCTGGTTGGCCGTTAGAAAAAACAACCATTGATCCTACCGCATAGCGGCCCTGGATTGCTGAAATATCGTAACATTCTATTCTGGAAGGAAAGGTTGGTAAGTGCAGTACCTCTTCTAGCTCTGATAGCTCTTCCTCACGTCGATCGAAAAAGAGCGTTGGGTTGTCGAGATATTCCTGGGGTAAGGTAATTTGGCTTGTTATGTAGGCAATGCCTTCAAGTTGTCGCTTTAATTTAGCAGCTCGCTCGAACTGTAAATCTTTGGCAGCTTGTTTCATTTCCTTCGTTAATTCTTTTTCTACTGTTGTTTTTTTACCTTCAAGAAAAAGGATAAGCCTTTTTATCTGTTGGCGATATTCTGGAATGGTAATGAAACCAGCATGCGGACCGGGACATAAGCCTAAGTCGGTGTAAAGGTTTGTCCCATTTTTGCGCATTTGGCTTGACCGTTCACTACAATAGGGGAATATCCGGCGTAATGTTTTTAAAGTAAACCGTACAGTTGAGGCCGATGGGAAGGGACCAAAATAAATATTTCCGGGAATATTTTCACGCCGCGCGGTTAATACTTTGGGTATGTCGTCTTTTAGGGTAACTTTAATGTAAAGATAATCTTTATCATCGACCCATTGCACATTATAAGGCGGTAAGTATTTCTTAATAAGTTTTGCCTCTAATAATAGTGCTTCTATTTCTGATTCCACCTGGATTGTTTCAATTGAAGCGATTTCAGCAACCATTGCGCGCGTTTTAATTCCTAACGATTTTGAAAGTTGGAAGTAGGAAGAAACACGACGTTTTAAATTGATTGCCTTGCCAACATAAATAACCTTGCCGTTAATGTTGCGATAAATATAAACGCCAGATGTGTCAGGTAGCTGTGCAACTTGCTTTGTAATCGCTGATATTTTCATTGCTGTCTATCTTACCAGATAGCTACTTGAAAGGGTACTTGACAAGAGGAAAGGCAATGGATTAGTGTAATAACAATGGAAGAGGAAACAGTCAGCACTGCTCCAGCGGAACAAGAACCACAAGCTCCTAGTACACCTAGTTTGAGCCAAGATAATACAACTCCCCATAAATCAAATAGCACAGTAATTATTGCAATAGCTGCTGTTGTTATATTACTGATTGCTGGATTACTGATTGCTGTAAAGATGATGCATGGCAGCAGTTATTCTTCGCCACTCGGACAACAAATGGCAACGCCGCAAGCTTCAGGCGCGACACAGCCGGCGTTAAACGATAATTCTGATGCTGGTTTGAACACAGACATGCAAAGTGTTGACACGAGCATGTCAAGTGCCAATAGTGACATTTCTAATGCGGATAAAAGCCTAAACGACCAGTCTATTAATGTAAACCAATAATATGATACGAAAATACATCATACCAATTACTGCAATTCTTTCATTAGCATCTGGGCTATTGCTGCCATCCGTTGTTTTTGCAAAGGATGCTTCTCATGATGGTATGCGGGTGCAAGTCGCTCAGCAGATTACACAGTTGAAAAGAGACAATGCTGATAAAGAAATTGACCGAAGGGTAGAGGCATTAAATACGGCGATTTCACGACTCAACGACCTCAAACGCCTTACTACAGACGATAAGTCAGGCTTAACGAAGCAAATTCAAGACCAGATTGTAGCGCTAACAAATTTAAAGGCCAAGATTGATACGGACACCGATGCTGAAACACTTAAGACTGACAAGCAGGCAATTGTAAACCAATATCGGATCTTTTTACTCTTTATCCCAAAAACGCACATTCTAGCAGCCGTGGATGCTTTGCAAACCGGCTTAAACACACTTAATAGCCTAGTACCGAAGCTCCAGGCGAGAATACAAACCGCCCAATCTGCAGGGTTAGATGTAACGCAGCTCAACGTAAAGTTGCAGGATATGCAAAATAAGCTTGCCGACGCTAAGACGCAACTGCAAAATGCCCAAACTATCGTAACACCATTAACCCCCGACGGGTTTCCTGGTAACAAGCCGCAATTACTCACAGCGAGAAAAGATATTCAGGTGGCCTATACTGACCTTATTGCTGCACGAAATGACGCGAAATTTATTATCGATGCCCTCCATTCAGCCCGCCTCAAAAGTGCTACGCCATCAGCGACCGCATCTTCTTCGGCTAGCCACTAATTTGCAACTTGTATGACAGGCAGAACCCACGATCTTGCAGCGTTTACCGCTTTAAGTTATATTGTGGCATCAAAGCAACTACCAGAAATTACCTTAGCAACGGCACTGGTAAGCTTAAGTGCTAATTTTATTGGTGGCCTAACACCCGATATAGACCAACCCACAGCCGATCTTTGGCATCGGCTTCCCGCAGGATCAATTATTGGCCGAGTACTATCACCGCTATTAGGCGGCCATCGATTTATTTCCCATTCGCTCTTAGGAATTTTGCTCTTTGGTTTGGGCGCGCGCTATTTGCTGCAAGTCATAGGCACCGTATTATTGGTTAATATGCACTATGTCTGGTACGCTTTTATGATTGGCTATATTTCCCATCTTATTATGGATACATTCACCCATGAAGGAGTGCCTTGGCTATTCCCACTACCGCTGAAAATTGGAATTCCACCTATAAAGTTACTGAGGATAAAAACCGGTGGTCTTATCGAAAAAGCAGTTGTATTTCCGTTATTGCTTGTTACGAATATTTATATTTACTATGTCTATCACAACCAGTTTTTACTGTTTTTTCATCACTATATCCACTGATTAACAAGCGATACAAAGGTTATTGCGTACTGGCTCTAATGTGATAGCATTAAGATATGGCTGCCCAGTTTAATAGTTTTGATCTGCTTGTCTTCGTCATTATATTAGGGTTTGGGTTTATCGGTTACCTTCGAGGCATTTTTCCATCACTTTTTGATTTTACCCGATTTTTCTTTGCCTATGTAATCTCACTCCTCGCAAGCGTGCCAATTGTGTATAGCATGTCGCATTTTGTCCTATTAAGAGATATGCCTATTGCGCTTTTTGTCCAAGGGTCCTTGTTTATAGCTGCATGGTATTTTTTAGGGAATTTGCGAAGTTTATTTGATAACCTTGTTGTTTCAACACTCGGCAAACTGTCGCTATTTTATCGGTTTCACAGGCCACTTGGTGTAGTCCCTGGTATTTTGACCGGTATTATTGGGGTTATACTACTTTTTAGCTTGCCGCTTCTAGTATTGCCGCCAGAAAATAGCATGCACCGCTTAGCTGTTACCTCTTGGTGGGGAAGCGCTATAGCACCAAAGGTTTATGCAGCCACGATTTCGTTTAATAATCGCATCGCCTTTACCCCATATAATGGATTGCTTTTTAAGATATCATCAAAAGCGGCATTTTTAGCAATCCATACTTCGGAAGACCGGTCGAATAGTTTAAAGTTACTAGTCGATCAAGATCCAAGTACAATGATTGTTTACCGGCAGATTAACCAACAAAGGCAAGTTGCGGGTATGCAGGCACTAACCTTACCTTCGACCATACGGCAAGCACAATTTAATTACGACAAACCGCCAGAAACGGGGTCGCCTATTAGTATTACCAGGCCTTATGTGCCAGTAGCGACACCTGCCCCAACCCAGCCAAGTGGTTTAGGTGATATTATTTCAAAATTGCCGCTTCGTCCACTTATACCGGTTTTGACACCAGCTCCTGAGCAAAGCCAA
>CAYSOG010000006.1:0-68753 GCA_964432675.1 uncultured Gammaproteobacteria bacterium | reverse complement strand
TTTTTGAACGCTTTCATTTTTTACTTTCCATCTTTCTCTTTTTATCGAGTGGATGGGGGGGGCGCCGGAATTGCTCCGGCGCCCCAGAGCAGGAGGAAGGGGAGTTGAGACTAGCCCCGCTTTTTGCCAAGGAGTATGGTGGTGTGCATCGTTTGGCAATTCCTAAGCTTGTGATCGTGAGTATAGCCGGTGGTGTGACCGGCACTCCAAACTTAGGAAAACCAGCGTTGCACGCCCTACCCTTGGCAACACCTGCAATGGTACATTTTACTGCACCGGTTACCCTGTGTCTAGAGTTCGAAGCGTGTAAGACCTCTTTCGTATTGCTTATGTATCGGGTTTTAAGAAAGTGAGTGGGTGCACCATACCATGTCCTGCCCAAACGTAGCATGAGTGCACCCGCTTACATCCTTAAAGATAGTATGTAAAAGTGTTAGTCCTGCCCTTTCACAAGTGGAAAGGGCAGGACAAGATTAACCTTAGGGAATTTTTCTGACTTTCAGCAGCCCGGCACAAAGGCGTTAACTCGAATATCCGCTAGCTCGCGCCATGTGTCATTGGGGTCGTTGTGGGTCCCAACAAGCGTATATGGATCGCTGTCTGTCAAAAACGGCTTAAGCTCATCAAGGATCAGGTACGAGGAAACTTCGGCCGTTGATGGTCGGCGGCAACTGTAGTTGTCCCTGCCGAATAGCCCTGCCAGGGCACTGTACGTAAGCGCTCGGGCACTTGCTGGATCGCCATGCTTGGCCAGGTAACTCGCTGCCTGTAATTGGCCGACGTTCGCGACGCCTGTCGCGTAGACCTGGTCGTTCAGCTTTTTGGTTGTGTTATCGAGCAGGTTGTAACGCTTGTCGTCGGTTGTCTGTAGTAACGCCAGCGTATATTGCAGATCACCAATATCTGTTGCTTTAACTGTCGGCTGGCTCGCCTTGAGGACTTCAACCTGTTGCTGTAATGAGGCGACTCTTGCATCCAGAATGTTAAATTTCTGGATGACCTTGTCTGCTTCTCCCACTGCCAGGATGAATACGAACGAGATGAGAGCAGTAGCTATTATTTTCCTCATGTTTGCCTCCTGTTTCCTGATTGATCGGTCGGTTATGTGGCTAACTAGCTTTGGTGGACCAGTTGCAGAAGCTCGCGGTTTGAAACCCGGCGGGGATTTTGCTGCCGCTTTGCAGTTGCCGCGGGCGATGTAGTCCGGCGCCTACCATTCAACGGTTTCCAGCCGTGTGCGCCGGCGGGCGTCTGACGTATTCGTACGAAACCACCGACGATGTCCAATGACTGTTGCATGTGCGATAACCTCCTTCGTGTTCTTTGTCCTAACGGTTGATTAGGCGACGGTTTCGATTGGGTCGTCGTATAGATGAACAGTATCGTGGATTTCGCCCAACAGCCAACGGAAATCCTCATTACCGGTATTCCAGGCAACAGGTTTCTCGGACTCTAAAACGAGCGCTGTTACTAGGTTTTTAATGGCAATTTGGATGCGCGGCGTGCGGTCGATGGCCGCAATCACGGCCTCAACAACCGCTGCACGGCTCTGGTTGTTTCGCTCGGCAATCATGTTGCCATGTGCCGTTGCCCTTTCGATGTCGGTCATAAGTTTTACGGCTGACCACGAAAAGTACTGGCTTGCCAAAGGGCAACCTCCTTCATGTGTATTTCCCTAAGATTGTTAAAGAACGGTTTGTTCTGTTCCAACTTGTGGCGGGGCTTTCGCCTGCCATTTAAGAAGGAAGGTGCAAGCCCAACATAGCGTTATGGCTGACGCCTTACTTCTTAAAATAGGTAGCCCCGCCCAATCCGAAGTGGTATGGGCGGGGCAGATGGTCGATCTACAGGTTAACTAGCGGTCGCGGTTTGATGATGATGTGGCTTGCGGCCAAACACACTACTGAAAAGGGCAAACGCCCCCGCCAGCAAAACGAAGAGATAGAACACCACTGCCATCAGGATGAGGCCATCGATGGCGTTATGGATGAGGAATCTCACCTGCTGTGATTGGTTCAGCGACGCATAAAGGTTAGGTGTTAAGCCCGCGTTGATTACGGGGGCGGCACCGGCGCCAATGACACTGCAGATTAAGAAGACCTGGACAATGGTGCCGAAGTTTTGCCTAACCGGCAGCCACCTGAAACACGCGGCCGCCGAGACAGCAAAGACGATAGCCGCGATGGTCGCGTCGCTTTTGCTAACACTCGTGATATGACCGATAATTTGGTCCACTTTCTTTCTCCTTTGCTTTGTCGCTTCTAGCTGATTGGTAATGTCCCGGGCGTTTTGCCCTCGCTACCCCCTTACTCGCGTTTTGAAATGCAGTTGTTCCGGCGAGAAAATGGGCGTGATCAGATATCTTATATCTAGTGCCCTGATGTCTTCAATGCGATCAAACCCCAAGCCGGAGTCATCTGAGGAAACGAAAACTACCTCGCGGTTGCCCCGGATTTCCGGATCAAGTAGCTGCACCATTTGCAGCGCTGACCTGTTGTGGCCGACCACAATAATGTCGGCGGCGGAAAAATATGGGTTATGTAATAGTGTCCGCGGATGCTGGTCGACGAACCAAAAGGTTCGCGTATATTGCACATCCTGGCCAAATACTTTCCGCAAATCCGCTATGTACTTGTCATTATGGGGATCGAACAAATAGGAATAGGTTCCCGGGTATGCCATTAATTCCACTAGAACTGGTGGCATGTGTCTGTTTCCTTTCTTGAACTTCGCTCAGGCTTGCTGGTTTGGCTTTCTGCGCCAAAGCTTTTGGTAGACGAGCTCGACTATTCCTGTCGCTGCCAATACGATAATAATCGCGGCGAGGAACTCGGCTCCTATCCAAAGATTCATCAGCTTATCCTTTCGGTCTGAAAGCCCCCATACTAGAGACAATATCGCTCGCATATTCCTTATCCCTGATTGGAAAGATGGATATATTATTGTTCGAGCGACGTGTACTCACAAAGCGAGAACTTTACTGGGACTACCTATTCTATTGACGAACTTCTCCCTAATCGCTCGAAGGATAAATTGTCTCCACTAGGGGAGCTTTCAGTTTTTATTTAACCTGTAGATTATTAATGTACGAAATTTTTGTTCCAACTCTACTTGCCATCCATGGCTTTTAAGAAGGAAAATGTGGACACAAGAAAAGTTATATCGACACTTTACCTCTTAAAGTAGGTGTCTCCGCCCAATCCACAATGGAAAGGGCGGAGAACAAATTTGGTTTAAGCAATACTGGCTTTGAGCCGATGTCTGGCAAGTGCCAGTTCGTCATTGGCAAGCGGTTGCAAGTGTGTCCTGCCGTTGCAGTGGCTACACTTGGGAGGCCTGTCCATGCGCTTGGCCGCTGAGCCCGTTACTTCACCGGCGACACGGCCGCAATTCAGGCACTTAACCTCAAAAACCTCTTCTTCCACTTTTCCTCCTTTCTAATAAGATGACTTGGTAGGAGATTATACCCAGGCGGATAGCAATCAGAGGCGCGTAAATATTGAAGCAGGCCTTCCAGTCGACCTCGGGTTGGATTGTCTTATATCAGTTGGCTGTGTAGCAGAAACAGTTGCCGCAGGAAAACCGGGGTGCTTACACCTATCGCAGAGCCGTTTGCACGACTCTGAGCAGGTGCCATGCGGGTTACTGATGCTCCTGCCGCAGCCAGTGCACTGGTGGATGTGGCAAGCGATCCTTGCCTGTCCCTGCCGACAATTGACCTGTGACGTGCGAAGGCTACTTCCCAACACAACTCCTTCGTGTGCCGAGCGGCTACCTGTTCACCGCTTAATTCTGAAGAAATTAATCCTGCCATTTTTCGCGTGGCAAAACTCCTCCACAATAAAGCGGTGAAACGGGTGGCTATTACTAAAACCTGTATTAATGTGCAAAGAACAGGGTAGGGGAGGGACAAAAGTCCCTCCCGCCCTATATAAATTTGTTAATGAAAGGTGGTTACCACCCTTCCTAAATGGCTGAAGTTGCCTTCAATCATTAAGGAAAGGTCCGCCCTTCGTCTGGTAGACGTAAAGGGCGGACATGATTTCTACAGTTACCGATGCCTGGTGAGGCCGGCAATTATCAAAACTGAATAGCCAACCCCAGCCACCGAAAACAATAGCGCGTTCAACAAGTCTGCGTCCGAAAGTGTCCCGAGATGCCGTAGAATCTCAACAAGATCCATTCTTCGCTTCCTTTTTTGTGGGCTATACGGCCCAGCTACCGAAGTTAATGTATTCCAAAGCTGTAAACGACAGCTATTCCAAGCAGGTCGAGTGCTATGAGCCACATTGTGATGCTGAGAAGTACAGAATATAGATTATCTTGGGGCATTTTTCACCTCTCCTGGAATGTTCTGCTCAGAACGAGACTAGTTGTGACAGCCTGGTCCTGGCTTGATGTATCGTCCAAAGGATCATGCATAAGCCGCATCCAAGCAGCGACAGGATCGCTATTGGTAATGCGCTCACGATCAACGACACGAAGACGGTGAATACCGTCGTTTCAACATTCATCTTATCAGCACCGATCCAGCTCTGCGGATCTAAAAAGGTTGCGAAGACCAAAGCCGCAGCGAAGCCGTGATATAGCCCGATGAGAATGCCGAAGGGGAGTCTCATGTCAACCCGTTTCTCTAGCTCTTTGCAGCATGTTACGAATGCCACGAGAGAAGCGAAACAGATTACTATTGCTCTTAGACCTTCCATTGTGCGTCTCCTTTGCTAGTTTCTTGCCTCTAGATTGGCAACCGTGCAATTAAGCCTGGGGGTTGGACGATGGGGCAGCCGAGATAATAGATTTCGGCATTGTCCCAGTCGGGGCCGTTCCACGCCTGGTAATCCCAGGGCACATCATCGCTTCGTCCGTACTCATCGCGTACGATGAGCTGGCATTCCTCGACTAAATCAGCTCGTTGGCTTGCATGCCGGCTGGTGTCGTAAATATCCAAGTACCAGTGCCCGTAGGGCTGCTGACGGACTAACTGTGTCAACAGGTGTCGATCTGGCCAATGGCAAGTCAGCATAAATTCCGACCCTTCTTTAGGGTCGAAGCTTGCCGATGTGTAGACCAGCGGTGAACCTGCGGACTGCCCAACGTCAATGATATGCCGGGTGCGGGCATTAAAGAATGGCCACAATGTAACCCCTCGGTTGGCCAGAAACTGGGCACCGGGGCTGGTTACGATCTTTGACCGGTTGGTTCGCGACGACATCACGATTTTCTCCTGTTGCTTCATGCTTCCTTCCCGGGCAAATTACCGGTTTCGGAAGAGTAACTGTAGATTGTGAATGAACAAAGTGTTTCTTGAAAAGCTTATTCGCTCTTCCAAAATGCCTCTTTTGGCAATGTGCCAAAAAAAGATTTTTGGAAGAGGGCGACAGCTTGTTGGCTGCCGCCCAATATCTACGCTGAAAACCTCCTTACAACACTGCTGCGATTATGGCAGCTGAAAAGTCACCGCCTGTGAGCGAGTAGTCGCCGGTGTGGTGCACCGGACAACTCCAATCGCTTTCGCAGGTTGGACACGTTCCTTCGGCGGGGTCCGGCACCTCATCAAAAATGAGGCCTAGTGCCTCAATGAATGAAAAGGTTACCTCGGGCTGGGGTGAGTGGCCCTGGAATTCCAGGACGTAATCTGTCTCACCCCACGGGCGGACGACCGCCTCGACCTTGACTTCAACGCCAAGGTCCGAAGCGACCTTCCGCAACTGCTGTGCCTTTGTCAACTTTCTCAACTCTATCTCCTCTTTACCCGGCTAGGCCGGCGTTTTGGACGATTTGTCGCAGTTTGGGGAGTGTTGATGGATAGTGATGCGCCTGGTCGCCCCCAACGCTCAAGGTGAGCCGCGGGTTTTCGGGTGTGCCGTACAAGTTCGAAATGAGCTTGAGTCCTGCGCCGTTGAGGCGGAACTCGCTTTGCCGGTTTGACAGTATATCTTTTGCAACCGTGTCTACCCCTGCCCTGATACAGCTCTCGATGAGATAGCTGCACGGCGGGCCAAACTCGACTTCCTCGGGCGTCGCCCGAAGGCTCACCATGACCATGTCATGGAGCGCGTGTGTGAGTTGCTGCTGGACTGTCATCCACCTCTCCTTTTTGGTTTTCAGCTCTAAAAGTGCGATTTCTGTTCTTGAAGAACTATTTTAATCAGTTCTTCCTTCAATCCTCAAAATTGTTTAAGGACTTAAGGAAGAGCCCCGTCCATGCAACTGAACGGGGACTCAAAAAATCTACGTCGAAAACCTTTCTTTACTGAGGTGGATACTTCACGTCGAGCTCATGAAGCGTTTGCCAGCAGGTCGAGCAACGACTTACGTAACTCGACGACTGCATCCTTAACTGGCTCGAGGGGGGAGTAGTCCTCCATACCCTCAAGGAGCCCCGATAGATTCTCAGCTTGCTCGCGGCTGCGCCTGCCAGGAAAGCTCAAAAAAACAACGATCGCATGATGGATTTTCTCAAGGTGGTCGAGCGTCGAAAATGCACCTTCTTCCGTCGGTTGGTCGCCCGATACTCGAGCGTCGGAAACCGTCGTTCTGATGTCGTGCATAAGCACGCCACTGATCCCAATCATTACTTCATTCGCCAGTTGGTCGATCGTAGCCGTTGCCATGATTTTCCTTCCATCTTGACGCTTTTTAAACGCCGTTGCTGCTTATTGACGCCGAAAAGAAACTCAAACAGGTTGTCATCCCGAGTGATTAGAGAGGGATCTTCTACCTGGCTTGCTAATCCGACCGTGGTAGATTCTTCACTACACTTCGTATCCGTTCAGAATGACAATGTTTTAAGCCGCTTTTCGACGCCAATAAAAGCATCTTTAAAGGTTTTCAACTGTAGATTGTGAAAGTTCGTTGTAAGGTTTTTGATCCATCTTGTAACTTTGTTGCGGCACTTAGCGCCGCTAAGAAAGTTTGGGATGGAAAGTGAGCCCACAATACATGTCGTATTGGTGTATCCAGTACAAGGTTTAAAACCTTTTGGTGTATCGGATACGATACAGAGCAGATTGTGCGCTCGCTTACCACCACAATATATTGTCATTCCGACCATAGACCTAAACGTTTCCTTTGGTTTCAAAAAGGTCCTGGTCTCGACTTCGTCTGCCAGAATGACAAAGAAAAACAAAAAACCAGCTGTCTGTCAAAAGGGGAGTACGTTGGAAGTACTACGAACCCCTATGGCAGGAAATAAAGGTTTTGACTTGAAAGCTGGTATGTTAAGCTTTTCTGGTTTCTTAAAATGTGCGATTGCTTATCGTCTGGTGATTGCTTCGCCAAACGATGTAGGGCGCAGTGTATCATATAACTATAAGTCTGTCAAGATGAACAATTCTAGCAAAGGATATACAGGCAATTAGCTGCAATAGCTACACTATTATATATAGCAACTTTAAACTATGAGTTTAAGTATAAGAAAGCAGACCCTGTGGCTCATTTTGCCTTATCATGTCTACCTACTGCATAGACATCGCGTGGTAACACCCAGGTTTAGTAAATATGTAGTGCGCCTCCCAGATTTGACTTTAAGCTTATAGTATGTTATACTTCCACGAAAACGGAAAACGTTTGTAACATATACTTAGGTATATAGCACTTCATTTTTATCGACTGAAGAAACAGCCAGCTTATATGCTCATGTTTCAAATGCACCTGCCCAAATTAGCTAATTTTGTATTTGGACAGCCGCAAAAAGAGCTGGTTTTTCTTTGGCTTAGCATATCCGACGGCAAGTTATAGAAGTCGGCTATTGAGAGAGAAAGTAAGCAGATAAGCCATTGTCTGCTAATTTTCCTTCTCATAATTGCCTTTGAGAAAATAGGCAATGAAGGATCGCACATTAACGAAAAAGAAAAGGAGACACATGCCATGTTTGGTTTCCTCAGGTGGCTTGGGAAGAAAGAAGCGGATGACTGGAAAACTGATGGCTTTGGGTTTGCTGCTTATAACGACCGGGACTTGCCGAAGTTAACTGTCGAGGCGAACTATGCCCTGACGAATGGCAGGTGGTGCCGGTCTGAAATCCGCATGATGGTTGTTCGAGGTTTGCGGAGTATGGGTCCACAAGAGGCTCATGAATGGGTGCAAAAAGTTGAATTCGTTTATCGCGAGCAGACAGAGGCTGGATGGTGGATCGAAGCGTACGCGCAGGTAAAAGACTTACCAAACGCTGAGGTTGTTCGCTACCTGCCAACGCGAGTCGTTTTCTTCGACCCGAGCAAGCCCCGGGGGCCGGAAGTTCCCGCTGCCTTTAAAGACTGGTAGTGCTAAGAAGGAGTAGCAAGTGACTATAACTGCAGAAAATCGTCGATTGGCATTCCAACGGCTTGAAATTCGTCTTCAGGCAATGGACGATACGAGACTCTTGGATGCTTGGTATTATCTCGATAATACCAGTTCCGAGGTTTTTTACGATGAAGCTGGTGGCATTACCATGCTCGAATACGGCGAAGCGCTGTATAGCACGATTAGCTTGCGTGGGCTGGATTACGAAGAATATGAAAGCCAAAAGCGCAAAGTGCTGACAGCAGACATTCGTTTGCACGATGGCGTTAATCCAATTAACTGGGCAACTGAACGTCCATCGGGGTGGTATCGACAACTCGACCAGCTGGCCCGAGAAGCAATGCAAGATGCACAAGTTACAAGGAGTAGGTAAGATGCTCACTAATACCGAAGTCCACTACAATGTGGCTTGCTTAAATGGTCACGTTTGGGTGGCAACGGCTGGCAGCAAACTTGAGGCTCGCTGCAAAGCTCGAGCAGCGAGTGGTAAGCTCGACGCCATGCCAGTCCATCAGGATGACTGCAGCGAATGCCAAGAAGAACGGCAGCGCCGCGACCAAAAAACACGGTACTACCTCGAGTTTATCTAGAAGAGGAGAAGTAGTGTGAAGGTAGAAGAAGCGATTGTCGAAAATGGCCTTGCCTGGCTTTTCAACCGGGCGGAGGAATTGGCTCAAGTTGGTCAAGTTAAATTGGCCAACCGGATCAGTTCGGCGGCCAAGAACCTTGCAGTCTACCAGAAAGCGTTGGTCAACGGCACGCTCCAGGATTACTCGGGAGATATCGTTGTCAACACCATAGCGGCAATCTTGACCGATTGCCGCATGCAGCAGCATGTTGACTACAGTCCGGTCATAGACTTGGCTGAAGCGATTGGCAAGGTTTGGATCGAGGCGCACCGGCAGCGGATTGGTATAATCCAAGCTGCTGTTGCTTAACCTTTTCTTTTGAGTACATTTGGGCAGCGCCGTTTCGGCGCTGCCTCATTCCTATAATTCCCAAAAATAAATTTGAGAATTGCAGGAAGAAGTTAAAATGAAAGTGAACGAGCAATCGTTTTCCATTTTGACTTCATCATATCGCACCTTACCATTACAGGTTAAAAGCTCAGGAAGCGCAAACGGAGGCAGTCATGCAGTATCTTTTGGGTGTAATCATAACGATCAGCGTCATCTTTTGTATGATAATTATCCGGCTAGTCTTTGGGTTCAAGAGGTTCCAGCTTGTCATACTATTAGCAGGTTGTATCAATATTGGCATTATAGTGGCATATGAAGGTGTAACGCACCTTTTGCACTGGCGCCTAACATCTATAACGCCGGGTCCGGCGGGAACAAACCTTGCAGTTGCAGTCAGCATGTTTGTCATTGTGATCGCAACCCTTTGGGCGATTGCCAGCTGGGTTGACAGGTTGCAACATGAACCGTTGCCATGGTGGATTGCACCAATATTGTCTCGCTTAAACAACCATGCATCACGGAGGTAAAAGGTGGTAACACCGGTAGCACTCGAAACTGAACAGATGGTGGCCAAAGGCAAGTTTGCCGAAATCTTGTTTGGCAAACTTATATTTGACACGGCCTACGAGGTTATTAAGGAAGAAGAACGGCGATACGGGGTTTATCTCGGCAGTCGTTGCGAAGTCTTCGACGCAAAAACCTTGCGTTATGTCGACTGCGAGGGGCTCTTATCGATTATTGTCAATGATAACCTACCGGGCGAAGAACGTCTAGGTGGTGAGTATCGTATCCATGTCGACCGGTTCACCGATGCCCTCGTGGTGACGGTTGTTAAGGCAGACGGTAATACAATTGCAACGCGCTATGCGCGCTACCAGCAAGGCGATTACGATTTGCCGGCACTTTACACGCTCTTTCGCCGTTTTAAGCTGAGCGATGGCAATCCCCGGCCGTTGTATAGCCTGCGGATTTCAGAACCAGAGGACTTTTCATCCTAAGCCAAGGAAATAAGCCAATGGAACAACCGCAAGTTAAAACATTGAACGATGTCGTTGACTTCGTCAAAAGCTGGATCTTGCTCCATCCTGAAAAGAGGGAGCAGATCATCGCCATGGTCGAAGTAGTGGCTGCGTACTACGACAAAGCTCGCGAACAAGGCCTTTGGCCAAAAAGTAAGCGTACATGGCACAGAGGCCAGAAATATGTGCTGTACCTTTTAACATGCTGCCCCGACGTAAGGGCGCAACAAGTATTATCTAACCTGTAAATTTGCGGGACGGCTTAAAAAGCCGTCCCGCCCATTCCTCAAACTTTTTAGGCCAGCAGCCTAGAGGGTTTCAGGAAGCGGTATGCTTCAAATTGCACATTCAAATACCTACAGAAAAACGAAGCGGAACAAAAAGGAGGAAAAATGGTCCAGAAACTCGCTAATGAACCTATGACGGTTCGAGAATTTGCTCAAGAATTAGGGAATATAATTTCCAGGGCTGGGGAGTTGTTCCCGAATATTAGAGCGGTTGCACAACTTGGAACATTAGAAGACCTTGGAAGTTTAATTACGTCAAATCTCCTTGGGCTTTGCAATAATCTCGATACCAAATTGAATGCTGTTCAACAAAAAACAATATTGAACACGTTGTCCGAAGCATGCATAGTAAGAAGCAACCATTCCGTACCCATTAATACTGCGCTCCTTACGATTGCAACCTACATCAACTCACTTGCGCCAAGCGGCGATATTCGATGAAGCAGCTTTGGAAGTTCATCTATTTATTCTGGAGTGCTGAGCGCTTATTGGAAGCATTGGAAGCGCGGCGTGAACAGCTGGAGCACGATAGACATTTCCACTTAGCCGTGGCTGCCTACTGGGATAGGAAATTAAAGTATTGGAACTCCCTTGGGCTCTTTGATCTTCTTAATCTTCTGTAGAGTAATTTTCATCCCCGTTCATTCACCAACTGGCTGATGGACGGGGCCTTTCCTCAAGCATTTTTATGCCTTAAGCGTATAAAAACGTTTGCGGAAGGGAATAGCCTTCAGTTTGGGCACGAAGCGTGTCCAAATGGTACATTAAAAATCTACAAAATTGATGGAAAGCAGCAAAGCGAAAAGAGGAGGCAGATCATGTCCCGTCTTGTCAAAGGTATGTATAGCGGTCTGAATATAGGAGCAGCAGGCTTGTTCGGCTTACGAGGCGGACAAGTTGAACGCTCTGACCCCTGGATTTCGCGGGGACGATGGTTCAATGAGAAGGGTGAATTTCTCGGAGCTGGTGATTTATCCGGAGAGCAGCTTCAGTACATATCCCATGAGCTTTATGACGATGAGCTCTTTGTCGTCCTCTCTGAAAATTCAGGCTGCATGGAATTAGTAGGTGAGGTTCGAGCAAGGAAAATGGGCCTAACATGCCAAATAGCAAACGACCATCTCCCGATTTCCTATATCGCGCAATACTGCGACTTCATTGTGGAAAGTGGATGCATTATGCGCGTTAGTGAGGGCAGGTGCCCTGAAGACTTTATAGAACCGGTAATGCTACACGGTGAACTGCAATATATGTCCATCGGGCACGGTCGGGCGGTGGAATTGATCGAACGCAAGTGCGTTCGTGAAGTGACAGTTTCTGTTGATAATAACTATTACTACTATCCAGGTGGTAACGGCCAAGCCTTTGTTGTTATTGAGAGAGATAATATCGAAGGTGATCCGGAGGTAGCGTCTTACATTCATAATCGACTACTCTATTTCAAGGAACATTCTAGATTGTTTACCGCCGCATTTTGGGTGTCGATCGACCCGCATAGTTCCATACCAGCTCGTTCCCGAATAGTTTTGCATGCGACGCCCTACGGCAAAGGGTTTAATTTTCGCCTTGTTCGGCTCGCAGACCCGGTGCCGGCGTAACCTTACCAAGCAAGAGAAAGGGGAGAGCAGATGGAAGAAGTAGTAACAGTCTTTGGGCAGGTGTTGACCGTAATGGCGGTTTTCGCCTTTTTCCTTATCATTGCCTCATTCGCCCTTCGGTGGAAGTTTCGATGGGTAAATCGCTGGTTCGGGCGGCAGCTATTGTGGCTGAACAGGCGGCTGAACTATGGTCCAGTCATAGCTTTACGGCGACCGTTCGCTGAGTCGTTGGTTGAACGCAAGCAGCTAATCAATAGGTTGCGACTTGATGCGGACTATGCCCATGCACTCCGCATTGCAGACCGGTACCTTTTGGTTCCGTTGCCAAACATGGAAGGCGGCCAATACGTTGCTATCATGCGGGCGTATGTTGTGAAGCACTTTGACCAGGGTGCTCGACAGCTCGTCAAGCGAAACCATCGGCAGGCACCATTTACTCCAGGCCGGAACTACCTTAATGGGCTTGTCGATTCTCGGGTCATTGAAATCCTGTATGAACGGGCGCGTCGGGAGTACCCGGCTAAGTTCGCCGAATATATCAACAAACTGCCGAGTTCGGAATACCTTCAGGCGCTCTTGGCACAAGGCGTGCCAGCAGAAGCCCAACTGGGTGTTAACATCAATCAGTAGATAGACATTTTTCGCCACGTCTGGTTTACACAGACGTGGCTTTCCTCAAGCTCATTGTCGCTCTATATAAAGGCGAAAGTGAGTTTTAGGGAAGTTTAGCTTCCAAATGTACCTTAACAAGCAATGAAAATAAAAAGAAAGGAAAAAAGCTGATGGGCTATTAAAAATTAGCGCCCGATCGGTTCTGTAATCGAGCAGCCCTGCTCAACCAAATGGTCCGTTGCCCTTTACGGAAAGACTTCGGACAAGACCTGAAAAAGTGGTCGGAGCAGGGTGGGCAATTCCTGGCAACGCCAGGGCCCCTGCTCGTGAGGAACGAAAACGTGAACCTTCAATTGCCCGTTGGCCAGCACAAAGACGAAATTGTCGAGGCCATTCGGCAGAACCAGGTAACCATCTTGGTTGCCGAAACTGGCAGCGGTAAGACAACCCAGGTTCCACAATTCCTGTACAACGCAGACATGCTTCAAACTGGCAGGATTGGCATCACCCAGCCCAGGCGCATTGCGGCAATTACCGTTGCCCAATTTGTCGCCAGGCAGCTAGGTAGTAGGATTGGCAACGAAGTCGGCTACCAAATTCGCTTCGACGATGAAACAAGCGTTGGCACGAAAATTAAGTTTATGACCGATGGTATCCTGCTTCAGGAAGCCATTCATGACCAAGGGTTCTATCAATACGGCATTATCGGGTTCGACGAAGCGCACGAACGCAACGTCGATACTGATTTTGCCATTGGCCTGGCGAAGCGAGCATTACGGTTGCGGCCTGACTTGAAACTTATTATCATGTCGGCCACCATTAATGCCGAAAAGTTCTCGGCGTTTTTCGACAATGCGCCAATCATCCAGGTTGTTGGGAAACAGTTTCCCGTCACGGTCCATTACCTTCAGCCGGGCGAACATCATAAGGCTCGAGACCAGTTCCTGGGGCTAATCGATCCGGACAAACCGGTTCCGGTTGAAGCACTGGCGGCATACAAAGTAAGTCAAATTATTGCCAGCCAAAGAGCCAAACGGGATATCATGGTCTTTATGCCGGGCCTTGCCTGGATTAATAAGACAATTGAATTTCTCGAACGGCTTAATATCGACGCCGAGCTTATTCCAGTTCATGGCGACATGAGCCCGGACGAACAGCAGCGCGTCTTTATTCCTTCAAACCGCCGTCGGGTGATTATCGGCACCAACGTGCTTGAAACATCTATCACACCGCAAACTGCGGTTGATGTGGTCGACTCATGCCTTATCCGCCAAATGCAGTTTGATCCGCACAGCGGCATTAGCAGCTTGCAGACCATATTGCATTCGAAGTCTGGTATGGGCCAACGTGCCGGCCGGGCAGGGCGGACCGATGAAGGCAACTGTTACCGGCTTATTACAGAGGCCGAGTATGACCATGCAGATGAGTTTACCGTACCCGAGATTGTGCGCAGCGAACTGTCGAGTGTGGTGTTGAAGATGCTGAGCCTTGGCATTACTGATGTCGAGGAGTTCGAGTTCATCGACTCGCCGCCAAAGCAAGCGCTCCATAACGCACTTGAAACACTTCGGGCACTTGGGGCGGTTGACGCTGATAATACGTTGACCGATGTCGGCCAGCAATTGGCAAAACTACCAGTTGAACCAACCATCGGCCGTATGATCTTGGAAGCCGAAAAGCATGGCTGTATTGCAGAAATCTGCACCATTGCCGCAAGCCTTTCGGTCAACCGGCTTTTTACCAGGCCGCGTGACCATGAAGCTGATGCAGACATGTGGCGGCAACGCTTGTCTGTTCATGACAGCGATTTCCTAACCGTATTAAACGTCATGAACGAATACGCAGACGCGGGTTATGACCATGATTGGGCACGTGACCACTTTTTGAACCATCGAAGCCTTGATGAAATCCTCAAAATCCGTCGGCAACTTATGGATATTATTATGCTGATGGGGATCGAGGTCACATCGGTAGGCTACCAAAAGGCAGTCGACCGTTGGGAACTAACTGACACCGAAAAGAGCCAAGTTGCGGTGATCGGCAAGGCAGTGGCAGCTGGTTTAATGCAGAACTTGGCCGTTTCAAATGGCAGGTTCAGCTACACCTGGGCCGGCGCCAAGCCGCGTAGCATTTGGTCATTGTCGCGTGAGGAAGACACCGCGTTGTATATTTCGCGTGATAGCGTGTTGTTTCATACGCCACCGCAGATTATTGTCTGTGCTGGTATTCAAGGTGTCACAACGCCAAAAGGCAAACGCAATTTTGCCCGTGGCTGCCAAAAAGTCGAGGTCGAGTGGCTGCTTGAAGTTGCCCCGCATATGGTCAGTGTTCGCGAGGGCAATCCAAAACCCCCCGGTTTTATGCGGGTAGAATGGACCAAATCTCGCACGACTACAGTGCTTGGCCAAGAAGTGGCATATGAGGAAGTTTTGTGTACGCGCGATGAAGTTCCGGAATCGGAACGCTGGCGTTACCAAACCGAAGCGCAGCGAAGCCAGCTGGCTTTGATTGATAGTATTACTGGTGTGCTGTGGTTAATTCGCAATGATTTGGCGATGTGGGGACTTGCTGAAGATGACCAAAGGGCTTACACGTTTTACCAAGATCTTGAAGCCCTTCGACTGAAGGTGCTCGATGAGCAGTGGCCGGCCGACGCTGAGATGCGACTTTCGGCTGCCAGCGAGTTCATCGACACTAACCGGCCAACCTATGAAGCAAACCGCGAAGTGGCGCTGCAAGCGCAGCGAGAAGCTCAACTGGCTCGGATGCAGGCTGAAGCGCAAGAGCTATCGCGAAGGCGGCAAGCTGCTGCCGAAGCCGAACAGGTTCGGTTGGAGCAAGCGCTGTTGCAACGGAAACAGGAGCAGTTCGATCGCGAATTTGCTGAGCTCTTGGCCCAAGAGGAAGCGGAAAAGCAGGCCGAATACGACGCATGGCTTGCGCAGTTCCACGCCGAACATTGGCCGGGAGCGGGGCAGTACCAGTTCGAAGGCGACAAGGTTGTGCCGATTGATGAAATTTCATACGGCATGCTTTTCGAATTCGATGCCACCGCTTCGGAAGTGGCAACGCCTGAAAGGGGGAAGACGTATTGGGGATTTGTTAACCAAGAGGGCCTTAAAAGCGGCCACAAAGTAAAGAAGATTGGCCTGTTGCGGGAAGTGTACCAAAAAGCGGTACAGCCTTCCGCTAAGTAGGCTATTTGTCGTTTTTGCAGTACCAATATAAACTGCAAGGGTTTTTGGGCCGCGGTATGAATACCGCGGCCCTTTTTTATTGGCTTTATCTAACATAAATAATGCAATTAAGCCAGGATGACAATATGCAGAAATCTGTGTCTAGGCAATGCCTATACATAACTTATAGTTATATATACATATGGTATAAGTAGTCCGGCGAAGTAGGGCATATGTCTTTTATTGATCCTGGTACACATGGCGTGTATAGCATCTATGCAGGGTTATACATTTATATAGTATGACCTATAGATACTTGACAAAAGGCCTGTAGTGTGATATACTTCACAACAATTGTTTGGATTTGCGAATTATTTTTGCCGCAAATTGCAAACAAACGCTTGAGGGCGTAAAAACCCAAAAGCATTTGCACATTACTATTATTATCGTTGAACAATACTTCCTTTAAGCAACGCTAAAACGGTGAGGTTTCTATTATCGGGATTTACGAATGGTAAGTCCTTGTAATGGAAGCCTCAGCGGAGAGGCTAGTTTTTAGGAGGAATACATGGTAGTTGCGGCAAGACCGGTGATTCCGAACACAACGGAATTCGACGTAACCTGCCTGAGCTGCGGTAAGGTCCACGAAGGTGGGCTTTCTGCGGCCGAGGCGCCGGCGACCCGAGGGACATTGCCCCGCTGTGGAAAGGACAATGGTCGGCTTTTTGTCGACCCAGTCCTTACCGAAGCGGACCGCAAGTTCCTTGAGTTCATGTCGGAGGCGCCGTCGTTTTGACGGCGCCCAGTCATCGGCTTGTTAGTTTTTTTCGGCGGGCCCGTGGGCCTCCGGATGAAACTGTGGCAAGAGTCTTTCGCCCATTTTGGGCGCGGTGTGCTACCGTTTAGCACGTGTTGCCAGGTTCATTGTACAGGAGAAGGCCAGATGACCAAGACCGCCAAGACCGTTGATAGCACCGAAGCCACCGCCGACCAGAAGCCCGTCGTCGAGACCGCCGACCAGACCGTCGTCGAGACCGCCGACCAGACCGTCACCGAGACCCCCGTGGAGGGGACCATCGACCGGGTCATCCGCGAGGCCAGCAAGTCTCTCGGTTGCGCTACCGACGAGCAGTCCGGCACCGACCAGCAGCATCAGCCGCGGATCCCGATCGACGAGGCCGCCCGGCGGCAGTTCCAGACCGCGCAATTTGCTACCGGCTGGGATGGGATCGCCGAGCCACGCCGGGTCGAACTCAAGGCGGAACTGGAGCGGATCCGGGATATGATCCTGGACGACCTCGAACCGGATTACGCCGCGGCGCGCGAGGCCGCTTGGCAGCTCTTCTTGGCCTGCATGTCGGCCCAGCGGGATACGTATCTCCCGCATTTCGAGAACCTCGCCGAGGAGGCGGGGCTCATGCGAAAGCCGCAGCAGCTGCTTCTGATTGGCGCGCTCGCCCTTCTCAGAAATGTCGAGAAGATCGAGCAGTCGGAGTTTCCCTGGCTTAGCCAGGAGGAAATCGACGGCGCCACCAAGAGCAGGCCCAAGCAGGCCGAGATTCGCCGGCTGCTCCCGCTACTGGCCACGCATCTCCGAGACTGCCGGGCCACAGACCCGCGCAACCACCGGGGTGCGCCACCGGAGCGGCGCCAGCAGCAAGCCGAGAGATCGGCTCGCGACGCCGAGTACAGAAACCGCCAGCGCGGCGGTCGCGGATAGCCTCGGCCCGTTCAACGAAACCCGTTCGCCACCATGGCGGACACCAACCCAGGGCGGTTGTCTTACAAGACAACCGCCCTTTTTCTATGGAAAATTACCATCTATCTTTTACAATGTTTCAGGCTACAACTGTTGCATTGCAAGATTTTACATCCTATAGTTATTGACCCAAGAGTGTCTCTCTGTTATAATGTCCATAGTTTAACCCTACGAATAAAGGTTGAGCTAGTACTATAAGCACTTTAATTTCTACAGCAGCGACAAGTAGCAGGGAGAAGACAAGCCCATGGCAAGACAAGGTTTCGATTTTTGCCCTCAGCAGGAATTTCACATAAGGTACAATATCGAACTTCTCGACGACCATATTGTAAAGTGTCCCATTTGTATTCGGCGCTGGCGAATATTGCAGGCCCAACTATTTAATTGGCAGCCGGCAACACACCAACAGGCGCGTTGGCTCATGGAAGCCATGACAGAAATCTTTGCCGACGGTCGAAGCCATCGTAGGGAACATGACTATCAGGCTTTTTATGCCCATCTGGCAACCTGTGAAGCGTGTGAGCAAGAGTTTAGCATATCCGTAGCATTGAAGATTGCGTTCGACCAAATTCCTGCTCCGCCAAATTCGCCGGGGGAAAGCGGGCCAACTCGACTCGATGATGGTGGCGACGGTCCTTTTGGTTCGCCTGTGCCGCATCGGCCGAGTAGTGGCCCTGCGGCCGCCGCGGTTGCTCTTACCGAATAAGTTTCGCAAAAGCGTAAAGGAGAAACGCCAATGAGAAGCTCTATCGTAAGGCACTTTGCCGCAAAGCTTATCGACCCAACCTTTCGGTTGCGCGTCCATCAGCGGGCACATGCCTTTGGTTATTCAATCGGCTACCATTGCGGTTTTTTTGCCGGCCGTGTTGCCGCAACGCTGCATCTGTAGTATCTAATCGCGGAGGGCCTAAATTGGCCCTCCGCTTTTCCTTTCACCATCCAAAAGATATTTGGGTATTGAAAGGAAAAGCAATTTCCAAGTATCTTGGCACGTTTACAAAATCCTCAACAAAGGGGTGCCGGTTTGGACCTAATTAAGATCTGGCGCTGTATTTTTACCTGGCATATGAAGCCCAGCCTTACAGCAACGCAGGCTGGGGCAAAGGTTATCATTGGCTTTGCGAGCGGTTTAAGGAAAGACGGTTCAAGCCCAGCAAACGAGCGGTTGGCCGCAATTGCCGTTGAGCTACACCAAGGCTACAATATCCCTTTTATCTTGCAAGAGCAACTTGTTGATTGTCTGCCATATGGCTTGCGTCGGCAGGTCTCGTTAAATGTACGAAGATCGATGTTTGCCCGCAAAGAACCGAATACCCATGAAATAGGAGAGCGTGCATTAAGCCTTTGTCGCTACCGAGGGTGGAATACTGCCTTGATTGTTGCGCATCCAGACCAAATGGTTCGGGCAGTCTGGACCACGAAAAAGCTTGGATTTAGCGAAGTATTCGCTGCCAATACTTTTGGCGTGCCATACGATCCCAACTCACTGCACTGGCAAACTCGAGGCCACTGGCGGAATATTGTATATGAAATTTTAGCAAGGCTTTATTTCTACAAAAAGGGCTGGATCTAGCACTTTATAGAATTTATCCATTAACAAAGCTTTAGGCTTTTCTGACAGTAGTATCTTAATCGCATATTCGTTAGTCTGAAAAGAAGAGACAGGAGATAGAAACTATGGCAAGTCCAGTATGGATTACCACACCACTTGGCGACACAGCACTTTGCTGTCGTATCGAGCTAGGAAAATCGGTCGATAATACCAACCTGAAGCTTCACTGTATTGACGGCTCAATTGTAGAAATTTCGTATCACAAGCCTCGAGGTGAAGTAGTGTCCTTGAAATATGAGCAACTTACTCGGCTACGCGATACGATCGTAGAACAAATTAATTATCCTGAGTGTGAGTGTATAGACCTACGACGTGATCCGTATAGTAAGATCCTTTCAGAGGAAGCTGAAGCGTCCGCGATCTGATTATGATATGCCCTGGTTACCATACAAAACGGTGGCCAGGGTTTTTTTATTGCTTTTTTCGTGGAGAAATTTTGCCAATAAAAAACTACTCCGCTTTTTTGCAAGCAATCGAATAATAATACCTGTCTTGCTGCGTAAGCGGAGTAGTTTAATAAAATGATACCTTAGCCATTCTTTCGGCTAACCATTCGGTAGGCGACATATAATGCCGAACCGCCGAAAACAATAATATCAACAACCTGTTCGGCGCTGCCGAACGTGCGCATGACAAGGTCAGTATTCGTAAAACCTTCATACGCCCAAAGTAGGCCGCCAATAACAAGTGCCCATCGGGTTACATGATCGAGTGTTCTTTGCACAGAAATCCACCTCCTTCCTCTGCTTTCACTGTATGCCGTTTTTGCTTGCTGTGTCAAGTTTTTGGTGATGTGATGAGTGGTTAGTGTTTTTTGGAAAAATTTTCGGAATAAAAATGCGCTTTGTTATTCGAGATAGTGGAATATCCGATGAGATGTTATGGAGTTGCTTGGCACTTGCCATTGAAGAGGTCGTTCACAGGACATGACTTACCGTTTGGAAACGTACATGTTGCGTTTGCTACCGCTAGTGTTTTGCCACCAACCTGGGCACAATAAATTTGGGCCTTGGTGTCAAAGCCAGTTGTCTTAACACCGGTCTTTGGACAATCGCCGCGGTATAATGCCCATTCTTCGCATGAATACCCGCTGCCGAAATCACACACGCCATATTGGCCGCCATCACCGCGGGTTTGGATACTCAGTTTGCCACCCAAGTTGCCACAGTTTACCGAAGCTGGATTGGCAAGGCCATTCGAGCTTGCGGAAGGAGTAATGCTTGCAGAAGTGGAGGCTACCGAAGAGGATGCTGGTGTTACTTGCATTATTTGCGGCGCTGAAACCGATTTACTTTGCTTTATACCATAATAAGCTACTGCTATAAGTGCCAATGCCGCTACCAGAAGGACAACCTTTTTTACCATCTTTTTTAGTATAGCGATAAAAATGGGTATTATGCAACTAATTTTCGCTTTTTTCGTCCAATCTTAGAAAATAAGGCCTATAGATGTAATTAAGGCAAATTATTGCTATAATTAAGACCGTTCAGCAAGTCTGAAGCAGTTTCGTACTTTTACAATTTGTGTATGCTTGAGGAGAGTGAAGCATGTTTGGCCTCTTAGTCGCTAAGGTTTCCGAAATACAACCTGGCAGTAATCCTGGGTATGCTGGCTATGGTATGGCGGTCTGCCAAGATGGCACAAACCATCCATTTCTTTTCTATGACGGCCACTTATTTACCAGCCTGAATGGGGTGGTGACATTTGATAAGGGCCTTATTACTCGTCAACCAGAACTTGGGGACCTGATTGTCTTTAATATGGGCGATCGTATGCACCCATACTGGGGCTACCTTAAAGACCTGGTTGATTTACTGCAAGGGTTTTAGAAGAGTGTGCCTTCCGAAACGAATTAACCCGCATGCTAGATACTACCTCATAGTATTGTGTTCAGAGTGTTTTCGCTCTATAATGCAGCTATTCGTTTAAGGTTATCAACCTTAGGTGGAGTACTTTGACATCCTATTCCGTAAAGGAGTTTCATCATGGCAAGGCTTGCAACTAATCCTAATCCGGATTTTGGCTTGACATCGGAAGAAGTCAATGCCTTTAAGAGTGTAAACCGGAAATTAGCGAGAGCTGGCGTACGGCCTGTTGAAGCTGATTGGGCTTTAAAGTTTGCCATAGAGCAAGAACCCTATGCCCGAAACCGGTCGGTGAGGGCTGAAGAGTCAAGGGAACGAAACCATAAGCTCATTATAAAAGCTTCTTGGATAACGCCGTTAGTTGTTATTGGCCTGCTTTGTATCTGGGGAATGGCCAGTTGGTGGGGTAACTGTGGATCACCCGATGCGCAAGCCCGAAATACCTATAATGATAGGCTCAACTACGAACAAAGCCATACTTTAACGAACACCAGCACTATTTCTCTAACTGGTTGGCGGCTTAATAATGACAAGGCAGATCTTGCCACATTCCGTGCTGAAAATAAGCCGCCCGATTCGATCAAGACTGTTGGCACAAACGAGGATATCCACACCGTTGCCGGGGCATTGACCTTTATCCGTTTTGACACCGTCACTCGCTCTGATAACAGTAACGGCGTTAAATTAATCGTTGTCACAAGCCTAAAGCCATATACTTCATCGTCGACCGATACCTTCACCTTGGTAAAGGAAGAATGGGTGCTGCCATTAGGGCATGACACTGTTGTTGTCGAAGACCCATACACGCATACCAAAAATTATCTGCGCGTTCGGCGGACCAATACAAACAGTGACGACAATTCACCTGTTGAAATTGCCTTATGGAACGCGAAGTAACGAGGTAATTACCATTGCACTCCATGCTCACAATAAAGAGTATGGAGTGCTTTCTTTATCGCTTCATGCCACGACACGAGTGTAAAGGAGGAAGCAGTGCAGCAAGTCATTGCTAGCGTCACTGACTGTGGCCTTTCGAAAGAAGAAGTTGAGGCCTTAGAGAGTACCAGTATAAAATTACAGGAACACGGTGTGTACGGTGTTGAAGCCGATTTTATCCTACGGCTGGCAACCGAACAGAAATCGTTCGCCCAGGGCAGGTCAGAAATAGCCGATCAAAAAAAGCAGCAGCGGATACAACTGCTGAAAGGGTTTGGCAAGTATGCCGGTATTACTGTTATGGCAATTCTTGTCATGAGCTTATTCATTGGTTTATTCGCTTGGGCGTTGTCATCTGATAATGATACCCCGAAGAAACTTGCTGACTATGAAAGCAAACATACGCTAACCGCCCAAAGTTCGGTATCTATAAAAGGGTGGCAGCTGAATAACGATAAGGCAGCGATTACAAGCTTTGCGGCCCAAAATAAGCCGCCAGATGTTGCCAAAACAACGAACGGATACGCCGTAAGAGTTGTTTCCGCAACTGGGGAAGAAACCGGTATAACGGCGCGCCAGAAAAAGATGTCCGACGGCTCAAGTGGCGTTGCTTTGGCTGTTACCTATAACACGTATAGGGGAAAGTATGGCAGTGAGAACGAGATAACCGAAGATTGGGTTTTACCGATTGGCCAAAATATGGTCTTGCTTGAAAACCCAAAAACTGGTACCAAAAATTACTTCCGCTTTCGGCAAACGCAACCAGGTGATGAAAATTCACCGCTTGAACTTGCATTGTGGAACGCGAAGTAGTGTTTTGGGAAAGGGGCACTCGCATTGCAGTTTACCTATCTGACCCATTTGAGCGAAGCACAGGCGGAAGCAGTAGCCACGCTACTTATCGCTGAGGCTGGAATGTCCGAGAGTATAAAGGCCCAGTTTGTCCAGTATGTTACGGATGAACCTCCGGCTGGGACTATTGAATTCCGGTTTATCGGCGACTTTGGTTTTGGTGGCAAATTCTACGTGGCGAACGGTAAGGCATACATCGAATGCTATCCTGAAGATGACACACCGGAGCGTACCGCACGCAAAACGGAAATTAACCGGCAGATTAAGGCAATCATCACCGACGATCGCAATGTACTTTTCTGTTAAGTAGTTATACAACACAAAAGTGCTAATTGCGCATAGGAAAGAAGTAGCGTGGATACAAGTACCTACAAAGACAAGCAGTTTTCCATTGGTGAAGAGGTGGGAATTTTTACGGGGAGTCTATATATCCCGACAGTACCAGATTACCGGGGGAAAATACTTCGGTTCCTCGGAACCGATATGGCATTGGTCAGTACAGAGGATGGCCCCTTACGGTTCCACCTCGACCGGTTGCACAAGATGGAAGAAGGGGAATTGCAAGGTGTTGCAAAGCCAAAAGGATGATACGTAAGGGTATGTATTCATTCCTTAGGTAAATCACGAGCGCCATGTTCATTCGCCAGCTGGCGAACTGAATGTGGCGCTTTTTTTATAGCAAAAATCTGGTACAATGGCGGCGAAAGGGAATTATGGCCGAAAGAAGTTCTAAAGATATTATCCCAAATAATGAGCTAGTTGATAAAGAGCTGATAGGCCATTATCGCGCGACAATGATCGGCGGTGCAGTCGGCGACACCTTGGGCATGCCGGTTGAAGGTTGGGATAGGGAACAAATCCGCCGACATGTTGGCGCAATCACCGAGCCGATCAAGCCATTTTTTGTAAGAGATACTGCCGGCAATATTCTTGAGGCCGATGAAAACGGCCGTATTCCATATATTTCCACGAATTTAGAAAAAGGGCAGTGGACCGATGATACTTGGTTATCGGTTATCACCGCACGTTCAATTATTGAAAGCCGTGGTTTAGATCTGCAAAATGTCGCCAAACATAGTCTTTTTGTGTACGAACAGCGCAAAGACCTTGCACAAACCGGCGGCGATTGGGGCAGTTTTGGTGGAACAACCATCGAAGGCTTTGAAAACCTCAAGCGCGGTATTCCACCAGAAAATTCTGGTGTGGAATCAAGAAACCCTGGTAATGCGCCTGCTTTAAAGGTGGCACCTCTAGGGTTATATATGTATGCGAAGGGAAATTATCGGGAGGGATTGGCGTTTGCCGAGCGAGTAGGGCAGATGACACACTTAGACGGCCGCTCGGTTGCAAGCGGTGTTGTCCAAGCGCATGCCATATACGCATTGCTGTACAATTTAGAGAAAGATGAGTTTTTGGATAGTGTCGTTAACGTCGCTAAGCGTTTCGAATATTCAAAAGAGCAGGGGAAAAAGGTATTGCTGGCCGACCGGCTAGCTTGGGTTTTGGCTAATCGTGATGCTGAAGAGGAAGAGGCGTACAGCGAACTTGGTACCGGTTGGGCAGTGACCCGAAATTATCCATTCACTATTTTCATGTTCCAAAAGTATTGGGGAAATCCAGTCGAAGGCATGCTCCGTACAATCAACTTCGGCGGTGACTGCGACAGCACTGCTTCAATCTACGGTGCCCTTGCCGGCGCCAAAAATGGCATGGTCTTTCCCCAAGCCTGGATTAATATCCTCCAAGGCACCCAAGAACTAACCACCCTCGCCGACCAAATATACAACCTCCGCTAACGCATTCTTGTGTAACGAAATCACGCTGATTGACTAGAGTTTTGCACCATATTTTAATGGAGGATATCTGCGCTCTATTAATACAATTTCATCACCGACATTAATTTGGCCTTCACTTAAAGGAAGCATATTCTCACCAAAAATCACGGCTTGTTCACCTGTATTTTTTTGCCACCTTTTATATTTCGCTAAATGCCTTAGGGCCCGACCAACTTTAAGCTCTCCGGTTTCTTGGTCGACATTCGTAACAGGGCACCGGTCGCATGGCTTCGGATCAAAGAATGGAATGCCGGCTACCTCGCCAGAATAAATGACATGCTCAGTTTGTGCTGGACTGCCACTTGCGACTAAATTAGGCCTGAATGTTCGCCAAGAAATTGGTTCTTCCGCAAATTTTGAGAGCTCATCAACTGATTCTTGATAAAACCAATGGACCGGATAGCCGTCTTGAAATCGTACAGTATTATCATTCACCGCGTAATTTTGCCTTGCATCGCGCCGGAACGAACCTGCAGCTTTTACAAGCCTTGTTTGCAGTTGCAAATGGTCACTTAACCACTCGGCGAGCCTATTCCCTTGGTCAACTGCTTGTACCACATCGTCCCAAATTCTTACGGATATTTCGTGCCCTGCGTTACGGTCTTGAGGTACTTCTATTGCATCCCGGCCTTCCCAGGTTAGGACCATTTGGCCGTCTACTATTTGAGGTTTGATAACGGATAGTACAGCCAGCCCTTGTGGTTTATCTGCGTTATCGCGCCGGTCTCGTTGCGTTATGAAATTATAGACACCATGCTCGTCTGGTACTGCCCGCACAACCATGAATTGCCGATCACCTTCAATGCCTTCTTTCGTTAGCCGCGCGCTTGAAGTTTCAACCGCAGCAGCACCCTTAACCGGATGGAACGCAATATGTTCAATTCTTCCTGCTATTTCTGGTGTCATAGGTTTGTATGGTATCAGAATTTCTGGTATGTGTAAATATATACAGGTTTGTAGGTTATTTTCGATCAAAATTTGGTACAATTGCACAATATGAACTTATCAATAGGTATTGTTGGGTTGCCGAATGTGGGGAAGTCGACGTTGTTTAACGCGCTTTTGAAGAAGCAGGTGGCGCAGGCGTCGAATTATCCGTTTACGACAATTGACCCGAACATTGGGGTGGTTGAGGTGCCGGACAAGCGCCTCGCAGTCCTTGCTAATCTATCTAGTTCTCAAAAAATCGTACCGGCGGTGGTGAAGTTTATTGATATTGCGGGGTTGGTCAAAAACGCCCACCAAGGCGAAGGTTTGGGAAACCAATTTTTAGCTAATATTCGTGAATGCGATGCCATTGTCCATGTTGTTAGAGCTTTTTCTGACACTAACGTTATTCAAACCGGCGAAAATCCTGAATCTGATGTCGAGACGATAGATACTGAGCTTGTCCTAGCAGACATGCAAACAACAGAAAATGCAAAAATCAGACAGCAAAAATCAAAATTACAAATAAAAAATCAAAAAGAGACAATTGACAAAGTAATAGACGGGCTCTATAGGGGGGTACCTGTCCGCGATTTATCATTGTCTGATGAGGAAAAGGACCTTATACGTGAATTAAATCTTCTAACGATCAAACCCAAAATTGTTGTTATGAATGTTGATGAAAATGATGTTATAAGCAAACATGATAATGCTGATATGGTATTTATATCGGCTAAGATTGAGGCCGAAATAGCCTCAATGGCAAAAGAAGACGCCGAAGCATTTATGGCCGAATATGGACTAAAACAAAGCGGGTTGGAGAAGTTAATCAAAAGGGGTTATGAAGTTTTAGGACTGATTAGCTTTTTAACAACAGGCGAAAAAGAAACACGGGCTTGGACTATTAAGCGCGGGACCAAAGCACCACAAGCTGCGGGCATCATCCACACCGATTTCGAACAAAAATTTATTAAGGCAGAAGTGGTCGACTATGCAGATTTTGTCCAACTCGGCGGTTGGAAGCAGGCTCGGGAAAAAGGCAAAGCCAGAATGGAAGGGAAGGATTATGTAATGCACGATGGCGATGTCGTTGAATTTAAAGTTGGCGCATAAAAAAGCGCCACGTTCAGTACACAAGTGCATGAACGTGGCGCGAAATGAAACCTTAAAGATTTGGTGATTGTTTCCCATCTAAGAAGTCAAATTCGGCCTCTGAGACAATGTCAAAACCGTAAAAACCGATGAGCGCTTTAATGACGGTAAGGGTCCATTCTGCAGCACGCGCATAAACTTCGACAGTGTATGTGCCATTTGTACCTTGCTTAAAGACTAGCGTAGACGTATTCTCGTCATCATCCACGCTAACAACGACTGCGTCAAAATTTCCCTCGTCAATTGTATCGCTGAGTTTATTAATGTCAGCACTTGCTTTATTGGGCTTTATTTCCAACCGTATATCCATTACCTTCTCCTTTTCGCGCGTTTGGACAGGATATTCATGCGATAAGGTCTTGGGAATTGCGAAGGGTACTTATAACACGATTGATAAAGCGTGTTGTAGCGGCATTTTTTCTAAGCTGAAAATGAAGTCCACGTTGTACATCCGGTACGATGTGGTCCCAGTCAGGCTCATTGTCATTAGGAAATTCTATATACTCCAATGACATGAGTTCCCAATCTTTCCAGGGTTGTCCCGTACTATAAGGTGGTACAGTTTTGTAGCACTTAAGCTGAATCGCGATATCATATCCATCACCGCGAGCGTTTTGAAGGTGAGCACGTTGAAGCTCGACTTTGTAATAGGGATTTTGGACAATACGCTGGGTATTTGTTCCCACAGTACACTCCTTTGCAAAGCAATCGTCAGGTTTATACCCGTTTCTCTATGAGATCTTGGGAACTGCGGAGGGCTTTCATAACTCGATTGGTAATGCGTGAGACTGATATTGTAGTTGTTATGGCATTGCTGACCATTTTTCGGACATTAACTGCAACAATAGCCCAGTTTGGATCTTGTCCATCGGGAAATTCTACGAGTAACTGGTCTGCAAGCGTCCAATCTTCCCAATTCGTTTTTAAGCCCCAGGTAGTACGATAACAATAGAGTACCAGCGTATTTTCAACGTTCGGATGCAATTGCAGCTGGACCTTGCAATATGGACTTTGGATAGTTCGCTTAACAATAGTACTCTTTGGGTCGGTCTTTGAAAAGTGGTCGATCACGATGACGCCTTATTCTCGAAGAGGTCTTCTGAGTGGTGGAGTGCTTCCATAATACGGTTGAATAACCGAGTGGTGGAAGCGCCTACACCATATGACCTTGTCAGCATATTGCGTATTCTTATTGCTGTCTCGTCCCAATTAGGATCGTTGCCATTGGGAAATTCAATGAGTGTGTAGTCGAGATGTTGCCAGTCTGTCCAAAAACGAACAGCTTTTGAAATGACATACCGATAGCAATTAAGTTCAATAGCATTAGGGAAACCGGCAAACGCCTTAAGTTCAACCCTACGATTCGGAGCTTGGATAATGCGTTGCAACGTACCAGACATTTGAGAAACTCCATAAATGAAATGTGCTGGTAAACGATTAATCGTTTACCTAATTCTGTTGGCCATTTTACACTCGCACCAGCTTGAAATCAACTATAGGGTCTGGTAACGTTTTTCAAAAAAACACAAAAATCCACTTTGGCCTATTTCAATTGTGGTAGTGGGCTGCATTACTTTGAGAGGGAGATTATCCCGATACAGTAGCGAGATCTATAATATTGCACACTTGTACTTGGCCTTGCAAAACTGCCAAAAATAGTTTACAATGCCAAATAGTTCGATGTACCTATATCTATATGGCCGCTTTGAGTAGCGTCCATGGTACATGACAGGAAAGGACAAAATTATGCAAGGTTATGAGTTGGCATTTATTGTTGACGCCGATTTGTCAGAAGAGAAGCGGGAAAAAGCCGTCGCAAGCGTTAAGGCTCTGGTTGAAGCCCAAAAAGGCGAACCAGGTGAACTTGAAGTTTGGGGCAAGCGTGATTTCGCTTTTCCAATCAAGAAAAAGACAAGTGGAGTTTATTACCTCTTATATTTTCAAGCCGATCCCACCGCTATTTTAATACTAGAAAATAAGTTAAAGATTGACCCGACAATTGTTCGGCATCTAATCACGCGACAATTAAAGCGCAAGATTAAGAAAGCCAAAGGGTTTGGGCAGCGGCCAACGGCAGCAACTGTACCAAGCGTTACCAATATATAGTTTGCCGTACTCGGCTAATGGCCGAGGAGATATGAAAGGGGACTTACGATATGGCTTCACGTTCTTTAAATAAAGTATTTTTGATCGGTAACTTAACGCGTGATCCTGAATTGCGCTATACGCCAAGCGGTACGCCGGTTTGTTCGATCGGTCTTGCTACAAACCGAACGTATGTTACAGACGGTGAAAAGCGGGAGGAAACAGAATTCCACCGTTTGGTTGCCTGGAATAAATTGGCCGAGTTGTGTTCGCAATTATTGAAAAAAGGCACGAAAATTCACATTGAAGGCCGATTGCAAACCCGCAGCTGGCAAACGCCCGATGGTCAACCGCGTTCAACAACCGAGATTGTTATCGAAGACATGATGATCTTGTCGCCAAAATCTGGGGAAACTGCTGATTTGGCCGAGATGGCAGATAAATCATTTGCCGATGATGTTGCCCAAAGCCAAGAAGAACCAGCCAAGGCCAAGGTGGAAGACAAGAAAAAAGCGGTGAAGAAAGAAGAAAAAACAGACGAAGCAGGTGAGAAAGAAGAACCTAAAAAAGTCGAAGACATCGATATCGACGACCTCGACATTCCGTTCTAAAGAAAACGGAAAGGGGAAACACTATTTGCCAGTTAACGGAAGAGTGAATGGGCAATAACTTTGATCTGTACTTTTGACCTTTGAGATTTATTATTATGATTAGAAAAGCTAATACAAAACGAGTTTTGCGCAATAGGGTGTGTATGTTTTGCACTGAGGGTATTTTGCCGGACTATAAAGACGCTGTGCGTTTGAAACGGTTTTTATCTGAGCGTGGCAAAATTATTGGTTCACAACGTACGGGTACTTGTACCCGCCACCAGCGCCAATTAACAACTGCGCTTAAACGCGCCCGATTTCTGGCGCTTTTGCCGTATACTTCCAGGATTTAAGCTTTCGATAGCGGATTTTCCATCTGGCACGCAACGACAATTGTCAATCGGCATTGCACACATTAACGCGGGCCATAGTATACTAGAAGTACATGAAGTTTTCCTACATCCCAGCTGAAGAAATTGCCTGCTGGCTGCCGTTTTCCTCGTCACCATTTTTCATTGAGGATTATTTTGGTAACCAAGCCCTTTTTCCAAATACCATACCCAATACAAACGAATATCGACTGCTTGACCTCGCCATACTTCGTGCAGCTTTGCGTCAGTCACTTAACCAATCAAGCACAAAAGAAGTGAATGGCACTGGTGATAAAGGCGTTTTATCGCAATCCCTTGTACTTCCCGATTTAGTGACAGTTGAAAACGAAGGTATTATTATCGAACCCCACATATTTCACTACGCCAAAAATGCTCGCGAAGCGGTGCTAGTGGCACTCGATGGCCTTGAGCCTTCCACTACCCAATTTTTTAGGCGACAGGGTAATAGTACAGTTTACTTAGGTTTAGCCCTGTGCATTGAAGGTGAGCTTCACGGGAATGAGGATATGGCGCACGATGCACTGACAGTACAGTTCATAACCGGTGAAAAACAAACCGTCCCATTAAAACCGGATACACTTCATTGGGTTGCTGGCCAAAGCGGTAAGGAAGCCCAAATCGAATTTTCATTTAGTAAAGCAACCCTTAACCGGAAACAAAAAGGCAACATGAGTGTGGTCTTTGGCGAAATTGGCATGGTGGTTGATACTCGAGGTAGGCCATTTGCAAAGCCACAGCCAACCGACCAAGGCAAGGCACGGGTTTCAGCATGGATTAAAACAATAGAAGACGAGCAACCACGAGGTGAAAAATCAGCATGAAAATTCCACTCCGCCAAGATATTTTATATAAAGAAAAAGAGACGGTTAAATATGATTTTCCGGATTCTGCGAAGATCCATGTCAGTGTAGGCCAAGCGGTTGTACCTGAAACGGTCTTGGCGGATTACGATGTATCCTGGGGATTTCGAATATTCCATGTTGGTGATAGTATCCATGCCAAAGGTAGCGCATTTAAAAAGGCTATCAAAAAACAGGTGGGTGATAAAGTATTTACCGGCGAGATTATTGCCAAACAATCGACGTTCTTTTCGTTAAAACACCAAGTATTTAAAGCGCCAATTGATGGTATTATCGAATCAATAGACGACAACGGCGACGTCATGATTAGGATGTTTCCGCAGCACATGACCCAGTCATCACTTTATTGGGGCGTTGTTAAAGCTATTAACAAAAATACGACCAAACACGCTGCGGTTACGGAAGATACGGCGCTTGCTAAAGGCCAAGTTACGGTTGTCATCGAAACGCAAGTGGCTGTGCTGTATGGTGTTATGGGGTCAGGTAAGAAGCGCCAAGGCCGGATCACGTTGGCCTGCGAAGCCTCAGATTTCTTATTACCCCAAAAAATGGATGAGAGACTGGAAAACAGTATTATTGTCGGCGGTTCTTTGGTCGACCATGGTGTACTGGAAAAAGCGATCATGCTTCATGCGAGCGGGATAATAACAGGCGGTATCCACTTGCGCGATGCTGCAGCCATGGGCATGAAAGTGCCACAAGAAACACAGGCTACCGATGTTGGTACATCTATTATTGTCACCGAAGGTTTTGGTACTGTTAGTATTGGACTTGAGCACTTTGCAATGCTTTCAACTTATAATGGCCGGTATGCTATAATCGATGGGAACGCAGCAAGTTTAACCATTCCTATTCAGCAGCAAGAACTTGTTGCTGCGGCGAAACTGCAGGCACAGACGGTCAAAGCAGCAGCAACAGTAGAAGCAAGCCCTGGCCTTTTAGTTAGAATACTTGAAGCGAATACTTTTGGGAAAACAGGAAAAATTAAAAAGATTTCCACGCGCCAAGAACTTTTGGGTTCGGGTATAAATGCATATACAGCGACAGTTGTTCTTAATGCTGAAAAAAGCCAGGCCACAGAGGCAGCGGCAGTTGAAAAAAAGTCCACCACAATGCAAGAATTAACAGTACCGTTACAAAATCTTGAGGCAATATCGTAAAACACTATTAAAAAAGATGGAAATTACAAACAATAATCCAAATCCGATTGCATCTTCCACACCAGAAACAGTGCCTTTGCAGCAGGGCTCACCCAAGACTTTCTTTGGTAATATTTGGCGATTTACCACGAGCCGGGTTGTCGGTATTAGTATGCTGATTGTGATTGTGATATTGTCATTTGGTTCGGGTGTGCGGTACGGGCAGCAGCATCCGAGTTCGGCAGGGGCATACCCAAATATTGTAGGTTCGAATGATGTCAAAAACCGCACTACCCCAAGCCATATATCAAGCCAAGTTGATTTTTCGGAATTCTGGGAAGTTTGGGACCTTTTAGCAAACACCTACTTTGATAAGTCCAAAGTTAATGCCCAAAAAATGATGTATGGCGCAATTTCGGGCATGGTTTCTTCGCTGGGCGACCCGTATACAACTTTCCTAAGCCCCGACCAGAACAAACAGGCAAAGGATGACTTAGGCGGTAACTTTGAGGGTGTGGGTATTGAACTTGGATATAAAGATAACAACCTTGTCGTTATGTCACCGCTTGATGATACGCCAGCCAAGCGTGCCGGTATTTTGGCAGGTGACTATATTACTAAGATCGGTGGTCAAGCAACAGACGGTATATCTTTGCCCGAGGCTGTTGATAAGATAAGAGGGCCAAAAGGGAGCCATATTACCCTTGAACTCTACCGGACCGGTGCCGATAAGCCATATACGGTTGACCTAACGAGGGAAGAAATACACGTTAAAAGTGTGACCTTTGCTAAAAAAGAAGGCAATATCGGTTATATTAAGTTATCGCGGTTTGGTGACCAGACAAACAGTGAATGGGATGATGCTGTTGACCAGGCCTTAAAATCAAATGTTTCGGCAATCGTTTTAGACCTGCGTGATAACCCTGGTGGATATCTTGAGTCGGCGATTTATATCGGTTCTGAATTTGTGAACGGGACAATTGTTAAACAGGAAAACAGTGATGGTTCCAAAAAGGTATTTACCTCGGTCCGCCAAGGTAAGTTATTGCAAGTGCCAGTTGTTGTGCTGATTAATAAAGGTTCGGCTTCCGCTGCGGAAATTCTGGCAGGTGCTATATCCGCTAACAATCGTGGCAAGTTAGTGGGGGAAACCTCCTTTGGCAAGGGGACTATCCAAGAAGTTGAGGAGTTAGATAAGGGCAGTGGCATCCATATTACACGAGCACGTTGGCTTATGCCAAACGACTACTGGGTACACATGAAGGGTATAAAGCCAGACGTAGAAGTTACGATGACAGTCGATGACACCAAGGCAGGCAAAGACCCGCAACTCGATAAAGCGATAGAAGTAGTCAAGACCATGATAAAATAATACACTCCGGGAAAACGGACAATTCAGATCTCTCAGCAATTTTTAAGAATTGCTCTCTAAAATACTCAGTAAATACTCATGGAAAAGGAAGACACAATAATTCAACCACGGCCAAATACCAACAAGACCGCAACGATTGTGGTTGTGTTGATTATCATTCTTTTAGTTGGGTTTGCCCTTACAAAACTCCCACTCCTTCAGGGTACGAAACTTGGCCAAAATTGGATGAAGCTTTCTGGTTCTTCACAGCCAACGCTACAAACTCGGCGGGAAATTGTAAATGAGCAATCAGCCGTTATTGACGTCGTTAAGACGGTTTCGCCCTCGGTTGTTTCAATTAGCGTTTTACAATCAAGCCAACCGCAAGTGCGGTTGTTTGGGCCCTTTGGTTTTCAGCAACCAAACGCTTCCGGTTCACCAAATGAGCAAAGTATTGCCACAGGCTTTGTCCTTACCCGTGACGGATTAATTGTCACTAATAAGCATGTTGTTGCCGCCGCCGGTTCTGATGCAAAATTTGAAGTTGTCACAAATGACGGTAAGAAATATGATGTTCAAAAAATTTATCGCGACCCACAAAACGATTTAGCAATTATTAAAATTAATGCCTCCAATTTAACTCCGGTAGCATTAGGTGATTCATCACAAATCCAAGTTGGCCAGTTTGCTATTGCCATTGGGAATGCTTTGGGCCAGTTTAATAATACGGTGACAACTGGGGTTATATCAGGTTTGGGTAGGGTAGTGCAGGCTGGTGATCCGTTCGGTGGTTACCAAGAGACGCTTGATAACTTAATCCAAACCGACGCCGCTATTAACCCAGGGAATTCTGGCGGCCCACTTTTGGATATTGATGGCAAGGTTGTTGGCATTAACGTTGCTACATCTTCAACCGCCCAAAATATTGGTTTTGCTATTCCGATTAATACTGTCAAGGATTCGGTTAACCGTTTTAATTCAGGTGGCCAATTTAGCCAGCCTTTTTTAGGCGTGTCTAATACGCTTATTGACCAGCGAACGGCGATCTTAAATAATGTACCACAGGGTGCGTATATTAATGATGTTGTACCAGGAAGTGCTGCCGATAAGGCTGGCCTCAAGCCGGATGATATTATTACAAAGGTCGATGGTACAGGTGTCGATTCCTCAAATTCCTTGTCCCAATTAGTTGGCAAGCACAAGGTAGGCGATAAGATAACGATTACGTATTACCGGAGTGGCCAAAGCCAGGACACCCAAGCTACTCTCCAAGAAGCCCCGAACCAATAGTACTTACTGAAATCCCATAGTAGTTGAAATATAGGTATAGTTCTGCTATACTATTGACCGAAGTAGATTAAAAATAACCTGAAGGTATTTTAATCTATTGCAATGCAGAGTATACTGATACGTAAAAGGAAGATGAAAAGGCATACTGCTTTTCGAGCACTTTAAATAGGAGAAAGAGCGATATATCATTCCAGCTAATAAGCTTCAGGCAATTTTGTCAGTGCTCATGATTACCTCGCAGATGTAGGCTTCAGCACAAAAAGGAGGGCATAATGTGCCACAAAATGATTGACTATAGTGCGATCTACCCTGATATCGTCGAAGGCGGCGAGCATTATGTCTGGCAGACAAATGTGCAACTCGAATCGTCACCCGATTTTACTGTGCAGCATATCAAAACAATTGGGACTGTGCCGATGCACATTGAAGACAAAATTACCAATGTCAACGGGCATCAGTTGCCAGATTATTATGGCGTGTGGATTAAGGCTGACTATGTGGCACTGTTCAAACAGCTTATGAGCCTGGCTGCAACACCCTCCTTGGGTGCCTGGAAACGGTTCTCTGAACTTTTGGCTGCTCCAGAACCGCAGTTATTGGCTGCTACGGCTTAATGTCGCTTTTTTGAAAATGTTAGCCCATTTTAGGCTTTGGGCTTACTATTTCTTTTGGGTGCAACCCTTTTCATTCGTCCATTTTTTAGGCAGGCGTACAACAATACGCCTGCCTTATTTTTTTCTTGTTTCTACCATAACAATCCTATCTAATCCTTGAAGATCCTTTATAATAGTGCATTTATGGCCATTCAGCACTTTCGAGACAGCTTGCCTTGCAATGGCGCTTTGACTGCTATCTATTTCAAAGGCAACCAATTTTGGCTTTTGTGGAAGATCGGCAATTTGGTCTAGTAGTTTTCTATAGAGTACAAACCCGTCTATACCGCCATCGAGTGCCAACCTTGGCTCGTGTTCAGAAACTTCCGGGGTAAGTGCATTGATATGACTGGTCGGAATATAAGGCAGGTTTGCAACAACAATATCAATCATCCCAAAAACATTTTTATTTTCTTGTAGTTGCTTTGGTCCATTTTTTGTAAGGGTAAAACCTGAAGGTAAAGGCATCAACTGATCTTTTGAAAAGTGTATTTTTCCTAGAACATGATGCCTTTGTGCGTTTTTCTTGGCAATTTGTAAAGCGCGGGTTGAAACGTCCGTTGCAAAAATCGTGGCGTCGGGAAGATGACAAGCAAAACTAACCGCGATGGCGCCGCTGCCTGTGCCAATGTCAGCAATATGCCAGCCATTTTCCGGCATTTGTTGCTGTTTTATCCAAGCAAGTACACTGTCGACTAAAAGTTCGGTTTCGGGTCGGGGGATTAAAACTGCGTTTGTGACGGTAAATGTTAAGCCATAAAATTCTTTTTTGCCAATTATATAGGCAAGCGGTAAGCGCTGTAACCGTTGCAGCAGCAGCTCGTGAAATTTTTGTTGTTGTCGAGGTGCCAGTATTTTGTCTAATGAGGTAAGTAATGCTATCCGGTCTTGGCGTAAAACAAAAGCCAATAGCAATTCTGTTTCAAGCCTTGCTTCATTAGAAATTGGCGCCAGCAGTTTCTCGCCGGTAGTTATGGCTTCCTTAATCTTCATTATTCAGTTCTACTACTTCGCCACTTTCGATTTTTTCTTTAACTGTTTTAATGAGGGTAGCAATATTGCCGTCTAAAATGCTTTCAATATTATGGAAAGATACGCCAACACGGTGATCGGTGATACGGTCTTGGGGAAAATTATAGGTTCGGATTTTTTCACTTCTGTCACCGGTGCCTAATTGGGCACGGCGTTCTTCCGACAGTTTTGCATGCCTTTTTTCTTCTTCCATCGCAAAAATCTTGGCACGGAGTATTTCGAAGGCAATTTCCCGGTTTTGCGATTGCGAACGCTCACTCTGCGAAGCAACGACAATGCCGGTTGGTATATGCTTTAGGCGGACTGCGGTTGAAACTTTATTAACGTTTTGGCCGCCGGCGCCACCGGAGCGGAATGACTCAAATTCGATATCTTCCGGGTTAATATGTATTTGGGCTTCAGGAATAATAGGAAGCACTGCAACAGTGGCTGTGGAGGTGTGGATACGCCCTGAACTTTCAGTTTGTGGCACTCGTTGCACACGGTGAACACCTGACTCGTATTGCAGCAGGTCGTAAACATTTTTGCCTGAAATCTTTGCCGTTACCGACTTAAGGTTGCCAATACCGCCTTCACTGCGGTCGATTTCTTCAATGTGCCATTTATTCGCTTGCGCATACCGAACGTACATGCGGTAGAGCTCATTGGCAAATAATCCTGCTTCGTCACCACCAGCAGCAGCGCGGATTTCGATAATGGCACCGAGTGTTGCAGTGTGGCTTTCCGCATTTTGTGCGCTTTGGACACTTTGTGCCACGCTTTGCTGCGCTTGCAATAAGGCGGCTTTTTCGGCTTCAAGCCGCGATAGTTCATCCCGCGCTAATGTGGCCATTTGCGGATCGGTCAGTAGTGCTGTTGTTTCTGCAATCTTTGCTTCAATTGCTAAAATCTGTTCTTGTAAATAATCCATCGCCTTATTCTTTCTTATTAGGTTCGAGGTGCATAGCATCCATGCTTAATACATGATACCTAATACCAGTGCCAAATAGTACAAAAAAGTTATCTCACATATGATGGACGTCAGTATTGGAGTAATAATCTAAGAGGCTTTTTGTTGCTTGCGGATTGCTGCGACCATGTCTGCAAGAGTTGAAGGCCGTTCGGCGCGGTCTTTTTCTTCTGATTTTTTCTTGGCAATGACCACTTGCTGCTTTTCTTGGGCAACTTTTCGTCGGCGGGTAAACTTTTCGACCTTGCCTTCAGTGTCAACCAATTTTTGGGTGCCAGTATAAAACGGATGGCACATATAGCATAAATCAACGTGGATTTTATCCTTGGTTGAGCCCGTGACGAATGTATTGCCACATGAACAGGTGACGGTAACACTTTCATTATATTGTGGGTGGATCGAAGCTTTCATACGGCATAAATTATATCAGATTTTATGCGTAAGAACAACTCCTATTTAATCTCTGTTTCCGCTTAGTGTCGGATTGCCAAGAGGGGTAGCGGTTACCATTGTTGTAGGACGTTGTTTTGCAATAATGGTTGGTAGGTGCACAGAATAAAAAACACCTGCGGCAACAAGGGCGGTACCAATGATAAATGGCAATGTTATAACTTCATGCAAAAAGACAATCGACACAGTAATTGTGATGACTGGGATCATGTAATCGGTAATAGTAGCACGTTGGATGCCAGCTTTCGCAAGGCCATATTCATAAAAGAAATATGCCAATATCGACCCAAAAATAGCATAATAGGTCACCGAAAGTATGTCAGCCCGTGTTACCGTATAAACCCAGTGAGGGTTTACCGTATATTCCCAAATTGCTAGCGGTAAAAAAGTAATAACGCCAACAATAAATAAATAAGCTGTAATCGTGAAAGCTGTATATATTGTAAACAATTTTCTGGAGAGTATATTAAACCAGTCATTTGCAAGCACGGATACGACAATAAAAAGATTACCAACAACATGGCTGCTAGCCCCAAACTTGGTTTGGAATAAAGGTTGGCCTATGATAATCAAAGCGCCGGTAAAGGCGATGCAAGAGCCAAGCAATTGCCGCTTCAATATTGGTTCCTTCAAAAAATGGGCTGCCGAAAAAATTGCAATAAGTGGGGCTAAGTCAATAATGATTGCCGTATCAATTGCATTCGTTCGGACAAGCCCTAAATACAGAAAACCGATATTTAAAGTAATACCAGTGAACCCTACTAAAAACATCTTTGGTAAGTCAATAACTTTAACCGGCTGGTAATGGGAATTTTGTAAATAAAGCGGCACAAAAATAACCGCGGCAATAAGAAATCGAATAAGGGCGTAGGAAAACAAGGGGATATGCGGCGCGAGTTTGAAGACGGGAATTGCGATGCCCCACAGAACAGCAGAAAGGAATAACAGGAGCATAGGCAGTTTAGTAGACATACATTTAGTATACGCTTCAGTATTGTGGATTAGGTAAGTGACCTTATAAAGTCGTCCAAGGGAACACTTGATTGTTCTCGCTTGGTAAGGTCTTTAATAGTAATATTGTTGTTTTTAATCTCATCGGGGCCAAGCAAAATTGCGTAGGGGATCGCTTTTTGGTCGGCGTATTTTAGTTGTTTTTCTAATGAGGCTTCTTCAGTTGAAAGGTATAGTTCTGTTGCTATGTTTGCTTTACGAAGCTTATTTGCAACCCCTAAGCTTTTATCAACTGTTTCGTTATTAAAAACGGTGACCAATACTTTTGGGGCGTTAACGATATTTTCGGGGTACTTATTGACTTCCCGTAGAAGTTCTTCAATTGGTAAATCGCCTAAGGCAAAACCAATGCCGGCAAGTGGTTGGCCGCCGACTTGTTCAACCAAATTAGCATATCTACCGCCACCGCCGATTGCGCGAAGTTTACTACCTTTATCGCGGATCTCGAATACGGTGCCTGTATAATAGTCCAATCCACGGACAACTTTTGGGTCGACCTCGAGGTACATATCCAAATTCATTTCCTTGAGAATAGATTTGACTTGGGCTAAATTTTCACCCTCTTCACTATTTGGGGAAGAAGAAAGAAAATCGGCGAGTTTATCTTTTGCCGCTTGCCCTACTGTGGAAGTGACGTATTCGTCCCATTTATCTTTTGGCATCTTGTCCGCTCGGTCAACAGCCCGCAAAATCGAGGGAAATTTGTCTTTCGCAATCCCAAACGATACCAACTTTTCTTCAAACCATTTCCGGTCATTAATTCGCACCACAAAGTCATTTTGGTCTAAGCCGAGTGATTGTAAGAATGTTATGGCAATCGCAATGAGCTCAGCGTCTGATTGTGCATTATCAACGCCAAGTAAATCGATATTCCATTGCCAAAATTCTCTTGACCGTCCACGCTGTGGTTGTTCATAACGCCACATTGGGCCAATACTAAACCAGCGTATTGGTTTACCCAGTTCTTGCTGTTTGGCCGCAACTATTCGGGCAAGGGATGGTGTTAATTCAGGGCGTAGAACGATCTTCCTTCCACCGCGATCTTCCATTACAAAGGCCTGCTCATTGACTAACTCATCACCACTTTTGGCCGCGTAAAGTTCAAACGGTTCCAAAATTGGACCGTCCCATTCTTGATAACCAAATAACATTGAGGCTGCACGCATTTTTTCGGCCAACCAATTGCGAAATGCCAATTGCGGTGGATAAAAATCCCGTGTACCTTTCACTGCTTGTATTGCCATACTTGTCCAGTTACAAGTCAGGTTTTAGGCTATATCTATCGAGGGGATTGGAGTAGACTTTCATCTCGCCGCGACGACCAAACTCTGTGCTTGTTACTGTAGTAGTATTATCTCATTTTCAGGAGAAAATACCAAGGGGAAGATAGGAAGATGAAGGAAGATTATGGTGTCTTTTGCTTTCAAGACACCCGTCGCACTTTAAGGTGTTATTGCGGATGTACTGGCCTTCTTTGGTGTGGCAGAGGGCTTGGCAGAACTAGACGCCGATGAAGATGCTAACGGCGCTAATTTGTCAATTAAGGCACGCGCCTTGCCGGGAATTAAGAATAATTCAGTTGCGGTGATAACATTATTACTGTCGGTTGGGCCTGTAACCAAGACTTTATCGCCGGCCTTAATATCATCGGTTGTGGGCTTTGCAATATCTTTTGCAATGATTTTGGTATTTGCGTTTACTAGTGCCTTCGCGAAGGTGTCTTCTTTAGGATGTTTCAAGGAAAGGATTGTACCAGAAGTAGTGGCATCGCGCGAAGAAACAATGCCTAAAAACGCTGTATCTTGCTTTGGTGGGGTGGTAGCACCATGTGACGCAATCACAATGAGGTTGGCTGTTGCTTGGTCAGAACTAACAATCGCAATACGGTCGCCTGGCGTGATATTTTTTGCTGTTAACTTTCCCTTTAATGACGCAATAGTTGGCGCTTCAATGGTTGTGGTTTTCGGATCAATTTTGAAGCTAACCGTTTGGCCGCTATCATTGCTAATGGTAATAGCAAGGTCGGGGGTTTGATTTACGGTACCGACCGTAATTGGAATTGGGCCTGTGGGTTTTGTAGTCGGCGATGAAACTGGTGTAGGCGTAGGGATTGTTGCAGCATGAGCACCGGTGACACCAATAGCCATACCGATCATGAGCGCAAATAAAAATATCAAAATTCGTTTCATATTTTTTTCGACGAAGCCATCAAGTGCTTCGACGATGTAATCGGGCAGATTATCCATTTGTACCTTTCTATTTTGACCACATCACCTTAAATAAGGGTGGTCATGCAACTTATAAATTTTTCGAGTACACGACGTTATGCTTTACGAGCGCGCTGTCGCCTTCTTCAGTATAAGCTGTAATTTGTAACTGGTTTAGCCCTTGGTTCAATGATACGGGAAACGAAAATGTCCCATTACTTTGGGCTGGCATAATAATGTCAGAAGCACCACCCGTAACTGAGACAATCGCACTTTGGCTAGTTGTGCCGCTAACCGTTAACGTAGCACTGGAAGTGGCGATATCAGCTGAAGGTGATGAAACGTCGAGTTGCAAGGTAGCTTGGTCAGTTGGCTGCGGTGTTGTCGCTGTAGATTGGGAAGCTATTTGATGGTTTGCTTGGTAACCTCGAACAAAAAGGACACCTAAAACTGCCATTGCTGCGAGAATTAAGAAAACGAATATCCAGAGTATCTTTTTTGGTACGTCCGACGACATATAGTGAATAGAAAGCTTAAAAAGGCAGGAACTATATAAACTTTAATACCATTTTAACATGCACTGTGATCGTAATTTGCTCAGTCGTTAGTCAATCTAACACTACTATTAACCTCTTGTCAAGCGGCGAATGAAAATGATAAGATCTGAGAGCCAAATTAAAAATGTAAAAATCAAAGAGTAATATAATAGTTTAAAGGTCACGACTATTATTCTTCGAGCTGCTAGCCTGAGACCAGCTGGCATAACCGGTGATGAAGGGTCGCTAGTTACTCGAACGGTAACATTTTTACATATTGATTGATAATTTATCTTTATGGATATTACATGGTACGGACAAGCGTGTTTTCGGATAAAGGGAAAAACTGCGACACTGGTTATAGACCCTTATGATCCCACCTTTACTGGTCTTAAGCTGGGTAAGCTTTCTGCCGACATGGTTTTGGTGACGCATGGGCACGAAGACCATAATAATACGGCAATCGTCGAAGGAGAGCCAGTTGTTATTGCAGGGCCCGGTGAGTATGAAGTCAAAGGAGTAACGGTAAGCGGCATCGCCACTTTCCATGATAGCCAAGAAGGCGCAGAACGTGGTAAAAACACTGTTTACCATTGCGATATAGATGGCGTGTCCGTGGTCCACTTAGGTGATATTGGCCATACGCTTACAAAAGAGCAAGTGGCTGCAATTAGTCCTTGTGATATTCTCATGTTGCCGGTTGGTGGTACATATACCATTGCCGCAGACCAAGCCCAGGAAGTTGTTACCCAACTCGAGCCGGCCATTGTGATACCAATGCATTATAAAATTGCCGGTTTAAAATTCGAACTCGACCCACTTGAGAAATTCCTTAAAGAAGCAGGTGCTGAAGGTGCCACACCGCAACCGAAATTAACAGTGACAAAAGATAAACTACCCGTCGAATCAGAAGTCGTGGTATTACAAAAACAATAAAGCTGTATTAGGTAGTAAGTAATAGGTATCATGCGTGAGTAATATTGCGAATATACTGAATACTCGATACTTGATACCTTATCTAAGGGGTGAGAGCCTTATGCCAGATATAGCGGCGAGAGCCGGAAAATTTCCCACAATAAAATCGAATGGCTTTAAACTGCCAGCGGGGCGTATACCGCCGCAGAATTTAGAAGCGGAAGAATCACTCCTTGGCGCTTTGTTGCTGGATCGCGATGCAATTGTCGAAGTTGCCGAATTCTTAAAACCCGAGCATTTTTATTCCCAAGACCAACATGGTGCTATCTATAATGCCATTATTAGGCTGTTCGAGAAACGTAGGCCAATCGATCTTATCACGGTGACCGAACAGCTAAAGTTGGATGGTGCACTTGATGTCAGTGGCGGCACGGAGTACTTGGCCTCGCTTGCCGAGAAAGTGCCAACTTCAGCACATGTGGTGTATTACGGCCGGATTATTCATGACCATTACACCAAACGAAAATTAGTTGCGATTGCTTCGAAAATTTCCGACGCCGCGTTTGATGACACCCTTGAAACAAAAGACATTTTAGATGCGGCCGAATCGGCTGTCTTTTCCGTTTCACAAGAGCAAACCTTCCAATACTTTACGCCGATTAAAGACGCACTTGCCGAAAGCTTTGAGCGTCTTGACGACCTGCATAAAAATAAGGGCAAACTGCGTGGCATTGCGACCGGCTACAAGTCACTTGACAAAAAATTAGCTGGCTTTCAAGACAGTAATTTAATTATCCTGGCGGCACGGCCTGGTGTCGGCAAAACCTCATTTGCCTTAAATATTGCCGAATATATTACCACGCACGCTGAGGTGCCAGTCGGCATTTTTTCCCTCGAAATGAGTAAGGAAGAGCTGGTCGATCGACTTTTGGTTGGTCAGGCAGATGTTGACGCTTGGAAATTAAAAACCGGCAGGCTAGAAGAGGATGATTTTGAGCGTATTGCCCAAGCGATGGGCGAGTTGGCTGATGCGCCCTTGTACATTGATGATACACCGGGTTCTTCGATTATGGAAATTAGGACAAAGGCCAGGCGATTACAGCTTGAAGTGGGCATTAAGGTTTTATTTATTGACTATCTTCAGCTGATTGTTGGGAATGGTCGGGCTGAAAATCGAGTAGTTGAAGTTTCCCAAATTTCTCAAAGCCTTAAAAACTTGGCCCGTGAGTTAAAAATTCCGGTTATTGCCTTATCACAACTTAATAGGCAAGTCGAAGGTAGGGGAGATGGGCGGCCGCAATTGGCTGACCTACGGGAATCTGGTGCCATCGAACAGGATGCTGACGTTGTAATGTTTCTGTACCATGAGGATAAAGAAAACAAAGAAGGTATCAAACTTGATATTGCCAAACATCGGAATGGCCCAACTGGCTTAATCGACCTTATGTTCAAGCCTGAACGCGTCAAGTTCTACGAGCTTGATAAACGCCAAAAATCTTCAGACACTGCATAAATCACATACACATTTACCCTTGCATTTAAGCTTATAGTGTGTTATAATTACATAAATTGCTACAAGGAGGGAACATTGAAGCGAATCCTGGGGTACGCTGCCTTGGTAATCGACGACTATATTCTTGGTCCAATAGACGCCGTCTTACCCGATATCCCACTTTTTAGCTGGTTTTGCCACCTTCGTTGGAATGTTTGCCAGTTAATCGCCTATACGGACGATTAAAGCCAGAAATGTAAGGCAAATGTATAGCAATTTTATCCGCGGCGTTGTCCAGTAATATGGGCTGCGCCGCTTTTTCTTTGGAGTTTTTGTTGGACTGTGGCTTGTGCCGACTATCTTATCGTTTGACACGGATTAAACCGGAACAGGGGACTACCTCAACACCTTTTTTCTCGAGCTCATCCAAATAAAGATTGGCACCGATAGAATCGGAGGACATATGGCCGGTAACAATTAAGTTCATGTGGTGTTTTTTCAATTCCTCAATATCTTCTTCATGTTCATGCATTTCAACAATTGTGCCAACACCTGCACGTGATAAATATGCAAACAGTTCCTTTGGCCCATTAGTACCGCCGGTATAGCCAACAAAAATTTTACCGGTACGGTTGCGTTCACTGCCGGAAGCGATAAACGGGCCAGCCTTTTGCTTGGCAGATTCCTGGTATTCAGGGATTTCCATAATTGCGTCGAAAACGTCGCCAACGGTGTCGAGATTTTTCTTCTTGGTAATATAGTCTTCAACAAACTGGTGGCCCATATTGTCCCAAATGGTGTGCATGGCCATGTATGGCAGGTCTAACAATCGCGAAGCGTCAATTGCCTGTGGGTGGTTGACTGGGTGGATGCGGCGCGCAACTTCACCAATGCGTTTGTCCATAAGGTGCTCTGCCACGTTAACTGGAATGCCGAGGCTTGCAAAAATATCAATCTGGAGGTCCATAACCTCGTGAAGCGCTGCATATGCCGAACCTTCTGGGTGATGGGTAATGATGCAATCAATCTTCCTACCTTTATCAGCTAATCGGTCAGCCAGAACAACCTCACCAACATTCATATCAATGCCGGCTAATACCCGCTTTACTGGCCGTTTTGGGTCGCCATACAGCAATCGGGAATCGGCATATGGATTTGCTAGCGTATCCTTATCAAAATACTGCTTCTTTTTTTCGGAGAGTTGTTCAAATTCCTTTTTCTTCCGTGCCAAATATTGCTTAACACCGACTTTACCCCGCGGATCGGCTGCGATACCCATTTCTAATCCTAAATCAAAGATTTGTTGTGTTGTCATAAATTTACAATGTATATCTAATAAGCCTTATGTTACAAATAGTGCCTTTCTAGTGCCACGGGTGGGACTCGAACCCACATGGCTTGTGACCACCGGTTTTTGAGACCGGCCTGTATACCAATTTCAGCACCGTGGCATGCTCAAAGCTCGTACAATATTATAGCGTATCGGAAGTGAAAATAACACATTACAAGTATGAAGTAAACTCAAAATAAATTAGAAGTAATTCGGAAGTTATTGTTTTTTTGCTCGGTCAGTTAAATCTGATAGAGGGTTCGTTTCCTGTTGGGGGTCATTTTGGGTGGCGTCGGTCGCATTGTCGGAGGGTGTTGGTGCTAATTCTTCAACGTCCTTTTGAACCAACGAGGCGAGTTTACTCAATGCTTTAAGAAGGCTGTTATTACCTTCGGGTAGCTGTTTTGGATTAATTTCTTTTGGCATATGTTTATCTTTTTACGTTATTTACTTTATATAGTATTAGCAGTAGTAATTTACTCTACGCTCGTTTCAACATGGCGTTGCCCTTATGTCGGGTCAGCTGGTCAATACCTTCAATGATTTGGTCACCGACACTTGATTTACCAAATTTTGTAAGTGCTCGTTGCATGCCATCGACGTCGTTCGGTTCACATGGCGCAAGTCCCGGTAATTGTGAAGGTGCTGTAGGTATAAATACTTTCAATTGCTCAATTTTTCTTGCACGGAGAGCTAGTTCATAACCTTCAAGGGTTGGTGGTAATGTCTGCCTTCTTGCTTGTCCTTCGACGCTTGCTATTTGGCGCTGTTCATTCTTGGTACCGGTATTTACCATTAATCTTCCCTTAGCGTCGACGAAATATACTTGGTCGCCTTGTTTGGCAATGAAATCTATACCATTAAGCACATCCCATTGCAACACTTCGTTGGTATTACTACTTACTGGGTCACTTAAGTTTGGGTTGCCTTGGTTATAATCGGGAATAAGAACGGTATAGCCGCTACTGTTTAATTGACGAATAATGGCGAGCTCTGATTTAACACCTATCATAAAACTGGGTAAACCGGCTGCATAACCGGCATCAGTTTTTGCTAGTTGGTCTATCGGTTCGACCATTGTATAAACGTCCCGAACGTATTCAGCATCTGCTTTGCCCGATGATGCATAAAAAATAGCGTGAACCATGTTATGTTGTATTCGGGCTGATAGGCATTTCTGTGATAAGTCTAACCGCTCATTTGGTTCATTTCGTAGCGCTTTCTGTTCTAACATGAACGGGCCAGCTACCAGTTCAGCAAGGCTTTGAATTTCTTCCTCAGATAGGTCGGGAAAATCTTCGCGTATGGTTTGGATATGTTCTTGTAACCTACGCTGGATTTCCTGCCAAGTTTCTTTTGTCGCGCCTTTTTTTAGTTTTTCGAGCGCTGCAACTGTATCGGAGGGGAGAGTTGGGTCGTATTCCTCAGCAGCTAGTTTGGTAGCAGTTGTATGGGTGGTCGGTTCGTTTAATACATCTTCCGGCATAATTGCAAATCCCTTGTAATATTACCATTAGCTTAAAATGGCGCATAATGAAAGTCAAGATCTGATGATCTATGCTCGGTGATTGCGGTATTTTGCAAAGATTGTTACAATCTGCGCTAGAGAAAATAAAATGGACAAAACTGCAATAAATAATCTTTTAGATAGCGCAAAAGTCGGCGGAGCGAGTTATGCCGATGTTCGAAAATCAAAACGCACCCAGGAAGAACTAGCGACGAAAGATGGTATTGTTGAAGCTGTCGCTTCCTCGGAAGACGAAGGATTTGGCGTTCGGGTGCTGGTTAACGGCGCTTGGGGATTTGCTGCGAGTAACGATTTTTCCAAACGATCACAGGAAGCGGTTGTGCGGCGCGCAATTGCTATCGCCAAGGCGTCTTCTCTGGCCCGCAAAAATAATGTTATCTTAGCGAAAACGCCAGTAATTAAAAATGGTCGCTATCATACGCCGGTGAAGGAAGACCCGTTTGCTATTCCATTGGCTGAAAAAATTGAGCTTTTGCTTAGTGCAGATAAAGCCTTACGGGTTAATGACAAAGTAAAGGTTTCCCAAGCCGCGATGCAAGTATTTAAGGAAGAAAAGACGTTTGCCTCAACTGAGGGCAGCTACATCGAACAAGTTATTACAGAAGTTGGTGGCGGTGTAGAAGCCACGGCGATAAGTGAAGGCGATGTCCAAAACCGGACGTACCCTAAATTCGCCGGCGGCCAGTTCCAAACTGGCGGATACGAATTAATCCGAGCGATGGATTTACCAAGTAATGCCGCAAAGGTAGGTGAAGAAGCAGTTCAGTTGCTCACTGCTGAGCAATGTCCTTCTGGCACATTTGATATTATTCTTGGCTCACGGCAGCTGGCATTGCAGATCCATGAAAGTGCGGGCCATGCCACGGAACTTGATCGTGTTTTGGGCTACGAGGCCAGTTTTGCCGGTACGAGTTTTATTAGCCCGCAAGACCGAGGCAAACTGCACTATGGTTCCGATAAGGTGACGATTGTGGCAGATGCGACCAAACCCACTGGATTAGGCACCTTCGGTTGGGACGATGAGGGAGTAGCAGCACAGCGTACTGTCTTAGTCGACAAAGGTGTGCTTGTTGATTTTATTTCCGACCGGGAAACGGCTATACAAATTGGTAACAAAGCTTCAAATGGCACTGCCAGGGCGGACGGCTGGTCAAAGATTCCGTTAATCCGTATGACAAATATTAGTTTAGAACCAGGTGAGTGGGACTTTGATGAACTGGTTGCCGATACAAAAAATGGCATCTTTATGGAAAATAATAGAAGCTGGTCAATTGATGACCGGCGCTTGAATTTCCAATTTGGTTGCGAAATTGCATACGAAATTAAAAACGGCAAACTCGGCAAAATGTATAAAAATCCGACATACACGGGCATCACACCGCAGTTTTGGAACGCCTGTGATGCCGTTTGCAACGAAACGCAATGGACACTATGGGGATTGCCAAATTGTGGTAAGGGCCAACCTTTGCAAAGCGCCCACACCGGCCACGGTGCATCACCGGCCAGATTCCGTGGCATACAAGTGGGGGTAGGGAAATGGTAGATCGTGATCCTATAGAAAGACCCTTGCCAGATAACATTGGGCCAATTGCGCCAAAGATTATTAAGGAAAGCATTCGACAGGTTAACAGTGCAGGCTGGATGAAACCTGAGGAAGTAAGCGTTTCTAGTCCGTTAGCAAGGCTAATAAAAGCGGAATGCTTTGATGCTACAGAACGTGAACATATGCAATTGCTTAAGGGCGCGAAATGTTTTGAGCTTTGTGTTGCGTCATTGCGATCAGACGGTATTCCGATTCCAGAGGTTTCCGATGCCCTTGTGGATGCCTACCTTGCCGAATGGCCACCAGGGCAATCAGTGAAGCCAGATATTTCAGTCGTTACAACAACTAGGGGTAGATTGGGATTTAATATGCATAGTGACGAATTTCCTGAGATTGTCGTACCAGATATTATGAAAAATCCCGATATTGATCCGTATCTGATTTTTGCGTTTATTGCAAACGACGATACATCAGATTTTCTTGTTGGAGGCATTTATGCCCACGACCTTTATACACGGCAACTGCATTTAGAAAAATTGCGTCGCGAATTGAAATTATGATAGGTGAAACAAAATTAAAACGAATTACCGATACGGTACTTAAATCAAGTCGAGCCGACCAGACTGAGGTTCTTATTTCGACGACGAACCATCATTTAACGCGGTTTGCGAATTCCCAAATTCACCAGAACATGGGGTATGAAGATTCAAGTATTAGTGTCCGCGCTATTGTGGGGAAGAAAATTGGTGTCGCTTCTACAAATAAACTCGATAAGCATTCTCTTGCGAAAACAGCGCAAGAAGCATACGAAATTGCATTGCTGCAGCAGGAAGACCCTCATTTTGTATCTTTACCACAGCCACAAACGCTACCAGTGATAAAAGGTGCCTTTGTGCAAAATACCGCAGGCGCAGACCCACAAGTTCAGGCCAAGATGGTAAAAACTGTTATCGATATGTCGCAAGATAAAAAGTTAATTGCAGCTGGTGCCCTCGATACAACGGTCGGCGAAATTTGTATTGGTAATTCATTAGGTGTTTGGGGGTATCATGCTCAAACGGCGAGCGACTTTTCAACAGTTTTAACCGGCAGCGATAAAACGGGCTTCGCTTCGCAATACGAAAAAGATATCCAAAAGCTTGATCCAGAAAAAATTGCTGATACGGCAATAGCGAAAGCCGCTTTTCCAAAAAAACCAATCGCGCTCAAAGCTGGGGAGTATGAAGTAATTCTTGAACCAAATGCCTTAGCCGGGGAGTTTTTGTTTTTCTATGCTATGCTTGGGCCAAATGCCAGGGTATTTTATGAAGGCTCGTCACACCTTACCGGCCATTTGGGTGAGAAGTTGTATTCGGATAAATTATCAATAACAGACGATCCGCTTGCTGAAGAAGGTATGCCAATACCGTTTGATTTTGAAGGGTATCCCAAAAAGGCCCTTCCGCTGGTTGAGCAGGGTGTGGCTTCACATATTTGCTACGATAGCTATACTGCCAACAAGTACAAACAGCAAAATACCGGCCATGCGCTTCCAGCGCCAAATACCTATGGTCCAATACCGCTTCACTTGTCGTTCCAACCAGGCACTAAATCTGTTGATGAGATGGTCGCTTCAGTTAAGCGGGGTATTTATATCACTCGATTTTGGTATATTCGTATGCTGCATCCCATGCTTTTAAACGTGACTGGCATGACCAGGGACGGCACATTTTTAATTGAAAATGGTGAAATTGTAGCGCCAGTTAAAAATATGCGATTTACCCAATCCATTCCCGACGCATTCTTACATATTGTCGATCTTGGCAAAGATGTATCGTTGCAAGGCAGCTGGGGCGGTGCATATTTAGTTCCTGCAATGCATATTAGTAAATTCCATTTTACTGGTGTGACCCTTTTTTGATAGGTTATACCATTTTCGAGCCGCGTTATTCCTACTTGCCCTAAGATTGCACGCTGCAGTATACTTATGCACTGCCGTATAATCGTGTTAGTAAACACACATTACCTTCGGTATAATAGAGGGAAGAGTATGCCAGAACGCAAAAAATCTAAAAACAATAAAAGATCAAGCCGCGAGCGCTATTTAGATGCACTGTCGCAAGCCTCGGCAAGAGCGTCTCGGTTGCAAACTGAAACGATCGTTCGAAGGCCCGTGACGATGGTAGAAACGCCAAAGGTCAATGCTATTGCTGATGAGGTAGATGGCTTTTTCGACGATGGAACGCCAGGTATACGGAAGCCCGAAGTATTCAATTGGGACGGCAAAGACCACGAGCCAATTTTACGTCCGCGTGAAATTGGTATGCAGGATATCCCACGGCTTCGTTCGGTGATGATTCGTGACCTCTTAACCGGCGCCGATACCGAAGTATTGTACGAAGCCCTTGAGTTTATGAATAGGGTAGTGCGAAAAGATACTTCTCACCCTGAAAAAGATAGTGTAATATTAAAAAGAGAAAATGGTGCCACACTTTTCTGTGAGTTAACAATTGCAGGTTTACAAGCCTGGAGGCTCGATTTAGAAGATCAGGAATAGGCATCTAGCAGAACTATAATCCGTAGGCAGGGTATGGTTGACCTATGGTATAACCCATGACAAATAATTTTCCACACCACATTGCTATTATTCCCGACGGTAATCGCCGGTGGGCCAAGCAACATAATCTTCCTAATTTGGAAGGCCATCGAAGAGGTGCTAATAAGGCTACCGAATTAGCACGTAAAATTCGTGCCATGGGCATTTCAACCTTAACGTTTTGGGCTTTTTCAACCGAGAACTGGAGTAGGAGTGAGGAAGAGATTACCTATCTCGTTAAGCTTGGCATGGGATTTTTTGACCAATTGGCGAAAGATGCCATGAAAGACGAAGTTCGAGTGGTCCATTTGGGCCGTAGTGACCGTCTACCCAAAGAGTTAATGGATAAAATTGCCGCAATTGAAGAGAAAACAAAGCATTTTACAAAGTTCTTTTTAAATATTGCACTTGATTATGGTGGCAGGGATGAAATTTTGCGCGCTGTCAAAAAGATTACTGCAGCTGGTAAAAACCTTAAAGATCTAACTGAAGAATCATTTTTACAATATCTTGATACGAAAGATGAGCCATACCCATTGCCTGACATAGTTATTCGGACAAGTGGTGAGCAGAGAACATCGGGTTTTATGCTTTGGCAAGCCGCGTATGCCGAGTATTTTTATCCTGATAAATATTTTCCCGATTTATCAGCCGCAGATATTGAAAACATTGTAGACGAGTTTATGCATCGGCAACGGCGCTTCGGTCGGTAACCCTTCTGTCTATATCATCTAAATTATTCACAACACGCTAGATATTTACCAGTTAGGCCGTTATAATATTCCCGATGGGCAAAATTGAACGGTTAAAATTAGAACGCAAGCTTTTAGAACAAAAGAAAAAGGAAATTAAAAGCCAGTCTGCTTATCGCAATAGAATTTTCGTCTACGGTTTTGCTGCTGGTGCAATACTCTTTACGGTTATTGGTTTTTCGATTGGTAAATCACAGGCACAGGTCTCTCAAGTATCAGGTGTGCCAAACATAAGCACGAACTCGGCTATATTGGCGTCACCGCTTTCACTGCCAGACAATGTTAACTTACGCGGCGCAACGCCGCTTCCTTTACAATTACAACAATGATAAACGTTACAGAACTAAGAAACGGTGTATTATTTGAAGAAGGTGGCCAACTCTTCGTTGTATTGTCGTACGAACATGTCAAACAGGGGAGGGGATCGGGCAATATTAAGGTAAAGGTCAGAAATATTCGTTCCGGCGCAACCGTTGAGCGGTCATTTATTACCGGGGCAAGAGTGCAGGAAGTTTCTACGGAAAAGCGCAAAGGCACTTATCTTTACGAAAGTGGCGATGCAATAGTGTTTATGGACAGTAGCACTTTTGACCAATTTGAGGTCTCCAAAAAGTTACTCGGTGACAGTGCCAAGTTTTTGAAGGAAGGTATGGAAGCCACAATCCAGCTAGTCAACGACGAGCCTGTAGCTGTTGAAATACCAAAAAGTGTTGAGCTAAAAGTTACAACAGCAGGTGCTGGTATTCGTGGTAATTCTGTTTCTAATGTTTGGAAAAAAGCCCAGCTAGAAAATGGTGTTGAAGTTGACGTACCCCTGTTTATTAAAGATGGTGACATTGTGAAAGTCGATACCCGGACAGGTGCGTACGTCGAGCGGGTAAAGTAACGTGCGCGTTGCTCCTTAAATACCAATATGTATAAAACTTCAGAATGAGGTGAGGCGTGGATGCATCGGAATCACCCAGTTTAACATGGTCTAACATTAGGCAGCAGATCGCCCGGTATCTCTTAGAGCTATTTCTGTTCGCACTGGCCATATTAGGTATACATATTGTTGGCGTATTGCTGTTTATCGTTGCATTCATCTTAGCCATGATAGTAGCAAATTCTCAGGGTTTTGGATTAGTGGCAGGCAGTTGCGTTGCAGTACCGTTTGTTATCTGGGCATTAGGTCGTGCAGATAAAATACGGTTGCGATAAGGGATCGGTAGGCCAGATGAAATTTTTTAACGCCCTTTTTCGGATAAACCGAAGAGGGCGTTTTTTCTAGAATTTTGATTAATAGACTAGAGCTAAAACAACAAGTGCATTAAAATGCCAAACCCCGCAACTGCGGCTATCTGGTTGAGAATTCCCCAAGGTAATTTTGCATGGCGCTGAAATTTGTGTTGCACTTGGCAGACTAATTTAACTGGCCATACATCAATATGCAATAACCACGATGGCATACAAAGCCAATCAGGCCCCTGGGCTGCGATAATCATTGCAAATAAGTAAACAGGACCAATCGATTGTCCAAATACTAGATACGACAGCACAAAACCAAAAATAACATCAGCAACCGATTCCCAAAAGATGGTGTTCCTTTTTGCTGGATTTGTAATACGACTAACGACTTCATTAGGATGCCAGCCCCAGTCCCAATGGGGGACTAAGTCAAACAAAAAGTGGGAAAAAAAGGCAATGGGAATACCCAATGCTGGATTATGAACTTTCGAAGCAATAATCGCGCCGACTAACGCGTGCGGTGTCGCTAACATAAAGAAAGCCCCACTCTAAGGTTCCGGGACTGTTCCTACTATAGCACGTATCCCAATTTGTCAACAAGCGAAATTGGTATTATTTATCAAATACTTGGCATTTGCTGTTTAGCAACTTTCGATTTGCCTTCGGGTAGTTTTATCGTGGTATACTGTGAACCATGTTGCCGATACTTTTCCGTTTAGGCCCCCTAACGCTTTATAGTTTTGGCCTTTTTGCAGCGGTCAGTTTTGTTACTGGTACCTTTACGTTTTGGGAACTAGTAAGAAAGCAATCCATTTCAATCGAACAGGTATTTGATGGCCTTTTAGTTAGTGTGATGAGCGGATTTATTGGCGCACGGCTGCTTTTTGTTCTACTGCATCTTAATTTATTCTGGCCCCATCTTTTTAGTGTCATAGATATATTTACTCGGCCGGGTTTTATCTGGTGGGGAGCCTTAGGCGGTGGTACGCTAGGGCTCGTGTGGTATTACCGATCCCAGCACATCGCGGTAGGTAATATATTAGATAGAGCAGCGGTGACCGTGGCCATTAGTCATGCCATTGGCCTAATTGGTGCTTTTTTGGCGGGCTCAGCTTATGGTGCTAAGACCACGTTAGTTTGGGGTACAATGGTTGTGGGTCTCGAAGGGAAACGGCATCCAGTCCAGCTATTTGAAGCCTTGATTGAACTTCTCTTATTCCTAATTTGTTTGCAAATTATCCATCGCTCACACAAAAAAGGCTATGTTGCATTGCTGTATATTTTTGTCTATGCTCTGGCACGAGTTTTAATTGAATTTTTACGGGGTGACAGTGTATACTGGGCTGGGATACGAAGCCAGTGGGTTTTGAGTATAATCGCAATTGGTATTTGCTTATTATATTGGTACAAAACGCCAAGACGATCCACACTTGCTGTTGTGCCGCCGCCAATGAGCACAACTGAAATACGTCAATCCTGAATATAAGAAAGTGAGAGAATATTACTTATGAAAACTTCTTTGCCAAGTGAAACATTAGATAAAGTAAAGAGAACGTTAGAATCGCAAAAAATCCTAATCGAAAAACAACTATCGCGCTTAAAAAAAGATGACCCATTCCTTGATCATGACCGTAGTTTTTTAGATGAACCTGGCACCGAATCAATGGAAGAAGAAGGTCACCGGCGGGTTGAGTCAAATATAAATGAGTCAGAGCGGCTGCTGGCGCAAATAAAAAAGGCGATGTCTAAACTTGGTATCGGTAACTATGGTATTTGTGAATATTGTGGCAAGCCGATTGACCCGAAGCGCCTCGAAGTATTTCCAATGGCAACCCTTTGTTTAAGCTGTGAAACTAAAAAAGACGGTAAACGTTAATATTTTGCCACTACCAATTTTTCTCGCTGCCTTTGCAAGTACGGTGGTTATCCTCGATCAACTGTCCAAACATTTTGTTGTAACAAGTAGCTTACCGGTTATCCAAAATTCCGGTGGCACGTTTGGTATTTTGGGCAATAATAACTCATTATTTGCCTTTATCTCTCTGCTCATTATTTGTGGCGTTATTTGGTTTGTATTAAAACAGGGCAGAGCGTCTGTAGCATCCCGTATTTTATTAGCGCTAATTTTAGGCGGTGGTATCAGCAATATCATCGATCGATTGCGCTTAGGATATGTGATAGACTTTATTCAGGTGCCATTCTGGCCCGCGTTTAATGTCGCCGATGCTTGTATTAGTATTGGTGTAGTTGGTACCTTACTTTTCGTCATCCTGGCACCAAAGCCAACCCAGGATCAACCCTTACAAAAAGTAAGGGTTCCGGCCAAGCCGGAATGACAGAAGGAAATGACATATGGCTGATAAAAAAAGAATTTTAACTGGTGATAGGCCAACAGGCCGGCTTCATTTGGGACATTTTGTTGGCTCGTTACAGAACCGGGTAAAGCTGCAGCATGAATATGAAACGTATATTATGCTGGCTGATGTCCAGGCACTTACTGACAATTACGACCACCCGGAAAAAGTGCGCGATAATATTCGCGAAGTTGTACTCGATTATCTGTCGGTTGGTATCGATCCTTCTATTGCAACTATTTTTGTACAATCATGCATTCCCCAAATTGCTGAGCTGACCGTTTATTATGCTAATTTAGTTACCTTAGCAAGACTTGGCCGCAACCCCACAGTCAAGACCGAGATGAAACAAAAAGGCATGGAAGAAAATGTGCCGTTAGGTTTCTTCATGTACCCCGTAAGCCAGGCCGCTGACATTACCTTTGTCGGTGCAAATTTGGTGCCGGTCGGGAAAGACCAGCTGCCGATGATCGAACAAACCCAAGAAATTGTCGACAAATTTAATAGCATTTACGGCGACACATTAGTTCGCCCCGAAGCAATGGTAGGGGATGTCCCTTCATTAGTTGGTACCGACGGCAATGCCAAAATGAGCAAGTCACTCAATAATGCCATTTATTTAGCCGATAGCAAAGAAGAAGTTGAGCAAAAAGTAAAATCAATGTACACTGATCCCACCCGAATTCACCCAACCGACCCTGGCCATGTCGAAGGCAACCCCGTATTTCTATATCACGATGTCTTTAATAGTAACAAGGAAGAAGTTGCAGACTTAAAAAAGCGATACACCGAAGGCAAAGTGGGGGATACCGAAGTAAAACAAAAGTTAGTTGAAGCCATAAACGCTTTTCTGGACCCCATTCGCCAACGCCGTAAAGAATTTGAAGGTAAATCGGGTATCGTCGATGAAGTACTAAACGCCGGTAACCAAAAGGCCCTCACCGAAGCCCAAAAAACCATGTCCCGCGTCCGCGAAGCCATGAAGTTGTATTAATATATGAAATTAAATTGGAAGAAACTGGCTATTCTTATAATACTCGGGATCGCTTTATGGCTTGTGAGCTTGCTTCTACAGATGATAATTGGATATTTAACAAACACACCTTCCGGATTTAGCTCTTGTCAACCTACTGGATATCCTATTAGCAAATGCATAAATCCTTATAATTCTGCCTTTAGTTATTATGCTTTGAATATATTATTTTGGGTTATGGTGGTCTATTTCCTTAAGATACTTAAACATAGAAGTACTAATAAATAATACTTAAGCTACCGTTTGCAGTTGCCATTTTTATTAATACAAGTCCCTGTCGTGTTTCGGTTTGACGTTTTGCATTCACCAGTTTATTTATTATCGATGTCGTGTTCGTAGTCGGATCATATTGCGCACTGACTTTCTCCTCGTTATATAAATTAGCAGATTGACCTAATTTTGTATTCCTTTGTATGCTACTTTGCCCTGTTACTGTCAGAAAGTCTCCAGGTAGAATAGTCGGCGAAAGTGAGTTATATTGAATTGACGAAACGACAAGTTTTAACCCTTTTTGGGTATTTTGGCGTGAAACTTGTAACACTGTAGTATTACCGGCTGCATCTTGAATAGTAATTGTACTGCCAGCGTCATTCAAAGAGGGTTGGTACGGTTGATTATCGCTTGCTGTTACTTCAATGTTCTGTGTCGCAGGGTTATAACTGATTATAGCTTCAGGTGGCGTTTTATCTATTAATATATCTTTCGTTACGAACACTTCTTGATTACCGGCATTATCCATTGAACGAACTTTTAGATTTGTCGTCCCTTCCGCAGATATAACAAATGGCTGGTTATATAATTGAACAGTTTTACCGCCATCAAGTGAATATTCTGTTTTGGCAACACTAGATCCGCCTATTTCATCATTCGCTTGTAATGTCACTGTAACACTGCTTTTATACCAATTCCCATATCCTTGTGTACCTGATACATTTATAGACGTTTTTGGAGCAGCCGTGTCATTTGCCGTATTACCGGCTAAGGTAGTGGGGGATATGTTTTGATCAGTTGTGCCATCACCATTACTATCAAGTTGTAATTGTGGAGACGGCTGGGATTGGTCAACAACAAGTGTTGCCGCAGAACTTAATGTTATTGGTACATCTGAGTAAACTAATTCTTGCGTGGGTGCATCATTGGTAATATCTTTCACTTTCAGGTCGAACGAGCCGTTATCAGTAGCCTTTAACTTTATTGTGTACTGGCCATCTTCTGGTAAAACTACCGTTTTGCCTTCGTTAATTTCATCATAACTGCTGCCTGGAATATTCGTTTCAAAACCACCATTAGCTGTAGGACCAGTATGATTGCCATTTGTGTCATAAACATCGACAGTCACCGGGCTTAAGACGCTAATTTGCTTGCAGCTTGCTTTGTAAGCACTACTACTAACTCCAGTTGGTAGGGTAGAGTCACCATTTAGGATCGCTTTCGCAAGTTGCAGGGCAGAGCCATTGCTTGTTAACGCGCTGTGTTCTTGATTCGTATAATAGACCTTAGTTTGACCTGCAAGGTTAAAGTTTTTTGTGGTATCAGTTAACGAGGCACTAAAAAGTGGCACCGTCCCGTCGCCATTAATAGTACTTTCTTCGGTTTTATTTACTGCTTGCCCTAAGAAGTTTATTTTCGAAAACTCTCTAACATTGCCAAGAGTACATTTACCAGAGCCAGCGATAGTATATATTTCGACGCCATTTGTTTGGGCTAGGGTATTGTCGACTGTGTGAAATTGCTCCGATGGATTAAATAACGAAGTATTATGCTGCAGATTAGTTAATAGGGTTTTCGTTTGATCATAATTTAAAGCACCGGTTACGCCATTATTATCAATATCTCGATCATCACGGAATGGATAGGGGTGATTCCTGTCTGAATTATCGTAAATAGTATAGTAATTTTGGTCTGGTAAAAGTTCAAAGTTGCTCGTCATGTTTTGGACAACATCCTTAATTTCTTCCTTATTAATACCCATGCAATTATTTAAGAGTATGTAATCAACACAGGTTCCATAACGTAGAGCTTTAAGAGAGTTAACAGATCCTAAAAATGGTGCACCGAGTGTTATTTGCTTTCGGACCTTTGTAGCATTACTGGCATCGGCAGTATACTTTCTTGCAATAAGACCACCTAAACTGTGGGCGACAATATCGACCTTTGTGGTACCAGTTTGTTGTAATACTTGGTTAACGCGACCATCCAGTAAAAAAGCTGATATTGTAACATCTTTACGCCAATCATATGGATAAAGGAACAAATCCTTGTTCAACACATAACCATTATCCGTAAAGAACTTCACAAAATTGCCATATGCCTGTGGTACAACACTGCCATCTAAAGTAACTTCATTGTGTAAGGGTGTAGTACCATCTGTATTCATGCGTAAAACATCAAAGTAATCATCGGTACCAGGTAGTAAGGCTTGCGCGATATTAACCCACAGTAATTCTCCAGCATCATAGTTGTGTGAAAAAGTGCCACCATGGCCATCGGTTGCAGCATGAGTAATGGCAGAAGAAGCGGTAAATTCGCTGCCACCAATGCCCGGAATTAAAATGAGTGGTGTTTTAGCTGGAGCAAGTGGCGGCGTTGTGTCCAAAACAAATACGTCACCTTGCAAAAGTGATATGAATACTTTGTTAGAAGTTGCTAAAACTGCCTGGACAGCTTGTGTGCTTGAAAGACTATGGGTAATACCGGCATCAATTTTTGTCCATGTTGCGCCATTGTCTGAAGAAGAAAACATCGTTCCGGTATTGTAGCCGCCAGATGACATGGTATAGCCACCGGCATAAATATTTCCATTTGGTGCAAAAGTAAATGGTCCAACTGGTTGTTCACCGCCATACGAAGCATCATTAATAATTTGCCATGAATTGCCACTGTCAGTTGACCGCATTAAGCCTTGGGCATTTCCGCCAGCTAATACAAGATTACCGTTTTGGCCTAAGAACTGTTTGGTCAGTTGAGGAATAGTGATAGCTTGCCAGTTTGTGCCACCATCTGTCGAACGATATAAAGCATTTGTACTGGATGCGAAAGCAGTGTTGCCAGCAATGGAAATTGCTAAAAACTGTTCGAATGAACCAAACTGCATAACTGGTGTCCAAGTAGCACCGCTATCAGCCGAACGCCACATTGTTGTATTACTTGCGGCCAAAAGTACGGCTGAATTTCCAGCTAAATACTTTGTATGCGTTGGGGTTAGACTAGTTAATTGCCACGATGCGCCATTATCAACAGATTTATAAACGCCGCCTTGGCCGAAAGTAGTGTCCTGAAAAGTTGTGGCATACATGGTATTACCAACCGAAATTAAACTATTAACCCAAAACTGTGAATTAGAGAAAGTCTTTGTCGCAGCTGATCCGTCCACTAAAATTTGGTAAATACCGTTTTCAGATTGTCTTGAAAAAGTCGTCTGATTATCAGCTGCAAATATACCAGCGTCAATTGAAGCAAAACTACTAATATTTGTGGTTGGCAAATTGCTAACTTTTTGCCACGACGCAGCGAACACGGGGTGGGGGAGCAGGATAAAAAAGGTAAAAAATAATAGGCCGGCAGGTAACCCAAGCCTAAAAAACATTGATATGGATTGTATTTGTTTGTTCTAAACGTGTCAAGACCTGTTTAAAAGTTCAGTTAGGGAAGTGGCTTTAAAGCTTATTACTTCTAAGGTGGTCAAGCAGAAATGCAAGGGGCATTAAGTCCTATTGGACATATCAGACGTATAAGACTTATGAAATTGGGGGAATTTTGGTAAAATAAAAGATACCAGAGATTTTCTGGCCACCAAAGGCGGTGACCGCTCTATATTAGCCAAAGCTTTGGTGGCCAGGTTCATCTTCGGTATCTGAAAGATCAATTTCTGAAAGAGCGAGTAAATTATACTTCTTACGGGGATTATAGCGAAAAATCTCTGTATTGGCAATAGTTATCTACTTTTTACACTCCAACCGTTTATGTTTTATTGATGGAATGCTACTTCAAGTGGTATTTGGTGCTGTGTCAATATAAAAGGATCAGAGGATTCATTAATAAATCCATAATGTGACCCTGCTGGAATAAAAAATAAATTCCCCTTTTTTGCCTCAATTGTTGGTAAGTTGCTGCCTTTCATCTCTGTGTCATCGGCCAGAATAAGCTTTCCGTTGCCATTTGCAATATAAATTTCTGCACAGTTTATTGTATCGTGCATGATGTCAGTTTTTTGTTGTGGATCCACCGTTAGTTGCGTGGCTATAGCGTCCCCGATATGGGCTAGTCGAAGCATTTGCCCGCCTTTTATTGGTTCTGGTGATATTGGTTCTGCATGCCAGCCATTTTCATCTCGATAGACATTGCGGGCGTGAGTAGGGAATGTAATTTGATTGATTTCATTAATGGCATATTGCCGATTATATTTTGAAGGGATTGGTTTGCCGGCATTCTGATCGTATAATCGGTCAACCATATCAGTTGAAACAGTCGCGAACTCTTGTAACTCGCAGCCGACAACGGTATGAACAATTCCAGTCTGATCCATTATGAGCATATCGCCTGGTTCAGGGTCGTAGCGGAACTTGTCATATGCCTCATCTGGGGTGCCGTCAAGCCATTTTGCAAACCGTTCTTTGTCATAAACTTCTTGCCATTCATTCAGACTACATATAAACATGAATCCTCCGGGTTTCTTTTTGAGAATATGAAAACCCTCGATTTTATGATCTGGGTGTTGTTGATAACTAAAACCTTCGCCCTGTTCTTGCAAAAAGATTGAGTAACCTAGTGGTGTAGCAGCCTTAATGGTGTATGATTTGTATTTGTCTAAAAAGCCGATCTCATTTTGGAATTGTGCTAAACGTCTAGCGGAATCACCGTCAACTGGGCCGTCTTTAAGAATATTTGCTAACACCGCTTTAAAAACTTCCTCATATCTTTCAAGTTCTTGAATAGGTAGGTCTTGTGTTAGATGAGTACCGAGTGCTGGCAAAAGATTAATCCCTTTTGAGACTAAGTTCGGACTAACTTCTGTTTCCGTACTTGTCGCCCAGTCAGTGAGCATTGCATCAAGCGCTTCTTGTTGTGTAGCTTTCACTTCTGTTTCACTTTGTGTTGTCATAATGTTATTTAGTATAAGAAAAATGAACTTGTAATTCAAGGTGACAGTACGTGGAAATTCCACTTTTGATTGTTCCCTCATACTTGTTCTGGTAGAATTGGCCAGTATGGGCATATTTCAAATTGAACAACAAGACAGCAAAACAAAAGCCCGGGCGGGTTTTTTTGAAACGGCGCATGGACGAATTCAGACACCGGTATTTATGCCGGTGGGCACACAGGCAACGGTAAAAAGTTTGACGCCAAAGGAATTGGATGAAATTGGCGCCCAAATTATCCTAAATAATACTTACCATCTTTATTTACGCCCAGGGGCTGATTTGGTCCAAAAACTTGGAGGCGTTCATGCCTTTCAGTCTTGGGATAAACCGATCTTAACTGATTCGGGTGGTTTTCAAGTGTTTTCGCTCGGACTGGGGAAAAGCGGAAAGCGGGAAGCGCAAAACGGGAAGAAAGTCCGGGCCACTATAGAAGGAGTGGGGGATATCGATCTCTTAGCAAGAATAGATGAAGATGGGGTGACATTCCAATCGCATATTGATGGCTCAGTCCATCGGTTTACGCCGGAAATATCGATCCAAACGCAGCATAAGTTAGGCGCCGACATTATTTTAGCGTTTGATGAGTGCCCGCCGTATCCATCCACCGACGAATATACTCATGCCGCAACTGATCGAACACACCGCTGGGCTGTCCGGTCACTGGATGAACATACAAGACTACAGTCCAGTCAGCACCAGCTTCTTTTTGGCATCGTCCAAGGTGGTATTTCACGCTCACTCCGGAAAGAAAGCGCAAAATTCATCGCTAATTTAGCGGTCGACGGGATATGTATCGGCGGTGTTTCGGTGGGGGAGCCAAAGCCAATCATGTACGAAACCTGTGAATGGGTAGAACCGTTCTTGCCGGAAGATAAGCCGCGGCACCTCTTAGGCATCGGCGACATCGATGATCTCTTCAACTGTATCGAGCGCGGCATGGATATGTTCGATTGCGTTACACCAACGCGGTGGGCCAGAAATGGAGCTCTTCTCATTAGTCCCAAATCGGGCGGCAATGCAAAAAATAAGTTCCGGCTTAATATTTTCAATACACAATTCCGTAGCGATAAGGCACCAATCGATAAAACCTGCATGTGTTATACCTGCCAGAATTTCTCACGGGCTTATTTACGCCATCTCTTTGTGACAAACGAACTCACCGGCTACCATTTAGCTACATATCACAATGTCTATTTTTTGGTGCACCTCGTAGCCCAGATGCGTCAGGCCATATTGGACGGACAGCTTCTAAAATTAAAGGATGTATGGCTTGGGTAAGGCTATGAGAGCGCTGCGGCTTTCCTGCCGAGCCTAAATGCGGTAAGATAAGAACATGCGTCGAAAAAATAACGCCTACTACCGGTTATTCATTTTGTGTATATTACTTAGTTCTGTCATAGCAGGCTTCGTTTGGTTTAAGAATGACACAAAGCAACTACCACAACACCGGCCAGATACAGGTAATGTCCAGGCCCAAGATTCGGCTACTAGTCGGCCACCGGGTACGCCGATTGCACTTCCGGCTGATTTACCACTGAAAGAGAAAGTTACAACGCTGGAAAGCACGACACCTGGGACATTTGGCATTGCTGTCAAAAATTTAACCACTGGCGAAACTTTTTTCCAAAATGAAAACGAACCGTTTTTAATGGCGTCAACATACAAAGTGCCGCTGGTTTTGACATCGTATGTTGAGGAGGAAAAGGGCAACCTTGATCCTAATGCAGATTTAGGCGCTGGATTTACGGTCGCAACCGGTAGGGAACCGATTATTACAAGAAGCGAGGAAGATTTAGCCGAAAATTTAGCCGCCATTTTAGGCTGGCCGAAAATCCAACAATTCACAAATAGTTTAGGCATGCAAAACACCTATTTTGATAATCACTTTACAACCACACCAAAAGATATGATGGTGCTGCTTGAAAAAATTTACAATGGCCAAGGTATGTCAAAATCCGCTCGTGACAATATTTATACACTAATGGCCAAACAGCAAATTGCCGACCGTATAGCAAAATACTTACCAGCCAGTGTAACTGTTGCTGACAAGACGGGTGATTTAGATGATGTCCGCCATGATATCGGTATTGTTACCGCGGGCAAACAAGTCTACGTTATTGTTTTGATGGCCAAGGGTTTGTCGACGCCGCAAGACGGTATAGAAACTGAAGCCCAGCTGTCAAATACCTTTTATCAATATTTCATAAAATAGCGTAAAGCGCCAAGAGATAATATGCAACTTGTTGTCATCTACGAAGATGAATTTCTTCTTGTTATAGATAAACCTGCAGGACTAGTTGTAAACCGTGCGGAAACCCAAAAGGAAGAAACATTAGAAGCGTACCTTGAGAAAGAGTTTCATCGCAAGATAGAACGTGCTGGTATTGTTCATCGACTAGACAAAGATACGTCGGGGTTACTGGTTCTTGCGAAAACAGCAGCGGCCATGGCAAACCTACAAGCCCAATTTGCTGGCAGACAAGTGCGGAAGGAATACGTTGCCCTAACACATAATTACTTCGAGAAGCCAGAAGGGGAAATTAAGGTTAGTATTGCCCGAAATCCGTATAATCGACATAAGTTTACTGTTCTTGCAAATGGCAGGGAATCTGAAACGCGGTGGCAAGTTGAACAAACCTACGAAATGCCGGCCGAAACAATCCAGCATTTACTGCCCCAGTTGAATAAAAACCAGCGGCGCTATTATCAGCAACAGGCAGTTGCATACAGCCTTGTCCGTCTTTTCCCGAAGACCGGTCGTACCCACCAACTGCGCGTTCATCTTCATTCTTTACGGCATCCTATTGTATCTGATACAGTATATGGTAGCAGGAAGTTACTCAAACTTGATTTGTTATGGTGTGCCAGGCAGTTTCTCCATGCTGAAAAATTATCATTAGAGCACCCGGAAACAGGAAAGGTAATGATATTTTCATCGCCATTGCCGTTTGACCTTGAGGAAGCGTTAAAAAGGTTGAAGATTAACAATTAGCAATTTTGTAAGTGCGTCAGGCGATCCCATAGCCGTATATTGGCAGTGTCGTTTCATGTGTCTGGAATGCTCGGATAATAATGTTGATTTTTAATTTTTTACTTTTTGATTTTTGTTGCTGCCCATGCAGACTGATATCTTTATACAATTTGCGCTTGTTTTAGGCGTTGCCACTTCGTGTGGTATTGTTTTGTATTTTTTAAAACAACCCCTTGTGGCAGCGTATATTATTACCGGTGTGGCGATTAGCTTCTTTCAATTAAACGCCGGCAATGCCCATGGGATTTTAGAACAGCTACCCTCAATTGGTATCGCTTTTTTACTCTTTTTGATTGGTATAGAGCTTGATATCCGCGAATTACGTCTCGTTGGCAAACCGATTATTCTGGCCAGTCTTACCCAAATGGCCTTGACGACTACATTAGTAGCAGTATTGGTGAGCTTTTTGGGATTTGCTACCCTAGAGGCGGTCTTTATCGGTTTGGCGCTCTCATTTAGCAGTACGATAGTCATTATTAAATTGCTTGTCGATAAGCAGGAAATAACCACGCTCCATGGTCGAATAGCGATTGGTATTCTGCTTATTGAAGACCTGGTCGCAATATTGGCGTTGATGGTTTTGTCTTTAACTGCATCACTTGCAACCCAGGGGATTGCCAACTTTTCGCCATTCTTCATTCTAGGTGCAAAAACCATTGCCTTTGTTGCAATTATCCTATTTCTCAGTAAAGTATTTATCAATAAGTTGTTCTCGTTAATCGCCAAAAGCCCTGAACTCTTGTTTTTTTCGGCCATATCTTGGTGCTTCATCTTCATCGCGCTAGCTAATATTCTCGGTTTTTCGTTAGAAATTGGGGCTTTTCTAGGTGGCTTAAGCTTGGCATCATCACCATACCGGTTTCAAATCGCAGGCCGGTTAAAACCGCTTCGCGATTTCTTTATTGCTTTGTTTTTTATTAACTTGGGCATGGGAATCGTTTTCTCAAAAGTTGTTCAAGAATTACCAATAATATTGTTATTTTCAGCTATCGCTATATTTATTAAGCCATTGCTATTTATCTGCATTCTTTCACTCTTACGTTTTCGCCGTTTTACCACATACCACACAGCAACATCACTTTCACAAATTTCTGAATTCTCGGTCATCTTGTTTGCGGCTGCCAGCCAGTATGGCCTTGTGAGCGCAAATATGGTGTCAGTTATGGCCGCCACAACTGTCTTAACCGTGCTCGTTTCTTCGATATTCGTAAACCAAAATGACCATTTTTATCCAGTCCTGAGTAAATTGTTGATAGCCCTTGAACGCAAGGGCACGAAGCATGCTTCAGTTAAATCAAAAGCTGAGTTAAACCACCACACCGTTATTATTGGTGCCCATAATGCAGGTGAGCCCCTTTTGGAATTTTTGAAGGAAAAAATTGGCGATAAGCTATTAGTCGTCGATTACAATCCGGAGCTTATCAAGAAACTGGAACATGAAGGGTACCGAGTTGTGTTTGGTGACATTGCCGACCCTGATGTCGTGGAAAAGCTCAATGTCAAAGAGGCTGACATGATTATATCAACCATACGCCAGCTCAAAGACAACTTATTGCTGTTAGAACTTGTCCATCGAGCCACAACTGACGCTATTATTATTGTTGCCGCAAACGACGAAGAAGAAGCAGGTAGTTTGTACAAAGCCGGTGCCCATGAGGTGGTTATTCCGTTGCTTCTTGAAGGCCAAAGAATTGTTCGGTTACTTTCAGAACACTGGGACGACTTAGCGTTTTATCGAAGAAACCGAGAAAACCATTTGGAGGATTAAACAGCCTAAAATAGCCAATTTTTGTAAAAAAGAATGAACTACTGTTTATGAATAAGATTACCCACAGACCACGCCATCGAAAAATGTCTGTTGTCCACCGCGTTGAGAAGCAGCGGGTGGTTAATAGATTTAATAAGGCATTTTTTGGTCTTGCAGTTTTCGTTATGGTTGGGTTACTGCTTTGGCATCTTACATCGTTAGGGAAAATGCTTTTGGTATTACGAAGTGGTAATAGTGTTATTAATAATGGCCGAACAAATTTGGTGGTCGACTATGGTGACGGCGTGGCGCTCGTAAGTATTGACAACCTTGCCAATGTCGCCGATGTCTTTTTAATGCCAGGTAATCTATATGTCAGTGATGCGGCAACGGGCACAAAATACCGATTTTCTGCTATTTATGATGTTGGTAAATTAGAAAATCCGGAAAATGCCAGTAAAGATTTTATTGCCACTGCCCAAAACGTCTTTGGTGTGCCGATTGACGGTTTCGTTAAGCTAAATGCACCACAAACATTTTCAGCCGACAATGTCCAAGCCCTGCGAGTGCGCTTGTTTGGTTATGGTACGCTTTTTTCAGAAATTCTAACCGGCGGTATAAACCGGCAGGTGGCAACAAACTTGTCTGTTGCTGATTTTGCAAAACTTTGGATTATTGGCCATGGTATACGGTTTGACAAGGTTACTGTTCATGACTTTGCCCGGCAAAATAGTTTAATCGCATATACATTGCCTGATGATTCAAAGGTGCTGGCAGCTTCCGACCCGCAGGTCGATCGAACGCTTGAAGGCATTGTGACTGATCCTATCATTGTGAAAGAAAATGACACGGTTGAAATAGTGAACGCTTCAGGAGTTGATGGGTTAGGGAACAACTACGCCAGGTTGCTGACAAATATCGGTGTCCACGTTATTAGGGTAAGGACAGCCGAAAATACGTCACCGACCTCGCAAATACTTCTTCAGAAACAGTCGGCCGATGAATTAGTCAAAAGGTTGTTAAAATTGCGAAACTTTACTATAATGTCTCAAAATAACAGCGGCGGACTAGGCAATGTCACCGTTATTATTGGAGAGCAGTAAACCATCGGCCATTCTTACGTACTGATCCCCAAAAAATATCATTAGGTTTTACCCGTTTTATATATGGCAATCATATTTTGGCTATTTGCAGCTTTTATTATTCTTGTCGTTTCTATGTATTTTGCTGTTCGCTCGATGCGGTTGGTGGCGCAAGAAGAAGCTATCGATGAAGGGAGCTTGCCGCTTCCACCACAGCCAAAAATACCGGGATTAACGACAACTGAGGATAAGGTGCCAGCAGTTGTTACACCAGTACCGATGAGCTTCGATACGAATATAGAAGTGCAGCCTGCAGCAGGTTTAAATAGTAATAATGAACAATATAATTACTCAGATAGTGTCAATACTACACAAGCGCCAGCAGGACAAGCGGACGCCCAGAGCGTTGCACAAGCCTTAGAAAAATTACGCGCATTGCAACAAAGCACCAGTGGTGCAGGGCAGGGAAATGGGGAAGATGGGGTACAAGAGTGGGGAAACACAACTGGAACAGAGCTGCCATCTATCAAGAGTGGGGAGTTAACCGTGAATAGCAAACAACCGCAAGATTTAGGAACCTTTATCGGTTCTATTGCCATTCCAAAGCAGCGTTTTTTACGACCATAAAACTTGCTTTAAGGAAAGAAACGGGGGAAACTTTACTGGTCGAGGTCGTAGCTGCTCGTTTCAATCTCAGGATCGTCAGCCATTTCCATTGTCATCGATTTCTCGTGTGCACTTGGGATCTCTTTAACTGTGACGTTTCGATGCAGTTTTTTTGGATCTAAAAATGAAGGAATATTCTTATAATTCAGCCCTTTTCTTGTTTCCCGAATAAATATTGTAACCAAGTTTGAGGAAACTGACTTTATGTACGCCTCATAATCATTACCGCCGTCCATTAAGCGATGTAAGCTAAAGGCTAAGTCGTCGGGTAAATAGCCGACACAAGCCTTATTATTTTCTAGGAAAACTGCGATAGAGCGGTTTTTCGAAACCAGCTGCACTGGATAGCCCGTACGCAATGTTGCAATGATTTCCTTTGCCGCAATACGGATAAGCTGGCAGGTTTTTGTTCTGCCCGACTCTTCGAGAAAGAGATTTGGATCGACCGGTACGTTTTCTGCGTCTCGGGCACTTTCAGTTGGAGTACTACTTAGTTGGCGAAGTTTGATTAAGTTCTTTGTTGCGAGAAGATTTTTTGGGTCCAAGGCGAGTACTCGTTCAAATATCTCTTCGGCTTCGTCTATTCTGCCTAATTCAGAAAATGCGTACGCTAGGCGGTTTAAGGCATCAAAGTCTGCCGGGTTTTCTTGAAGAATGAGTTGGTTTAAAGTGACGGCCTTGTCCCAATTATGGGAAAGCGCGGCGTTTATTGCTTGTGACAGTAAATCACTTATCATTTTTTAAGCCTTATCTTAACCAACTGCCATAAAAAATGATTAGTTTATGCTATTAGAACAGCACATTCCTAATAAAATACGTAGGCAGTTAGCTGGTTTTAGAGTATGCAATAATTATACCCGGTTGTCAAGAGGGCTAAAAATTAAGTACAATACCACAGGAAAGTCAAAGGTCAAATT
>CAYSOG010000005.1:0-80688 GCA_964432675.1 uncultured Gammaproteobacteria bacterium | reverse complement strand
AGAAGATAAAAGTATATTTGATTTTATTTAATACGTGTTATCTTCCTATATTTTAGTATACGCGGCAGTATAGGCATCGCATTATTATAACCAGACTGGATCAGCTGAAACACGAGATAAGTTAAGAGGGTTCGTTACCACTGCCTTGGTCATTTGGCCGAGTTCCTGACATATAGTACATTCGAAGAATATAAATGTGTTCCACTCGCAGGATTTCGTCAAACTCTTGCTTTGTCATAGGCACTGGTAAAGCCGATTGTTCGAATGCTTCGGCAATTGCCAAAATACGTGGTTGTAGTTCAGGCGAAAATTCATCAATACAAGTGCGCAATTCCATAGCAATATGCTTGCGGTACTTGCGTTTGTTTGTCATAAGACCTTTCTCCTAAATGAATGCTGGGTTTTAATGAGCGAATGCAATTGCCGTATGATGAGGCGATTAGTCAACCTGGTACAGCAATAACAGTAGGTATTATACCGAAGTATGCGAACATACTCAAATAGATTTATGATGACTTTTTTAGTTGTAGTTTCGAGGATTTTGATTGCACTAATAGCGGCGAATCGAAAGTTAAAGTAATTTGGCTTTTGGCTTCATAATTTTCTTTCGCCAGGCTAATTAGTTCAGATATGACTTTATCTAAAGGCATGCCACTCTTTTCCCACAAATGATGGTAAAGGGTGCCAGGCAGTGGGTTAATTTCGGTAACATAATATTTCTTTGTTTTTGTGTCCAATAGGAAGTCGACACGGGCAATGCCGCGGCAGTCAAGTTCCTTGAAAACCTTGCTAGCGGTTTGCTGAATTTCACTTGTCAATTTTTCATCAATTCTTGCTGGAATATGTAGATTTTTGAGCGCTTTACCAGTTTGAGCGCCGCCATCGTTTAAATATTTTTCATCATAACTAAATAGATCATCTTCAAAACTTGATTCTTGTAGTAAAGATGCACGAGGATTTTCATTACCAATGAGCGAACAGGTGATATCCATTAAGTTTTGGATGCACTCTTCAACGAGAACTTTATTATCATAATGCAGCGCAACTTCGACGGCATTTTCGAGCTCTTTTTCATCGTGCACTTTAGTAATACCAATTGAAGAACCAAGACGCGCCGGTTTAACAATTAAAAGATTGGGTAATTCTTTGTGGATTTGGTCTAAAATAACTTGTTTGTTTTGCAACCAATCATTTTTAGAGAAATGGACGAATTTAGCAGTTGGAACACCAATTCCTTGGCAAAATTGTTTGGTCAAGACTTTATCAATAGCAACGCCAGAGGCCGTGATATCGCAGCCTACATAAGGCATATTGCAAGCTTCAAAAACGCCCTGGATTAAGCCATCTTCACCGTTCGGGCCGTGAAGCGCCGGGAAAGCAAAATCGATCGTGATGGATTTTGCTAACAAGCCTTTCTTACGCAAGTTCATTTTGCCACTTGCAACATTAAGGTCGAGGCTCCAATTATCGAGGCCTTTTAATTTTGCCTGATAGTTTTCGTCTTGAAAAAATTTAATAGACGCCAACTGGTCATCAGAATACCAAGTACCATCTTTACTAATATAAATAGGTACAACAGAATATTCCAGCCCTTTTAGTCCTGAAATAATGAGCTGACCTGTAATAATAGAAATGTCGTGTTCAGGGCTCTTCCCCCCGAAAAAAACGCCAATAACCATAAATCAAAAATATTCTATTTTCAAGCGATTAAGAGAAGTTCCTTAAGTAGTAAGGCGATCTTGCGGCAGTTCTCACTAATCACTCGTACAATATACAATTTAGCATTTTACATTTTGTTTAGAGGTAGTTATCTGTCCAGTCATTTTGGAATAAAATTACGTCGTTCCGTTGTAAAATGCCTTTTAAACTATCATGAGCTTCTTGGACCTCATCAAACCATCGGATGTTGTCTTTACTAAATCCCGCATCTAATAACCCTTTTTCAATATTTTCTGTAACGCTGTTTCGTATCAAAATTACTAAATTAGCGACATTGGCTAATTGCTTCCCTATATTATAGTGTATTTCTTGCGACTTCACACCCATTTCGACGAGACCTGGGGTAAGAAATATTTTTCGTCGCAAAGTAAACTTCGCCAAAACGTCTATTGCTTCTTTAACGCCCTGTGGGTTGCCATTATAACTATCATCGATGACTACAACGTCGCTAGCGGATGGCACGGGTTGCAGGCGATGCGGAACAGGTTGCAATTTTGTGATGCCGCTTTTTATTTGCTGTGTCGTCAGGCCTAATTGTGTTGCAACAATTATACCCGCAATAATGTCACCAATAATGTAATGGCCAAGTAGAGAAGTGGTAAATGTATCGAAGGCATGACTACCTTGAACAACCTCGAAGGATTGTGACTTAGTAGCCTCATCAAAGTGTTCATTTTTTGTTTGGTATTTTGCGAGTGTTGAGTTTTGGGCGCTATAAAATTGCAGTGACTGATCGCGCATATACCTTTTATAATGTTCGACAATGAGGTTATCGTCTGCGTTAAGTAGCAGGGTTCCATCGGGTTTCATATTTTCGGCCAACTCAAAAATTGTCCTCACCGTATTTTCTAAAGTGCCTAGCCGTTCTAGATGGCTTTCGTTGATACCGGTGATGAGGCCAATAGAAGGAGTAACAAACCGGCAAAGGTCTTGAATATCACCCGGATAATGCTCGCCTAGTTCGACAACAAAAATTTCCGTATTGTCTGAGAGGTCTTGTAGTATTAGTCGACCAATACCAACTGGTGTATTAACGCTTTCGGGAGTTTTTAAGACGTTATATTTTTCGGCCAAAATGGTCGCAACAACTTCTTTCATAGTCGTCTTTCCATAGCTCCCGCTGATACCAATAATGGTTACCTTGTCCATTTTTAACAACTTTCTTTTTGCGGAACGGGTAATGTGTTGCTTCATCACGTAGTCAATTGGGCTTAGTAAGAAAACTGCAAGAGCAAGAAAAATATAGAAAACGTAGAGTAAGACAATAAATAAGGTTAGGAATACTGGTATGATGCCACTCATTGGCAGTTTTAGAAAGGTTACGATAAACATCGATGCGATACCACAGACCAGTGCATGCAGACCAAATGACAGGAGGAAAATTGCTTTTGCTTTCGTTGTCCATTGAACCGTTTGGCGCAACGTTGTTTTTGGCGCACCACTGGACTTTTTAATAAGTCGAAGGTAGCGCCCAAGTTCATAATTTTCCAACTGAAGTAATTCAAATTGATAGAGAAAATAGTGAAACGGGTTCATATATCTCATTTAATTGCTGTAATTTCTCTCATCCACTCTCTTAGAGAGAGGTTGGGTAGGGAATAATAGTCTTGCACTATTTGTTAACCTCCAAAAAATTAGTTATGGCTTTAATAACTTCATGCGGTTGGTCAATAAAGCTGTTATGACCTGCATTTTCTAAGATGACTAGTTTAGTGTTGGGTATTTTCTCTGCCATTATTTTTGCATCCATGACTGGTGTTGCGGTGTCGTTTTCGCCCCAAATCAGTAGCGTCGGTTGTTTGACTTTCGGCAAGTCCGCCATGATATTTTGTTCAACTATATTAACAAATACTGAACGTAACTGCGGTGTTGCCACATAATCTTCTGCCCCTATTGCTCGGTAAATTTTAGGACGTAGATTTTTTAAGATTGGTAATGAAAAAATTGGCTTAACGGTTTTTGCGATTATTTTTGCCGCACTTGTCCCTTTCCGGTTGTGTGGAATGCCGGCGCTGTCGATTAAGATAAGTTTTTTAACCAAACGAGTATCTTGGCTTGCAACGGCGATCGCAACTTTTCCACCAAATGAGTGGCCGATTAAACTTATATGATCCAAATCCAGTTTTTTGATAAGCTTAATGACTAACGACGTATAATCATTCAATTTAAACGAGGGTGGTGGTGTTTGCGACTTGCCAAAACCTGGAAAATCAATTGCATACACATTATAATTTTGGGAAAGGTTTTTAATAACGTCTTGCCAAATATCAACATTATGCCGCCAGCCGTGCAAGATGAGGATTGTCTGTTTATTATCCGCAATTGGATCGCTCACCAAATAACGTACCAGCAAATTATCAATAATAATCTGTTTTTCTTGCATTGTCATGCCTTTATTGTACTATTTTATGGTCGGTATTTGTTACAGAAGTACCTAGTTGACAATTCGGGTTTTTTACGGTATAACGGGAAACATGCAAAGCGAACCTGAAATTAGTATCGAAGATATTCGCGTCGAACTTATGAAGCGCGGTTTGCCAAATGTCCAAGCACTTGCCATAGCCCAACAAAAGTTTGTCGATTTAACCAACGGCATCGATTTACCCTACGAACGCTATCTTAGTACTGAACCAAACCAAGTATCAATCAGCCGTTAATTTTTTCTCCCTTAAAAATATTTATCCGTAATCGAATTCTGCCAAGATATACAGTAAGCTTATTATTTGCTATAATGAAGCTTATAGTTGTTCTTGCTCTTTGAAAACCCAGAAGTGAGATAGGAGAACATCATGGGCTGGCTTTTTGGTAAAACGCGAAAGAACACCGTAGCAGACCAAATGGCACGGCAGCGTGCGAATACCTATCGGGCTAACGTAATCCGGAGTAATTTGGGTAGCTTACACCCAAGCGAGCGTCAGCGGTTTGAGAAAATTGCCTATGTCATTGAATGTGGCCAACATCCAATGCTATCAAAAATAGAGCGGGCAAAAATACTTGAAATGCTTCGACGGGATGGCCAAAGGGTTCTTATTAAAGGCCTAAGTCCGGCAATTTTTAACAGGAGATAGAAGTGACGACGGCAACAAGAACCAAAAGGCGCGGCTGCCAACATGAAAGTCGGGCACGCTTTTACGCAGGACTGGTTCCAATGGGAGAAATACTCGCCCACATTCCCGAAGGAAAAACTGTACGGGAAGCACGTAACCACCTTCCTTACATTATGCACGATGGCACATATGACCGTACCGAGCAAGGGTATGAACTATATAAGAGCTGCAGCCATTGCCGCAATATATTTATTGATGTATTTGAAGAGCGATTATCGCAATGGCGAAAACTTGCAGCACCTATTCGTACCAATCTCACTCTGACTATTACTGGTATTGGTGACATATTGGTCGCGGCCCGCACACAACGCGAGTTGAGCGTTGAACAATTAGTTAATGGGTTGCATACAGATCAATATGCGAAGAGAATTGATATTACAGAAGCCCAAATTATCCAGTGGGAATCTCAAGGCTATGTTGGTTGCGAATGGGAAACTGTGTTAGCGATTGCTGAACAATTAAGCGTTATCTTAGAGTTAGAATAACAAATTGTAAAGCAGGCGCGCTCACGATCAAAAGGCACGGAGCAAGCAAAGTCGTGAAAAAAGCCAAACTTATTGGCATTATACTAGGAGGTTTAGCCTTTTTGTATAGCCTTGTTTGGGCATTTCTATTCGGTGCCCGGTGGGCTGAGAATGAAATAAGGAAGCGGGAAGATTATCATTCCTCGTACTGATATCCACAACAAAGCCCCAGGAAATAATATTTCCTGGGGCTATTTTTTTCGTTTAAAAGTAGCGAATATTTTAGGCCGTACCTTCTTTTATTTGCTTAAGACTTTTATAAAGTAAGTAGCCGTAATATAATCCGACGGGCGTAACCACGAGTGGCGTCACCAACGAACCAATAAATGGGATTATGCTTAAAATCACACTAATGACAATAATAATCAACCCCATAACGATAAGACGCCAGAATACATCAGACCAATGGCCAGCCACTAAAGCCCTACTGCGTTGGAATGCGGCGTAGTATGGAATACCTTCAAATATATAAACGTAGGCAACCGCAAATCCCCAAACTAAAAAGATTATGCCTGGGATGATTAATAATATGAACCCGGCAAAAATAATCAAGCCCGTGATAATTTCTGTAATCGTAAGTGGGATAACATACGGCAAGCTATTCCGAAAGGCGCTTGCAAAATCGACTGCCGGTTGGCCTTCAGTTATTTTCTTTAATAGGTAAAACACTGCAGTGCCTGACCAAATTTGTAATACGATGTGGGCAATTGCCAAAATTGTGATAACACCAGCCAGAGCGGGCGATTCACCACCGTAGCGGGTGAGCATCAAAGGATTAGTCGACGTATACCCGTGCAACTGCGTAGTTGAAATAAATTCAATAATAAGAGACGGGATTACAGCGATTACGAGAACAGGCGCGAATACCTTCCAATTAGCTTGGTAAAATTTGATGGTTTGGTCAATAAGCGCACCAATAGCAGGCAGACTTTTTCCGGTCATTGAAGTTTGTTGTTCCATAATACCTTAATCATAGACCATTTATTTTTATGGCGTCAATAGGAAAAATAGAAAAAGTCCTTTTACGATCGCATTTAGCACTCTTGCCTTGACTTTGCTACAATTTTGAGCTATAATCGGTTTAGTAAATACTCATTACCCTGGAGGCCAAACCCAAACCATGACGAAATCCTCAAAAGAGACTGAAACTACAAAAAAACAGTTGCCATTGATCCCAATGCGCAATATTGTGACCTTTCCTCAGTCATTTTATACATTTGCAATTGGACGTACACGCTCAAAAGCTGCCATTGATGAAACGGTCAATACTGACGGATTAGCGATATTTGTAGCCCAAAAGCGCCAGGAAATTGATGACCCATCACCACAAGATTTATTTACGATCGGCACCATCGCCCGTATTCGTCGTGTTGTAAAGCTGGATGGTGAATACAATGTCTCGGCCGAAGGAGTTTCGCGAGTCGAAATTGATGAATATATCCAAGAAGACCCATTTTTTGTCGCAACCGCGACCGAAATTGATGAAAGTTACGAAAGAAGCGACGAAAATGAAGCGCTCATTCGTAATATCCACAACCAACTACGCCGCTATACCGAGCTTGGTGGTTCGCTATCACTAGAAGCTTCTATTTCAATATTATCCTACGAAAATCCACATCGTTTAGTTGATACCATTGCTTCAGGCATTGAGTTTAAGCTAAAAGACAAGCAAGACTTACTCGAAATGGCCGACTTGAAAATGCGACTCAAACGCATTTCTGAGTTGTTAGAGCGCGAAATTAAAGTGTTAGAGCTCGGTCAAAAAATCGCTTCTGATACGCAACAACGCGTTGGTAAAATGACGCGTGAAGCATTCTTGCGGGAACAAATGAAAACCATTGAAAAGGAATTAGGCGAAGACAATGAAGAGCAGGAAATTAACATGTTACGCAAGAAGATCCAGCTGGCCCATATGCCGCAAGACACTGAAGAAAAAGCCATGAAAGAATTAGCCAGGCTTGCCAAGATGTCAAGCTATAATCCTGAAGCAGCTTACATCCGTACCTATTTAGATTGGCTTATCGATATGCCTTGGAGTGTAAAAGATGAGTCACAAGTTGATATTCGTGAAGCTGCCCATGTTTTAGATACTGACCATTACGGCCTACGGAAAATTAAAGAGCGCATTTTAGAATACTTAGCCGTTATGAAGTTGCAAGATGGCAGGATAAAAGGGCCAATCATTTGTTTTGTCGGCCCTCCTGGTGTGGGTAAGACCTCGCTTGGTAAGTCTATTGCCAAGTCGTTAGGGCGGAAATTCGTTCGTGTTTCATTGGGTGGCGTTCGGGACGAAGCCGAAATTCGAGGTCACCGCAGAACCTATGTTGGTGCTCTACCCGGCCGTATTGTCCAAGGCATTAAAACTGCCGGTACCAAAAATCCGGTTTTCATGCTTGATGAGATTGACAAAGTTGGTATGGACTTTCGAGGTGACCCATCATCCGCGTTGCTGGAAGCCCTAGATCCTGAGCAAAACAACAGCTTTTCTGACCACTATCTTGAAGTACCGTTTGATTTGTCTGAAGTGGTTTTTATTACTACGGCGAATGTCCTTGACACAATTCCACCAGCCCTACGCGATCGATTAGAGATTATTGAATTCCCGGGTTATACTGCTGACGAAAAATTCCATATTGCCCAAAAGTATTTGGTGCCAAAGCAGCTGGAAGCCCACGGTCTAAAAAACTACAAGGTTTCGATTTCTGACAGCGCGCTACAGGGTATTATTAATACCTATACGCGTGAAGCCGGCGTTCGACACTTAGAGCGTGAAATTGCTTCAATCATTCGAAAGCTGGCGCGTGAAATTACCGAAACTGACGGCAAAGATGGCAAAAAAGTTGATGCGAAAAAGAAAACTTATCGTATTACTGAACGTGATTTAAAGAAATACCTAGGCCCGCATCGTTTTACGCCATTTTTGGCTGAGACACATGACGAAGTTGGTATGGCCACCGGTTTGGCGGTTACCTCAGTAGGTGGAGAGATCCTCCAAGTAGAGGTAGCATTAATGCCGGGTAAAGGGCGATTAACCTTGACCGGACAACTGGGTGATGTCATGAAGGAATCCGCCCAGGCCGCTTTATCCTATGTTCGGGCTCGGGCAAAAGAATTGGGTATTGATAACAATTTATTCCAAAAGACCGATATCCATATTCACGTACCAGAAGGCGCTATTCCAAAAGACGGCCCTTCTGCCGGTATTACCTTAACAACAGCCTTAGTTTCCGCGTTAACTAAAACACCAACCCATAAAGACGTTGGTATGACAGGTGAAATTACCTTACGCGGTCGTGTGTTAGAAATCGGTGGTGTTAAGGAAAAGTTCCTAGCCGCTCACCGTGCTGGGTTAAAGACAATTATCTTCCCCGAAGGGAATGTCAAAGATTTAGTTGATGTGCCAAAGAATGTTATTAAAGCCACCAGGCTTATTCCGGTTAAACACATGGACGAAGTCTTAAAATACGCTCTTGTTACTATTCCATCCAAGAAAAAAGGCACCAAAACACCCGAAGAAGCCTTGGGTGAAGAAGAAATAAAAGTTCCCCAAGTTCGGCCATTTCTCCATATCGACGATATTTCCTAATCTTTAATTTAGACTTATAGTATTGTAAATTCTGTTGCATTATTGTATAATTACCCAGTTAATCTCATGGTGCTTTACCTTGGGATAACCGCACGTTACTAATAAAAGGAAGTAGCATTCAGGAGGAAGAAGATGCTTCGTTCATGGCTTATCGCGGTGAGCGGCATTATTGCCGCTGTTTTGGCAGTTGGCGTTGGCATCCACAAGTGGTATGACTCTGCGACTTCAATACCGATTTCCGTTGGGCAGCCGTTGTAGCCAATTATTGCGACCGAGTCCAGCGTTATAAACGTGACGGTTGGGATGTTACGCGTGTTGATGAGCAACCATACCCATATTTTCCCTACGGAAAACTTGCTTATAGTAACAGCCAAACGCACCAATCGAAGGTGATACGCAAGTGGTGGAACGATATTATACCCCTGCCTGACACTATTACTAGTTTCGATGAGAACTGGTCTCCGGATGGTAAAACGGTTGTTTACATCGGCACTGATTATGCCATCCATACTATGCAAGCCAATGGTCAGGCTGATCATGCGATTACTGCGCAATATTTAGCATGGCGACCACCATTTCTACAGCCAGATGGCTCAAAAATCCAAACCGGCGAGTATCAGTTTAGTTATGCGGAGCCAGCATTTAGTCCTAACGGCGAACTTATTACATTTCGACGCGGTGAAAGTGCGTCGACCCGACAAGATATTTTTGCAATATTTCCTTGGGGAGGTGGATTATTCAACATGACAAGAAATATCCTCCCTGATAAGTCAGTTACTCTGGAACCTAGGGGCTGGTCACCTGATAGTAGCATGATGCTCGTTTGGGCAATTGGGGAAAAGGACAAATTCTATGTAGTGACATTGGGGAAGACTAGCGTTATTCAGTTGCCGAACGGGTATGATGACGCCAGTTGGTCAGGTAATGGCCACTTTATTAGTTTGTATTCACAACTCGGTAAAATGTACTGGACGTTCGATGTTGACCACCCTGATGCAGGCGTGAAGTCGGCTCAAGGCCGCTGTAGCGGAGCGACATCCTAACTGGTCTACTTTCGCAAATCTCAATCAGCCGCTGGCCTATTTGGCCGGCGGCTATTTTTTTAGCTAAAATTTACTTTTCGAAGGTAAATGCTTTTGGATAATGTGAGGCAACAGTCAATATTGAATCTTCTTCGTCGTAGTAAATTGGTGAAGACTGGTAGCTGATCATTTGCAATTGGCCGTTAACTTTGATTAATTTTTGGTTTGCATAATCAGTGGTGCGTGATGACCAATGCCGTTCGGGAAAGTCGGGATCGGCAGCAGTGATTGGTAAATCAAATTTTTGAAAACGGTAATCGGCAAGCACTTGGCCGGTTTTTGGGTCAATTTGCAGTGCTGCATTTTCGAAATGGCCCATGGTAATATCGCCCTTGTCTTCCTCGGAATAATTAGCATGGCCTACAATATATACTTGGGATGTGTTGCCCTCTTTTATAACTTGGACAGAAGGGTTGAGTAGTGGTGTTGGCAATTGGCTTGCCGTGGTCTTGCCTGTTTTGTTGTTTACAGTCATGACGATGGTTTCCAAGTGGCTGGCTTTTATGTTCTTTACATCCTGCGTCTCATTTTGGGTAGTTGATTGCACCGCAATGGCATACTCAGCGGTATTTCCCGCCTCGATGGCATTACCCAACCGGTTATAGTTAAGGCCGGTTATTTTAAATGCATTAATGAATGGATTTTCACCATTTTCAAACAACACTTGCTGTTCAGGTGTATATGTGCCAGTTTTTGCGTCAAATGTTCGGTAGAAAATACCTTTTAGTGATACATCATCTTCTTTTAATGCACCTGAATTGAATAAGATATACTTGTCATTGCCAATGTAGGTTACTGCAGGCGACAAGCGGGAAAGTATCCTACCTGATGCATCCGTAAGTTCAGGAATTTCAGCAACATGGGCTGTTTGTTCATTTGCTGTTTTATACACAGCCATTTGGGCAACACCTTTTTTGCCCTGTTCCACTGCAACAGCTAAAAATCCGCCGTCTTCTGTAGCTGCAATTGCTGGCTTATCATACATAATTCTATTGCAGCTATTATCTGGATTTGAAGTAAATAATAGTCGTGGATCCTTATTTGTTATAGCATCGACTTCTGTTATGAACCATTGCGCATATTGCCCTTGGCAAGCGGACATAATTTTGTCTGGATCTATTGCCAAGCCACTTACTAAATATTTACCGTTGCCACGCGGTAAGAAATTAACATCTGAAAACCGTCGCAGTTGTTTTGGCCAGAGATCTTCTGGGATTGGCTGAATGTTTTCCGCGACAAACGACGATACTTGGTAATTGTCATCAAGCGGCAAACGGACAAGCCGATTGGCCTCGGTTAAGGTATCGCCTTCAAGACCGCCGATATTACCACCCATAATAAGGTACTTTTGTTTGCCCTCAATAATATCGATGGTAGTTTCACCCATCTTAAACCCAGGTAAGCGAATACTGTCGTATAAGATAGAGTTTGGAGACTGGCCTGCCTTTCGGTTATCTTGAAGTGATGTTAGCTCTTTAACTAAGAATTCTTGGAAATAGTTTTTTGGGTGCCAGTTTGCAGGTGGGGGTGGTTCGGTATCGAAATCATCTGTATTCTGTTCGTCTGCATCGTTATCTTTTCTAAGATGTGAGATATCAAAACCAGGTGAGCGAAGTTCATCGAGGGAAAATGCATCCAGATGTAATATGTTATTGGCATTATGGGTTTGAATATTCAAACGTTTTGGCTGGTTATTATCATGGCTAAGCAAAATACCGCCAGTTGCTGCTGCAACCATTAGGCCAATTCTTGCAACATGACTGTTAGCTATTTTTCGCCAAGACTTGTGTGGGTTCGCTTGTTTTTGGTCATTGGTTATAAGATATTCGCTCTCATTAGTCATAAAAAAGTGGCAGAAAATAATAGTGCGGTTATTATACCGAAGGTAACGAGTGTACTCAAGAGTATGTTGAGGTAACGATCTATTGCTATCTTGTCTGATGATGTATAAAAGAGAAGCCCCCGAAAATTTTCGGGGGCTTAGTAATTATCTTGGTATTGCTTAACCAATACCAAAACTTTTTCCAGCCAACTCGTTAAGTGTGTAGTTGACTAGTTGTTCTTGAGCATTTGTTAGCTGCTGTTTTTGGAGGTACCGCGTTAGTGCAGAAATAATACGACGACACGACTTTGGGTCATCTCTAAAAATCCTATTTAACCCAATATAAAGCGGCTGGTTAAGTGCTACCATAAATGTTGTTTGAGTAGGGCTCTTTTCGCCGGTTTTTGGGCTGACCTCGAATTCCTCAAGCGGAATTGCCTCGCCGGTTCTTTGCTTATACCGCATTTGGGCGTACGTACGTAAGTTTTCCTCATCAACTTCAGTGGGAATTCGCCAGTGGCCAAACTCTACTCGTAATTTATCTTCAATGAACAGAATGCGCACCGGTTTCACACGCTGATGAGTGTTTCGCCTCCATGGCATTGTCATGATTAGCTAACTCCCTTACTATCGGCATTAGATTGCTCGTTTAGTCGTTCAGCAGCATCGATAATATTTCGATTAGCTTCTTCGGCCTTTTTCTTTTGGTAAATTTCAATAAGCATCTTTTCAGCTGTTTTTACTGCATTGTCAGAAAACTGCAGATAGTCGCTGAAAATATGGTGCCCCATCATAGCGGAAGCAAAACCATAATGTATATTACTTTTTCCCCGATATGGTTCTAGTAGTTCGACAAATAAGGTGCTATGGAAGACTTTGAAAATCCTGCCTATTAGTAAAATTCCTTGATAAACAGTGACAAGAGGAAAATTTGGGTTGGCGTCAAAATCATCCTGCACCTTCCATAAGTATTTTTGGCTGTTAATTTCTTGGTTTACTTTTGCAGTTGCATAGGCCGATATCGCATTGTATCCTAGTGCGAAGATTTCTTCAGGAATAATCCCTTCTGTGTTATACGAATTTAAAACCATACCGTCAGAGCTATAATTGATCGGTTCAAAATAGCCGTACCAGAGGATACCATCAATTTCGCGGAAGTATACCTTGCCATACTCGTCTTCGTTTTGCGGGAATATCATGACGTTTCCTTCTTAGCCTTTTCCACCCTGTAAATTTTGGCGAGCAGCATCTTCGCGGTATCTAAGGCCTCATCGGTAAATTGCCTATTCCTATTAAAGACATAGCGTTGGTTCATAGCAGAGGCAAAGCCGAAGTGGATGGTAGAGTACCCGTGGTATGGCGAAAGCAGCTCAACCGCAACAGAGCTATTGGCTGCGGAAATTATCCTTCCTTGTAGGATGACATCTTCGTAGGTTACTTCGAGCGGATAGTCCGGCTGTAAATCGAAGCTGACTTCTGATAATGGAACAGCGGATTGTTCCTTGATAGCTTCGTTTACCTTTTGCTTGGCGTACTCTTTTACGGCTTCCCAACCTTTTAATACGATCTCATTTGGAACTTGGCCTTCGGTAATGACAACACGATACGTGCCGTCGGGTAAGTCGACCTTGTCCCAATAACCAAACCAGGTTTCAGGCTCCATTTTGTACGCATTACTGTTAAGCGTGATATACCCAAGCTGCCCAAACGTTAATTGCGCGTGCATGCTATAGACCTCTCCGATTACAACCTAGCTAGTTTGTTCGTTGAGTTGTTGTGCTAGATTTGTCGCGGTGCGTTGGGCATCGTTGCGCTTTTCCTTATCGTAAATCCAAGTTAATACGCGTTTTGCGGCTTCGATAGCGCTTGGGGAATAGTTACCATTTTCGTCGTAGACAAAGTGCCCCGTTATTGCGCTTGCCCATCCGAAGTTTATGGAATCATGTCCTTGAAATGGTTCCTTAAGGGCAACAGACAAGTGTCTCACACTAGAAGTGACAATGCTGCCTTTTAGACGAATACCATAATAGATTGTCTCGACTGCTACTTCCTTATTTGATTTTCGTGCTGGCTTCCGTTTTGCTTTTGCAGGTTTATTTGCTTTCGTTTGTTTTTGTGCCAATTTTTCTTTTACCTGCTCATTAGAATACTTGTAGATTGCTTCATTACCTTGGTCGATTATATGTTCAGGCACACGGCTTTCGATCTCATAGACTTTATAGCCGTTTGGCCCAATAAGTCGTTCGCGGTAACCAAACCATAGATTTCCGTTATAGGCGCCAAACTGGACGTGTCCAAAAGTTGCTGGGTGTACTTTTAGCACCATAGTACGAGACTCCTTTAAAGGTCAACTTGCTTTTGGATTCTTCGAATTTCGTCGATGATTTCGTCTATGTTCAGTTTATCTGAGTCGGAAATGGCTTCCTTTGTACTTGGCGAGTAGATCGGAATGTTTGCTTGTTTAATCAAAAGCAATTGCCAAACATCTAATACTAAACAGCATATTGGTAAATTCAGTACTGGTTTATCTACGTACACTAATCTTCGGGCTTTAGCTCTATCTTCGAGGCTTCGGAAACGGACGATCATTGCAATACTCCTTTTATTAAAGTGCTTTTTTGCCAACAAAAAACCTCTCCTGTTAAAGAGAGGTTGCCGATATTTACCCATGAGATTTATCCCATAAGTCAAATCCTTCCCTATACCAGGGTCGGGTGGAGCACCCATCTCGGCTTGCACTGTAGCTTGCCGAAGGGTTGCTGGATGGATCATAATGCCGATACACTCCCCATCACTCTTGATTGATAAATTGTTAACAAACCTAAATTTACTGCAAAGACGCTAAAGTGTCAAGTGGAGCTAAAAAAACTATTGCAAAATTATGTATTTTAGTGTATAACTTACACTAAGTATTAACAATCTTGCACATTGAAAGGAAGTATTGTGTCCGAGCAGTCGTTTGCTGAACTTATAAACGCTGAATCTTTCAGGCTTAATATGGGATATTTTACGTTCGCTCAGCTTTCGGAAGTTCCCACCATTTTTGCTTCATATATTGAGGTAAATAAAGTTTTAGGAGAAGCTGCGACAAAATCAAACTTTGCCGTTTCTGAAGAAGGAATTATAGCATCGGTAAGGGCATCTATCGATAATTATTTAGCACTCTGCCAAGCTGAAATTGCGAGACGCGAAGCGATAGGAATATTGTCAAAAGGTAAGATGCATCTTATTCCTCCGGTGATTTCACCAGAAGAACGACTTGAGCGCTTAAATATGCGCACCTTTTTGCTTGAACATGGCACACCAATTATCGGGCACCTTTCAACAAGCTTTGAAACGGGTTCGGAAGGAATGTGGTGGGTACTAATTGAAAACGGCAAGGTAGGTCATAATGCAGAACAATTTATCCAAAAAAATGATTACCTGACAGTTTATGACCACCAAGGTGCTATTGTATTCGATGACATCATCGAATGTGATACTGATACAGGTTGGAAGCCTTATCACAAAGACAAACCATGGGGCGTAGGGCAACAAGTTGCCAATATTTATTGGGTCCACTGGATTCAGAAAGATTGGCTTCCGGATAAGTGGTTTGAATTATTTAGCCAAAACCCGCCATTTCGCGCCAGGCTTATCCCGGTGAGATCTAGTAGTTCACCATCGGTGCAAGATAACTAATACCATAAGCGGGTGTAGATCTAATAGTCTACCCCGCTTTTTCGTGGAAACATTGTATATTTCAACGATATCCAAAATCAGCTACTGTATTTATTTTAAAGTTACTCTTATTGTCCAACCCATATCCCTTCATTTTAGAAGTTAACATAAATTTAACGACGTATTTTGTATGATGTATTGGTTAATTTAACACCTACTGAACACTGCTCTGACTTTAGTGCAGAGGGTGTTTTTTTATGGCTTTAGTATAAGAGAGAGATGCGGAAAGGAGGTGACTACTATGCAAAAAATACTAACTTCAGCAGCGATTGCTGCGGTCGGGCTTGCGGCTACTGTGATGCCAACATTGGCAGCTGGTCCAACCATGTCGGTTACGCCTTGGACATATGATCCGGGCAACGCTTGTAGTGGTATTCAGTCAACTTGGGACAGTACCACGGGCAATCCGCCGCCAGCGTTACACCTTACCAAACCATGCCTTACGGCAACAAACGCGTCTTCGGGTGCAACGATTAACGGTGTTAATGGGATAACGTTAACAGAGTTGAATTACGATATTCGCAGTGATAGCCATTGCGGCGCAGGAGCTCCACGTTTTAACGTGGTAACCAGCGATAACGTTACCCACTTTATCGGATGTGCAGCGGGTACGACGACGGGTACAACGACTGATACCCTGGGAAATACTTGGATCCATAAAGTATTCAACCCAACGGACCCAACACAAGCATTTCCGGTAATTGCACCAGGTACGACGGTCCAGAGCATTGATATTGTCTTCGATGAAGGTACAGACCAGGGTAATGGCTATGCCTATCTTGATAATATTAGTGTTAATGGTGCTAATATCGGCGGCCCGAATACGCCGACATCAAAGGATGATTGTAAGAAATATGGCTACCAAAGTTTGCAAGACAATAATGGCCAGCCATTTAAAAACCAAGGTCAGTGCGTAAGCTACTTTAACCATCTGTAAAGAAAAGCAGCGCCACTAACCGGTTGCAAAAAAGCCCCAGGATTATTTTCTTGGGGCTTTTTGTTGTCTCGCTCCATTTACTATGAAGATGCTACGGATATGAAAAGCGCCACGTTCAGTTTAAATGAACGTGGCGCGAAATGAGAGAGATTGGAAAGTTTAGTGACTAAGATGTTGCCACTTGGCACGCTGTTGGTTTTGACGTAATGCCGTCTTGGACAGCTCTATATACAGTTCCTTGAGGTGAGATATTCTTCAACACAACTGTCCTATCGTTATCGAACCATGACAGTATGGTTGTATTGTTATATAGAGGTCCAAATGCGAAGGTCGCCTTATCGTTTGGATCCTTAATCGATTTAATTATAAGATATGCATCTGGTGGCGTTTTAAAGAGGTACTTATAGGCAATATAATTGCCAGCCGGCGACCACGTGTAGTGAGTATCTATGTCATTATACCCATTAAATTCCATATGTACGATCTGAACGGTGTATTTTCCGTCTGGCGTAACTAAGTACACCCCTCGATCGAATGAAGCGTGCCTTGGATCATTTGGGTCGAGCTTTGTGTTTCGAGCGTAGCCGATGTAAGCGCCAGTTGGTGACCAGCTTACGTAGTCAAATATGGTATTGCCATCGAGCCGAGCGGCAACGACATGATTATCGCTGGCATCGGTATTGATTACCGCGATATTGCCATCGTCGGTAAGATAAGCTACCTGCGTTCCCGCACTATTGATCACGGGACTACTGCCATGGACACCGAGGCTTAGATGCCTGGTCGTTGTTTCCTTTTCTGAACTTGCGGTAACCTGGTCGACATAAAGGTCGCCACTCTTGGCTATTGCCACGCCATCAAAAGCGAATACTTTATTCGGCGTTGCGACAAGATATGCTGCCAGTGTTTTCAGCTCGGTAGCCGGCGGAGTGGGACAAGGTGATAAGGCAACAGGTGTTGTAGTAGGTGCTTGTCTAACTGTATTGGTTGCCTCGGTATAAGGTGCCTTTAAGCTACTGTTTGAAGGCTTTCCATTTGAACAGGCAGTAACAGACAAAATTGCCAGTGCGAAAACCAACCTCATCCATAGTTTCATGCGAGAACCTCCTCCTTGTTCTTTGCCTTGTCGTTGGATGATAGTACGATCGTTTCTTGAGAAAATAATTCTATAGAAATATCGATATTCCAGCGCAACCGAACGGCTCGATTAACTTTCCAATGATTTTTAAGGTGTGTTTATTCCATACTTTAGGATAAGCAAATGGAACAAATCTTGTAACTTATTATAGCTGAATTTATATAATAAGTCAATACTATAGGTTAATATAATGACCAAGTATTAGTCTCTAGAAAAAGAAAAAGCACCGGAACTTTGGGAACGAAAATCGTCCACAAAGCCCGGTGCTTTGAAATGAAACAGGTTATGTTTCAGCGGTTTGTAATGCTACCATGTGGGCGTACAAACCATTTTGTTGCATCAACTCGGCATGGGTACCTTCTTCAACCTTGCGACCGTTGTCCATCACGACAATTTTGTGCGCAATATCCCAAATGGTAGCAAGACGGTGGGCGATAATAATAGCTGTTTTGCCATGCAAAATACTGGCCATTTTCTGTTGGATTTCTCCTTCAGTAATTGCGTCCACCGCTGAAGTTGCCTCGTCCAAAATCAAGATCGGCCGGTTGGCAATAATAGCACGGGCCAAAGCGATGCGCTGTTTTTGGCCGCCAGAAAGGCGTTTGCCGCGTTCACCAACTAACGTGTCGTATCCATCTGGCAGTCCCATAACAAATTCATGGATGCCGGCTAGTTCTGCCGCCGCCATAACTTCTTGTCGCGTGGCTTGAGGTCTGGCGAAGGCAATATTATCATGCAGCGTTTCTGCGTAGATAAAAACATCGTCACCTTGTGGCACATGCGAAAAAAGGCCCTTAAGATGATCATGAGACCAGGTATTAATATCTACCCCGCCAACGGTAATCTTGCCCCGTTGGATTGGCACCATACCAGTTACAATCTTGCGGATCGTTGTTTTGCCGGCGCCTGATGGACCAACCAAACCCACAATTGTTCCCGGTTCAACAGTGAGCGAAAGGTTATGGAGCACGCCTTCCTTTTTGTTGTATTCACCATCATAGCCGAATGAAACGTTGTCCAAATTAATACCAATTGGACCCTTGATATCTGGCACTAATGTTCCGCCATAGCTTGCTTCGGTTTCTGCCATTAAGTTTGCCAAACGGTCAGACCCTTCGCTGGCTTCTGAGGCTCGGTCAAACAAGCGGGCAAAACGCCAGAAACTACTGAATAATTTTTCCGTTAGCACGCTGACGAAAATAAGGTTGGCAATCGATAGGGAACCGGTAGAAAGTTGATAGATCCAAATCGCAAGAATTAATCTTCTCGCGATTGTCAAAATCCGTATTCTTATCCGGTTGTATTTGAATATACCAATGCGACCTTCCGCCAAACCTGAAGCGACGATTTCATCATGGAGCCGGGTGTGTTCCTGCAGCAAACGATCTGCTTGGCCAAACATGGCAACTGTTTCAGCCGATTGGACACCTTCAGAAAAATGATGCCACTCATCTTCATAAAGATCATGCCGTACAGCACGGAACGGCTCTTTCGCTTCATTATCCTTAAACGTAAAGAAGAGAAAGAGACAAAACGCTGCGACCGATACCAATGCCCCATATGCGCTAAAGATAATAAGTGGAATAAGGCTTAAGAGTGTTTGAATGAGCGTTGGAATGAATTCCCAACTACCATTTATAACAATATCATTAACCTTATAGACACCGTTTGACACTTTGCCGACTAATGTACCCGAGTTGTGCTTTTGATGCCATGTCATATCCATTTTCAGGAATTTTGTAATGGCACTAATTTTAAGGTGCTTGTACACCGGATAAACGATCTTGGCAACAACGTACCAATCAATAACGTTATCCATGCGCATAAAGAGTTCGTCATAGATTAATAACCCCGCAAAAAGCCCGATCCAGATTGCCATTTTGGCATGCTGACCGAATAACGTGACCACTAAACTAATAACATACCCTTCTCCTACCTGTAGGCCTTCATAGACCACAAGCAAGAGAACGAACCAGCCGAACGTTTTTCGAAACGGTTCGAGCAGGTACCAAAGTTTCCGAAACATAAAGTTTTGCTCCTTTCTCTCTAGCTGGCTTTAGTCGCTCAATACCGTTGCCAGTAAGGCTTGCTGCAGATATTACTACGAGACTAATCCGTCTTCTATATTGACCCTGGCCTGTAATGGCATTGAGCCAACAAAAAAGCGCCGTGGTTTTCGCCACGGCGCTTGTAAAAAATCAATTACTTAAAATTTAAGATCGTTTTCGTACAAAAACCGTGGCAAAAACCTGTTGAACACGCATTAAGCGCCCCCGAAGTGAAACCGGGTTGCCTATTGGTGCTTGATTTATTTTGGTTGTTGCCATAGTGCGACTAACCTTTCAATTATTATTTTGCCGTATTTTTCGGCAAAGAGCGTATAGCGTACCATACGACAAGCGAACTTGTCAACCTTTCAATCGCATCTTAATTATAAAAAAGGTTGCACTGGCTTGCTTTTCTGGCATTTTATCAGGTATACTAAGCGAATGAGAAATGAACTTGGTGGCTTATTCGCCCCACAAGGCAGTATTGCTGATAGTGATCTTGTTTATCCAACCGTTGAAAATGTATTTGATAACCATCCGGCACTGATTGAGGCGGTGCAAGGCTATCCATATGTTTTATACATCGTTAACCAAGTTGCAGCACATGACGCGCCTACGGCAAAGCATATGGTTAATGCTGCTAAAGTTGCTGCCGTAGTTGCACCTAAAATAGGTTTGGGTAGCCAATATATTGAGCGTATGGCCATAAGAGCTACTTTAATTCATGATGGAGGCAAGAAATACACACCACTTTATATATTGAATAAACCTGGAAAGTTAGATGACGAAGAACAGGCAACTGCTAGAGAACATGTTGAATATGGTTATATGATAGCTCTTCCATACGAACAACATGTAGCTGCTGTTGTGCATGGCCATCATTTATATCAGCCGAATGGGTATCCGGAATATTTACTGAAAGAGCCAGAGCTACCATTGTTGGGTACCATGCGAAAAGTGGTTGCATTGGCGGATACTACCGATGCCATGATTGCAGACCGTCCCGGTTCCCCATCGCTTGCACCAGATATTGCGTTTAAACAACTCACCGAAACTTTTGGTAAGTACTTTGATGAGCCAGTCATAAAACTAGCTTTGCTAACTAGGCTCGATCTAGCGGCCTAACCATCCATTTCCTGATAATATATTTGATCAAGCAAATCCCGGGAAGTAATCAATTTTGATTTGGGTTTTTGGAATAGCCATTTTGTTTAATGTATCCTCAAAATTTTCAACCATTGAACGTGGGCCGGAGAGGTAAAATATCCTTTCCTTATAATCCGGCACTTCTTGTGTGATCATTTCTTGGGTTATGTAGCCAACGTAGCCAGGCCAGTTAGCTGGGATTTGGTTTTGGTCCGTTAAGGTATATATTATCCTTATACCAAGCTTATACGCTGCTTCATCAAAAATATTCTTATAGACAATATCTTGCACCGTTTTGTTTGCGTAAAAGAGCACAATATCTCGCTTTTGCCCGATATCTATTAAATATTTGATCATACTTCGAAACGGGGTTATACCGATGCCGCCTGCGATAAATACGCATTTTTGCATTGGGTCTTCGGGTAGGATAAAATCACCCGATAATTGTCCGGCCATAAGATTGCTGCCAGCTGGTAATGTCAGCATTGACTTCTTAAAAGTACTCGGTTGTTGGTGAAATTTTACGCCAATCCGAAAATTATCTTCCGTTGGTGAAGAAGCAATAGTTAAGTACCTTCTACTGCCGCGGCTATCAGGATTTTTGTGACCAAGTGTCCATTCCATATATTGCCCCGGGGTAAAGGCCACTTTTTTGTTTGTATGGAAAACAAAATCATAGACATCTTCAGCGACTTTGACCTTTTCCTTTAATTCAAGCAAAAGTTTTTGTTTTGGACTAACTATATACGAAAAAACATTTCCTAAAATAAGAGCAGATTCGGGTGTGGTAAACAATCCACCAATTTGCAGCTGAGGCGAAAATAACACGCCAACAATACTGCCGTAAATAATGCGTAACTTCTTGGATGGCGGAGTAGTTAGTGGTTCGGTAAGCATGATGAATGCAAAAAATAAAAGAGGGGAGTCTATAAATGTTTTTTGTAAAATAGTAATAATTGGAGTGCCTTTAACTAGGCTAAATCCAACGATAGTAATAAGCGAGGCCACAAGGAAACTGAAGACCATATCAAACCGACCAAGTTTTCGTACAATCAGCAAACCACCCAAAAGCACAAACGGCATCATATAACTAGTTCCAACCCACCAACTTGCCGAGTTGTTTAGCGTTATAGCCGTAAGTAGAACAGCAAAGGCTGCTGGATTAAATAGGTGTTTTTTGTTAAGGGCAACGATATACTTTGAGGCCATTGCCCAAATCCCGACCCAGACAAAGAATATAATATCCGATGGTGTTCTGATCGGTGTTATGATCAAGGCTAAGATGAGTGCCGTAATATAAACAGAATCAACGTTCGTATGTGCTTTATAGGTCTTTGCAAAAATGGTATTCGTTATCCAACAGACCGCTATAAGGAAAATTGTTGAGCCGATGATGGCAAACAAGTTAAATGCCAAGATACCAAAGGCGCTCAAAATTGCCGCGATAACTACTAATAAGGCCAAATAATAGAGCACCAACCGGTACATTGTAATGTTGTTAAGAAAATTATCAATGATTTTCATACCATAAAATCTTACTCGTTATCTTGTGTATTGCTCAAACCCCTTTGTCATTGTTGCAATACCTTTATTGTCTATCATGTACCCCTCAAACCCATCCAATTTTTCGATTAGCTTGATACCTTGACTACCCATGGCAAAGGCTGCGGTTGCGAATCTATCAGTGTCATAAATATTTGGGCCAATTACGGTGATACTGACAATATCAGTTACCGGCTTTCCGTTAGCCATTGGATTATAAATATGCCGCCCCCGTTCATATGTCCCGGAAGTAGCAACACCGCAATTTTTAACCGATAAAACCTTTACAATCTCATCTACCTTAAATGGGTTTCGGATACCGATGGTCCAAGCTCGTCCTTGGCTATTTTTCCCTTCCACTTGAATATCGCCGCCGGCATCTATGTAGTAGTTTCTATAACCAGCATTTTTTAGAAGCCTTGCTGCATTATTAATAGCCCAACCTTTTACGATACCAGAAGGGTCCAATTGCCCTTTATGCCTAATATTAAAATACCCTTTTGTTTCAACTCTGGTTTTTTCAGATAGTTGTAGGATTTCTCGCATATCTTGACTTAAAATTTCTGGTGACATTTCACCTCTGTTAATCTTGCTTACTTCACTTGATGGTTTATATGTACTAAACGTCTCATCGACATATCGGAAATAATCGAAAACCATATTAAATGTATCTGCTGGAATATGGTTATCGATAATCTCAACACTGATTGGCATGCCCATTAAGATTTGTGTTTGTTTCATTGAGTTTTGGCATTTGTAAGCGCCGATTGCAATGATTGTTGGAAAGCCATACTTGTTTGTGTTGCTCCTGAAATGATATCGACTTTTGCACTTTGTGATTGGATGGCCTCTTGTTTTAAGTACGGCATTGCTTGGCCGTTAATTATTATCGAGGTTTGCCTGTCTTGTGGGTAATCTAAGAACTGGACATCGGTAATTTTACCGCCGCTAATAATAGCTTTAACTTGCACGTTACCGTAAAATGCGTCAGTACTAGGGCCTATATATGATCCATCTTTATATTTTGCAATTGCCGATGGTCCACCGGTCGTGCTGGTGTTTGGTATGACCGTGGCAGGAGGCACAACATTGATGTCATCTCTACCACCGAACCGATATTCAATAACGTATAGCCCAAAAGTAGTAATAACAGCTGTTACCAAAATGAATTTTTTCATGGGTAATAAGGAAGTATAGTGGTAGCTACTGAAAACCACCTGAGAATACTTTGAGTAAATGGTTTTAAGCCGAAGTGTTCTAAGTACTCCTCTAATGACATGATACTTAGATTATGCTACCATATACCATTGCCCAACAAAAAACGCTTATGATGGAACAAGAAGAACTTCCTCCACAACCATTCGAAAGCCCGGCTAACAATCAGGCTGTTAATATGACAGACACTGATGATGATCAAACGTCCAACTTCAAGGAAGTTGTGCCAGTCCACCCAAGCTTCCTGAAAAAGTGGGGCAGCCTTATCGTTCTTAGTTTAGCATTGGCAATTATTATCATTGATACAACAGTCCTCAACGTTTCGCTTTCGACTATTATTCATGAATTGCACACCAATATCCAAAGTTTACAGTGGGTTATTACCGTTTATGCCTTAATGTTAGCTTCCTTAACGATTACTGGCGGCAGGTTAGGTGACTTATTTGGCCGCAAAAAAATGTTTATGGCAGGAGCGGCAATCTTTGCCGTTGGCTCATTTATTGCATCGATAAGCCCAAATGTCGGCACGCTATTAGCAGGTGAATCGGTTATTGAAGGCATTGGAGCCGCCTTAATGCTGCCAGCCACAGCTTCACTTTTGGTTGCTAGTTTTCAAGGAAGAGATAGGGCGATTGCATTTGGTATTTGGGGTGGCATTGCCGCGGCTTCTTCTTCCATCGGTCCGATCTTGGGCGGCTTTTTAACAAATGAATTCAGTTGGCGTTGGGCATTTCGGATTAATGTTGTTGTTGCGGCATTACTTTTAATTGGTTCGGTGCTTATTAAAGAATCCCGGGATGTGGAAGAGAAGCCAAAACTTGATATTGTTGGCGTTTTGCTTTCTGCGTTTGGTTTGCTTTCAGTGGCCTGGGGTGTTATTGAGTCATCGACGTATGGCTGGTTTATTTCAAAGCAAGACATTGCACTTGGTGCATGGTCATTTAATATTTTTGGCGTCTCAATTACGCCGATCGCGATATTATTTGGGCTGCTGTTTTTAGACTTATTCTATGAGTGGGAATTACATGTTGACCGTGTCGGAGGCACGCCATTAGTTTCGATGAAGATTTTTCACAATCGAGCATTTACCGCCGGAGTATTAACAACAGGTATTATGTCGCTTGGTATGATGGGATTAATTTTTACCTTGCCAGTGTATTTACAATCAGTGGCCCATTTAGACGCCTTGCATACCGGCTTTGCCATGGCGCCTATGTCAGCACCTATGCTTATTGTGGCGCCACTTTCTGGTATATTAAGCCAAAGAATATCACCCAAGCGGTTAATCCAGGCTGGTCTTTTGTTAAACGCGATTGCGGTTTTGGTCATGCGACAAAGTTTTGGTGTTGACGCTTCGATAATCAGCTTAGCGCCTGGCCTCATCCTTTACGGATGCGGTATGGGATTGGTTATGGCACCGATTAGTAACTTAACCCTATCAGCCGTTTCGGTCCAGCAAGCTGGTGAAGCTGCCGGTGTTAATAATACGGTACGCCAGGTTGGTACGACCCTTGGTTCTTCTATTATCGGCGCCGTGCTGCTTTCGCTTATCGTTTCAAACGTTAATACAAATATTGCGACTAGCCAGGTTGTGCCACCGGCGTATAAGTCTCGTATTGAGCAAGTAGTTACAAAGCAATCAACGAATATTGAATTTGGCAGTAACGCCTTATCATCGAACGTACTGCCGCCCAAAGTTGCGGCCGATGTTAGCGCTATTATCAAGCAGGCAACAGTTGATTCGGCTAAAACGGCATTTTTACTGGTCTCGTTATTCGCCTTGCTTGGGTTACTCGCTTCAATATCCCTGCCGAAAGCAATTGCCAAACATGGCCAAGATATAAGCCATGGCCATTAAGTAGGGAATATACCAAGCTTGACTTTCTATTCTGCCTCGTAAGAAGATAAAATTACCAATGGCAGGTTACAAAATCAATTCACCACACGGCATTGCGATTTTAGGGGCAACAATTTTAGCCAGCGGCATGGCTTTTTTAGACGGTAGTGTTGTCACCATTGCCATTCCGACGATCCAAACACAGCTAAACGCTACATTTACTCAAATACAATGGATTGTTAACGGCTATGCGCTATTTCTTTCCTCTTTAATTTTGATTAGCGGTTCGCTCGGTGATAAGTTCGGCCGGAAGCGGATTTTCCTCTATGGTATTGGACTTTTTACCGTATCTTCATTTCTTTGCGGCCTATCTCGATCAGTAACACCTTTAATGTTGTTGCGCTGCGTGCAAGGTATTGGGGCGGCAATGATGGTGCCAGGCAGTTTAAGTATTATTGACCGGTCGTTTGCCCCAAATATCCGTGGTAGCGCTATAGGTATATGGTCTGGATTTTCGGCGGGCCTGGCAGCACTCGGACCATTTGTCGGCGGCTTTCTAGTCCAAACATTTGGCTGGCCTGCGATATTCTTCATTAATATCCCGCTTGGTATTTTGGCACTACTTTTAACGCTCAAATTTATTCCCGAATCAAAGAACGAGTTAATGAAGCAGTTAGACTATATTGGTGCGCTTTTAGTCTTTATAGCCCTATTTGGTTTTGCCTTTGCGCTTATTAACGGGCCGGCATTTGGGTGGAACAATATAACGGTTATTGGCGGTTTGCTCGTTGGCGTTATTGGAGTAATTGCATTTGTTATCGAGGAAAAGAAAGTGACAGAACCAATCGTACCGTTTGCGATATTTAAAAAACCTTTGGTGGTTGGGGCAAACTTAGTAACGCTTTTCCTTTATTTTGCCTTAAGCGGCGTAATCTTTTTTCTGGCTTTGAATTTACTGCAGATCCAACATTACTCTCAAATCTTTGCAGGTTTAGGCTTAACGCCAGCAATTATTCTCATAGCACTATTGTCAGGTCCTGGCGGCATGATTGCAGACCGGTTTGGCCCACGAGTACCTATGATTATCGGCCCTATGCTAGTGGCAATCGGTATGGCCTCGTTTATTTTGCCGACAAACCATACTAATTATTTTACGTCGTTTCTACCGGGATTAATTCTTTTTGGCCTTGGTATGTCACTTGTCATAGCCCCGTTAACGAAGTCAGCGCTTTCGGTTGACCCAAATTATTCCGGTACGGCTTCAGGTATCAATAACGCTGTATCTAGAATTGCCGGATTATTAGCCGTTGTCATGTTAGGCGCTGTTGTATTAACAACGTTTGGCACACGTCTTGAACATGTACTTGGAGCAAGCAGCTTGTCGCAACCACAAAAAGAGCAAATCTTAAACCAAAAAGACAAACTTGGTGCTATTACTATACCCGTAGGTTTTTCTGGCAGCCAACAACAGCAAACGCAGAATATTATTGATGAATCATTTGTCTATGGGTTCCGGTGGGCAATAGGCATTGCGGCATTTTTGGCATTTTTAAGTGCGATTGTTTCTTTTTTCACTATTCATGAGCCAAAAAATGAGGGAAGTAATGGCTTCTTGACAAAACACTAGCTTCGCATTACTATTAACGCCATCTGCTAACGGTCAGGTTGTACTACCCCTTTCTGGCCGCTTTACATTTTTCAAACAAAGCTTGTAAACTTAATAAATACATGGAGATTTTCCGATTATTATTTTCGCAGACCAATGCCATGGCGACAATACTTGGGTCGTCGGTATTAGCTATAGCGTTTGGCATCTTCTTATCGCTATGGGTATTACGGCAACCACAAGGTAACGCCAAGATGATAGAAATTGCCCAGGCTATTCAACAAGGTGCAACTTCTTATTTGCGCCAACAATACATGATTGTTGGCGTCGTTGCCGTGATTATTTTTGGCTTATTGTATTATTTTGTTGGTAATTATCAGGCAATCGGTTTTTTGGTTGGTGCTATTGCTTCGGCACTGGCCGGGTTTATCGGCATGAATATCTCGGTTCGTGCAAATGTGCGTACGGCTCAGGCAGCGACAAAGGGGTTGTCGAGTGCTTTAGATATGGCCTTCCGCGGCGGTTCGATTACCGGTTTAATATTGGTTGGACTAGCGCTACTGGTTATTGCGGCAACCTATGCCTTAACCCAGGGTCGTGTTGAAGCGCTCATCGGCTTGTCATTTGGTGGCAGCTTAATTTCAGTTTTTGCCAGACTAGGCGGCGGGATATATACAAAGGCAGCCGATGTCGGTGCGGATTTAGTTGGAAAAGTCGAACAAAATATTCCCGAAGACGACCCGAGAAATCCTGCTGTTATTGCCGACAACGTTGGTGACAATGTTGGTGATACTGCTGGTATGGCCGCAGACCTATTTGAAACATATGTTGTAACAGCTGCTTCCGCAATTTTATTAGGCTCGCTGATTTTTCCAAATTTTGCCAACGCTCTTATCTATCCATTAGCACTTTCCGCAGCTTCCATAGTTGCCACAATCATCGGTATCTTTTTCGTGCGCCTGCCAAAAAATGGCTCTATTATGATGGCGCTTTATTTTGGCCTCATCGTGTCAGCAGTTATTGCAGGGTTATTGTTCTATCCAATCACCATGGTCTTAATGCGTGATAACCAGCTTAACCTTTCTGCCATAAATATCTACTTCGTATCGCTTATTGGCATTGCCGTGACATTTTTGATGGTCTTAATAACCGAATACTATACTTCAAAGAAATTTCGTCCGGTGCAAGGCATTGCCCAGGCTTCAGAATCTGGCCATGCCACTAATATTATTGCCGGTATAGCGGTCGGTATGAAGTCAACCTTTGCACCGATTTTAGTTATAACAGCGGCAATATTGCTTGCCTTTTCACTGGCAAACCTGTACGGTGTCGCAATTGCGGCAGTTTCAATGTTGTCGCTAACTGGTATTGTTGTGGCAATTGACGCCTTTGGCCCAATTACTGATAATGCCGGCGGCATTGCCGAAATGGCGAACTTGCCCCAATCGGCCCGTGATGTTACCGATCCACTTGATGCCGTAGGCAATACAACCAAAGCGGTGACGAAAGGGTACGCTATCGCTTCGGCGGCTCTTGCTTCATTAGTTCTTTTCTCAGCTTACACCCAAGAACTCCGGACTTTTGGCCACTCGGTCCAGTTTCTTCTCAGTGATCCGTATGTCCTTATTGGTTTGTTCTTAGGCGGCAGTATTCCGTTCCTCTTTGCAGCCTTTGCCATGGAAGCAGTCGGCAATAGTGCCAAAGCTGTAGTTTTTGAAGTTCGCCGCCAGTTTAAAGAAATTAAAGGTATCATGAGTGGCAAAGCCAAGCCTGATTATGCCGCGATCGTTTCGATTGTTACCAAGCGCGCGCAAATTAACATGATTATCCCGGCCCTTATCACAGTCATAGCACCAATTTTGGTTGGCACGGCCTTAAATGCAAGAGCTCTTGGAGGCTTTTTGGTTGGTTCAATTGTAACCGGTATTTTTGTGGCCATATCCATGACCACGGGCGGTGCTGCTTGGGATAATACTAAGAAATACATAGAAGCTGGTAATTTAGGTGGCAAGGGTAGTTTTGCCCATCAAGCAGCCGTAACCGGTGACACGGTTGGTGACCCGTACAAAGATACTGCCGGGCCTGCATTAAACCCTATGATTAAAGTTATGAACATAGTCGCCCTCCTCATAGTTCGTTTCCTTCGCCCGTAGGCATCTTAGAATATTGCATTCCTTTTATTTCCCCATTCAATAAAACTTATAGTAAAAATTTAGCCCATTGTGCTACAATATTGCCGTACCTTAATAACCTAATTAGCATTGTTAAAGGAGACCTACCATGAGCGAGGCATCTGATGATTTCGAATATCTACGGCCGGGATCAGAGAAAAAGTTTGGGATAATGGCAACCCGGGTTAATCGCGGACGATTAAGACCAACTCCTTACCCGCCGCCCGATGATATGACTATTGAGGGCGACTTGTACCAGGAAGTTTGCCGGTTAGCGGCAGAAGCAGGCGAGGACAGTTACACCTATATCCAAAAAGCTATTGCCCTGCGGCAGGAACACGATCACAGTACAACGCAGCCAATAATTAACGAACATGAAATGGTTACAGCACTCAAGCAGCTTCTTTCAGCTACCCCAACGGATACTGAGGAAGCCGTAGAGGTTATCGCATTGCTTATTACCACTGCAATTGATGCATTGAATTCTCCAAACAACACATAAGCTATAACAGCTGATACTAGATACCATGACAACTCTTAGTACTATCACATGTTGATCCTAAAGGAGTAGTATTCAGTGGCAGAAAATGAGGGGAAGTACAAACTAGCAGCTTATTTTCAAACACTTGATAAAGGTATACAGGAAGATTATCTTCTTGATCTGCCGGCCAATTTCTTGTTGCTAACACCAGATCAACAAGAAGCTATTTTGGAGGGCTTTTTTACCATCGGAAGAGTGGATCTCGCGCTGGATCGTGTTAGTCGGGAATTCCGTAATGCTCGAGAAACGCTTGAGCGACTTCGGCGAGATTTCGGTACGACTTAGGGTTATTTGAACAACTGCTCTCACACATCACAAATACTAAGACAAGGAGTACAAGGTGTTTGATCGTATTAAGGAATTTCTAAGCGGCGAAATCGATGTCAACAGGTATGCTTGGCATTACCATTTGTACCGATGGTGGATAATGCATGGCGGCCATAACAGACCTGGTTACCGCGAAAATCTTTGCCACTATATGCGGGTTCTCTTATTCTGGACGCCACTTTATTGGTTCTTCAAAGTACCACTTATCTGGAAAATACGGCCCTGGATGCTTATCCTAACGCCAATATGGCTTCTGGCCTTTTGGGCAGGAAATACAAGCGAACGACTTTGGCTTGTTATACTATCTGTCTTATACACGTATTATGTTTATATGCTTTTCGATCGGGAAGGCCTGATGAAATTCTTCGATCTAGTTAGCCCGCCTTTCGTGTGGCTTTGGCTACATGGCCTAAGAAGCTTTTGCCATTGGTTCTTTAAGACAGGAACTATGCGTGTTATCTATCCGTGGACAGTAACACTTTTGGTTGGGCTAGGCCTGCTTTACCACTTTCTCGTTGGCAAGATTGGTCTTATAAAACTACTTATCATTGTGGGCGGTTTCTTGGGTGGCATTATGCTGATGGCTTTTGTACTTGGTATGATCTTTTGGCTATCGGATATGTATGCCGATTCAAGATTAGACCGCGCTCGCCAAGGTCCAAAGGGCCAAGGTTCAAGCACGCTCAAGGTTGCAGCTCACTTTGTGATGGCAAAGAAACGGCGAATTTGTCCGTTTATTCGGTTGCCTGACGATCCGTTTATAAATCAGGAAGCTTTTAGGTAACATAGATACAATAAAAATTCGGGCGACAGGTAAAACTGTCGCCTTTTTTCTTGGTCATTTATATAAAAAATCCCTTGTAATAGGATAATATTCTTTGTTTCTACCTTTTGTAAATACGATATGGAACACATCTATTTTTGCCTTTTCGTGTTTGAGTGATTCACAAAAACCTAAAAGGTAAAGTGACCATTTTCTTTTGAAATATTCGTTAAACAAGTTTGGATTTATCTGCTGAATTTTGTCCCAGTTATCAATAAAGTTCTTATACCATTGGTTAGATGTTAGATAATAATGATGCCGCAAGCTTTCCATATCCACAACATTCAATCCATACTCTTCCATAAGACTTAATGTTTCCGATACGCTTGGAATGTAGCCGCCCGGGAATATATGTTTTGTTATCAAATATGGTCCGAGCATCCTTTCCATATGTGTTGTACACGAAATAAGGCCAACGCCGCCAGGTCTAAGAGCAGTCGCAATGCTTTCAATCCACTGTCTGTTACAGTCTTTTCCGGCATGCTCATGGACACCGAGTGAAACGAATTTATCGTACGTACCAGGTTCATACTTTAATTCCCGGTGGTCTTTGACAACAATTCGTACTTTATCCCCAAGGTTTTTTTGGTCAATTTTTTCTTGCATTACCCTATTTTGTTCAGCGACCAGGCCATAATTTGTAACGTCTGCCCCATATTTTTCCGCCGCCAAAATAGACATATAGCCATACGCGCTACCAACTTCTACTAACTTATCTCCTGGTTTTAGCAACAGTTTTTTGGCAACATAGTTATATTTTTTTACCTGGGCTTCATCTAATGTCTCATCGCCGTCATGATAATAGGCTTCGGAGTAAGCGTATGTCTCCCCAAGGAAAAGATGAAAAAATTCAGCTGGTAAATTGTAATGGAAATAGGCGTTTTTCTTGGCTTGCGCAAAGCTCTTGTTGTTGACTTTTGCTTCATACAAAAGTCGCTTTATCCTAGCAATTGGGTTAAATAGTTCTTTTTCTATATCGTTGGTATCTGGCAGTTCAAGGGATGTGCGAATGACTTCGCGTAAAGCATCTTCGCCCAAGATATCAATATCGCCTTTAAAATACGATTCCATAAAACCAACATCGGTTAATAAAAGCGAATTGAATTCTGCACGCCGCTTCTTAAAGACAATAGTTATTTCATGACCACCGCCTAAGTGTTCCCAAGTACTACCGTCGGCAAATTTAATCCTTAGATTATAATTCGTTCTTTGGTTAACTACCCCAAAGGCTTTTTTGATAAGAAACCGCAGCATGTTTTTAGTATAACAGTAGTGCTAATAAAGAGTTGGAGTATAAACGTCTATTTTATTTGATGGGTATGTAGCCCCAGCCGGATTCGAACCGGCGATCTCCTGGATGAGAACCAGGTGTCCTAAACCGCTAGACGATGGGGCCTTGGTAAAACTTGTTCCTAATTGTACCAAAATATGGCTGTTGGGTAAATCCTGGTGTACCTTTTGTTTAATAAAATCCTAATTTGGTCTTTGTTAAGATGAGCGAGCATTTACAAAATGCTCATTTTTTGTCCCCAGAATTTTCTGGCAAATTAGCCCGCTAGGAAAGCATAAATTGACTATAGGTTTATTGCTAAATAATTTAAAGTATGGTACAGTAAGAAAACTTTAGGCTAATCTAGTAGTCAAAGCAAGTAATATGGTAGGAACAAAACCAAAAAGCTATATCACAGAAGAAGGTAAAGAAGATTTAAGAGAAGAGTACGAGCACCTCGTGAAAGTAAAGCGGCCCGAAGTTATACTGCGGCTGCAACAAACCCGAGAAATGGGTGATATTGCTGAAAACTCTGCCTACGACGATGCCAGAGAAGAACAATCGCTTCTTGAGGCTAGAATAACTGATTTAGAAAAGGTCTTAAAAAATGCCGTTGTGGTAACTCATAATCAAGTCGTCACAGACTTTGTTGTGATAGGTTCTACAGTTGTATGCGAAATGAATGGTGAAATTCACGAGTTTATTATCGTAGGTAGCGCTGAAGCAGATCCTGCCAAAGGAAGAATTTCAAACGAATCTCCTGTCGGTAAAACATTATTAGGCACCAAAACCGGAGAAGTCTTGGATATCGCTGTAGGGCCGGTTAAAACGCAGCTCAGAATATTGGATATTAAATAAAAGGCGATAATCCATGCTTTCCGATAACTTCCTCCCACAAAGAGAGTTTTCCGTAGACTTATCAGACCTTTCTCAGACAGAAAGGCAGGTTATTGCGAAGCTGAAAGAAGCGGCGGAGTTAGTTTCGGCCTTGTATTTGCAGCAAGAAAACAGAAAATACCCTGGAGCCAATTTTTATCCACACGACGCAAAAAAAGAAGAAATTGAAGACGCCGCAATTGAAAATCCTCTCATCCTTGACCCTTATACTATCGTCGAACGCAATGACAAGGGGAAATTAGTTGCTGTGCCTTACCATGTTAAGTACCACGCCCTCCTTTTACCAATTGCAGAAAAATTAAACGAAGCGGCACAACTTACTGAAAACAAGGAATTCGCGAAACGGTTAGAATTTCAAGCGAATGCACTTTTGGATGGCGCCTATGAAGCCAGCGACATTTTTTGGCTTTCAATGAAACCATATAAAATTGACATCGTCATCGGCCCAATCGAACGTTACGAAGACAAACTATTTTTTAAGAAGTGTGCTTACCAAGCTTGGGTAGGGATTATGAACGGAGCTGCAACCAAAGATTCGCTGCAGTTAGCAGACCACATTTACACGGCAAGGCGTAAAGTCTTAGCGACATCCGAAAAAGTTGATTATTTAGATAAAATCCAGGTTCGGGTTGATAATGTTGTTATTTTTTCTGGTCTGATTGCCCGGTTTATGTTCACTAGTACAAATTTGCCAAACGATGCCGATCTTGTTGAACGCTACGGCTCGGAAATTACTATTTTCATGCCCATTATGGACCATGTTTTTGATACACTGCGCCTGCCAATATTCCAATCAATTTTTGAAAATGAGTTCCAAAAAGGTTACCCGACTGATATCTTACGGAAAGCCTCGTTTAACAACACCCTACTTCATGAGATATCACACCCCTTAACCCGTTACCGCAACGCCGAAGAACGTTTAGGTGAATTATTCCCTATTTTTGATGAATTACTGGCTTCAACATTTGGTATTAAGGCCTGCGGTTCACTGCTCCTTAAGGATGCCATGGAACAAAAAGAGTTTGAGGCGCTTATGGTCATGTTTATTTGTTCAGCATTTGCCAACTGGCAAGACTACTTAAAAGACACCAATATCGAACCATACGCCCGCGGCTATGCTATTGCCATGAACTATTTTTTGGCAGCAGGGGCAATCAAGGAAAGTAATGGCATTTCCTGGCCAAATTTTACTAAGTTATACGTTTCGGTTGAAGAACTAGTCACGTCAATAGAGCGCATCATTTCAATTGGTAACTACGATGACGCCAAGCGGTTTGTCGAAAAATATGGTTCATTTTCGATATTTGAGCATTTTTCTGTTCGCTTACCAGCTACCAAAGAAGGGGAATATACGTCATGAGCATGATTGAAGCAGACAGTGGTCTCAAACCAAGGCCAGTGACACCTGAAGGAAAAAAAGCTATCAAGGCTAGCGTAACTGAACGTGAGCAAGTTACTACTGATTTTTGGGAAAAATCGACTGGATTTTATAACGCTTGGTATTTAGCAAGAGGCAGACGTCGAAGTAAGGGTGATATCGTTGACATGCGTTTTGGACCAAAAAACGAATTAGAAGACTGGCTGGAGCAAATGATTAGGGGGCAAGCCGATGGCCTAACACCACGGTTTATTGTGGATAGGCTTGATTCTTTTTCACAGCAAGCGAAGTATTTGCCGGCTAATACACCTGACGAAATCCGCAACCGTAACTTTATCTTAGCGCAGCTTAATGCCTCACGTTTATACGCCGTTAGAACCGGTGGAGAAAAAGGTGAAGCCATTGACCCACGTGCCTTTACTGATGTGCCTTATTATATTGAAGGGACACAAGGTTTGCAGTTTCGAAGTATTCCTGATATCTGGATGGATAGGATGCACCGCCATGTTGCGAAATTATTTGAGGAAACAACCGGCGTTTCTTACACACAAGAAAATGTGCAGGCATTTAAGTCGGCCAAGCGAATATCACCCGAAGAATTTTTAGCCATTCTATCAGATAATGATGAAGAAGTGGCCATAATATCAAGATTTGTTGGTCTGAGGATGGCACCGCAGATACGGTCCGAACTTGACGACGTTAGAGATGAATGGGTGGCCTATGCTGATACTGACCCTGATGACGAAAACCGTTATCGCCTACGGGTTAATACAAACAAAGCCAGGGTGAATGACCTAACTGAACACAAGGCACGGGCATTCCGAGCGCACGAAATTGCCCATATTGTCCAGGCAGAAGCTTTTAAAAAGCAATACCGCAACACTTTTCCAACGCCAACCATGCTCGGCGTCCAAGGCACACACGCCCTGCAGCCAGTACCGGAAGGTTGGGGACAGACTGTACCGTACTTTATTCCCGAACTTAGGGTGCGTTTAGGCCAAGAGGGCATATTATCTTTTGCAACAACTGGCTTACGTAATATGGCTGACCATAATTTGCACGTTGCTATACATTCACCAAATTTTGATTATGATAAAGCTTGGCAAAAGTACCGATCATTTGTGCCCGATGCGAGTGAGACAAATTTTGAACAAACGGTGAAAGAAAAAACCAATGACCCACTTGAAATTACGTATGGTTATGCATATGGTAGCGGTTACATGATCCATACACTTATTGCTTCCATGCTATCTGAGCGTGGCCATCATGCTTTTGCTGTTAATTTACACCGCGGACAAATGACCCCAACGCATGAAGTAGCGTATGTTGAGCGGCTGCTCAAGGAAGGTAAATATCGTGAAGAGCGTATAAGTGAAGCGGTTTTGGAAGAAATGAAACAAGAGCTTCGAGCCTGGGTATACCCCTAGTACGAGTAATGCTTAGGCAATCACCTCCTTTAACTTATCGGCTTTTTATACTACAATAGAGCCATTACCGGTTACAAGTTCGGCTTATAGCGACATTGCGTTTTAATTAACTCATTACGGTTGTGAGATAAATAATACTGCACCAACATTTAACTATTCAAATATGGCTGCACGTGGCGACGATTTAATCCAATCTCGGTTAGATAAATTAGCGAAAATTCAAAAATCCGGCATTAATCCATATCCGGCGAAATCATCGCGTGACCAAACCATTGATCAAGCGCGGGATATGTCCTTAGAGTCACAAGTCCGACTAGTGGGGCGCCTCATTTCGCTACGAGGCCACGGTGGCTCAACATTTGCAGATCTACGGGACGAATCGGGCCAAATCCAGCTTTGGTTCCGCAAAGATACGCTAGGTGATACAAGCTATGAGCTCATTAATAATGTAGATCCGGGAGACTTCTTGCAAGTTGAAGGTAAGCTCATAAAGACACAAGCTGGTGAACTAACGGTTGAAGCCCAAAAAGTCATACTGTTAACAAAATCCATTCGCCCGATGCCGTCGGAATATTATGGTGTTAAAGACATCGAGACACGGTTGCGTCAAAGATATTTGGACTTACTTTATCATCCTGATCTTAAAGAAATTTTCAAAAAGAAGGCGCTATTTTGGCAAAACGTGCGACAGTTCCTTGTCGATAACGGCTTCATCGAAGTCGAAACACCGGCGCTTGAATTAATTCCCGGAGGTGCCGAAGCCCGGCCGTTTATTACCCACCATAATGCCCTGGACATCGATTTATATTTGCGCATCTCGATCGAGCTTTACCAAAAACGATTATTAGTTGGCGGGTTTGAAAAGATTTTCGAAATCGGCCGCATTTTCCGCAATGAAGGTATTGATGCCGAACATTTGCAGGATTACACGCAAATGGAATTTTACTGGGCGTATGCTGATTATGAGCAACTCATGGACTTGACGGAAAAAATGTTCCAAGATGTTATTAAGAAAACATTTGGGACGTTGGCAATCGAATCACACGGACATAAAGTAGACTGGAGCAACAATTTCAAGCGACTTGACTATTTTGAAGCATTTAAAAAAGAAACAGGGCTTAATCTTGAAAAAGCGTCTGTTGCCGATCTGACAGTCAAAGCAAATGAACTGCATTTAAAATTGGAGAAAAATATCGGCAAAGGCCGCCTGATAGATTTGCTTTATAAAAAGACGGTCCGTCCAACAATCATCGAACCGACTTTTTTAATTAACCATCCTGTCGAAGTTTCACCGCTTTCTAAACGACGCCAAGAAAATCCGAACCAGGTTGAGCGTGTCCAACTATTAGCGTACGGATCTGAATTAACGAACGGCTATTCCGAGTTAAACGACCCAATTGACCAGCGTCAGCGTTTTGAAGAGCAAGCCAAGCTGCGTGCTGCCGGTGATGAAGAAGCCCAAATGCCCGATGAAGATTTTGTCCAAGCACTGGAATATGGCATGCCACCAACCGCTGGTTTCGGTATGAGCGAGCGGGTGTTTGCTTATTTGGTTGACTTACCAATGCGGGAAGCCGTCTTTTTCCCGACGCTCCGTCCGCTTGACAAAGGAGACAACGATGACGAAGGCTGATGCTGAAAAACTTATTACTGAAATGTTACAGAACAAGAATTTAAGGTCACATTGCTATGCGGCCGGGGCTGCGATGGGTACACTCTTTGATCACTTTGAGGTTGAAGCAACCAACGAGGGTACAACAAGAGAAGATTGGGAAATTTCCGGCATGCTGCATGATGTTGACTACGAAGTGACTGAAAAATCAGCTGAACGGCATACCGAGGAAACAACCGAAAAACTTAAAGAATATATTGAGAATGATCCAGAATCGAAAGATCAAATTGACCGCATTATCCAGGCAGTCCGCGGGCATGCGAATAAGGCTGTGAGGGAGACATTAATGGCTAAAGCCATTTATGCGGCAGACGAATTAACAGGGCTGATTGTCGCCGCAGCGTTAGTCCGCCCGGATAAAAAACTTGAAGGTTTAACTGTTGATTCTGTCTTAAAGCGTTTCAAAGAGCCATCATTCGCCAAAGGTGCTGACCGTGAAATGATCAAAACCTGCGAAACAGAATTAGGACTGCCATTAGATGTATTTACCCAAATTGTCCTAGACGCCATGAAGAAAATCGACGATCAATTAGGTCTTTAATTTTACTGTCTCTCTTTAGAGAATAGAGATAAGAGGTTGGCATATGTCAAAAAACAAAAGGAGTGCATTATGAGTGAACGAGGGGAACTTACTGGAAAACTTCTGGAAACCAATACACCAGCATACGACGCAATGCTGTCGATTAAAAGAAAATGGGAAGGGCTACTCATGCAGGATATACATGTCGTTGGTACGTATGCCTATGATGCGGAGGATGGTAGTGTGGCCTGGGGTATTCGTATTGGACTTGGTAGTTTGCCGAGTGAAGAAATTTTAGATACATATCCGAAAGATATAGAGGGAATACAGGTACGATACGAGCAACAGAATGTTGGAGTTCCCTATGCCAACGGTCATGTTTCTGAGGAATAGCTTATGCTAGATATTAAATTTATTCGAGAAAATGCGGAATTAGTGCAGAGAAAATCGCAAGAGAAGCGGGTTGACGTCAATGTTCAGCACATTCTTGAAATAGACGAAGCATACCGAAAAGCACTCCAATCGGTCCAAAAGCTGCAAGAGGAACGGAATAAGGTTGCTAAGGAACGAAATATCGAAGAAGGCAAGCGCATCAAGGAAAAACTCGAAAAAGAAGAACACGCGCTTTCTGCCCTGAAACAGGAACTGGACGACTGGCTCATGAAAGTGCCCAACATGCCGCTTGCCGATGTCCCGGTTGGCAAAGACGAGGAGGAAAATGTCGAAGTTAGAAAGTGGGGTAACCCGCGCGAATTTACTTTTCCTGTGAAGGACCATGTCGAGTTGGGAAAATTGCTTGATATCATTGATATTGATACTGCAGCCAATGTTACCGGTGCTCGATTTAATTACCTCAAAAATGAAGCTGTACTACTTGAAATGGCGTTAATCCAATTCACCTTTTCTGTTCTTACAAATCGGGATATACTGCAAAAAATTGCCCATGATATTGCCGATTGGTACAGTCCGGAGCCGTTTGTCCCAGTACTGCCGCCAATGATGATCCGCCCCGATGTCTACACTAGAATGGGGCGGTTAAGTCCAGAGCAGGAAGTCGAGCGTTATCACTTAGAGCGTGATGACCTTTACCTTGTCGGTTCTGCAGAGCATACCTTAGGTCCGATGCACATGGACCAGCAAATTCCCGAGGACCAGCTGCCGTTGCGGTACATTGGTTTTTCATCTGCCTTCCGCCGTGAAGCCGGGTCGTACGGTAAAGATACTAAAGGCATTTTACGTGTCCACCAGTTTGATAAATTAGAAATGGAAAGCTTCACTTTGCCACAGCATTCGCAAATGGAACAAGATTTTATTGTCGCAATCCAAGAATATTTAATGCAACAGTTGGAAATTCCTTACCGTGTTGTTTTAATTTGCACCGGAGATATGGGTAGCCCTGATGCAAGACAATTAGATATCGCAGCCTGGGTGCCATCACAACATAAGTACCGAGAAACACATACTTCTGATTTAATGACCGATTACCAAGCTCGTAGACTTGGTACGAAGGTGCGAAAGTCAGATGGATCGACAGAATATGTTCATATGAACGACGCAACAGCATTTGCCATCGGCCGCACCTTAGTCGCCATTATAGAAAATAACCAGCAAGAAGACGGGAGTGTAACGATCCCCAAAGTACTTCAGCCATTTATTGGTAAGGCAAAAATTCTTCCAAAGAACATATAAGACTTATAAGTTGTATAGGTCTTGTTAAACATACTCAAAGATGCTTTTTTATTGTGGGCAAGGGCCGCCATAGAGAAGCTGGCACTTCTGTGGCGAGAGCGAGGGGAGTGGGCCACCGGAATTATTCGGCGCTGGTGAAAAACTGCCGGAGCTATCTGATGGCGATGACTGGACGCAATCAGGATTTTGCGGGTCTTCCTCACAAGTAACTGGAATATCGCTGGCCGATGCGTGTGGTGTTGGCGTTGCGACTACTTTTGTTGACCGAGCTCTTGAAAGCCCGAGTAAAACGACAAGCGCCAAAACCATAATCACAACCACGGCGCCTAAAATAATAAATGGCATTTTTGATCGTGATGGGATAGGTGGCAGTCCGCCGCCGGCTCCTGGTTCCATGGCCGGTTCGGTTTGGTCAACCGGTTGTACTTCCTCAGGAGATGCATATGACGGCTGTTCCTGTAACTGGTCATTAGTTGTCCCTGCAGCATAATCTTCAGGTGGTGCTACTTCGGTGGGCTGGTCGACTGGCGGTTGGGCATCAGGGCTTAAGTCTTGATAAAATTGCTCAGCACCACCTGCTGTTTGTGGTGTTTCTGGAGGGTAACCCTGCTGGTCACCGGCCGGAGGTGCACCATAGCCTAAATCAGGTGATGGTGGTACTTCTTGGCCAATTGTAGGTTCCACTGTTGCAGGCTGATCGACTGGCGGTGTTGTACCTGCCCCTAGGGTGTCTTGGGGTATTGCAGGTTCATTTATCGGTGCTTCAGGTAGTGGTGGTGATCCTGCTGCTGATGTATCTTGGGTTGGTGTACTTTGACTGGTTGGCGATGATGGCCCATATAGCGCATCTAAAGTAACTTCTTGCGAAGCACCTTGGTCCGCGGCTGGTGGCGGACTACTAGGTGGTGAGCTACCAGGATTGTTTGGGTCGTTTGGGTCCATGTGGCATGATATTTAGTATGCTTCCAGTTTACAGGCGGAAAAAGAGGTTTGTCAAATAACTTAATCACAAAATACAAATCGTAAATCGCAAATTTGAAATGAAAATCTCAAACTAAAATATTGGTAATTAGTTTTGGCCTCCTAATGTCAATTTTCCATGATATTACTAGAAAACAAAGCAAAAACGTGCTAAAATAGACACTTGACTATGTTTAATATTTTATCAAAGGTCTTAGATTCTAACGAAAAGGAAATCAACCGCTTAAAGCCGCTTGTTGATGCTATAAATAGTCATGAACCCGCAACCAAAAAACTCTCTGATGCAAAGTTAAAAGCCAAGACCCAAGAGTTTAAGCTGCGTTTAGAACGCGGTGAGACACTCGATGATTTACTGCCAGAAGCATTTGCCTGCGTTCGTGAAGCTGCCAGCCGAACAATTGGCCAGCGTCATTATGATGTCCAACTTGTTGCCGGTATTACCTTACATCAAGGGAAGGTTGCAGAACAGCGCACAGGGGAAGGCAAAACGCTATCGGCAACAACTGCAGCGTATTTAAATGCCCTAACCGGCCGCGGAGTTCACATTGTGACGGTCAATGACTATCTCGCGCGTCGTGACGCCGAGTGGATGGGCCCGATTTTCCACGCCTTAGGTATTAGTGTTGCCGCCATTAACCACGAAAAATCTTTTATTTACGATCCAAATCCAAAATCAACGACAGAGGAAGAAACAGAAGTCCATCTTGAAGAAGATGTTGCCTTAAGCCCTGACGAGGGTGGTTTAGGAGTTGGCCGGTTCCTGCGCCAAGCCAACCGCCGCGATGCCTACTTGGCCGATATTTTATACGGCACGAATAACGAATATGGTTTCGATTACCTGCGCGACAACATGGTCTATAGTTTAGGTGATATGGTCCAGCGCGGCCATGTTTACGCGATTGTTGATGAAATTGACTCTATTCTTATCGACGAAGCCCGAACACCACTGATTATTTCAGCACCCGACACCGAGCCCACCCAAAAGTACTACGAATTTGCTTCCCTTGTCCAAAAGCTTTCTGCAGAAAAAGACTACACCATTGACGAAAAATTAAAGACTGCCGCATTAACAGAAGACGGTATTTTGAAAGTTGAAAAATTGCTTGGTGTTACAAATCTATATGAAAAAGACTTTGATACAATCCACCATATTGAACAAGCCTTAAAAGCCAAAACGCTTTACTTAAAAGACCGCGACTATGTAATTAAAGAAGGCGAAGTTGTTATCGTTGATGAATTCACCGGCCGGTTAATGTTTGGCAGGCGCTGGTCTGACGGCTTACATCAAGCGGTCGAAGCTAAGGAAGGCGTTGAGATTAAGCAAGAGTCAAAAACCATGGCGACGATTACCTTCCAGAATTATTTCCGCCTCTACGAAAAATTATCCGGTATGACCGGAACCGCTGTTACTGAAGCTGAGGAATTACATAAAATCTATAATTTGGATGTTGTCGTAATCCCAACAAATAAGCCGATGGTTCGCAAAGACCATTCCGACGTCGTCTACAAAACTGCTAAGGCCAAATTTGATGCTGTGGCAAACTTAGTGAACGAGGTCCACAAGAAAGGCCAACCAGTATTAATTGGCACCACTTCAGTCGAGAAAAATGAAACATTATCAAAATTGTTAACCAAGAAGAAAATTCCGCATCAAACCCTAAATGCCAAAAACCACGAACATGAAGCCAAAATTATAGCAGAAGGTGGTCGGCATGGTGCTATTACGTTAGCGACGAACATTGCCGGCCGTGGTGTTGATATCAAGCTCGATAATAAAGCCAGCGAAGCCGGTGGATTATTTGTAGTTGGAACTGAGCGACACGAATCGCGACGCATTGACAATCAGCTCCGCGGCCGTTCAGGCAGGCAAGGTGATCCAGGGGAAAGCCGTTTTTTCGTTTCCTTAGAAGATGACGTTATGCGCCTATTCGGTGGCGACCAGGTTTCCAGGCTCATGACAATGTTTAAGTTGCCAGAAGATGTACCACTCGAAGCTGGTATGGTTTCAAAGGCGATCGAACAAGCTCAGGTAAAGGTTGAAACCCATAACTTTGATATCCGCAAAAACGTTGTCGAATACGATGACGTCATGAATAAGCAGCGTGAAGTAATATATGGTTTGCGCAAAAAAGTTTTAGAAGCCACAACAGCAATACCAGCTGAAGATGGTAAGTCCAAAAAGAGCACAGTCAGCGAGCAACCACCTTCATTCTTGCGCGATGAAGTCATGGACAAACTCGATAGCGAAATTAGGTCCATTACAACAGTATTCGCCAATGAAGAAGGTACTACTGAAATTAACTACGATAAAATATTGCAAGAATTTTTACTGATCATTCCCTTTGATGAATCTTCACAAAAACAATTACGCGAGGAATTAGCCAAGCAGGTGAATGCTGAAAAAGTTAGCGATTTCTTGTTCGACCTTGCCAAAAAAGTCTACGAGCAGCGGGAACAACAATACGGTCCGCAACTTTCTCGAGAAATTGAGAAAGCTGTCTATTTGTCTGTCATTGACAATTTATGGGTTAACCATTTAGATGCCGTTGAAGATTTGCGCGAAGGCATTGGCTTGCGTGGTTACGGTCAGCGAGACCCACTCGTCGAATACAAGGCCGAAGCCTACAACATGTTCGAAAAGTTGCTTGGCCAAATTGACTACGAAATTATCCGCCGCATTTTCAAAGTCCAAGTGCAACCCCAACAACAGCCAGGCGTTCAACCAGCTCCAAATGGTGCCGCACCCGCCGGCGCCTTTGCCCAAGCCACTTCCCGCCCCACCAAAGTCGGCCGCAATGACCCATGCCCCTGTGGCTCCGGCAAAAAATATAAGAAATGTCATGGTAGATGAAAACTAATGAATTTCTTGTGCTCCGCTTAAAAAAATGCCACGGCAGGTAATTAGGTTGTTGTAAAAATATAATTGTTAGTTTTATGATACTATTTTCAACATCATTAAACTAAATCAAACTACATCTCCAACATAATACTTATAGGCCTCATCCATAACCAATGGGAACCTCATGGTTTTTAAAATAGGCATATTCACTTGATGAAATTTTCCAATACAGTAACAAATTTTTTAGTTTGTGACACATCATGTGTCCGAATTATAGTAGCCCCATTGATTACAGCAATAGCTGTTTCAGCAAGTGCTGCTTCAAGCCGTTCTAGTGGAGTTGGTATGTGAGACAACTGGAGTTTCGATTGCAATATTTTTCCTAAATGACTTTTTCGTGAAACGCCAATGAGAATTGGTAAATTCAGTGATCTAAATTCATCAAGCCTCTTGATAATTACTACATTCTGCTCGACTGTTTTCCCAAAACCAACCCCGGGGTCTATTATGAATTGGTTACGATTGATACCGTGATTTTCACCATATGCAATTTGGTTCTCGAAAAATTTCGTAATATTCTTTATAACATCGTCATAAATAATTTCGCCTTGTTGCATCGTTTTGGGTTTACCTTTGATATGATAAATAATGAAAGTACAATGTGCCTGACTAACAACGTCAGCTAGATGTTTATCAAGCGTCAGGCCACCCAAACTATTTACAATTTTGGCACCATTAGCTAAAGCAGTTCTTGCAACCTCGGATTTATTTGTATCGATTGAAATGCTAGCCTTTTCGCCTAATCTCTCTTTAAGTAATGCTATAACAGGCAAAACACGATCTATTTCCTCGTCAACGGTAACGGATTTCGATCCCGGTCTAGTTGATTCTCCACCTATATCAAGAATATCTGCACCCTCATCAACCATTTTAAGTGCATGAGCAACTGCTTTATCGGGGTTCTGGTAATATATACCGCCGTCAGAAAATGAGTCAGGCGTTACGTTTAGAATTCCCATGATGTGAATCTTTCCCATATTGGCATTATATTCTATTTCTGAGCTAGGCTCATTAGGCTATAATGGCGTTATGCCTAAACGACGCTACTATCATTTAGTGGAAAAACCTTCTTTATGTGGGCCAACGTGTATTCAAATGATCCTATTAAGAAATGATATTATGATGGATCAAGAGGAGATAGCAGAAAAAGTAAATGCAAGGGTATTTCCGCATGAGGCTAAATACTTCACCTTAAAACTCAAGACAACGACGGATAACAAAGAAGCAGGCATTAATCTTGTAGAATTTGGTGAAATTATAGTTAGGAACTTTTTTAGTAATTTAAGACCGGCTTTAGCGTCAAAGGTTTTTCTGATTAGTAATATTAATAATGTAAAAGACTTCATAAAAACTAACATTGATAATGGTAATGACCTTATTGCTAATTTCCATATGAAATATATTGATGAAAAAAGAGCATTTGGACATTTCGTATTAATTGATGAAATAAAGAAAGGTACTATTTTACTCTGTGATCCTGACGCTAAAAGTCCTAGTTACTGGACTACAACGGTTGATCAGTTAACTGGAGCTATGGACAAAAAAATTGATGGAATAGAAAGAGGTTTTGTAGTAATTAGTAAACAGTGAACGGCTTACGTAATTGACCTAGTAAGTTGATTTCTGCGGGGTTCCCTATTTGACTCACATTTCAAGAAATGTCATGGCAGATAACTGGGTGTAGCATCATAAATCCAATAGCTTTGCTATACTAAAAACATGTTTAAGACATTGCGATATGGCTGGCGGGTTTTGAAAATGCTTTGGCAAGCCAATGGCATTTATGCAGGCATATCTATCTTTTCTCAGATTTATAGCCAAACATTTTTTCCATTAATCCAAATAATATTACTCTCAAAGTTGTTAGATTTGCTAGCTGCGCGTCGAGGCTTACAAGTCACTGATTTAACTATTCCTATTATTATTTACATCTTGGCCGCACTGTTAAACAGAATTTTGATTAACCTGCTTCAAACCCGTGATTTAGTTTTTGGCTATCGGATGCAAGATTATATCGAAAGGATAAGTATTAACAAACTCGCTACCCTTGATCCAGCAACATTCGAGAACCCAAAATTCCAAGACCTTTTGGCGCAGATTGAAATGATCCGGTATAACATGAATGAGTTTATTGACCGGTTTATTGGCATGCTCAATGCATTAGTTATGTTTATTACCGGCATTATCGTTGTTGGCAAGATATTTCCACTTTTTGTTCCGGCAATTTTACTATCGTCATTGCCGTTATTTTTAGCGCTGCAAAATTACCGAAAAAGCATTTACCCGTTTTTGCTTGAAGAGCGGCCCAAAACCGTTCGGATTCAAAAATATCTTATCGACTTATTTGTCCAAGATTCAACTTCTAAAGAGATTGCCATATTTAGAAATGGCGAACTGCTTATCGCAAAGATGATATTAATACAAACAAGATATATGAAAAAATTAGTCAAAGTATTAGATCGGACAATAAAATTAGTTATAGCGGCTGACTTAATACAATTGATTGTCTTTTTTATTACCCAATTTTATAACTTAACTTCTGTTATTGCTGGTAGGCTTTCGATTGGCCAATTTAGCTTGATCTTTCAACAAACAATGAACCTAGCCCAAGGAGCAAACCTCACCTTGGACCACTACTCAGCGGCCTACATGCGAGTGAAATATTTAGACCAGTATTTTGACTTTTTGGATTATCCAAGGTTCATTAAAAATCCGGAACATCCGACAGAAATTCCAGGGCCTCTTCCCCCGACAGTTGAGTTTGTGAATGTATCTTTTCAATATCCTCATTCAGAAAGATTTATTTTTAAGAATATCAATTTAAAGATAACATCCGGTGAAAAGATTGCCTTGGTTGGAGAAAATGGGGCTGGAAAATCAACCCTCATTAAACTGCTTTTGCGGTTTTATGATGCAACTGAAGGTGAAATTTTACTTAACGGTATAAATATCAAGCAAGTAGACTTAGAAGCCTGGCATAAGATAATCGGCGCACTTTTCCAGGACTTTATTAAATACAACCTCTCGTTTAAGGAAAACGTTTATTTTGGCAATATCGAAGAAAACAATAATGAGGCACTTCTAAAAGAGGCCATTATGAAGTCTGGCGCCGATAGTTATATCAAAGAGTTACCCGATGGTATAGACCAAGTTGTCGGCAAGAAGTTTGATAACGGTGTGGACTTATCTGGTGGCCAGTGGCAAAAGTTGGCCCTTGCCAGGGCATTTTTTCGAGACGCTCCAATATTGATCCTTGATGAACCAACCAGTGCAATCGATGCAAAAGCAGAATACGAGATATTCGAAAATGTCCAAAAGTTACAAAAAGATAAAACAGTCATTATTATTTCCCATCGGTTTTCGACGGTACGAAACGCTGATCGCATACTGGTTTTGGACGAAGGGAAAATTATTGAAGAAGGTAACCACGAAAAGTTGATGAGTAAGAAAGGCTTGTATGCCGAACTATTTAATATACAAGCACAAGGGTATAAATAGATAGTGTATTTGTACGACAAGATTTATTGCTTTGAGTACTCAACAAATAAGCGTTCCTTTTCTTTAAGAAGCTGTTCAAGTTGATCCTCAACATTTTTGAGTGCCTGATTTAAATGTGGTTTTAAACGAAAGTCTAAGACATTATTTATTTCTGCCCACTGAGTTAATAAGTGCTTCCGCCTGTTCGCAAGCCCTTCTCGTATGTACTCAAATTGTGTGTGTCTACTAAAAGTGTGCCATTCAGGGAAATTTGCTAAAAATTCAGGGTCATATTCGCCCATTTCGATGGCCTTTTGGAAGGTCAAGTTTGTTGCAGTTGAACCTGTCGATGAGCCAAGACCCTGTTCTTTCTGATCCTTTTCATCCATAGTTGCAGTATAGCATAGTAAGTTAACAATACGGATATTGCCGAGTATTAAGTCATTTAGTTATAGTGGCAAAAATATCGCGGTCGATAATTTTTCTCTCTACATCCCCTTATATTTATAACGTTCTATAGCTTGGGCTTCCAGATTTTGAAAGCAGGAAAGGTACATGAATCAATCGTATTATTGTTGGAGTTCACGTTGCAGAACCGATTGGTCAATAGTCATTTCGGCAATGTTCATTATATAGCCCCTAATTCGATCAAAGCTGTCTTCGGTAATAATTTCGACAAGATTACTTTTTGCATAATGGCGTTTTTCTACCGTAATTGCCAGTTCAACTTCCTTACTCTGGTCTAAAATTTTATGCGCCATATTTGTGTCGAGTGATTTGACCATAAATGCCGTATCATGCAGCATCGCAATAATTTTTTCAGTAATCATTTTAAAATTCTTTGATTTTGCAATGCTTTGCAAATTTTCTTGCGGCGTTTCGATAATGGCATTGGCTATTTTTACGGCGTGATCTGCAATTCTTTCAAGCTGCGTTGAGACCATTTCAAAATAATGCAGGTCAATAAAGGTAATGCCTATTTCTTCCTCAAAAAGCTTGAATGATATTAAAGAGTGGAATTGCCGCACGATTGCCCAATGCAACTTATCAATTTCAAAGTCTCTTCCAACAATATCTTGTGCAAGTGTAGTGTTATTTTCTGAAAGTGCTTTCAACGAATCTTCAAACATCGTTTCAGTAATGGTAAACATCTTGTCTATTCGTTGTGGTATGGTGAATTTTTTATCATCGAAGATATTTTTTAGCGTTATTTCTTTGGCAGATTCATCAACTATTTCAAAGCCAATAAAGGCATTTGTTAAATTTCTTACCCAATTGCGTTGTTCCGAATTAATATTTTGGCTTCTTATAACAATTTCGTCCGTGCCGGATAAGTAATAGGCAATGAGTTCTCGCAAAAGCGTATTTGCATCTAAACCGTCGATTGCGAATATTGCCTTTTGGACCTGCGTTGTGATGGAAGGTTTTAGTAATAGATAACCTGCATCGAGCCCATGCACTGCCACTGCGTCTTTATCTTGCAACTTACTCCTATCAAGCCATTTTTTTGGCAGGGTAATTGTCAGGCTTGAACCACCGGTTTTTTGTAGTTTTCTTATCTCCATACTGGTATATATACCATAGTAGAGTGGTAAAAACCAGTTAAATAAGACTTGACATCTGATAGTTATGGTATATAACCTATAAATAAATATATACTAATTTAGGAAGTATATATTTTGTACATTAACTAATTTGCAAGCTCGAGATGTACCGTCAACAAGCCTTTTAGTAACGAAAGAGTAAGAGAAATGGACTATGTGAATTCGGTCTTAGTGCTACTTTGTATCATCTATGTTGCAGGCCATGTTTTTGAGTTTATTAATGGTTTCCACGATACGGCAAATGCTATTGCAACTGTGGTTGCGACAAGGGTCTTAACGCCGAAAAAAGCCGTAAGTATGGCATCGGTCATGAATTTTGTAGGTGCAGTGTCGAGTACTGCTGTTGCTGCGACTATTGGTAAAGGGTTGGTTGACTCAAAAGCCGTAAGCCAGGAAACTATTATTGCGGCATTGCTTGCGGCGATTATTTGGGACCTTTTTACGTGGCGGCTCGGACTGCCGACCAGCAGTTCTCATGCATTACTATTTGGTGTTTTAGGCGCGGCCATTGCAACCGCTGGCATGCATGTCGTGATCTCGGCGGGACTAGTTAAAGTTGTCGCTGGATTAGTCTATTCGCCTATCTTGGGTCTTTTAGGAGGGTTGGCTCTTTTACGATTACTCCGAGTATTTTTTGATAGTAACCACAAGCTTGCTAATACTGTTTTTGGTAAGGCGCAACTAGTTTCTTCTGTCTGGATGGCATTTTCTCACGGTGGTAATGACGGACAAAAGACAATGGGGATTATTGCGCTTTCATTATATAGTTCGGGTGTATTAGGAAGCCATTTCTACATACCTATTTGGGTAATCATAACAGCAGCGACGGCAATTGCTTTAGGCACTTTTTGCGGCGGTTGGCGAATTATTCATACTATGGCGTACAAGCTAACAGAACTGTCGCCGATGCAAGGATTTGCCGCAGAAACTGCAGCCGGCACGGTTATTGAAGTTGCGACGCGCGTTTTTAGCATGCCGATCTCAACCACCCATGCTATTAGTTCTGCTGTGATCGGTGTTGGCGCAGCCCATGGCATACGCAAGGTTTACTGGAAAACTGCAGGCAATATCGTCATGGCGTGGGTTGCGACATTACCAGCCTGCTTTTTCTTGGGTTACTTGCTAATGTTTGGGTATAAACTTGTTACAAATCGCTGACAAATCTTCTAGCGCCTGAGGGTACATCCTTCAGGCGCATTTCCATTCACTTATAATTTGGAACCAGACAACAACCCAGTAAACCTATAGTTTACTTAGGCACAAATTCGTGTTACAATAACAGCGACAAAATGATTGTCAGCATTGCGAGAACATTCGTAATACTCGTACTTTAACAACTTCGGGATTACATACTAACCTCTAAATGGCAAGCGAGAGGAGGCAGAAGGAATAATGCCTGACCAAAACCCTTATGAAGTTTTGCAAGTTCACCCAAGGGCTCAACAGGAAGTAATTACCGGGGCATACCGGGCTTTAATGAAAGCCCATTTCCCAAATGGGATAGTTGATGATACTGATCGGATCGCGGTTCTCCTTAATGAAGCATACGATAAATTATCCGACCCAAAGAAACGTGCAGCCTATGATATGGATTCGCGGCAGCTTGATGGCAAGATTATTGGTGAATACCGCATTTTGGATAAAATCGCAGAGGGTGGCTTCGGCATTACCTACCGCGGTGAGCAAATCTTGCTCAACGAGCCGGTATGCATCAAGCATTGTTCCGAAATTTCCCCACTCCATGAGCAGATCTTAATTGAAGAAGCCAAGGCAGTGTGGGACTTGCGGCATTACTCCGTTCCAGCCATGCGCAATATACTGCGTTTGCCTGACGGTAGCCTGGCATTGGTCATGAGCTATATTCCAGGCTTTACCCTTGCCGAAATTATTGAGAAAGTTGGGCGGCTTGATGCAGAAGATGTTTGCTGGATTGCTCAGCGCGTCCTTAATGCACTGAAATTTCTTCATTTCCATGGTGTTGTCCACGGAGATATTAAACCGCAAAACATTATCATCCAGCATGAAAGCCACATGGTGGTTGTTGTAGACTACGGGCTTTCGATTATTAAGCCTTCGGCAGGTTCGAAGTCCAAAGGGTACACCGAAATTTACGCACCTCCTGAGGAAATTGCAGGCAAACCGCTTTTGCCAGAATCTGACTTTTACAGTTTGGGTATGACCATGCTATTTGCCTTAAGTGGTAAGCCAGAGATGGTCCAAGCAAGGTCTTTGCCTAAGGAGGTACCAGACCCGGTCAGAAGCTTTATCGCGCAACTTATCCAACATGATGTTCGTGACAGACCAACTTGGGAAAAGGTAGACCTCTGGGAAGATATCCAACAAGTCAGACAACAAGCGTTTGGTCGCGTGCATTCTGACATGAAACCAATTCCAGGGCTTTAGAAAGAGAAGGTAACAAACCATGGGGAACGCTGATTTTAATCCTGGTGCCTGGAAGGGCCATGATTTTGCTGCAGCACGCAGAGCGTACGACACGCATGTTGGCCGCAGTTACAGCGATGCGAGAGCCGCCGGTGTAAAAGCTGCCGACCTAGTACCGGAATCTATCTCGACTGATAGTCCACAACCACTCATCGTCGTAACTGACGAAACCGGTTCAATGGGTGACTGGACAGCTGTCATTTTTTCCAAACTGGGATACCTTGAGATCGAAGGAAAATCGTATCTCGGTGAGGAAATGGAAATCAGCTTCTTTGCTATTGGGGATGCCTACTCTGATAGTTATCCGCTACAGGTTCGGCCATTTACCAAGGGTACCGACCTTGCGACTCAGTTGGAACAGCTCAAAATAGAAAGCAATGGTGGTGGTCAACGCCAAGAAACATACGAGCTTGCGGCCTTGTATATTGCCCGCAATGTTCATATGCCAAAGGCGCTGCGGCCGATTGTTATCTTCATTGGTGATGAAATGCCGTACCCGTTCGTCAATGGTGATCATGCCAAGAAGTATGGTCATGTTGACCTGCCAGGTAGGCTATCAACAAAAGAAGTATTCACAGAGCTTGCCCGTAAATGTGCGGTATATGTCATTAAAAAACCGTTTGACACTAGTAGATCAGATAGTGACCAAATGAAAGCCCTTGAGAATAGAATGTTTGATTATTGGGCCGACTTGGTTGGTTATGATCACATCGCCGTTTTACCTGATCCGGAACGGGTTGTGGACGTTATATTCGGCATTTTAGCTGAAGCAACATCCATGCGCCACCACTTTAAGATCGAAATTGAAGGAAGGCAGAGACCCGACCAGGTGGCAACTGTATATACGGCACTCGCTGGCATTCACAAAATGTTGCCGGGTGACGAAGATGATGAAGACAAGCACAAACCGCTTGGTAATTCCCGCTTGCTGGGTGCCGGCGACGGTGAACGGTCAAAACCACTGATTTAGTCGTCAAAATTCAACTAGGGGGTGGCAGGTGCCGTCCCCTAGTTCTTACTCGCTAAAGGTAAGGAGGTACCGTGGCGAATACTGCAAAACTCCATGTCACATTGTGGCCAAGTTTTCCGCATTTTGAACGGTTTGCAAAAGATCCAAGGCTTGCCGGTATTAGGATAAACTCTGCCATGATGGCTCTCGATGACCTCGATGCAGAGCTAGCCATTATCGCTAATACGGCGCCAACCGTGCCGCTTTACTTCGACGTTAAGGGCAGGCAACTACGCATTGCTGAGGTCGAGGTTGTAGAGCGCGGTGGTAAAGAATACCCAAAGCTTCGCCTAAACCATCCAATTAGTGTGGTAACACCAACACCAGTCCTTTTGAAAGCTGGCGAAGATAATGCGCTTTTAACCGAGTTGTCGGACGATGGCTATGAGTTACACTTGACTGAGCCACCGTACTACAATATCAAGGCTGGGGAATCGATCTGTATTCGTGACCCAAGCCTGGTTGTCAATGGCCCACTTTTTACCGATGTAGAATATGAAAAAATTGCAAAGGTGAAAAAGGCCGGTTTTACAAGGTATTACCTTTCATTTGTTGAGCGGCAGGCTGACGTTGAAGAGTTTCTTGACGTTGTTGGTCGCGATCAAGAGGTAATGCTAAAAATTGAAAACCCTAAAGGTCTGGCATACGTCCAAAACGAATTCGTCAAGCAATCCAACCTTGTCTTAGTAGTAGCCCGTGGTGACCTATACGTTGAAATCGATAAACCGCATGAAATTTTAGCGGCCCACGAGCTTATTATAAGTAAAGATCCCGAAGCATGTGTCGGTTCAAGGATACTGCTATCAGTTGTGCATGCTCCAGTGCCTTCCTGTTCAGATTTCCTTGAGCTTGCCTGGTTGTATGACCATGGTTTTCGCAGTATGTTGCTCTGCGATGAGCTTTGCTTGAAAGAGGACTTGCTATCAACAGCGGTTAATGTCTTTGATGTCTTTCGGCAATCGTATCCAGCTAATGAACCCGTACCCAGTATCGGTATGGCAGCCATGCCTGAACCGCGGGGGTGGTCATTGTCGAGGATGTTTCAGCAGATGCTCCACGTTCGCAGTAGTTAAGATATTTAATCGGCAGGTGGCCGAAGCGGTTTACACCCGTTTCAGCCCCTGCCTTATTTTTTCCCTTCTGATGATATCCCGTTGTTCTATATTCCATTTATAAAATAAAGAGCACGTTTTTACGTTGTTGTCTTGACTATCTCTATTAATAGTACTACGCTAAATACTAGGTAGATTTTTTTGACGTTATACCAACCTTTCAGACATGAATAGCATGAAAATACGATTGCTGCCACTATTCGTTACCATTCTGGGTTTTGGCCTTTTGGTCTTGGCGCCTTCGGCATTACCGAAGCCCAGTGCTCTTGTTCCGCAGGTGCAAGCACAAGCCCAGGCTTGTCCAGTTCCAGACCAAGTTTCGAGTGTCTTGGTTGAGTTCCCAAGCTGTAATGGCGCCCAATGTTCGTTTGTGAACGCTAGTTGTAGTTGGGGGGCTGTGGCAAACGCTTCATCATACAATTTAACCGTAACTGAAGTTGAAAGCGGGAAAGTTGTGAAAAGTGAATCTGAACCGACTGCTACAACCAAGGTAACTTTTCCTGTAACGCAGGGGAAAACCTACAAATGTGATGTCGCAGCGGTTAATTCATGCGGCAATACTGGTGCCACCGGAACCTTTAGTTTGCTTTGCCAAGTCCAAGGCGGTGGGACGATTGCCCCAACACCCACACCTCCGGCTAAATTGCCAAAAACGGGTAGTGCTGAAACAACCTTACTTCTGGCCTTCGGCGGCTTAGGCTTTATGCTTGCTGGAACCGCACTCTACTTTTATCTCAAGCTTGCCGATACCAATAAATAACAAACGGTTATGACGCTGCAATGGATAACAAATCTACATCTCAACCACCAATCACACCAGAGGATCAAACACCGCAACCGCCTTTAGAATCTCCTAGTCAACCGCGTATACAACAGAAAGTTTCATTTTTTCGAAAATATTGGTTGCCGATAGGTATTGTTGCAGTCATTGTGACGGCATTGCTGTTGCTATTGCTCCGTTTAGGTAAAAATGCTGCTTCTAAGCAGGGAACGGCCGGTGGAGCAGCAGCAGCGAGGGAAGGCGGTTTTGGCGGCCAAATTGCCAAAAATGATCCTTCAGCAGTTACAGCGGTCACGCTTACCTCGTTGCTTTACTTGCAGAGTATGCAGCGCAAAGATGGGTTTTATAATTACATTTCACGGTACAATAATCAGTGCATTCCTAAAAATGGTCAAAGCGTGTGTCCATTCAACGGCCAGCAAGTATTTCAGACTACGAATAGTTGGACAATGTTAGGTTATTTAGCAGGTTATAAAATGCAAAATAATCCCAAATACTTGCAGCTCGCGAAAGCCGATTTCGCATCGCTTAATACTTGGTGTGCTGCAAACCGAAATCAGTGTCTTTGGATATTAGACCAACCGGTTCGGTTGTATAGCGAGACCAAAGACCCGGCTATTTTGACGTTTTTAAATCAGGAAGCCGACTTGCTTACTAAAACACCGCCCAATACCCAATATATGCTGCTTACTATTGAGGCACGGGAGTTGGCGCTCGTGTCTGAGATCACCCACAACACACAATACATGCAGGAAGCGATCAAGCGCTTCGATTTGGCTCAAAACACCTTTAAGCAACAAGTACCGCTTTACTATGTAACCGGCCCTCATTTTCCGCAGTTTGGTTGCTGGTATTGGCTGGCCGGCATCGACATTGGCCGGCAAAATAACCCCCAAATTTTACAGGCGGTGAAACAATCGATGGCAACATACGACTTAACGAAGGATTACGACGGATTCATAAACCCGGTAGAAATCCAGCCATGTATTGAGAGTTACTTCGAGATGGCGCAGGTAACAAATGACAAGTCTTATAATGATACAGGGAAAAAACTCATGGCATTTTTCATGAACACGTTTTATGATGGCAAGCAGCAAAAGAAAATTTATGGCGAAGGCGGGACGATATTTATGGCTAGGCCGATTGCGATGGGGGCTGGAACAGAACATTATATCTTAACGTCCGATAGCGCTTATACGCTTTATTTACTATATTTATTGAAAGGGACAGGGTAATATGTCCTTTATAAAAAAAGGTGAACGAGTTTGGCGCGGCGTTAGTAAGACAAGCCGCATTATGATTGCCTTTTTCTCAGTGTTAGTATCGATGATCGTGTGGTTTGCCGCAGCACCGCAAGCTATTGCTGTGAGTAATGCTGTTCCTGAGGTTTGTGGTAACCAGTGTCGTCCAGACCAAATTTGTGTACCGGTAGATGACCAGTGCGAGCCCGCCACCGGTAACGTCGGCATTTATCATTTCCAATGTAGCAATGGGTGGATTAACTGTAAGGTTGATTCCTGCCAGAACCCCACACCTGCACCGACAACCACGCCGGCCTGTAACAGCCAATGTAACAATAACAACGACTGTTCATTAGCTGGCCAATGTTCCGCCTGCTTACCAAACGGCGGCGGCCAAAATACGTGCCAAGTTCCACCAACACCAACGCCGCAACCAAATTTAGCCTGTAATGCCACATGCCAAGGGAATTCGGATTGTGCTTCCGGATTTTGTTTCCAGGGCCAATGCCGAAATCCATCTTGCCAAGATAGCACTAGCTGCAGTTGTCCCGTAGCGACCCCATCACCGTCGCCGCCTCCAGCTTGCAATAGTCAATGTAACAATAACAACGACTGTTCATTAGCTGGCCAGTGCACAGCATGTCTGCCAAACGGTGGTGGCATTAATACTTGCCAGGTTCCTCCAACCCCACCGCCAACCCCACCACCAACATCCCCACCAACTCCTTCCCCAACACCAGGCTTTAGCCCTGATATGTGTAAGTGTGATGGTATGGATACGACTGATATTACCCCAGGCCAACAAACAACCTTTACGGCCTTTGCCAAGGTAGAAGGGGCTGATACTTCCAAAGCCCAAGTGAACGACATCCGTTTCTTCCTCGGTGCCGGGGACAGTGACAATGCCACCATCATTGGCCAATCAGGACCAGTTCAGTCCCAAGTCATTGCCAACAATCCCAACCTTGTCCGTTACCAATCAACTTGGCAGCAGCAAATTCCCCAACTGGAAAAGGGTAAGATCTACCGGGCCTGGGTTCAAATTGACTGTGCCCAAAAGGGTCCAGCCAGTACGGTCAACAGCTTAGTCTTAGGATCGTCTAGCCAAAACTCGAGTATCTGGGATATCATTGGCAGCTGGTTTAGCCGTCTGATCGGCAGGGGGTCTGCCACCCCAACCCCAAGGCCAAGTTCCCGTCCTACTCCCACCAGCCCTGGCAACAAGAAGTTACAGCTCAATACCTTCACCTTGGGCCAACCCTCCCTCATCCTTGAGAAATCATGTAAGCTCATCCGCTTCCAGGCGCAGTAAATATGCCATTGTTGCAGTCTTAAAAGGTAGAGTGATAGTATTAAAATATGCGCAATGACATAAAGGCTGAAAAAAATCTACTACTTCAAGGATTATCTTCCAACCAACAATCTGACAATAATAATCCGAAGGGGAATGTGCTACTGGTATGTCTTATCATTGGAGCCGTATTGGTTGTTATTACCCTTTTGGTCTTGAAATTTAACAAACCGAATAACCAATCAGCCGCTTTAACGCTTGGGGCAAGCGCGGCTGCAGATTATAACGGTGGTAATTACACTAGTGCAGAAAAGAAGTTCACGCAAGCACTTGGTATGCAGCAAGACCCAAGCCTGTTTGCTGGATTAATTACCACAATAGCAGAAAAAGGTAATTTAAGTGGTGATGAGACAAGTGCATTTAATAGTGCAAAAAAATACATCGATCAAGCTTTAGCCAAATATCCAAATGATGTCAATGTCCTTTTGGCAGCAGGGTATATTAATGAAACAGCCGGCAAATACACCGAAGCGCTGGGTTATTACAATAAAGCTATAGCGGTTGACGGTAAAAATCCCGAAGCTTGGTTCCATAAAGGCCACGTCCTAGAGTTTCTAGGCCAACAGCAAAGTGCCTTCCAAGCATACGACAAAGCCTATGCTTTAGATCCTAAAAATCCCCAGGCCGTTTTAGCAAAAGCCCGCCAAAGTGTAAGAAAGGGTAATGTTACTGAAGCGTTCACGTATTTCCAGCAGGCCACGCAACAGCCGACTATACCGGCGCAACTTAAATCAGAAGCTTTCACAAACATGGCGACAATAGAACAGACAAAAATTGTTTCCATGGATAAGGCAATTGGGTTTGCTAAGCAAGCTGTAGCGGCAGACCCCTCCTTTGCTCCAGCTGCAGCACAGTATGGATACCTCATGGCGATCAATGGGCACACCTATGAAGGAGTGAATGCCTTAAAAAAAGCGATTGCCCTAAATCCGAAGATTTCCGAAAATTACTACTTAATCGGTATCGTCGTTCGTGCCGGTGGCTATGATAAGGAAGCGGCTGGTTACTTTGCCTACGCCCTAAAAAGGATAGACAATGATAATACGCTTTTAACGCAAAATGACAAAACAGGCATGAAAGCAAGGCTCAGCTATGAATTTGCAAAAACGCTTTCAAAGCTCGGTAACCAGACGCTTGCCTTACAATTTGTTAAGCAGGCCATTGAGGAAAATCCAGGTATAAAGATAACCGCCAGGAATGATGTCAAGTACAAATTTTTTGAAGGACTGGCAGCAAACCAAGAATTTCAATCGCTTATTAAATCATGAGAATAAAGTTAGTTCTAGCAATATTACTTTTAAGTCTTGGAATCGTGAGTACTACACGATTAACTAATGTTGCTTATGCACAGCGGGAAGTTTTAAATGGAAACTTGAGTTATGGTGGATTTGGCGACTATATACCGAATATTAATACGGTGCCAAACATGCCCGCCTGGATTAATATCGTCACGGCGGTCAAAAATGCATTACTTTCGGGAGCTACGCTTGAACAAGCAGCGCAAGCCGGTACGGCAGCAGCAGGTGCCGATGGTGCTGTAACAATAACCCAAAATCCTGATGGTACATTAACACTAACATGCCAAAACGGTGGGTCAGTGATAATTACCAACCCGGTAACACCGACCCCAACCCCGACACCAACGCCTCCACCTGCTTGTGGTTCAAGTTGCAATTCCAATAATGACTGTTCCCTAGCCGGCCAATGTACGGCATGTTTGCCAAATCCAAATGATATTGCACACTCTATTTGTCAGGTACCACCAACACCAAGTCCAACACCAACGCCGACACCTACACCAACACCAACACCACCGCCGGCTTGCGGTATGATATGCCAAAACGATAGTCAGTGTGTCCAAGCGGTAGGATGTCCAAAATGTTTGCCAAATGGGGCAGGCCAAAATGTCTGCCAACCTACGCCCACCCCAACCCCAACGCCCACACCTACACCTAGTCCATCGCCGACGCCATTTGATGAAACGCTTTGTACGTGTGACGGTATGGATAATACCGATATCATACCTGGAAAGCAAACAACATTTACAGCATTTGCCAAAGTTGAAGGGTCAAATACCCAGAAAGCAAAAGTCAGTAATATGAGCTTCTTCCTCGGTGCCGGGGACAGTGACAATGCCACCATCATTGGCCAATCAGGGCCGGTGAACCCGACAACAACAGTCAATACACCAACGCTTGTACGATACCAATCACAATGGCAAACCCAAATTCCGCAACTTGAAAAAGGTAAGATTTACCGGGCCTGGATTCAGTTTAGCTGTGTTCCTAAACAAGCGGTTTCAAACAGCTTAGTTTTAGGAAGCACGACAGGTAACCAAAATATCTTTGCTATCATAGCTAATTGGTTTGGCAACCTATTTGGCAGGGGATCTGCCACCCCAACCCCAAGGCCAAGTTCCCGTCCTACTCCCACCAGCCCTGGCAACAAGAAGTTACAGCTCAATACCTTCACCTTGGCCCAACCAGCAACAGTCCTTGAGAAATCATGTAAGCTCATCCGCTTCCAGGCACAGTAAATTAATCTTGAGGTTTCCTTTCCAACAAATAGAGGGTAAAAGCGTTATTAATTGGCCATTGGTTTACAAGGCTTGATGGAGTAAAAGAGTTTACTTCGTATGCAGGATTTTGCATGTAATTTGCATCCTTGCTAATAACAAACAGATAGTGTTCAGTCTTATAATTATTCTCGTTAATTTTCACTTTGTCCTTGCGCAGTAGGTATTTTTGGACCTGAGCGAGCGTATCTGACGGCAAATTCACAACATTAAAGTCCTTAAGATGTTGAGCCACAATAATCTGGTGGACTTTTGCCTCACTTGGATAGTTCCATCCAGCAATCATGCCTTCAGCATGGTTTGGTTTTTGGACAACTAAGGCAAGCGACCAAAGTCCAAGCACTCCGCCAACGAGTGCTATCCGACGATAAGTTACATGTTGCCGTAAGAAGTAGATAATAAGCAAAAAAGCAAAAAGCGACACACTTAGCAGGTAGTGTGTGCCAAAGTAGGAATTAGACTTCTGGCCAACAAAGCTCTTTGCATGTGTGAGGAAGAATACGATGGTCTGGCTATTGTAAAAATGGCTATGCACTTCAAACGCTAGCATTGGCGAAAGCCCTAAAAGAAATCCCCCAAAAAATAAGCCTAATCTTTTTAGTCCCAGACTGGCAAATTTTATATAGTAAATAACCAGTCCTATAAGAACGGTAACAAGTTGATAGTGGAACTGGAGCAGTAACCCTAACAATCCTCCAAGCAATACTAAGATAATGACGTTAGACTTTACCTTATACAATCCCATTAGGAAGATAACAATCGGCAAAAGGGCAAACTGATAATTTGCATTCCATAAATAACGGGTGTGGGCTATATAAAAAGGAAAAAAGACATATATAGTAGTTATAAGCCAAGCGGCTCTGCTATTGATGAGCATTTTCGCACCATAGTAAAGTGGTATTACCATAAATCCGCAGAAAATCATGAAAAGGTATGAACTAACCATCGGGTCCAAATGTCCTAGTAGTAAAAATAAAAGGGTGAAGTAATAGACAATTGACCCTTGAAATATTGTTCTCCCATCGAGCGCAAACGAAATTGCCGGTCCAACTAAGGTGAATTTATGCGAAGCCATGATATCTAATGCATGCAGTGAAAAATTCGCTTGGTCAGAAGAAAAGGCGGCAAAAAGTGGAAAATAGATACTTCTGACAATAATGAATAGACAAATAAATAGGGTGAGTAAATATTTTTCCTTTATCCAAACGTGAAGCGGCATCATTATAGTAAGTATTGTACTTTGGCAAGAGATTGTCGATAGTTAATTTTGGTTTAATTTTCCTCTTGACAATAAATTTAAAATACCCGTAGAATATACGAAACTGCAGTAAAAATATAAGTGCCTGCCCTCAAGTAAAGTGAGGACTTTTATGAAAACACTTTTATGTTGTGCTGCATTGCTTTGTATTACTTTATTTTTCCCAACCTCTGTTTTTGCCCTTACTAGTTATCCTGCAACTATATCCGATATAAGCTTATCGCATACTGCAGTTTGCGGTTCATCGGCTAAAGGCCATGTCCGCTGTCATGCTCGGGTCCTTACAGAACCAAATGGTTTACCCCATGTTACTAATGTTCCGTCTGGCTATGGACCTGCGCAATTTCGTGGCGCTTACAGCGTTGATGGTGTTAGCCAATCAAAAAATACCATTGCCATTGTTGATGCCTACGATGATCCAACTATTCTGCAAGATGTTAATGTCTATAGTGATACATTCGGTCTGCCAAAACTTGCCTCTTGTCCAGTTAGTGCCGGGACACCTAATAACCCTTGCCTTGAGAAAATAAATCAGAAAGGTGGGACCAACTTACCAAATAAAAATAGCGGTTGGGCAATGGAAATAGCCCTCGATGTCGAAGTAGCGCACGCCCTTTGTGAGAACTGCAACATCCTGTTGGTAGAAGCAAGTTCAAGTAGTATGACAAGCTTGCTTGCCGCTTTTGATACGGCGGTGAAAAAAGGCGCGAAGATAATTTCAAATTCATGGGGTGGCCAAGAAACTACTTCAGAAAGATCATATGATAAACATTTTAATTTGCCAGGAAGGTTTATAGCATTTAGTTCTGGAGATAATGGTTATGGTGTGTCGTATCCGGCAGCATCAGAGTATGTTACAGCTGTTGGTGGTACGACACTGCATCTTGTTGGCAATACCAGTTATAAATCGGAGGTAGTTTGGGCTGGAACAGGAAGTGGCTGCAGCGCTTATGAAAGCAAGCCTGCTTGGCAACACGATGAAGGTTGCAGCAAAAGATCAGTTGCTGATATCGCGGCCGACGCTGACCCACATACTGGGGCGGCAATTTATAGTTCGACTGTTGCTGGTAGTAAAAAGGGGTGGCTTGTCATAGGCGGTACCAGTTTAGCCGCGCCATTAGTTGCCGGTATTGTCGCTCAGGGTGATAAGATGCCAGCCCATACGCTCGTAAATGCTTTGTTTTATGGAAGGGGCATAGCATTAACCGACATAACAGTAGGTTCGAATGGTAGTTGTGCACGATCTTATCTTTGCCATGCCAATGATGGTTATGATGGACCAACAGGATTAGGAACACCAAAAGGGCCAAGCATATTTTAGCTTTTTAATCACACCTAGCGAAAACACTTTAACAGACTATTAAGGCTAGTTCGCCTATACTTGCAACCATAACAAATGAAAAGGAGGTTCGTATGGCAGCAAGTAATAAAGTTGTATTAGGTATGTTTTCATCGCAAGAAGATGCAGAACGGGTTATCCACGATTTAGAGCGCAATGGCTATAACCCAAAAGACGTTTCAATAGTTATGCGAGATACAAGGGCCAGCCATGATGTAGCTAAACGCACTGGAGCTTCTACCACTGATGCCGTTACAAGCGGTGCAGTAACTGGTGGTTTAATCGGTGGCTTGGCAGGGTTATTAATCGGCGTTGGTGCTATTGCTCTTCCTGGTATTGGTGGCATACTTATTGCTGGGCCAATAGCTGCAGCGCTTGGGCTAACTGGGGCTGCCGCGACGACAATATCTGGAACTGTAACGGGTGCCCTTGCTGGTGGCATTATAGGTGCGCTAGTAAGTCTCGGTGTCCCAGAACAGCAGGCACGAGTTTATGAACAACGTATTCGGGAAGGGGCAATCTTACTACTTGTACCTGTTGGCAATCGAGTTGAAACGTTTGTTTCTGACGTCATGGAAAAATATGGCGTACAAGACATGCAAACAATTACGATGGTGCAACCAGCATATCAAAGTGATCGGCTCGATAGTGCAACAGGGCGTGGTTATGAACAACGCCGGGTAGGATTTGCAGGTGGTATGGTGAGCGATGATGATACAAAGCTCGAAGAAGATGAAATCGACGATTAGTCACCTTGCACAGTAATAGTAAATGTGTCTTTCGGTGTTGGAATTTGATTGCAGACTATATTTTGCAGGCACTGTTTCGCTTGCATGATGGTAAGGGTTGCCGTACCGCCATTTCCAACATGCAGCAGGGCCTGATATTTATGACTAACTGAATCGATAATGAGAGGTTGATTGGTGGTGATTACTGACGGATTTGTGCTTATTAAGGTGTAAGTATAAGCATCGTCTAGATCAATCGCGAAGCCTAAGATGTCATTTTTTTTAACAGTAAGGTGCTTCCCAAAATCATTGTTTGTGAGAATATACGTTTGTGGTGTTGAGTAACTTAAGATTTTTATTGGTGAATCGGATTTACCCGTGAACTGTTTAAGTACTTGGGCGGCTGGGTATAATGTATCACCGCTATTTGCAACAATATTCCAGCCATTTGTATTCCTATCGCGCGGATAGAGTACATACGCTACGCTGCCAAGCAGGTTATCGGCAAATTTATTATCCTCTATTACTTGATAAACATTTGCATAAACATTTGCTTGCAACTCCTTACTTCCTAAGGTTCCTTGGTCAGTAATGGCATCACCGTTGCCCGCACCAAATTCTTCAATTAATATTGGCTTATTACCTGCGGATTGTTTTACAAGTGAAAGTTGGTAAAGCGTTAAGTTATATGGATTTGGAAATATCCCTAGAAACTTCTGGTCGTAACCATAGATATGCGTTGAATAAAAATCAACGATATCATAGAGTTGTTTGCCAGCTTTTGGGTCATTCCAACTAAATGGATCATTGTCCTGTGGCCCATTTGGATTATATATTTTCCAGCCGCCAATCGTTATTTGGATATTGGGGTAACGGTTTTTTATGAGAACTGCTACTTTTTTCATGACATTGATATTATCGGAATTTATAAGTGGCTCATTGCGGATATCAACTGCCCATACTATTGGGTCGCTTAGAATGTCTAAATCTATATAACTCTGCGCTAAAGCCAGATAGTTTTGGGAAAAATCATTTGGGTCAAGGTTTGGTGTTTCTAATAGTACTATAGCCTTCATGTTATACCTAGTCATCTTATCGAGTACTGCATGCCATTCAGCTTGGGTGAAATTGCCAGGCCGATCAGGGAATGCTATCGCAGCGTTGGTAATACGTAGCGTATTAACACCAAGATTATGGGCAACATCGATAAGATCTTGTCCACTTGCGTTAACAACATATCTTGGCGAGTTGGGTACCAATTGGCTTATGTCAACATTGACACCGTAAATAAGGTAAGAAGTACCCATGGTATTTGGTGATATTTGGCCAGCTTCGTTTACTTGTCTTTGCGAGGGTAAGAGGTAGACATATGAATAATCGCGTATTTTTTGTTGGAAAAATATTGCAATAATTCCTGCAGCTATACAAAATGTGACAATTGTCGCGATCACCTTAGGATTAAGATTTTGCAATCGTTTTTTCATTTATACCTTAAATTTTAGTACTTTTCTTTTTCGATAGACTTTTGGCACAAAACAATTCGTAGTATACCATCTGTTTCCACCATTTTGGCTTTACTTAATGCACCAAAGAGGCTAATAGTGTATACTCGCACTAGCTTGCTGCCGATGAATATGCAAAACCGAGTAGTACAAACTATCATCCATCATTTCAAATCAGATTTACTTTTCCGAAATTCGATATATATTATGTCGAGTACATTTGTCTTAGCTGCATTTGGTTTTCTGTTTTGGATGCTAGTGGCTCGTATCGCAAAGCCAGAAGACATTGGCATCGCAACGACTCTCATTTCGGTTATGAGCTTAATCGGCGGTTTTAGCACATTAAGCCTAAACATCAGTCTTATTCGCTATCTCCCAAACTCACACATACGTAATGAAATGATTAATTCAACGTTCGTTGTTACAGGTATAGTAGCATGTATTGCTTGCATTATTTTTATACAGGGAATTCGGACATTCTCACCGCACTTACTTTTTCTCAAAACCAACTATTTCTATAGCATTTTGTTTGTTATTTTCATCATTGCCTATACCTGGAGCCTTATAATTGATGGCATTTTTATGGCATATCGAGCAGCGGAAAATGTTCTTTTTAAAAACACAACACTCAGTATTATTAAACTGGTTTTGCCTTTTTTCTTGATTATATTTGGCGCATTCGGTATTTTTACTTCTGTTGCTGTGGCAACAGTATTCGGCTCCTTTTTCGCTATTGTTATATTAGCAATAAAATTCAAATACTCTTTCCGGATTACATTTAATAAGACAGCTGTTTCACAGATGGCTCGATTCTCAATTGCAAACTATGTGGCTGGATTTTTATATCAGTTGCCAATATTAATTTTACCGCTTTTGATAGTGAATTTTCTTAATGCTAAAGCCGCGGCATATTATTACATTGATGCCATGATATTGAATTTGCTCCTTATAATTCCTGTTGCTGTAACACAGTCGCTTCTTGCCGAAGGTTCGTATGATAACCGCGAGCTACAAACGCATCTGACCAAATCAATTGGTCTTATTTTTGGATTACTTATTCCTGCTGTTTTTGTTATTTACTTTTTTGGCAATATTGTTTTGCATTTCTTTGGCCAAAATTATGAAACCGAAGCGTTCGAGCTGTTGCGGCTATTTGGTGTTTCATCATTTTTCGCCTCAATTGCATTAGTGACAAGTGCTGTTTTTCGAATTAGACATAAAATTGGTTTATTGTTAATTTGTAATGTTATTGGTTGCTCATTACTTCTTGGGTCTAGCGTCATATTTATTTCTCGAGGGCTTACCGGCATTGGTATTGGATGGTTATTTGCACAATTGCTTACGGCCGCTCTGTTTTTCCTGTTCCTTATAAAAGAAATTGGCTTTAATCAGTTAGCGCGGAAATACTTTTCGTATTTTAAAGAAAAAGCTTATATCTAAGATACGAAATAAGTTCATATATCCGACCCCGGTTGTATTCATTGTCAGCATAAATTAACTTACTCAATACGGTGTCAGGCAGGGCATTATGGTGGTTATTTGAAAGTTTTTTCAGGCTTTGTTCGATTGCCTCTTCGAGTTTGGGGTTTGGATGGTTTTGTTGTAATGCTGCCAAATTTTCTCTTTGGAATATTGCTGAAAATTCGTGTTGGATAGCGAGGTTTTTAACAAGAGCAAGGTCTAACTTTTTCGGTAGTGTAGATGCATTGTTCAGTTTCCCAACGATTGCAAGGCTGATCATCGTTCGAACGCACTTATCACACACCCCACAATTATACGTGCCATCGCGGGTATCATTACAAATACGCAAATGTTTTAATGCATGGGAGAAATTAGCTATATATTTGACTTTTTCAAATCTCGTTACGTCGCCACCGTGATGGACAAATGTAAGTTTTTCGGTGCTCCAATATTTGTCAATTGCACTATGTGATCCTCCTGGAAATTGTTGGTCATATCGATACGATGATGCAAGGTAAATTTTTTGCAACTTTTGCCGTAATGCTAAAGCAATGGCCGCCATACAGCCGCCGAACGCATGTTCCCATAATATAAAAGGTGTAATAAGACGATATATATTGCATGAAACATCAATAATGGAAATATTTTCCTCATGGGCGAGAGTTTTTGCGTGTTTGCGTGTTTTTTGCCATAATTCTTGATTGCGTAGCTCAATATCGAAGCCATGGACAAGAATTATATGTGTCAATTTTTGTTTCTTGCTTGTCTTATTTTTAAAAAAGGTATAAAAGGAATCCACGCCACCCGAAAAGAATGAAGCTTCAATATTTGCCTGTTGTGCATCTTGCGTTGTACCGTCGACAATAATACGGATGGGCTTTAGCCCTAATTCCTTCCAACCAAGCATGACTTTCATGATATGCTGCATATTGTGATACAGTTTTTCGGAGATTGTGCCTTCAATGATAAGGTCTTCACCTTTTTTCATCGAAGGGATAAGCAGCATTGCAGCAAATGGGCTGGCATCAGCCCTAATAAATGTTTTGTATTTTTTAGGAAACGTTATATACACTTCATCGTCGCCAAAATGACGAATAGTGCAGGTGGCCAATAAGGAAATTTTGTTGCCTTGCGTTTCGACACGAACATTTCTAATTCTCATAGCTTTGCAGTATCTGATGACGTTCAGACTTTTCCGTTACAAATGACCGGTATGCTTTTCTGAGATATTCTACATTGTCTTGCGCTTGCTGTATATATGACGGTAAATAGTTATGGAGTGTTTTTTTATAACTTGTTTTTGCCTGTACTAGATTCATGAATTTACTGTACAACCGTTTTGCCGTCACTGCTTCTATCGGCATTACCCATTGGTTTAAGTGCAAGTCCTTCATAATGCCACTTGTTTTATACTCATATTCAATAGCAAGTGCCGGTACGTAAGAAGTAAGCGCAAAAATAACTGAATGGAACCTTGTGCCAATGATAAAATCGAGATTTTGGTACATTGCTTTTACTTGGTGATGCGAATAGTTACCACTAAGGTTAATGACGTACTGTTTGTTTTTAATAGCATGCATAATTCTTTGAGCAACTTGACGGTCGTCATCATGGTGGAGTTTTGAAGATACTTGAGGGATGAGAATGAATATATACATATTACTACTCGCCATCATATTAATAAACTCAGCAAATGCTTGTTCATATTTATGCTGCTCTTGTGAACCAAGCCACTGCCGTACGGTAATGCCAACGATCGTTTTACTGGCTAGTTTTTTGCGGTATGGTTGGAATATTGATTTGCTATGGTGCACACCAGGAAAGAGGAACGCAGCATCAACCGTTCTGGTAACAATATGCTGATTTATTCCAATTGCTCGAAGAGTTTTTAACGAATGATCTTCACGAACCATAATAAGTCTCGTTCGATTAAGTACCAAACGGGCCATAAACGTTTGTAGGCCATTATAAAAGGGGCCAATAGATTGTGAGTATAATATAACCGGTTTTGCTAAGAGTAGGCTTATTTCGATAGGATGCAAAACAAGCAGCAAGTTTACCGTATCAGCGATACCAGGTTTTGAACGGATATACCCACCACCAATTGGGATAATAAGATCACTATTTTTAAATTCTTGTATTATTTTACGGATTGGCGTTGAAAGAATTGTATTCAATTCCCAGCTAAAATACCGATAAACTAACGCCCAAAGTACTGTTACAAAAATAATGTAGCTGGCATAGCAAGCTTTGATGGCTTTATTTTTATATTGAAATACGATGAGGTAAAGGAATGAGGAAATAGTTTGGCTATGCTCAAATGTCTTGTTTTTCTTTGGGTCATCGAACGTAGAAATCTTAACTGTTGCCTTAGGAAACGCCTTTACCACTTGCCGCAATAATACACTTAAAATTGCTGCATCACCTTTATTGCTTCTTGTATAAGCATGGGTTATGAGGACTTGCATAATTACTTATAAATTTTTGACCAACCGTTGTTGTAAATTAAGTTTTTATTCTCCTCTAGAAACTTTTCAGGTGAGTTGACGATCAATGTATCACTATTAACTGAGATAAAGACGTATTGTTGGCTTTTGGCATTGGGTAGATAGACGTACGAATCTTTTTCGATAACAGGAGGCAGTATGGCATCAAGCGCAAAGATGTCCCCGTATGCTAATAGCTTCAGCGAACCGGAAATATCAGTTTGCACAGTAGTATTAGCCTGCCTATTTTGCTTCAGCCACTGTGCCGATACAATACTCGTTTTATTAACATAATAGGCATCATAATAAATGCCTGCATTATCAAGGGTCATTGTTGGATAATACGAACCGGTAAGATGCGCGAAGAACCCGGTTAAATTGAGGAAGAAACCAATCGCAATGCAAGCCATAAAGTATATCCGTTTTGGTTGGCCAATAAAGAAAAAGAGGATGTACGTTGCAAGTACAATTGGTAATGACAGTAAAAAGAGCGACTGTTGAAATAAACGCAACAAGCCATATTCTGCTGAAATATCTGGCAGGATTACTTCAAGACATAACAATATCAGACAGCTTAAGCACACATAGATATACAATGTGTCAATCGGCTTTCTTATCTTCGTTATGACAAACCCCAGAAGACCAATAAAGACTAAAAGTTGTATTATCCCAGCGGCTAATGCTCTACTTTTACTGTGTAAATCAAAAAGTGGCACATGGCTAGCTAGTAATGCATTGCCTAAGAAGGTAGAAGGTAAAATGGCTTGATTTATTAGTTGTACGGGATACTGGGTATAGACAGTAGGTGTATAAAGTGGCCCTTCATGATGGGTTTGCTCTAGGTTTGTAGCAGTCGTAATATATTGTTTAATAAGGGTCTGCGGATCTATTGTATGATGAAAGAAAATACTATAACTCACATCAACTGACTTTCCTTCCGATTGTGAGTGGATGAAGATATTCCGGTAGACTTTTGAGGCAACATCACCGAAGTTATTCGCTGTTCTTGTAAAAACAGCATTCCAGAAGATAGTGCCAATTAGTAAGATAAGTATAAGGTCTCCTGGTAGCTTAATTTGATTTGAAAAAATGTTTTTTGGCTGAATAAATAAATTAGCAATTTTATCTATTAATCTATTAGTCTTATGTTGAGGATTAGCAAGAACGTATTTCGTTGAAGGCTTTGACCTTGGCGATTGAATAGTTTGGTAGTTTCGTTCTGGTTCTTTAGTAATTATATTGTCGGTACTTTCCGTTTGCCAAAAGCGTGTATACCTTGCTAAGCTTTTGTTAAGAATAGGCAATAGGGCTGGGCCGCTAATAAGCTTTTGGCTGATGTATGCAATAATAAAAAGTGCCAGAACAATATAATTTGTCGAGTAGTGAGACACAATAATACTAAGCCCAAACACCACGAACAATATCCTTCGAACTGCCGTTGGTAGAATGGTATCAAAAACGATAATCAGCAACAGGCCAAAAAAGAGTAAGCCTATTTCTTGCCTGTTAAGCATTGGCATGTCGTTAAAGAATGTTGGGAAAGACATAAAATAAAATGCTGCGAGGAAGCCAAAAATATCTGCTGTATACTTTTTCAATAAATAATAAACAAGTACCGGGCAAAATCCAAATAGCATTTGAAATACCACTTTATATATGTACATGTCATTTATCATGAAGAGATTAGAAAAGATTGTCGGTAAGATAGTAATACTTAAGCAGGCATTATAGGCGTCACGATACAAACCGATATCCCAAATACCATGCTGTTTCGTTAAATGGAAAACATAGTATTCTTGCATGATGTCGTGTCCGGAAACATACCAGCTACGTAGTGAGGTCGTAAAAAGCAATGAGAGTGCAATGCAATAGATGGTAAACGGAAAAATGGAAGAAGGAAATCTATTTCGACCCCATGTTAGCAGTATCACAATTCCACTAATAGTCAGAAGTTGTATCAAGAGTAATATATTAGATCCGCCATTATTAACGCTGATGGTTCCAAAAATAGCAAAGGCAATTAAACAAAGCGGCAGTGTATACAAGAGCGTATTCTTAAAGGAAATACTAATTGATGGTATTGTAAACTGCACTTTTTTGTCTGATTTATACATCGCCACGATATAAAGTATTAATAGATAAACTGCAAACCATATAAGTGTTGGATCATGGGAAAGCGGCTTAAAAACTTCGTATGTTGGCAGTAATTGGTTTTGCAATAGTCCGACGAATTCGACCTGGGCAAGGCTGAGCCCGACCGCCATAACAAGCGATAGCCAAAACGGTAAACGCCCGACACGTAACGTTAAAAGCAACAAAATACCAGGTATGATGAGGGTTGTAATAACAGTTAATATGGTGCCGATATGCCAAAAGTTGATATGAAATATTTGTGTTATTTCAGTTAAGGCAATCGTGATAATAAGGAGAAGGAAAATATCGCTTTTTTCTAATGTCATATATTAATCTCTTGATAAACCTGCGAAATATGATTTGTTGTAGTTTGCCAATTGTATTTTTCTGCAATTTTTTTTGCATTTCGAGATAATTGCCTTCGTAATTGGGTATCTGATACAAGCTTTTGCAGTGCTGATGCTAGGTTATTGGCAGTCGGTTTTTTAACGAGAATGCCGCCATTACCCAAGATATTCTGCATGCCTTCTGATGAAACAGCAACAACAGGCAGACCAGCTGCCATCGCTTCAAGCAGTGCTAATGATAAACCTTCTTTATATGAAGGTAGTATAAACAAATCAGCCTTTTGGTAGTATGCTCGCAGGTCTTTGCCAAACTTCGGACCGTGCAGTCTGACATTATTTAAACCATACTTTATTATTAAACCTTTTAAGTCGTTTTCAAGTTCTCCTTTCCCGACAATGTCAATCTGTATCTTATTGCCTAATTGTTTTGCGGCTTCTAATAACAAAGGCAGATTTTTTTGGGCAACGAGGCGTCCTACGAAAAGAACATGGGCAACCTTATCATTTTTAATATTTAATCGTTTCAAAAAATATTCTTTACCAACACCATTTGGAATAACACAAAGTTTATATTCCGGTAGATCATATTGGTGTTTCAATGTCTGTTTTTGGGTTTCAGTCAAACAAATAATTTTAGTAGCTTGTTGTAAAACATGCCGTAAAATAATTTTTTTGTATGGTAATAACAAAAATCCGAAAAATCCTGAAGGGGCAACATCAAGGTGAACGTGGGCAATATAGGGAAGTTGTTTAATTTTTGCTGCAAGATATACAACTTCTGGTGTAAATGCTTGGGCAATATGTAAATGAAGAATTGAACCTTTTGGCACTTTTAACAAGTGGAAAAAAAGGGAAGGCATAATTGGTGTATGGGCGAATTCGAATGACCAAAGATAATGAATAGGAAACGATTGTTTTGACTGATGTTTCATTCGTTTGCCAATTGCTGATGTATAAACCATAACAGGATATTTTATGGTATGTAAATTTTTAGTAACTTCCATAACACAGTTTTCCATGCCACCTAAATGTGGAGGATAATACGGTGTTACTTGCACAATAGTTGGTTTTTCCATGTAATATTATCCGAGGCAGGAAATTAAAACTTCATGGGTACGCTTGGCTTGTTTTTCCCAGGTAAATTGTTGTTGAATTTTCCGAAAACCGTTCTCTGCTAATGAGGTGGCTAGTGTCTCGTTATAAAGTATTTTTCGTAATGCAGCTGATAGTGCTTTTACGCTATTTGGTTTTACCAATAATCCATTTTTACCCTGGTCGATAATTTCGGTTATACCGCCACTATTGCTGCCAATAACCGGAATTTTACATGCCATTGCCTCAATTAATACCATCCCGAAGCTTTCGACATTAGCAAGTGATGGTAAAACGAGTACCGAGGCAAGTTGCATTGCAGCGGCTAATTTTTTTCCAGTTTTAATACCTATATAATGAAGGTTTTCGGCTTTTAGTGTCGGCTCTTGGCCAATTACTTGCAGTGTAGCATTGGGGACTTGCCGCATCGCTGCTAGCAAAACTGGAAGGCCTTTCATAGTATGGAGTGTCGCTTTTTGTCCAATAAAAAGAACTATCTTTTTAGCACGCGTTACTTTTTTTCTTGGTTTAAAAATTGTTGTGTCAACACCAGGATTAATAATAACTGCTTTTGCAGCGTAGTGCCGCATCATGCTTTTTTTTACAAAGCTGGAGGAACAAATTATTTTATTAGCTCGATTTAGCATTAGCGGTAAAAAATACTTTTCATAGAGATCTATAATGCCATCAAAAACTAAGTGGCCTTTCTTCATAGTGCCAGTATGGTAGGTGACAACAAGTGGTATATTGGAAGCTATATTTGCCGTAATGTCAGCGATAAACGGGACCGGCGTATGGACATTAATAAGATCTGGTTTTTCTTTATGAATGATAGATCGTAATGAAAAATACCAAAGTGGATGTATCGGCGTATGAGAAATAGTAAATAATATCGGCATTCGATACACCTTCATGCCGGCAATACTCTCTTCTTTTCGATAGCCACGCTGTTTCGTCGTGGCAATAACAATATTCCAGTTATAGTTTTTATGTAACAATCGAGCAACATTGTACGCATAATTTTCCAAACCTCCCGGTTGCGGATAAAAGTATGGTGTAACAATAAGAAGCTTTTTCTTTTGCCGTTTCATAATGGAAGGTCAGCATTGGTGATATGGGCAGCATGTCTATGATTGGCAATATAGTATAGAACATTTTCCAACCGGTTCCAACCATTAAACTTCTCAATTTCCCAAGAATGTCCCCATAAATGATATACGCCACCTGTTTCAGCTATAATATCGAATTGCCTTTTTGCTAGGGCATCCCAGGTAATTGTTTTGTAACGTAAGAGTAAGCTGATGTTAAAAAGATCCTGTCGATGGGTATAAGCATGCACTGTTGTTGGTAAAGCATAAGGGTTATTGGTTGAGAAAAAAACAGTTCGCTTTGTTGTTCGGGCTATGCGAAATCCTGAAGTTGCAACAAGGCTTGCTATTTTGTCATTGTAAGCACCATATGGATAGCAAAATGAATCAATGTGGTTGCCTACTGTTTGTTCCAAAAAGTGCTTTGACTGATTAATTTCACGGGCGGCCATGACATTTGGTATTTTTGTAAGATGGGGATGTGTCATCGTGTGAGCGCCAATTTCAAAAAATTTTCCTATTTCGTTAATATCATGCTTCGAAAGCAAGTTAGCTTTCGAAAATTCCCGATGTTTTGGTGCTATATAGAAAGTCCCACGTATGCCGTACCGCTGTAAGAGGGCGGCAAGTTTTACATCAAGGATATGGCCATCGTCCCAACTAGTTGTAACGAGAATTTGCTTTTTCATGTATTGTACGCTGTCTCTACCTGTGGGGTAATAGTATTCCAATCATAATTACTGGCGACTTTTATGCAATTTTTTTGACTAATAGGATTACGAAGTAACTTGATTATGGACTTTGCAATCGAAAGTTCATTGGCGTTACTAATAAGTCCGTTGCTCTGGTTCTTTTTTATTAAGTCTTGAGCCGCGTTGTCCTTGTGGTTGATGGTAATAACTGGCAGGCCACAAGCATTGGCTTCCAAAACGACAATGCTAAAACCTTCACGGTTTGATGGTAAGACAAATAGCTTTGCAGATTTAAATAATGCATAAAGTCGGTATTGGCTTTCAACGGGCGGCATGAAGTGGACATTCTCTGATATAGTAAGCGACTTGGCTAATGTTATTAATCGCTTTTTTTCTGGCCCTTGTCCTATAATAACGCAGCTAATTTTTGGGTAGTTCTTTGTAAGTAACGCTATTGACCGTAATAAAAGATCAACCTGTTTATGGTGTAAAAGCCTTCCGGCGAAAATAATATCAGACTTTATTTTGGCGGGTTTTACTTTTTGTATAGCGGCAAGGTCAATACCATTTGGGATAATTACGATCTCCTTTGTGTAATGTAATTCTTGTCGTAGCTTTTTGGCGGTATGGGCTGAAATAGCAATAATTTTACTAGCTGTTTGGACACTTGCGAGTTCAATAAAATATGCAATGTTGCCTAATATACCCATATAAGATACCCAATACGCTCTTCCCCAAACTTCATTCCAGGTGACGAGGAGTGGCTTTCGTTTTAAAAGGCAAACCAGTTTTAAAGGAAAAAGAATAAGATGTGGCATATGGTCTACCTCAATGACGTCAAAGTCGTGCATCATAAGTTTAAAGCAACCAAAGGTAAAAAAAATTGCCTGTGAAATCGACCTGTGAGTTTTGCCATATAATGGATGGTAATTTGTGATCGCATGCAGGAAGACACCATTTTCAACTTTTTCAGTTTTGCCGTGCCACCAATTCATACAGTAAATATCGACATGGTAGCCTTTTCGGGCGAGACGAGTTGTAATCTCGTAGATCCTCTTTTCTTTCCCGCCCTTATGGTACGGGTAGATTGCATCAGTAACAACAGCCACTTTCATAATATATGCACCTTATTGAGTAATTGGAACAGTGGGTTTAATAGGCACTATCATTCTTTCGGCGTCTCGCCTGTTGGCACCGCCGGATAGTTTGGATTTTTTTCAAGATTTATTTTGCCAGGGAAGGGCTCATTTTGTCTATGCTTTTGCTGGGCTGCCGGATAGTCCGTTGATTGAAGGGAAGTAAGTGTAGTAGCAAAATTATTCGAACCGATATAAGCGACTTGACGGCTTGCTAGTTGTCTCGATCGAGGTTTAGCATAGTGCACAGCTAGGTTTCTTGAAGTAGGGGATGCCGAGAGATTTTTTTGTGTTTTGTATCCAACGGCATGTTTTTGCGCAAGGTTTACATTAGATAATCGTGATAATTTAATCTTTTTAAGTTGTCTTGAGTTTTTTAATATGTTATTTCGGGCATAGGCTTTACGGATTGTGACAACCGGTTTGAATCCACCGTATTTCGGTGACCAAAATAAGCTTTCAAAAAACATAATCAAAATCCGGAGACTATCTAGTATTGGATTAATTTTTGACTTGCCTTCGCGATGGTTATAAGTAATTGGTACAGCATAAATCTCATATCCCATTTTAGCTATTTTCATCATCATTTCCATTTCTATAGCAAAACCCTTGGAAGTAATATGTGGTTTTAATTTATCAATTACCTCTTTGCGCCAACCAAAATAACCACTTAAAACATCAGTAGTATTGACCCGGCAGATCTGCCTTACTAAGAAAATACAAATCCAGTTATATACTCTATTAAAAAAGCGCAGCGAACCCTTTTTTACTTTACCGCCCAATCTTGAGCCAATAATCACATCAGAAAAACCACTCGCAAGCGGTTCAATAATACGCGGAATTTCGTTGGCAACATAGGTATTATCCCCGTCGAGCATGACGACAAATGATGTATCGTCGGCAATAGCGTTAAAGCCAGCCCTAATAGCATTACCCTTGCCAAGGTTTGGTTCAAAGATAACATGGGCCTTTTTCCGTTTAGCGACAGCAGCAGTTTTGTCTGTAGAATTATTATTAATGACAATAACCTCAACCTCGTAGCCGAGCTTAGTAAGTATTGCAAAGGGTATGCCGTCGATTACTTTGCCAACGCCATTTTCTTCATTGTAACAAGGAATGAGTATACTTATTTTCATTTAGTCCACCCAAAAATGTATTGACTGGTTCTTGTCAGGTAAGTTCACACTAACAGCGGAACGTGTAGCTAGCGCGTTGATCGTAATTTGTTCGGTAAAGGATTGTGACTGGTTTGGTTTTAGTACAGCCGTGCTAAGATCAACAATTTTTGTTCCCGTGTGGTTTGTTACTATAACAGTAAATGGTGTTTGTGTTTCACGATTTTCTTCGTTGTGGAGGCTAAATGAAAAAGATAAAGGGATACCTGGCTGGTACGATTGTGGCAAGTTGTTTGGGTCTTGAAAGTAGAGCTCGGTAAATGATTGCTGTTTCGGCAGCAGGGACAAGCGATCTAGAGCTGTATTGAAGTTTTTTGATATCAGCAGAAAATAGCCAATAATAATTAAACATAAACTGACTAAAATAATACCCATAATTTTACTCATTGCAAAAATATGAAATTTATTAATGGCCTAATGAATGATGTCATATCCTAATTACTAGATGAAGATATATGACCTTTTTGGCTTGCTGTCAAATGGTCAAAATAGCTTGCTGGAAGTCGCAATATTTTTCTGTATAATACAATACAATCGCAAGAATGTATACCGACAGATTATCCATCCTGGTTGCATCCATCATACACAATATAGTTTTAATTATTGGTTAAATTACTGGCAGTAAGCCGAACAAACTATAAGTATTAATATAGATATGGTAGTAGTGGCTTGTATAAATGTAACATATTAGAACCAGACTGTATAAATGTACCCGCATCAATAGTCAGCTGGTAAATTATCTGACTGGATACTATATTAATGCAGATTTGTTGACAAAGAAAAAATGGTGTGCTATAAAATACCTGCATGATAAAATCTGCTGCGAAAATTGCTGGTAATTTAGTTATAACTGCTGTTTTTACACTTTCTCCCTTAGGCTTTGGCCAAACAGTTCAAGCACAAGAATTGCCGGAGCAAGCGTTAGCCCATATCCCAGTTTGTACTGTGGGTAATCCTGACATTCCGCGCTGTCATGCACGAGTTGTTGTTGACAAGAAGGGTAAACCACAAACCACTACTTCGCCAACTGGCTATGGACCTGGCCAGTTCACAGTTGCCTATAACATTAATCCAATTTCACCAACGACCAAAACGATTGCAATTGTTGACGCTTATAATGACCCAAACGCTTTGAGCGACCTTAATACCTATAGTACACAGTATGGCATTCCGACGATGGCCAGTTGTGCAGTTGCGACAGGTTCAACGTTATCGCCTTGTTTTCAAAAAGTTGACCAACGTGGTGGTACCGCTTATCCTGGAACAAATAGTGGCTGGGCTTTGGAAATTTCTTTAGATGTCCAGGCAGCCCACGCCATTTGCCAAAATTGTAATATATTACTCGTCGAGGCTGATTCAAACAGTTATTCGAATTTGATGGCCGGTGTCGATCGAGCTTTCGCCATGGGGGCAAATGTTATTTCGAATTCATATGGTTCAGGTGAATTTTATGGAGAAACTTCGTATGACAGCCACTTAAATCATCCGGGTGTTGCTATTACTTTTAGTTCCGGCGACAACGGCTATGGTTCAAGCTATCCTGCCGCATCACAATATGTGACAGCGGTTGGCGGCACCTCATTATTCATTAATGCTGGCAACAGCTACAATTATGAAAGTGCCTGGAGCGGTGGCGGAAGTGGTTGCAGCTCATATGAAGGTAAGCCTTCTTGGCAAAATAGCGTTCCGACCAATTGTCCTCGCCGCATGATTGCTGATGTTTCCGCTGATGCCGATCCAAACACAGGTGCTTCGGTGTATGATACGGTTCCCTATAGTGGCCAAACAGGTTGGTTTCAGGTAGGTGGTACTAGCTTGGCTGCTCCAATTGTTGCTGCGGTGTATGCACTAGGCGCTACACCTAGCGGTGTCCAAGCAGCATCATTACCCTATACTGCAGGTAATTATGCCACTAATTTACATGATGTAACTGCCGGTAACAACGGCCGATGTTTTGGCAGACCTTCGAATTTCTGCCATGCAAGTGCTGGTTATGACGGCCCAACTGGTCTTGGCACCCCCAAAGGCACGTCTGCATTCTAATCCAAAAAAGTTAGCCACATACTATTTTTGATAAAATATAAAACAATTCCAATTGACCAAAATTAAAGATTGTTTATGAGCTTGAGTGGTCTTCTTTCTGCCCATCAGGCAGTATTATTGACAGTCTTTAGTAATTTAAACTACACTAAGTAGCGGTATGCAAAATAAAAATCTTATTATCGCTATAATAGGTTTCGTTATCGTAATAGCCTTGATTTTAATTTTAAAAAATCTAACACACGGGCCAGTAACGAATAATGATATTTCAAAAGGAGGATTATCAATGTCGCCACAAAATAGCGCTACTGCCGGCGGGCTACAATCCAAAGATATTGTCGTTGGTACTGGTGCTGAAGCGACCAATGGCGCAACCGTTATCGTAAATTATACGGGGACACTAACCAACGGCACGAAATTTGACAGTTCGTATGACCATGGCCAGCCATTCAGCTTTACATTAGGTCAAGGCCAAGTTATTAAGGGCTGGGACTTAGGTGTTTTAGGAATGAAAGTTGGTGGCAAACGGCAATTGATTATTCCACCAGATTTAGCCTATGGTGCACAAGCAGTCGGCCCAATCCCAGCTAATTCGACGTTGCAATTTGAAATAGAATTAGTCAAAGTGCAATAAATTCCATGCCTTGTTTATAATACTTCATATGCGGTAAGCTTTAACATAAATGGACACCTTGCCGTTTAACCATGTTGCAGTTGGTGGTACATTTGACCGCCTTCATATAGGTCATAAAGCCCTCTTACAAAAAGCGTTTGCTGTTTCCCAAGAAGTCAGTATTGGAGTTACCACGCAAGCTATGCAGCGTAAGAAACGCTTAGCTCATATTATTGAAGATTACAATACCCGTTGTAACGCGCTAGAAAATTATCTATCTGCTGAAGGTTGGTTAGGTAGGGCGAAGCTGCTTCCCTTACACGACAAATTTGGGCCAACGATAACCGACCAGTCAATCGAAGCCCTGGTTGTGTCATCACAAACTGTTGTTGGTGCAAAGGAGGTTAACAGTAGTCGTAAATTGTTAGGCCTTTCAGTATTACCCATAGTAGTTGCAGATTATATCGCCGCCTCGGATAAGGGACATTTGTCTTCTACCAGAATTCGTTTTGGAGAAATTAACCGCAACGGGCTATCGTATGTGCAGTTTATGCAATCAAACGCCCCGTTTATTCCAACAGTTGCCGTCCGGACAATACTTCAAGAACCACTTGGCGCTATTGTTACCGGCGCTGAGGGCAACCTACAAAAAGCAGTAGCAGACGTTAAACCAGTTGTAACAAAGGCAACATGCATTTACATTGTAGGTGATATTGTGTCTTATTCTTTTATTGAAGCGGGTTTGGGTTATGACCTTGCTGTATTTGATTACAAAAATAAACGAAAGCGATCATTATTTCTACCTTCGGCTAGCAAAGAAAATTTTTACAAAGCCATTAATCCGCCAGGTCACATTAGTAATGCGGCAATCGATGTATTAACCACTATTCAGGTGGCAATTATTCTGGCACATGATACTAGTAATGATCTATCCGCTACTCAAAAAAAACCAAAAGAAGCAAACCTTTTAATCGATGGCGAAGAAGATTTGTTAGTATTACCACTTATACTTTTGGCACCGCTTAATGCCGTTATTTTATATGGCCAATCAGGGCAGGGAATAGTCGTTGTTGATGTAACTGAAAGCAAGAAAGAAGAGATATTATTACTATTGCAGCAAAGTGTTTATAAATAAGTCTTTAGGTTTTGGAGTTGCGACCAGTAATCATGGAGTAGGGGATTGATCTTATCGTTTGGTATTGAAAAGAGATAAGTAAATGCTTCGTCTTGATCGTGAACCCGCAACTTCAACGTTTGCAGCGTTTGTGTGTCGAGTTTTTTGTCAGCTAAAGCTTTTTGAACAGCGGTAATTTGTTTCACGTAGTTTTCACCAGCTTTTTTTACATTGTCAGGGTTATTGGCTTCGGCTGCATTTTTCATTTGCACAATTTTGCTATCGGCAATATCCATGCGCTTTATAGCTTTGGCATTGTCAGAGAAAGCAAATAATAATTTGAAGCTATCGTACACATTTCCAAGAAAACTGAATGGGCCACCCGGCGCTAGTCTTCCAGCTCCAGCTTGAAGCGTAAACTGTGGTGGTGAGGGTGTTGATTGAACCACAGCAGCGCCAACAGGAGTAACGGCTACAAGGAAGAAAAAAGGTAAAATAAATAAACGAAAAAGCAGCAGACGCATCATACATAGTAATACAGTAATTAGCCGGTAATTGTCAAGCGAGACCAATTAACCCTTTCCTTTTAGCCATCTCTTCTGTAATAATCTTAGTATGGCAGCAAAATACAAGCGTATTTTATTAAAGCTTTCTGGAGAATCGCTAGAAGGTAATCGTGGCCATGGAATTGATCCCCAATTTACCCAATCACTAGCCACGGAAATCGCCCAAGTACATAAACTTGGTATTGCAATTGGCGTTGTTGTAGGGAGCGGCAATTTTTTCCGTGGGGCAGCTGCCGCAGAAAATGGGTTAGATCGAGCCACGGCTGATTACATCGGTATGCTGGCAACCGTTATGAATTCGCTGGCCTTGCAAGAGGCGCTCGAAAAAGTCGGTGTAGCGGTAAGAGTGCAAAGTGCCATAGAAATGCCGGTTGTCGCTGAACCGTATATTCGACGCCGGGCAGTTCGGCATATGGAAAAGGGGAGAGTAGTGGTATTTGGTGCTGGCACGGGTAATCCATTTTTTACGACCGATATGGCAGGCGCATTGCGTGCACTTGAAACAAACTGTGAAGTTCTCTTCAAGGCGACAAAAGTTGATGGGGTATTTGATAAAGATCCAGAAAAAGACCCCAATGCAAGTAAGTTTGACCATCTTTCTTATCGTGATGCGGCAAATAATCCTGACATAAAAATCATGGATAAAAGTGCCATAACCCTTTGTGAAGAACACAATCTACCGATTGTTGTATTCAACTTAAC
>CAYSOG010000004.1:30001-84417 GCA_964432675.1 uncultured Gammaproteobacteria bacterium | reverse complement strand
ATGACTGAATATACGGATCTTTCACTAACGCATCAATAACCAGCTTTGGGGTATCAACCAAAAGGTCGATTTCAAGCGGCACTTTCGATGCATGCTTTATGATGATATCTGCGCCGATAGTTACCTTGTCGGAAAAAGACGTATCAACAATATCTATTTGGATGCTATCAGCAAACTGTTCTGCCGTATGTAAGTCTTTGCTATACGAAGCTTCGTCGTACCGCAAAATACCAGGGATAATTTGATATTGCATGATGGAAAAAACGTTATTTCCAGTGTTCCTGCTCGTATTGGGCGATTTTGTTTAGTCTTCGCACATGCCGCTCTTCATTCGTAAATTTAGTGTTAAACCAAGCATCAAGAACATCGTTAATATTATCCGGGTCAAGAGACATTTTTGACAATACCAAAATATTGGCGTCGTTATGGACCCTGGCGTGCTCAACCTCGTGGACGTTCCCGCATTCTACTGCCCGAATGCCTTTTACTTTATTTGCAAGAATTGTCATGCCACCCGCTGACTCGCAAAATAAGATCCCTTCGTGGGCTCCTTTGCTGACTGCCTCAGCTACCGGAAAGCCAAAGTCAGGATAATCATCTTTTGGGTTGAATTGCGTTGCGCCGAAGTCTTCAAATTCAATACCTTTTTGCATTAAATAACCTTTGACGGTTTCTTTTAACTCAAAGCCGGCGTGGTCGGCACCTATATAAATCATAGTTCTAGCGTAAAGGGTTCATGCAAAAGCGTCAAGGGGAAAGTGAATTGGTCAGATAGGACTTTTATATCTTAGAGATCAAAGGATTGTTTCCATTCGGGTTCGATCACTTCTGTTTGGAATTTGGCGACTATTGCTTCCTTTAAGCCGTCTTCACTTTGTTCTTCGCCGTGGACTAAGAAAATTTGTTTGGGGAAATATTGCATTTGTGAGAGCCATGCCAATATTTGTTTTTGGTCAGCGTGGGCAGAATACGCGCCAATAGCGGCAACGTTGGCATTGACCGTTAAGTCTTGGCCGTATATTTTGACATGCCGTTCCCCTTCGAGTAATTTTCGTCCAAGCGTGTTTGCTGCCTGATATCCGACAATCAATAGCGTGTTATTGGCATCACCAAGGTAATTTTGGGCATGATGCAAAATTCGGCCTCCATTCATCATACCGGCGCCCGCAATGATGATTTTAGGCCCCGGCATTTCAACAATCCGTAAACTATCTTCATGGCTTATGGTTGTTACTAAATTCTTAAAACGGAAAAAGTTGTTCCGCTGGAATTCTGCCTTGTCATCGCGGTTAAAGAAATTATTATATTCTTGAAAAATATTAGTGGCCTTAATAGCGAGTGGACTATCAAGAATAATTTTGCAGTCAGGAATTTCATCCAGGGAAATTAAATGGTCAAGTGCATGCAAGAGCTCTTGGGTCCTTTCGAGCGCAAAAGCTGGGATTAATAAAACTCCCTTTTTTTGGATTGTACTAATGATGATTTGCTTTAATTGCTCTTCCCGCTTTTTTACGTCTTCATGGATGCGGTTTCCATATGTTGATTCTGAAATTAAGACATCGCAGCCCATCGCATTTTCAAGCTTGCCGATAATCGGTGCAGGTGAATTTCCTAAATCGCCACTAAAAAGGAGTGTTTTGCCAATGGCATTAATTTCGGCGTAGGCTGAACCCAAGATATGGCCGGCATCATGCAGCCGGAACGAAATGTCGTTTGCGAGTGTGACACGCTCCCCATAATTTATGGTTTGGAAGCGAGCCAAAACTTCGTCGATATCTTCTAGCGTATAGAGCGGTTCGTGGTGGTCGCGCTCGGCTTCCTTGATCATAAGATGGGCCGAATCAAGCAAAATGATTTCGCAAAGTTCTGCTGTTGGTGCAGTTGCGTAAATTTTACCGGTAAACCCTTCCTTGATAAGTTTTGGTATACGGCCACAATGGTCTAAGTGGGCATGCGTTAATATGAGTGAGCCTACTCTCGTACAGTCATACGGAAAGGGTTCGAAGTTTTTGGCCTCTGCAAATCGTGTGCCCTGGAACAATCCGCAGTCGATTAATATTTTTTCTGTGCCTATTTCAAGTAAATGATTTGAGCCAGTGACTTCCTTTGCGGCACCATTGAAAGTTAAGCGGAGCGATTTAATACTATTTTGCATACCAATTTACTTTAGCATATGAAAGTATATTGTATCTAGTGTCAGGTATTTCGTATATTATTGTGTTAATGTTTTTTTATACCTAATACGATATACTTGATACTATATACCCAATAAGAAAGGAAATTTATGCTTAAAAAATACCTCATATTGTTAGATCGCTTTTACCCATTCTCAACCGTATCGGCGCACTGTGATATTCCGTGTGGTATTTATGATCCGAATGATATGGTAGAGGCTGCAAAGACTGTGCGAAAAATGCAGCAAAAAATTGCCGAGTTGCCAAAAGATAGTAATTCATTTACTGATAGAAATAACTTCGTCCGTTTTGTATTAGTGAAAGAAGAGCATGGTCGTAAGTGTAAGCACGAGCTCTTAACGCTTTGGACTGATTACTTTAAACCTGAACATCTTGAAAAAGTACCAGAGTTGCATGAAAAAGTTTGGCAGACGGCTAAATTAGCCTCAAAAGCCAAGCAGAGTGATGATGTTGCAACCGGTGAGGACTTGGTTAAAGCCTGCGAAGAAATTGCAGCTATGTTTGAAAAAGTTGAAGGCGCGCCAAGCAAAGAATGACCTATTTCCCTTTTGCTATCGTGAAGGTAAAAGGCGGCAGTATGCTTCCTACCTACCAGGCTGGCGATTTTTTACTTATATCTCCCCTACCCTATCTATGGTCACAGCCCCAACATGCTGATATTGTGGTTGCTCGTGTAAAAGGCCAAAAAATTGTCAAAAGAATAGCCGCTATCAAAAATAATGACTATATTCTAGCCGGTGATAACCCAAAAGCCAGTACAGATAGTAGGCAATATGGACCGGTACATGCGAAGCAAATACTCGCGAAGGTGCTTTTAAAGTTCTAGATAAGCATTTTTACATTGACAGCTTAAAATTTAGCAGGTAAACTCATACTATATTGGTGTGAGTATACTGCTAGCTAAAACTATATGTTGCGTATTTCAAGAAAATCTGATTACGGACTGTTATTTTTAGCCTATTTGGCAAAATTTTATAATATACGTCTTGTTTCGCTAACCGAAGTAGCTAGGAAAAATAACCTTCCCCTCCCCTATTTACGACAATTAGCGCAAACGCTGCATACAGCCGGATTTATAACAAGCAAGGAAGGTTTACACGGTGGCTATAAGTTAGCCAAGCCGCCTGCGGCTATTACTGTTTCAGCAGTGGTGAAGCTATTTGAAGGAAAACTGGCGCCAGTTGCCTGTCTTGAAGTGGGCGAAAGCTGCGCGGCCGAAAGTGTTTGCACAACGCAAAAAATATGGAAAACGTTGTATGGCGATATGTTAAAAACATTTCAAGAAACAACTTTGCAATCATTTCTGTAACGTATGACTATCCAATTATCTGATCTAGCAAAAATCGAAATGGCAAAATACCTTTCTGGTAGCCCCTATTTGCGCCTATCCTTAATCGACGGGTGCTGTGGGAAGAGTTTTAGTATAGAGAAAGTTTCCAGTCAAGATACCAGTGACGCAAGTTATCAGGTGGATAATCTAACATTTCTTATGCCTCAAGAACATGCAGCGCTCGTGCCTGATATTGTGGTCGATGCTCCAGGGCCAATTGAAGGCTTTTTAATAACCCCAAAGAATGCTATAGGAGGATGCGGCTGTGGCAGAAGCTTCTTTATCGACGAGCAATAAGGCCAATGGGACAAATGTGTCTAATGTAACCTATGTGCTCACAAAAACTGCACTATTGGGTGACGTTGCTATTGAATCACCCAAAGCGGCCGAGCTATTAGCAATGTATGGCTTACACTGCATTTCTTGCTTTGCAAATTCCTTTGATACCTTAGAAATGGGCGCAAAGGTCCATGGCATGGACGACGAAGAAGTCGACGAAATGATCGCAGAAATTAATAAGGAGCTGGCTAAAGAAGGGTAAAGACCAGAATATAAGATGTCGAATACAAAATCGCAATTGGCAAAGCTACAGATTAAAAATATTTATGCCTCGATTAAGGATGGTAGGGAAATTCTCCACGGCGTTTCATTGACGATTAATAAAGGGGAAATCCATGCATTAATGGGCCCAAATGGTTCTGGCAAATCGACATTGGCCCAAATATTAATGGGCCATCCCGGCTATGTTATAACCAAGGGTAAAGTAATTTTAAACGGTGAGGATATTACGAAACTCACGCCTGACAAACGGGCAAAGCTAGGACTTTTCTTAGGTTTTCAATACCCGCTTGAAGTTTCAGGTGTTAACTTCGGCAATTTCCTACGCATGGCACTTAACGAAAAAGTTTCAGATACTGGAAAACGAGTTTCACCGATTGCCTTTCGTGAGCGTATGAAACAATATGCGACCGAGCTTTCGTTACCGCACGATATCGCATTACGCTCGCTCAATGAAGGTTTTTCAGGCGGCGAAAAGAAAAAAGCCGAAATCTTGCCGCTCACAACACTTCGCCCCGACTACGCTATTTTAGATGAGCCAGACTCTGGCCTCGATGTTGATGCATTAAAATATATCGCCAAGACAATCAAAAAATTAGATTATCCGTTCGGCATGATGCTAATAACCCATTACCAGCGCATTTTAGACTATATAAAACCTGACTTTGTCCACATTTTAGTTAATGGTAAAATTGTCCGTTCCGGTGGTACATCAGTTGTCCAAGATATCGAAAAGGAAGGTTACGAGAGATATCTTAATTAATCACTCGAACAATAAATATGAGTGTGACACAACCGCTTATTAAAAACGACTACAAATACGGGTTTTCAAATCCGGAAATTGATACGTTCCGGACGAAAAAAGGCTTAAGTGCTGATGTCGTGCGATCGATCTCTGGCCACAAAAATGAACCGAGGTGGATGACAGAATTTCGGCTTAAGGCGCTGAAAATTTTTGAGGCGAAAATAATGCCAACTTGGGGTGCTGACCTATCGGCCATTAATTTTGACGCCATCCATTATTACATTAGCCCGACAGACAAAAAATTCCAAAACTGGGCGGATGTGCCAAAGGATATTAAAGATACGTACGATAAAATTGGTATTCCCCAGGCTGAACGAAAGTTCTTAGCTGGGGTGGGTGCACAGTATGATTCCGAGGTTGTCTATCATAACCTTAAAAAATCTTGGGAAGATAAAGGCGTTATTTTTGTTGATACCGATACGGCCCTTTTGCAATATCCTGATATCGTCAAGCAATATTTTGGTACGCTTATTCCACCGGCGGATAATAAATTTGCGGCACTCAATTCTGCGGTTTGGTCTGGCGGCAGTTTTGTCTATGTCCCAAAAGGTGTTTCAGTGGATATTCCTTTGCAGGCATACTTTAGAATTAATGCGGCCAACATGGGCCAATTTGAACGAACCCTTATCATTGCCGAGGAAGGGTCGTACGTTCATTACGTTGAAGGGTGCACGGCACCCGTCTATACAACAGACTCGCTTCACGCTGCCGTAGTTGAAATTGTCGTTAAAAAAGGTGCGCGCGTGCGTTACACCACAATCCAAAATTGGTCAAACAATGTTTATAACCTCGTCACCAAGCGGGCATTCGTTGACGAGGAAGGTGTTATGGAATGGGTCGACGGTAATATCGGTTCAAAAATTACGATGAAATACCCTTCCATTTACCTAAAGGGCAGAAAGGCGAAAGGTGAAGTGTTGTCCTTAGCGTTTGCCGGGAAAGGGCAATACCAGGATGCAGGCGGTAAGGTATTCCATTTAGCCCCCGAAACTTCGAGTACAATAACTTCGAAGTCGGTTTCCGTGGCAGGTGGTCGTACCTCTTACCGTGGTATGGTCAAAATCAACCGGGGGGCAAGGGGTAGCAAATCATTTGTCCGTTGCGATGCTTTGCTTTTGGATGAACTTTCGCGCTCTGATACCTATCCAACAAACGTTGTTGACGAGGAAGATGTGACGTTGGGGCACGAAGCTTCGGTTTCTAAAATCGGTGAAGAACAACTTTTCTATCTGATGTCCCGCGGCCTTTCAGAAACGCAAGCCACTTCACTTATCGTTAATGGTTTTATTGAACCGATCGTTAAAGAACTGCCCCTCGAATACGCCGTCGAGCTAAACCGGCTAATTGAGCTGTCTATGGAGGGGGCGGTGGGCTAATGACAGAAATTGACCTCGGTGAAGCTGCTGACCGTATTTTATACGACTACCACTACGAACGTCTTCTTGCTATCGTCGGACGTGCTTGGGAACCACGAAGATTTCAACATGATGAAGGGACACTTTCGATAGTCCGGCGGCATATTCGTTCGTTATATGTCACAAAAAGGTCTCACGCCGACGAGCAGGGAGAAAGCCTATCCGAAACGTACATTTTAGGAATTAGAGGCTTGACTTTGGCACATGCTGGTTCACTACTTACCAGGCCCCCCACGTCTGAGCTTAGCTTGCTTCCCGGTGTCCATTTGCAGCACGGCCATTTGATCATGGACGATAGTAACCTCCGTATTCAATATGGTACTCAGGTTGCAATGTATGCCTTAAACATCATAGACAGCGCAAAACCATAAGGAAAGCTATTAATGAGAGAAATCGATATTAGCGAAGCCGTAGATCGTATTTTGTACGAATATAACTTTGAGCATATACAGGCAGCGACAAAGGATCCTCGATTATTTTATACAGAGGATAAAGAAGAAGTGATCGTCGATGGTAGGCTGTTGGGTGAGGTGAATATAAGTAAAGCGAAGTGGCTACTAGGGAAATATAGTTTTCGCGAAATCTATCGATTAAACAGAAATGGCCTTCGTTCTGCTCGTATTGGCTCAGATGACTTATTGTCTGTGTCAACCGGGTTTTCATTCTTGCAAGACGCAGATTTGAGCGACGGAGCAATTGAATTTACGCCTCTAGATAGTAGCCTAAAGCTACACTATGGAATACAAGTTGCAGACAACGTGCTTCGCATCATAGATAATGCAGAATTTACATAAAAAAGGTGTTGTGGTTGGTAGATTTCAGCCATTCCATAATGGGCATTTGGCATATGTACGCCTCGCGCTTGAACAGTGTGATGAACTTTACATTGGCGTTACCACGCCTGGCAAAACTGCGACAAAGTACGAGCCGGCTAATAAAGAGCGTTTTGGTAAGTCAAATAATCCGTTCACTTACGAGGAACGAGTGGCAATGATGAGGTTGGCTTTGAAGGATACCGGTGAAGACTTACATCGCATCCATTTTGTCCATTTCAACCCTTCTGATATTAAAGCTTGGCACAATGCTGTTCCTAAAGACGCCGTTTACTTCCTGCTTTTATTAACAAAAAGCGAAGAAAACAAAGTTGCAGAGATGCGGGCTCAAGGCTTAAAAGTCCAAGTGTTAGCTATTAAATACAGACGGGAGCATGCAGCCCAAGATATACGTGAAAGAATTAAAACAGGAAAGGACTGGCAGCATTTAGTGCCGACAGCAGTTGCAGCATACTTATGCAAAAACAAATTATTGTTAGAAAAAATGAGAACATTGTAGTGCCGCTGGTTTGGGCCGGCAAATATAAGCAGTTAGCCGTTGATATTGTTTTGGCTGAGCCTGGGGCAAGTTGTGATGTTTTAGGCTTGTTATTAGGAAAGCAGCAAAACGAGCTTTTTATAGATGCAAAAGTTAGGCACGCTGCACCAAACACCAGAAGTAATATCGTTATCAGAGGTGCATTGAAGGATCAGGCGAAGATTAACTTCGAAGGGTTAGTTAAAATTGAACCTGGTGCCAAAGGCACAAATGCTTGGCTTGCGGCGCATATTCTGCTATTATCGAACCAAGCAAAAGGCCGTGCCATTCCCAGTTTAGAAATTTTAGAAAATGATGTGAAAGCGGGCCATGCCACAACCGTTGGTAAAATTGATGAATTACAATTATTTTACTTGATGAGCCGAGGATTGTCGCAAGAGCAGGCGAAAAAGCTCATTGTTGAGGGGTTTCTGCAATCAATTATAAACAAACTGCCGAAAAAGGAACAAATGCTGTCTAAAAAGTCACTTGAGCACTATGCCATATAAGAAAGATTTTCCAATATTTAAGAATAGAAAGCTGCCATTTGTGTATTTAGACTCGGCTGCGACGTCGCAGAAGCCACAAGTAGTGATCGATGCTGTTTCTAGTTTTTATACAAAACACAACGCAAATGTCCATCGTGGCATTTACGAACTAAGTGAAGAAGCAACGGAACTATACGAAAACGCAAGAGCAAAAGTAGCGCGGTTTATTGGTGCCAGTACAGACGCTGAAATTATTTTTACCGGTAACGCAAATGAAGCCATAAATCTTGCAGCGTATGGTTGGGGGCGACAGTTCCTTAAAAAAGGTGACGTTATTGTGCTTTCGATCATGGAACACCACGCCAATATTCTGGCTTGGCAACGTCTGCGAAATGAAATAGGCGTGAAATTGCATTTTTTACCAATAACGAAGGAGTTCAGACTGGATTATCGGTCGCTTATACACAGTAAGGATAAGGAACACGTTCGGTTGGTGAGTCTCACCCATGCTTCAAATGTATTAGGCACGATTAACCCCATAAAAGAAATCATTGCTTACTATAAAAAGCAAGGCATTAAAGCCAAATTCCTTATCGATGGCGCGCAAAGCGTTCCCCATATACCGATTGATGTTGTCGATCTTGACTGTGATTTTTATGTATTGTCTGGCCATAAAATGCTTGGCCCTTCGGGTATTGGCGTTTTATGGTGTAAAACAACAATATTGGAAACAATGGAACCGCTTTTTGTCGGCAGCCAAATGATTTTGCATGTTACGAAAGACCAAGCTACGTTTAACGATATACCCTGGAAGTTTGAGGTCGGTACTGGCAAACTAGAAGCTGCTGTTGGTCTCGGGGCCGCGGTTGACTATCTTGCAGCAGCTGGCATGGATAATATAATGCGGCACGAACAAAAACTGACACAATACGGTTTAGCTAAGCTGCAAAAAGTGAAGGGCGTTAAATTATATGGTCCAGCTGATAGCCATAACCGCCTTGCGGTATTTTCCTTCGACTTTGGTGCAATCCACCCACATGATGTTGCAGAAATATTGAACCGAAGTGGCGTTTGTGTGCGCTCAGGCCATCACTGTGCCCAACCACTTATGGAAACCTTAGGTATTACTGCAACAACTAGAGCTTCCTGCTATCTTTATAACGATGAGAAAGACATCGATGCATTAGTAGACGGATTACAGGAAGTGAAAAGCACAATGAAGGTGTAATAGGTATGGATGAACAATTATATAAGGAAATTATTTTGGAGCATTGGAAAAATCCTCGCAATAGTGGCGTCATAAAAAATGCAGATATTGACATAGTTGATTTTAACCCACTTTGCGGCGATGAAGTCCATATTACAGCGAAAATACAAGGTAATACCGTAAAATCTATAAAATTTGTTGGCCGGGGATGCGCTATATCGCAGGCAGCCTCATCAATCTTAATGACGATAACTGAAGGACAACCAGCCACTTCAGTTTCCTCTTTAGACCAGCAAGCCTTCTTAGACGAACTAGGCGTTGTTTTAACACCAGCCAGGTTAAAATGCGCACTACTCCCCTATGCTGCCTTAAAAAAAGGCTTGACGCAGTTAACAAAGACAACCTAGAATAAAATTTGTCCACACATTGAGTGAGATAAAAATTAACACATAAATTGCAGGTAATAGAGCCAAAAAGTTACAAGTTACATATTTCAAGAGTAAACTATGAAAATTAAAGTAAAAGTCGACCCGCAACTTTGTATTGGTGCCGCAAGTTGTATTGTTGTTGCCCCTGAGCATTTTGAATTAAATACCGAAGGTAAAGCCGAAGTTAAAAAAGCTGAAAATGACCACTCATTAGGCTATGAGATGGAACTTGACGTCGATGAAGCAGGTAAACAAAAAATTATCGATGCCGCTATGTCTTGTCCTACACAAGCAATCTTTGTCTTTGACGAAGCCGGCACCCAAATCTTTCCAAGTTAACCGTTTTTATGCTCCCAGAACATGCCCTTGATACCTATCAGCGCCAGCGCGGCCATCGGAAATTATTTCTCCTTACCCTTCTTTCACTTATGCTTATCGGTGCAATTTACTTCTTATTGATGGACCCAACTAAAAATCCAAAGGTTACACTTTCTAGGCTCAATAGCAGTGAAGGAAAAGTCGCAGCTGCATATACGTGGCGACCTGATCTTACAGTATCTACGACAAGTGCACAGCCATTGCCGCAGCTCTACGCAAAAAGTGCGCTTGCAATGAACTTGGATACAGGTGATATTTTCTACACCAAAAATCCCCAAATGGAACTACCAATGGCCAGTATTACGAAAATCATGACTATACTAGTGACGTTAGACCATAATAAGCCCTCGGATTTGTTTACCGTTTCAAGTGAAGCAGCTTCAGTCGGCGAAAATAGCATGGGAGTTTTAGCTGGCGAAAAATATACGGTGAATGAACTCTTATACGGTATTCTCATGCAGTCAGGCAATGATGCTGCTGAAACGCTCGCCGAAAACGTCGCAGGTACTAAGAAGAATTTTGTCGAGCAGATGAATAACAAAGCCCAAGAGCTTGGCATGTTTCATACCCATTATACAAATCCAACTGGCTTAGAAGGTGATGGCCATATGTACACGACAGCTGAAGACCTTGCAATTATTACGAAATATACGCTAGATAAATATCCTTGGCTCTTAGACATATCTAAAAACATTGACTATACACTTCCGGCAAACCAAAACCATCATGAAGTTATATTGTCGAGTGAACTAGACTTGGTACGAACCTACCCAGGTACCATTGGCTTCAAAGGTGGCTTTACTGACGAAGCGATGTACTGCATAGTTTCCGTTACGCAAGATCAAGGCCAACGCATGGTGGCGATCGTGCTTGGCTCAACGAACCGTCGAGTCGATGCGGTTAAACTATTAGACTATTCTTTTGGTGCACTCGGTATAAAAATCCCTCACCAAGCTTATTGGTAAAGTATTTCCACAAAAATCCTATTCGACTTATAAGTCTATTTTTCTTGCGGTAATTTTGCTAAAATACTACCGTATGGGGGGATGGCGGAATTGGTAGACGCGCAAGACTTAAAATCTTGTACTGCAAAACAGTGTGAGGGTTCGAGTCCCTCTCTCCCCACTGGCCAATGCATTAAAGTTGTACTTTAAATTTCCTTAAGATAACGAGCCTTTGTATACTGATGGAGGGTACGGTGCCAGCAACGATTGGGACAAGCTCATACGAAACAATTCTTACCGTTCGTAATGAACTACAGCAAGTTGGACATGTTTCTATAGAACCTCAGCCGTTTGATTTTAGCTTACAAACTGGTCGTAGTGTTGAAATCATTGAACGTCACGATGAACCAAAGCGTAAGTTTGATATTACACTCTATGCAGATGGCATTCAAATATATGGCAGAGATGTGAATACAATTTGGATGTTCGATAATTCTCAGTCTCAGGAAGATGCACCTTTACTGTGGTCTGAGATTGACTTAGAAAGATCTGCGCTTGGTAGGCAAGGCGTGTGGCTGCAAGTTAATAACCAATACGTTGAATACCTTGGCATTCATGGTCCAGGTGTACACAGTGGCCCTTCTGTAACTTTTAAGATACCGGCGATTAATCGGACATTGGAACTTAATCCACGGGAAACTTATCTAATACAAATTACATCTAATGAACCGCTCGCATATGACTTTGTCATAACACCAGATGGGATCGAATTGCGAGGATTGGAAGCGGCCATTGTAGATCTATCTAAAGGATGAGAATAAAACAGCTAAAAAGTGGAGTAATTTTTACTCCACTTTTTTATTTCAAATGTAGAAAGCTGTTTAGTTTTTATATTTAAGATAATATTATTGAAAAGTTTTATTATTTGAGAAATCTTGTTAAGAAAAAAGCCCCTCGTCGAATTGACGAGGGGCTGAAATTAAATATTGGCTACGAACAGATGGCGCTCCCAATTGGAGCGCCGGCTATCGTCCAGACTTCACCACCATTTGGCAGATTACAAAATCCGCCGCTGGGTCGTGACGGTGGCGCCTTTGGCTTGTTGACGTCATCCGGCCAGACAATCATAACCTTGCCGTTTACCACATGCAAGGCCCACCCTGACATATCTTGTGGGCATGGTACGGCATAACCACTTGCGCCTTGCGGCCAGGGTGTAGGCATAGACAGCCGAGATGCGGTACATGGTGGGAAGACGTTAGTACTGTATACACTATCGTCTGTCGCCACTAGCATCTGTCGCCCACAGTGGGCCTCATAATCCGCTTGAGCTGGGGTTGCAGTCTCACAATCATGTGGACCGCCCCACGCATTGGCTACCGGACTGCTCATGGCGCTTAGAAGGCAAAGGGCAGTAATAACACCGATAGTGCCAAGACTTCCAAAAAAGATCCGCTTTACTCGCATGTTCGAATGCCTCTCTTCTTTTTGATCGTTTAACCAGTAGTACCAATGACTGAGTTTATTTACCTCCTGCTACCACATTACGAAGCTTTAGATAAAAAATAACCTGCCATTAGCACTGGGCGGTAGGTTCGTCAGCGGGTGTATGGACAAATATGCGGCCGCCGCCTGGCATGGTACAAAACACGTTGTACTTCGGTGCGGTTACTGGTGGGCCTCCGCAATCGGCACCCAGCTGCGATCCGCCTTCATTAACCCACAGTTTTCCGCCGCCTGGCATGTCACAATAACGGTCGCCATGGCCCCAAGGAACAGGATCAGGCACAGACATAAGATCGTCGGGGTAAGCCTTCCAAAGGTTAGCCTTCTGTGTGTCTGACGGGTTTGTTACTTGCGAGCCAGATACACTGGCACAGAGAGAAGACTGTGTGGACAAAGCTGCAGCATCGCAGGCGTCTATATTTGTTGTTGTTAATTCACACAGAAAACAAAATCCAATAACCATCGCGGTTGTTAAGGCGAAAAGTTGCCACCTAATTCGCATTGCCTACTTCCTTTCTTTTTGTGGGGCATATAGACCAAAACATGTGGCTTGAGGGGAATTGTTCTCCTTTCGCTCTTTGCACAAGCGAGCTATTTAGAGCAAACATTAAGGTGCTACCAACACAGCTATAGGCTATATTGGAGGCAGATATTATGAGCGTAAGTATATCACAAATAGTAAATTACTACAAGTAGTATTTATCTATGGGGTATGCAGTCAAAATCTATACTGTAACTATGGACATAGTATTAACTGCTCACAAAATTGGGAAACTTTTAATAACGATGATATTTTCGTATATTCGCGGGTGGTATGGGGTTCAAATTCGGCCGCGCCAACAACAATCGCCTCTATGCCATGGCTATTTAACATATGGGCATCAGTGCCACCGCCGGAATGTTCAATTTTTGCTGTTAAACCAATAATTTTTAGGGAATTTATAATCTGTTTTACCGTTTCGTTTTCTGAGTCTAGTTTATAGGGCCCAAACTCGAGCACGATTGCCAAATCTAATTTCGCTAAAGGATATTTTTTTATAGTATTTGTAAATACCCGCTCAAACTCATTGCGGAAATTTTCTAACTTTGCTTTATTGCGCGAGCGTATTTCACCTTTGATTGTTGTTCTTTCTGGAATTGCGTTTCTGGCTGTGCCCCCTTCGATAAGGCCGATATTTGCCGATGATTCTTCGTCGAGACGGCCAAGTGGCAAGTTAGCAATAATTTCCGAAGCAATGCGAATTGCTGAAATACCTTTTTCTGGAGCCGCACCGGCGTGCGATCCACGACCAATAATAGTTGCGTCTACCCGGTAGTACCCCGGCCCATCAATATTAAGCGTGTTAACATTGTCTTCTCCATCAAATGTAACAGCTCGTTTAGCAGAGATAAGTGAATAATCTAAATTTCGGGCGCCATTTAAGCCACTTTCTTCGCCGCGGGTGAAAACAACTTCAATGGGAAGATGTGCCTTTTTATCCTCCACAACTGAAGTTAAGGCTTCCACAATCGCCGCAATACCAGCCTTTGGGTCTGCACCTAAAATTGTTGTGCCGTCTGAGGAAATTCTGTCATCTTTTATAATTGGTTTCACTCCCCTACCCGGCTCAACAGTATCCATATGCGCATTAAGGAGCAGCGGCGTACCTTTCCCGTCGAATTTTCCAATGATGTTGCCATAAGGATCGGTTTGGACGCTCGCACCAAGTGCTTGTAATTGCCGAAACAATTCTTGCGCAATGGCATCTTCCTCACCAGAAGGGCTATCAATTTGAACTAATTGCAAAAAATTTTTTACTAATCGGTCTTTATTAATCATAGTATTTATCATTTTAATCTTTATATAGATTGCCGTTTCTATTTAAAACGGCTAAAATGTTGAGGCAGGTGGTGTGTCGCCGAGTGTGCTAACTTTAGACACACCACCTGCAAAAAAGGAACGTTTGTTATATACTTCTTAAGCTGCGGGCCAACGATCGCGAAGGTTTGGTGACCAGCAATGCATTTTGCCACTGTACTGCCATGGTGGCTTTATAGGTAAATCGTTTGATTTATCCTCCAATACAGCCTTTTCCGGATAAAATGCGCTTGTTGCACGACCGTCTTGGCCGTTATAGTGCCATCTACCACCACTACACACAGTCGCTGGAACATCAGGTTCCTTAAGCTTTATATTTTCTGCTAGTAATTGATGGTATGCTCCCAGGTTGCATGCCATAATGGGAAATTCACCACATGGAATAGGCTCATTGCCTAATGATGGCATTTGCTCCTCCTCTATTTCAGAACCAGTGAGTACCGTTTGAAAGCCAAGCGTTACCCGCATTCCCCCGTTTACCAAGGTCATCAAAGAATGAGGCTGGGTAGCACTCTGGTAAAATCTCACCGCTCGTGCCAACTTTATGCCAATAGCCGTGCTCGCATTGCTTGGCGTTTTGGTCAGGTGGCGCTAGGAGCGTTTCAAGCGGATGACGATGGATACCGCCATCACCACATTTTACCTGGTATGACTGGCCAGGCCCAACCGGCGCATCGTTTGCAGGATACATCGCTACCTACTCCTTCTCTGTTGTTGTTGGCAACGCTTTACACTGTAGGATGGCCTTGCGGTGCAAAGCCGAATGCAACTACACCGCAAGGCCCTAGGTATCAGCCTAGGCTACTTGCTGTAGCCCCAGCCGAATCCGAAGCCATGGGTATCGAGGCCGTCGCAACCGATCTTATGCATTACAATTGTTCCTTTCTATGGACTTTCCAGTCCAAAATTCCACTTCAGCCAGACCGCTGCGCATCAGTCTTGGCTCGTGGTGTTGTAAAGACTATAGTTAATCTTCACATCACCACGGCCAAGAATAGTGGTAAATAGGGCTTCTAAGTTACATATGAGCTAGAATTTTAACAAACATTCTTTTTAATGTACGTGTGGAATTTTTACTTTTTATCCACTAAAAAAGCCTCCAGTTCTTTTTGGAGGCTTCCTTTATAATCTAAGATTTTATAGTCTAATTATTTACGAAAGTCCTCCAAAAAGGGTACAACGAAACGTACCCCAAGTATACTTGGAGAAATGGCCTTTCATAGTAATAACTAGGCTTTGCGATCTCATATTGTTTTCTAGTATAAAAGCGATTGCCTGGTTTTGTCAAGTTTTTTACTGTTTTGAAATTCTCGTTATTGATAGGTGGCAATATTTATCGGTAACCTTTTGCAGCTGCTAGGTAAATGGTGGGACGAGGTTTGCCACCTAAAAACTGCTGTTCATGTAGATAAAGGCCTTCATTAGAATGATCTGTTTCATAAATACGGCCATGTAACATAATTCTCCGGGAGTTTTCGTATTTTACATCATATTCCCCTGCAAGTTGTGCATTATCTGGGTTGAAGCCTATTGTTTTAAAAAATTGTTGCTTTACAAATGCCAGTTCTTGAGGAGATAAATCCTCCGCGCCTTTACTCTCTGCACCGTATTTGTCGAGGTCTAAAGGTACCATCGTAAAAGGGAAATTTACTCTTTCACCTGGAGGCACTTTTTCAAACAATTCCCTAAACCGACTAAAATGGTCAGTCATGTCTGTTTCCACAACTGCCTGCCACGCGGTAGTGAGGTCACCGCGCTCACTGGTAGATCTTACTATTGGCAACGACTCTGAGGGAGACTCACCGCGTATTTTCACGCGGCCAAGAAGCCTATGTAAGAAACTATCAGCCGCACTTTCTGCAACTGGATCTGTATGAGTCTGTCGCCTAAGTTGTTCATCGGCAGCATTAGCAGTATCCGCATCATCCTCGTGTAATGGGTTTTCCTTTGGTTCTTCATCCATTTTATTAACTATCGTATGATTCAGGACAAAAGTCAATATAATAATACTAAAAACCTTGCATACTTATTAATGTGAGATAAAAGGTGGGATAAGTACTATTTGTAATATTGTTAAAAAACTGCCAAATACAATCTAGTCGGGGTAGGAGGATTTTAACCAGCGAGCTTTTTGATTGCATTTGCTCATGCAGTTAAAACGTGAGCTCCGATCGTTCCAGGAAGAGAGGGTAAGGATACTTTTTTTGTTGTGATAAGCTAAACTGTTAGTCGGGGTAGGAGGATTTGAACCTCCGGCCTCTCGCTCCCAAAGCGAGCGCGCTAGCCACTGCGCCATACCCCGTAAAGATATTTTAAGGTTGCCTATCCCTTAGTTATTAAAAATCGCGCATTATATTATTGCTCGCGCTCCACCCTTGTCAAAGTAATGCTTGCTATTCGGCCGCATCACTTTGCAAGCGAGCTCCTTTCTGATAATAATCAGAAGCGTCCGTTCCACTGCGCCATACCCCGTTTCTTCAGTGACATTATAACATCTAAAGAGCGCTGTTCCAAGAAATCGCCCCGGATAAATAATATCCGGGGCTAAGTGTATGCAAGTTGTGAGTAAGAACGGTACTAATGGCCAGTCAGTATCATAATCCAGAAAAATAGAGTCAACAACATGACGAGTAATGAAAGAATGCGATCAGTCCACGTATCGTATCGCCAAGCAGTTCGCATGTACATTTCGCGCCCTGATACTTGTAAGTCAGGGCCATCTTCCCGCTTCCACTTAAGCCTACGAACTACCATAGGTTTTACCCATGACAAATAAGCAAGATAAAGCCCAACTAAAAGAAAAGGTAATAATATCAGTGCAGCGCCGTCCATGAGCTTACTCCTGGTTATTTTTGGCTATAGCTAATCAAGCGTTAGTGGCCGCGCATTGAGTGGTGGTGGGTAGCTGATTGATTCATACCTTCGAGTCGTAATCTCTCAGGGTAAAAGATAACGTCTCCAATCTTTGCCTTGGCTTTTTCTTTTTCTCCATCCGTTAGCCAAGCCCGGAAGGCAAATTTTGCCCTATTACCGAAGTTCGCGATTGGGTAATCGTATTCAAGTTCCATATCAATACCTGCAAATATTTGTTCGATTATGGCAAAGGTTACTTTTCCCAGAGTGTTAGGAAGGGTAACATAAACGAGGTAGCGTTCTCTATCTTGCGCCATGGTCCTCTTTCCTTTATTGGGTAGTAATTTAATAAATCCGATTAAAGGTTATAGACTTCGGATCGTCGGTTGAGGTAACTAAAATCATGGCTTTAAACCATGAAACCGCACCTTCACCTCGCAGGAATTCATTAAATAGTTGTGGAGAAGGTGCTTCTTCATCCTCAACGACAAGGACATTTGCCTCAGTGTGAAAAAGCATCCGGCCATATGCATACCATTTATTAGGTACCCAGGAAGTCGGCTCATCAACGGCTGGCAAAAACCTGGAGATGACAAGACTTTCATTATGAGATAAATCTAGTAATTCACGAATCTTATCCTCATCAGTTGTCTCTATTCTTGCCTTGTTCCCAATCCAGAGAACTCGAATGGTGCCTACATGCTCGTTATTAAGGGAACTCCCGGGAATTCCTGTGCTTTGGTCTGTTTGACCAGCCGTACTTTGCATAGCTTCACCTCCTATTGCTATGTTCAATGTGGCTTGCGCAACACCTGAAATAAGCTAGTAAGTGCACGATATACTAGCCTTACCAAGCTTGGGCATTTAGTAAGTTTGTAAAACTTTAAGCTTAACCATAGAATAATTAGCAGTAATAGGAGTAATTCAAGTAGTCCAAATGACGTACCAGTTATCCCGGCGATGGTGTAAAAATGGTTCATGAGTACCCCTTGCAGTAACCCATGTTATCTAAATGAAGTAAGTATTGTTACTCACAATTTGTTAACGTGCCAGATTAAATTGCCGCGTACTGGGCAATAAAATTTGTGACATAAGTATACTCTTATCAAGGCAAATAAAGAAGAGCGGTTACGAAGAAATGGTAGTTTGCTCGTGCGTCTTTATGAATTTTAGATAGCCTAAAGCAAGTGCAACGATAAGTCCAACCGTAACAACTAAAAACCGGAATTTATCATCTTGGGCTTCAAACCCGCGGACAATGCTATAGATTAAAGTGAGAACACCACCAAGCAATAATCCATCTGCGAGGAATAATATTTGTCGTCTGAAAACTAAGCTAATTGCTACTATAATAACCGCAGCTGCGAGCGCAATGCTGGAAACATACTTGGTGTATTCAATATTTTTTGTGCGGAATTCCTCTGCCTGCTGGCTATAGACCTCTTGTTGCCTTTGCTCTTCTGCCAGTTGCATATCGGTTTGCTGTCCAGGCGCTGGAGCTACATGGTTCATCATTGGGTAAACTGGCATTTTTGGCTTCGGGTAAAATGCCGCAATACCAACACCGATAAATGTTGCGATTAAAATACCGACGAAGATTGTATAGGCATATCGCAGGAACATAGTTATATTATTCACTTCCATTAACCATTATGCAATATAAAAAGCTGTATGGTGTTTTAATTGGCCTGGACTAACTGTCACATGATCGATTTTTGCGAGTATGGGCCCCTTCTTACACCAATCGATAAATTTTGCAAGTTGGTCCTTACCAGCTTCTGCCTCAATGAGTACGGAGCCGTCAGCCATATTTTTAACAACGCCATTTACACCAAGTTCGTTGGCTTTTAGTTTGGCAAAATATCGAAAACCAACCCCTTGTACGCGTCCATGGATTTGTATAGAAATATGGCTTGTTCCCTTTGGCATAGAAATACTTGGAAGCTTAGTCGTGGTATATGCTTTTTAACCACCATTTTTTAATGAACGGTAACGATTGTGTGGAAAGAAAAAAACCAAGCGTTGGGATGAGTGCGTTAATAAAATACTGGTTATTACCGAGAATATATAAAATGATGACTGCAACAAAGTAAGTAATTAAGCAAAGGCTTAGGATGCGTGTTTTGCTGGTTTCCCAAGCCTTGTCGGCTTCGACGCGCGCATTGCGGTTTTTGATAGCCGTAATTTCGTTTACAATATTTTGTTCAACCATATTACTTTATACTTAGCAAAATTGCACCGGTTGTCAGTAAGATTGCCCCGATACCAGAGCGCAGGGTAAACTTCTCCCCAAGAAATAGGATTGCCAATAAAACGACAAAGACGACACTAAGGCGATCAATTGCGACAACACCGGAGGCCGGTCCTGTTTTTAGCGCCAAAAAGTAGCAAAGCCATGAAAGTGCACCGGCAATGCCAGAAAGTGCGATAAAAAGGAACGCTTTGTTATGGATTTGGTTGAGGTAAGAAAATTTGCCAAATGCTAGGCTAATGAGGACAAGAAATACGGCCATAATAATGGCGCGGACAGTGGTAGCAAGCGTTGAATCGAGGTCAGCAATACCGATCTTCCCTAAAACCGCAACAAGAGCTGCGAATAGTGCTGAACCAAGGGCATAGATATACCAAAGCTGCATATGTTAGCGTTTGCGTAATAAAATAGCTAAACCAACGACAACCAATATAATTGGCCAATAAGTATTGAGTGTACTGTCTGAAAGGAAACCTAAATTATTTAGCAAGAGGACAAGACCTAACCCAATGATAATAATACCAATCCAAAATTGATTGCTATGTCCATATTTTTGGATGAATGGAGAAGTACCTACGGGTTTGGTAGTTGCAGTAGTGGTGCTAGTAGCAGGTTCGGCGCTATCATAAGGCAAAATTATCCAAAGTAAGATGTAAATAATAATCCCAGAACCGCCAAAAAGTGTTAGAACTGCAAACAACAAGCGGACAATGTTCGGATCAACAGCAAAATACAAGCCAATACCTGAACAAACGCCGGCAATAATTTGATTAGTGCGCGACCGATGGAGACCGCTTGGAGTGTTTGGTTCAGTTGCCATATGGTGTAAGCATACTAAAAAAAGCACAAAAAATCTATTGGATATAAAAAAACGGTAGGTGCAACGTGAAGTTGGACCTACCGTTATAGCGAGTGTACGAGAGCGATTGACGTGTCCGCTTACGATGATCGCTCGTTTTGTTGAGCAAGCGGTGTTATTGGACGTCGGCCATTGTACCCATTGGCAATTGGCCTTGTTGCAGGGGCCATGTTATTAATGGGCCAGACGTCGGTAGGTTTTTCACTTCCACCTCGAATACCGGTAAAGAGGTCAACCGCGTCCTCAAAGATTTCGGCATTAATTTCCACCTTGCAAGTTCTCTGCATGCTGCGCTGTGGCACAAATACTTCTACCACGCCTTCAGCACTTTTGTGCTTATAAATGCCAGGAGTTAGCGCGTACATTGTATTCATGTCGAGCAGTGAGACAGAATCTATTTCCAGTTCATCAAAAATAGCCGGCAGGTCATTTAAATATGAATGCGTTCGGTAGTAGACACCATATTCATTTCGCCAAAACCGGGTATAATTAACAATTCGTGAATAGTAATCTTCACACTTTTTTTCATCAGGTTCGGCATCAAATGTCTTAATAACTTTTTCAGTTAAACTGCCCTTTGCAGGTTCAGGATTTAAGTAGATACGAACATCCATGAGCCAATCCCCTCTATAGATTAGGATACTAGTAATTTGCTCCCGTTTAGCAACGGAGAACTAGCCGGCCCCTTTTATACGAAAATGAGACGCCCAGCTCTCCGATGCAACTGTTAAAGTACTACATATATTATACCAGGAAATTTAGAAAATACAACTATAGGGTATAAAGTAATAGCTGTGCTAATTTCGCTCGACGTCTGGTAATTCAATACCTTTAATTTGTGGTAAAACACCACCGACAATCGCTTTTAAATCACCATGCATGCCGTAGGTATTATCAATAACGTGGCGAATATTTTTTTCATCACGTGCCCATTTACTCATGAAATAGCGTTTTTCCTTTTCAATTTCCTCTTGCATTGCCGTAAATGCATCGACAATTGCTTCTACGCGGTGCTTGAATTCGCTGCCTGATAAATAGGCGTATAAAATTTCCATCTTTTCATTTTTACCTTTCACCGATTGCCGTGTATGATACAGTTGGATAAGATTTGCCCGCAGTGCAGAGGCAATGCACACGGCAAATGTGCGTTGGGTGACCCAAATGCCGTTTAAGAAACCAGATATTTTGACGGAATCTGGTAATACTTCTGAGACGATAATGGCGATATCGGCATGGCCTTCTCGCTGGTCTTGTTTCAGTTTATCGACCCAGCCGTTCGTCCAGGCCTTTGCGTTTTTCAGTTCCCATAAAATCTTACCGCAGTAATTGCCTCTACTGTCCCAGACTTCATGAGTAATGTCCCCGCCGCGAATACCTTTGCTAACAGGGATGATTTTGTCATTTGGAAAGTCCTTGCGAAGGAAATCTTCAAGTTCCAATTCAAGCACTTCCCCTTGCGTTTGTTGGGACCCTTGCTCTAATTTGCGCCGGAGTTCGTCATTGGCCTTAATGGCATCTTGGAGCTGTTTTTCCTTCTCAAGGATTTTTAGATGCTGTTCATCTTCGGCCTGTTTCTTGGCTTCCTGCCTAATTTTATCTTGCTCTTTAGCCAGAGTGCGTTCCATTTGCAACTGCGCTTCTTCAGAAGACTGCTTTAGTTCCCGCATTTGCTTGGTCATAGCAGTTAACTGCTCAAGGAGCTTTTGGACGCGGGCTTTGTTTTCTTCTGCTTCCTCACTTGCCTGTTTTAAATCGTGCTGGAATTTTTCTTGAATTTTTTTGGTTAGTGTGTCTTCGGCTTTGAGGCGGACCGATTCGAGTTCTTTTTGGTGTTGTGTTTTGAGGTCTTTGGTGATTTGGTCTGCGATTTGATGTGTTAAAGCCTGCGACAATGCAATTTCTTCACCACACTTTGGGCATGTTATGCTATTATCCACAAAAAAATCTCCTCACCTGCTTTTCATTCTATTGTACTCTACCCAAGCAAGAGTTATACTTTTATTTCCTCAATTGTCTTATTCGACTTCGCTGATTTCGGGTAGTCTTTCGCGTCATAGTCTTTTTGGATATATTTGTCTTTATGCTTGATTAAGAGCCAGGCATTTTTCGGGCCGAAGCCGTGGGTTTTAATGAGCGCAAACGAGCCTTTGAGCTTTTTGCCTTCTAAAAAGAATTTTATTTCGCCTTTTTCAATACTTTCTTCCATAACTTTATTGCCTTCCGCAACGTCTTTAATCTGCCGTCGCTCGCCGGGACCCACCTCAACTTCTGGAAGATATGTCCCAAAGTCCCAAACCATAACAGGGCCCGCGCCATAGTGCCCTTCAGGTAAATTACCTTCGAAGGTGCGATAATCTAGCGCGTGGTCATCAACTTTCATGGCCAAGCGCTTAACGGTGTTGTCTAAGCTTGGTCCTTTTGGTACTGCCCATGAGGGCATGACGTTTCCAACCTGCAGCCGAAAATCATAATGTAATTGCGTCGCATCATGTTTTTGTACGACAAATGTTAAGGCTTTCATATGTTATTGCTGATTTTTACACCGAGTAGAATACCTAAAATAGCGCCGACACCGCTAAAAAGCAACGACGAAAATGAAAAACTGCTCGCCCCAAATAAAACAGGAATATATCCGCCAATTATCGAACCAATAAAGCCAGTAACTGCAACAATAGCTTTGGGTGACATAGTGCTATTGTAGCAATATGGATAACAAATATGAAGAACATCACATTTGGGACATATCCTGGCAATAGACTCTGCTTAATTACAGCGCGTTATTATCCCAAGACCACCTGGACAAATGAAGCTAACTCATCTAAACTTTGGAAGACATGACAGATTTTTTATCGTATACAAAGGCAAACCAGCAACTAGTTGCAAAATATTTAGAGCAGTTTTTTGCGGGGAAACGCCGCCGAAAACAAGGGCACCTGATCTTCCAAACTGATGCTTTAAATAGGCTAGCTGTGCTATCACAAAAGGGTAAGATGTTACGTGGCGTGTTTTGTCTTTTGTCATATGAACTCAATGCTGGTACAAACAACAGCCTTATGTTACCCGTCGCTGCCGCGATTGAAATTATGAATACTGCATTGTTAATCCATGATGACATTATGGACAACGATGTTCTGCGCCGTGGCATGAAAACAATGTACGCTCAGTACATGGCTTTTGCCGAACAAAAAGACAGTAAAAATAGTGAAGATTATGGTAAATCGATGGCACTTTGTGTTGGTGACCTTGCCTTCTTTTTGGCGTTTGAGCTTATAACATCAGCCGAAAGCCCAAAAGACCGTATTAGCCGTGCTGTAGCGCTTATGGCATCGGAATTACAGTATGTCGGGTATGCCCAGATGCAAGATTTCGACTTTGGCCAAACCGATTACGAGCCAACAAAAGATGAAATATTTTCCATTTATCAATATAAAACGGCACGCTATACTTTTTCTTTGCCTTTTATGTTAGGTGCCCTCTTTGCTGGTGCAGACGAGACAGTCATTCATCAATTTGCGACGATTGGTGAAAAGCTTGGTATCATTTTTCAGATTAAAGACGACGAACTTGGTTTGTTCGGTACTGAAGATATTATTGGCAAAGTGGTTGGGTCGGACATTCGTGAAAATAAAAAGACAATTTATCGCCTACTCATCTTTGAAAAAGCTACTTCAAAGGAAAAATTGCAACTTGCGAAAGCATTTGGAAATCAGAATCTTACTTTAAAACAAATTGACTTCGTCAAAGCCACAATCCAAAAATATAAAATCCAAGAAATCGTTAACAAAGAAATGAGTAGTATAGCTAAGGAGATTGCAGACGCTATCGACAAATTAAAAATAGAACCAGCAAGAAAAGCAATACTGCAGCAACTTGTCGACTTTAACACCGGACGATTAAAGTAAGTCTACTCGTATTTTACTTCAAAAAACCGAATACTATCTTCCGCTACCTGGAATGAAGCAAGTAAGTAATCCTTAACTGCCTTTGGGTTATATGGCTTGCATGAAAATATATCGATGAGCGCTTCTTTTGGCTTGGTAAACGTGTGGATAGAAACATGCGAATAATCAATAATGCAAAACCCAGAAATGCCAGGGTTTACCAGTTCACCATCAACGATATTCGGGCCGGATAATATAGACATGTTCAATATACCAGGCAGTTCGGTTAGTATTTTATTGATATGCTGTTTGTCGGCAATGTATTTGTCGTCGATATTACTAGCATCAAAAATGTAATGATAGCGTTTGGTGACCACAAAAATTATCATAGAGAAACTGTCAAGAAAATGCAAGAGTTCACCTTCTGGGAACAATAGAAAGTCGTTGCCAGCGCAGGCTAATCGAATTGTTGACTTCACGACATTGCTATTTTATGCTAAGGGTATGGGCTATTTTATTATCCTCATGGTTCTATTTGGGTTTTTGTTTAGTGGCCTTAAGTTTTTTGGTAGTGCGGCACAGAATAATAGTGCACAAAGCGTCAATGTTGCGACCCACTCGGCAAACGTCAACAATTTTGTTTCTGCTACTCCCCTACCAATTCATAATGTTTTCCACTAGCGTTGCTATTACCTTGGTAAAATTGGTAAAATGGACGGTACAAATGCGCCTTTTGACGTTTTGGCACGCGGGTGTGGTTCAATGGTAGAATAACTCCCTTCCAAGGAGTAGACGACGGTTCGATTCCGTTCACCCGCTCAAAAATATTTGTATTATGTAGAAGGTATTAAGTATTAGGTATTAGGGATATTTAATACGTAGTACATAATATGTTATCTACGCGCCAGTAGCTCAGCTGGATAGAGCGACTCCCTTCTAAGGAGTAGGTCGCAGGTTCAAATCCTGCCTGGCGTACTTAATTAGACTTACCAGACCTCTTATCTAGGCTATAGGCTTGGCTTTATCTTCCTGAAATATTGCTTTTCTAGGATAGTTTTAGTAAAATACACGCATATTGCATAGGTGTTTTATGCATGCACATTTAAATATCTGGTTAAGTTTAGGAGTGAGATCTTTAAGTGAGGGAGAAGATCTGTAATGTGCTATAGGTTTTTTATTGCCCTAATTGCAATTCTGTTTTTGCTCTTATCTGCTAAATCTCATGCCGTAGTTGTTAACGCGAGGCAACAGGTTACACAAGTTGGGAGGGTTATTGCCGGTACTGATTTAGGGCCTATGGCAATGTACGACAACAACCTACTCATGGCTTTTGGTGACTCACAGTATTTAGGGTTTCCGAATTTCCTTTTGGCGAAGACATCGTTAGCTACTGCAACGCAGCAAATCTCATTTAATAATTGGCTACCATCTGGTATAGCAAGCCGCGCGATTATTGAGCCGAGATATACGACATCCATGCAATTCAACGGCCATATTTCCCTCGTCCCAAATAGTTTGGCAACTATAACCTGGGCCGGAAAGACGTCTCTTGTTAGCCAATATGAAATTGGCAAAATGGTCGGCGACGATCACGAGGCACTATACTCAGGACTCGCACTTTATAACGACACAAGCGGGATGTTTTACCCATATAAGCCTGATATTTACCACTGGGATGGTAAATTAAAGCAGTTCGGTATGGCAGCAATTGTCCACGACGGAGATTACCTTTATTTGGTAGGCTCGCCAGCTGGACGCTTTGGTGGCATTAAGTTAGCAAGGATAGCTTTATCTTCGTTTTTCGATGGTGGAGATCAAACTAACTTTCAGTACTATTTAGGTGCTGATACATGGTCTGATAATACGCAGGATGATAAAATCATCCAAGCGGCAACCTGGCTTATTCCGCCAAAACTCGCATCGAACCAAACTAGACCAACAACCACTGAAGCCAGTTGTGCTGCAATAACAATTGCGGAATTTTCAGTTGCTTTTGACCGCGACCACAACCAATATATCTTACTTACAGGAAGGCCGTGCCAAGCAAGTATGGGCGGTGGTGTCTATTACTATACAGCTCCCAGTCTAACAGGCCCCTGGAGTGTTGAACGACAGCTTTGGGACGGCTATTACAATGGCCAAGACTGGCAGCCGTATGGGACCTATACGACACCATCACTTATCCGAGCTGATAGTATTTGCTTTGTGGCCTCAACATTTGCCGTTTATGCCGTTTACGAATACTGTGCCAGCTGGCCAGACAATTGATTATTTTCTCATGACAGTGGAATTATAACCCCGCTTTACTACCTATCATAGTGAGGCGGGGTAATTTATTGGCAGCAGGTATATTCCCTACCGATCGTAATTATGGTATATTTATGGCCAGGAGAGAGAATGTTAGATCTTTCCTATTACATGGTGGCTGTAGCTTAGCGGTAAAGCATCAGTTTGTGGAACTGAGGACCGCGGGTTCGAATCCCGTCAGCCACCCCAGCATATTTTGAAGCTAATTTTTAATACCACTGATTGGATTATTGAACCTATTTAGTTCCAAGAAGATATTGAATACTTCGATACCTAGTGGCAATCTCTTTAACCTTGAATCCTGCTTCTTCCATAAAGCCGGGAATTAAACCATTAGCATTATCCTCCAAGGTTTTTGCTTCAGGGACATTTAGTAAATGAGATAAAATATTCCAAAGTTTAAATATAGTGCCGTCATCCTTACCAAAATCAACCAGGAGGAATCTACCATTAGGCTTAAGTACTCGATAAACTTCTTTTAAAACTTCCTTTTTTACTTCTGTGGGCAAATGATGAAAAATTAAGGAGCTAACTACTACATCAAAAGTTTTATCCTTAAAAGGCAGTTTATTAGCACTAGCCTCTATAAGTTCAACATCTACTCTTTCTTTTTGAAATTTTTTTCTTGCTAATTCCAATACTTTCGGGTCAATATCGATTCCCGCCATCTTAGTTTTAGGATGTTTCTTTTTGGCAACTAATAAAAAACTACCTGTACCACTTCCTAGGTCTAAGAGGTATTCATCATCATTTAGGTCTAGTAGTTTAACTACTTTAATCCTTTGAGAATATCCATAACCTAAAACCTCAAGGATAAAATCGTATAAAGGTGTTAAAAAGTCATAATTAAATGCAGGTATATACTCGGCATTGGCCATAGATTTAATATATCAAGTGAAGCTAGGAATTGAAATAGGTTTAAATGAAGTTAGTTGGGTACAAACTGAGTCCAGCCAGTCACCCATAGATATAGTTCGATATAGAAGTCTCCTACTCTCGCTTCTGATATACTCAAATAATGAGAAAAATTCTGCTTAATGCGGAAGATGCATCAGCAATGGTTTCAAATTGGCTACCTATGCTGATCCATGGTGAGGAAGGATCTGGAGCGTCTTCTTATACAATTTGTATCGCGGCACAATTATCGTTGCAAAATAACATTCTCTTCCTTTGCGGATATTCCATGGCTGAGGAGGCTTTCGAAAAAGAAGTTGGTAGCAATTATAAAAAAGTGGGATTTTATACTCTCGATAAGGTAGCAGAATTCTTCCCTAGACTTCAGTCAATTTCTACCAGCGATGTAGTTATAGTAAAAAACATAGAACTTTTTGGCGAAAATGTGCTCGATGCAGTCAGTGGCGTTAACAAATTGATAATATCTGGTGATTTAAATCATTCAGATTATAAAAGTAAAATAATGAAACATGAGTTTAAGAGAAAAGTTTTATTTTCGGCTTTAGAAGAGATGCAAACGCCTAAGCTTGAAAAGTATAGTGGCGCATTCATATCAGATAGTTTTATTGGAGTAACTAAATTGGCAGTTACTTAGTTGGGTAGAAACTACGTCCAGCATCACACTGAAGAATATAGCCCAGAGTTTTACGCCAAAACGGGTAGCTTATCATGGAGGAACTGCAATGCTTGCCCTTTAAGTGTTTCAATGGGTAAAGTTCCGTCGAGGACTAAATCTACGAGTTCTTTTTGTGGTAGTACTAAATGTTGAGTGGCTTCTAGCATCGTGCCTTCAATATACTCATCCGTATCCCATGGTTCCCAGGGCGGCTCACCCCGGCGTAGTTTTCGACGCCGAACCATTTCTTCTTCTGGTAAATCCACATAGATTGTTGCATCAAATAGTTTTTGTGCACGAGGATCATGGAGTACAGCAAAGCCATCGGCAATTACTACAGCTGTTGGTTTAAGATTATCCTCTCCCCCACCCTGCGCAAGTCGTTCACGCGACCGATCATAAAGAGTAATCGACCTGCCATCTTTTAGCTCTGATAGAAAGTAAAAAAATCGATCCATATCAAATAGGTCTGGATCCTCCCAATTAGTTATATGCGCAATTTGCTCTGGTGGTGTTCCCGTAGGATAAAGGTCATGTGCGTCCTGAGAATGCCGTGTGAGGGGTGGGTCAAAACTTTGGCTTACTGCTTCTGCTAGGGTTGTTTTACCTGAGTTTGTTGGGCCTGTGATTAAAACGAGGCTTGGTTCGTATTCAGCCATTACCTGTAGTATAGCAAATGACTAGGCATTTGCAAGAGTAAAGTTATCAATATAAATTGTAAGGGTTGCAGGCTCTAAAAGCAGTATATCATTCGAACTTTATCTGGCCAGACGCCGGCTAAAGGTAAGCTAATAGTGCTTTGATGGTAGTAGGTGTTGTTCATAAATTGCATCGGCCATGATTTGGCTAATAAAGCGGATGCCATTTGGTGATGGGTGGATGTAGTCTGCAGTGTCGATATAGGCAAGTTTTCCATCGCTATTTTTGTCTTGCGACTTGTGGTAAATATCAATTATTGGAATATTGTGCTCTTTCGCGTATTGAATATGATTTTCGATGTAAGCTTCCCGTTCACTTGCCCATTTTTGCCGCTGCTGTGGTGACAAGTCTACCTTTCCTTTTGCGTAATATTCTTTATTCGGTGACAGTGTGGCAGCAAATGCAATTTTGGCTCTTGGATTTGTTATTTTGAGAATCGCCACGATAGTATCGAGGGCTTCGTTAGCTTTTTGTAAACCCTGGTCAAGGGGCAATTCTGATAACGGGTTATGGCCAAATGACTCAATAATTATTAAATCAAAATCGGAATCAATAATTGGACGGTAATCCCGGATATGCTGGGTATGATGAATAAGCCTATCCGGTACTGACAATATATTGGTCGAACCGAAACCATTGTTTAGTACCTCAAATGATTTATTAGGATAATATGTGGCGAGGTCATCTTTTAGTTCATCTGCGTTGCCAAGCTTCTCTGTCATTGAATCGCCGACGAGGACAATGGTGTAGTCTTGGCTATATTCGAGCACTTTTCGGCTATACCGTGCCACTTCTCTTGGCGCTGGCGGCGGTGTTGATTTTGGTGCTGTAATTGCACGAATTCTTCTTGCTACCGGCACATGAAAGAAGAGACCAAAAATCAGTATTCCCAGCATGAAAATACCAAATACGTAGATGAAAGACGCTCGTTGCATCTAAATGGGCATTGTAGGCGCTTTATAGAGGTTTGGCAATCAAGACCTGCGAAATATATTCAGATCGAATAAGAGAAAAAAGTAAAAAAGAAGCCCGATGCTTCAATGAAGAAACATCGGGCTTTAGAAATACAACCAGAAAGGTTAGCCGCCGCGAATCTGGGGCGTGAGTACAAGCAGGTCATGCGCTTGGACAACCTGGTCCAAATTCACGCGCTCGCCTCGCACCCGGATGGTGCGGTTAGTGGCGCTTACCCCGGCTTGAGAAAGCACCTGACGCACCGTGGCGCCTTCAGTGACCTCAACCGTAATTGGGTCGGTCGCAAGCTCGTGGATCTCGACGCTGATGTTCGCAGCTGCCGGCTGCGCCTGTTCAGCTGCCGCGGGTCGTGCTGCCCTACGAGTTCGACGTTGCTCTGCCATGGTTTGGGCTCCTTTGTTTTTTTGTTTTGGCTACCAATGGCTAACGGATAATAAGACTATGCGTGTCTATCGCTTTGACAATCCCTTCCAAGGGAAGATTTTCACCAACCGCATGGGCTTTTACAATACGGGCAATGACTGCCGCGAGCATAAATGTGTTGTACATAATTGCTCGAGCAGTACAGCGTTCGGGTGCTGCTTCCTCATCAGTAAACAGTGACCCGCTATATTCCCGTATGGCATCAGGGTCAAAGGGTTTGAAAGCGTAGACCTCACCGATCTCGCCGCCCATTCGGGCGTCGATATACAGTTCGACCGCCATTTTCATCTTCACTTTTTCCCAAATAGCCATGCGGGTTGCCATGTTATCAACACAGCAAATCACAATGCCGGAAAGTTCTTGTTGTTCAAAACGATCAGGCATAGCTTGAAGTTGGGTATCGGTAAACTGCGCAATGACCTCTTGGAGCGCATCTACCTTTCGCTGCCCAATATTATCAAGCGGATATAGTTGGTTCGGTAGATTATACGCTTCGAGCGTGTCAAAGTCATAGGCTGTTATATTCGAACAGCCAATTTTCGCTAAGAGTAAAGCAGTTGGACTGCCAATACCCCCGGCACCAATAATAGTAATCGGAAAAGCAAGCTGGGTTGGTGAAACAATATCCAGCTGACGGTCAAATTCGGCGCGAGTACGTGTATTAACCACCGGAGTAGTAAGCAAAATCTTGACCGACTTCGCTCAGCTCATCAATGGCGAGAAGCTCGAGTTCCTCCATTGTTGGCACTCTCCGATGGCCATTAGCAGCGACAGGCAGTCTCCTTGAACGTCGTGTTCTGCGCTTAATTGCCCCTCTTCCATTTACTGGTGGCGGCAATTGCATAGGCAGATGACCATTATGTGAAACAGCCGCTGGCTGGAACAGTCGAACCTTGGCTTCAATTTCCTCACGGCAGCCCACAAAATAGTCGCTTTCTTCCCAGGCGACATTATATGGGATATCCTCGATGGAAATACTTGGCTCTGCTGCCTGCCTATTATGCTTTTGGGTATAACGAACCTTGACCTCGCCTTTTTGGTTTCCCACAAGCGAAAACAAGTACGTTTGTGTCATGCGGGCCATCGTGTCTACATCTGTTCCGCTAAAAAACACATTTAACTTTGCGTGGGAATGCCACCAAAGCCGATACTCAGCTTCGTTCTTACCGTCGGCAATTAGTTGCTCCATAAACAAGTAGAGTGCTTCGTCGTCGATGGCGCAGGTGGAATCGGTCACTTCTTGTTCGAAGATCACAATATCGTCGCATAAGAAACCATTCTGTGCTTTTACTCTTCCTAACCCAGTAATTTCTTTATTCGATACCCGAAGGTATGTTTGCAATAATTCCCAAGCTTTGGGGGTAAAATCAAGCTGAGGCGCGGACAAGATTGTTGTCATTGTTTGCCTCCCTGATCTGCTCTCTGGGCCAAGCGGTAATATTGCGATGAGGGTTATCGTGAAAATATGACTGCAAGTACTGTATGAGCAGGCTTATAAGCGGTTCGAAGCTATAGTCCTTGACCAATTTATGAACCGCTTCATCGATATTGCCGAAGCAACCTATTCCTAAGGCGTCAACGTGTGGATGTTGATATCCATCAATCCGTTGCGTCATATTGTAGAATGTCACACTACCCTTCGAGTAGTCGATTGTGATCTTAAACATACCAATGTGGTAACGGTAGCTATTATATTGGATGTATATTGTTTCGGTGTAAATAATAACAGTGTTTCCTTGGCCAAGCTCAATTGATACAACTTCAGGCATTGCGGCAACGTGATCAAATTCAGCCTTAACCCGTTGCTCAGCCGCCGCCGGTTGATTTCTTAAAGCGTTTAATAATCGCCTATTATCTTCAGCCCGCCGTGCAGCTTGGAGCCATTTTTCTCGTGATTCTGCAGCTTCCTTTTCGGCATTTATTGCCGACTTCATTAATGCCGTTACTTGCCGTTCCATTCCATTCGGCATAGCGGTAATAAAACGTGCCCGAATGGCATCGGCTCGCTCGACAAAATTCGTTCGTCTTCTATTTAAGGCTTCAACATAGTAAGGCACGCCAGCGGCGGTATCAATTATACCAGTGGCGATTGGGATTGCCTCGCGGAGAATGCGTTCCAGTACGTCGGCATTGTGCTCCCAACTGCGCCAGGAGTAATCCTCGAACCCAAAATCAATATTGCAGAGAATATAAATATCGTTATTTACGACCTCAGCCAGTGTATTACCATTGCTATCAATAATGAGTTGACCACCGCCATGTGTTGGCAGTCGCGCATATCGTACCGGACTAAGACTACTCTCTATGCCCGGTGTAGGGAACTCATATATAGATTCCAATTGAAATAATTGTCCATTTTGGTTATCACAGTTGAAGTGAACATTTAATACTCCTTCATTTGATGGAGTATTGATACAGATGCATCGATTAAGATGGGTAAAGCACTGTGACCCAGCTGAGGTAACCGATATACCTACTTTGTACTCTTGGGACAGCGACGCTAACATTGTTCTCATTCGCCGTGATCTGCCGTTATACGTTACACCAAAGATATGGTTTGGGTTGACAACCTGACGCCCACGTTCCGGCAAGTTAAGAAACAACATACCATTATTATCTGTTGGCACAGCATTCTCAAAAGCGTCAGCTGTCAACCTTGCATCATACATAAACTGTTGGCAGGTACGCTCAATTTCTGGAATAACCGTACATCGACGTTCTTCTGGTTGGGTAATAGTTGCAGTCGTTATGGATTGCAAACTAGTTCTTAGCAAATGGTCTTGAGCCGCTTGCGGTAGTATTCCTGGATAGAGATAATCCGGCAATGCTCGTTTCCTTTCTGGTTTGTTAACGTGCCAATAAAAACGCTTTGCTTATAACAAAACGATTTAGTCACAATACCGTACTTATAGGCAGGGATAAGAAGGTAATGAAAGTCCTATAATTATATATTACTGGCCATTGAAATGCAATACTTTGGCTGTTTTCTGTTACTAATAAGTATTTTAGGTATAAAAAAGCCCGGTGCTTCTTAAGAGAAACACCGGGCAAAATGGATTTTTAACCAGAAAGGTTAGCCGCCGCGAATGCGGCCAGTAACCACGATTTGGTCGTGCGCCGCAACAACCTGGTCGAGATCGACACGCTGGCCACGGATTGTCACCGTACGGCCGGTTGGGTCGACGTTTGCCTCGCGCAAGACGTCACTTACCTTGCTGCCCTCCCGAACCGTGAGTGTCACCGGTTCGGCCAGCATTTCCGCGACCTCAACGGTAAACGTCGTCGGTTCGGCGGCCGCTGCTCCACCCTGTGCCTGCGCTCGTGTTCGTCGCTGTGCCATGATTTGGCTCCTTCTTTTTTCTTGGTTTGGTTTATCATTGCGTGGCATGGCTACTAGTTCTACCTCGAATTGCCGTTTATCTCACAAGTCTATCTCCTTCCACGGATAGGTTGGCTTAAGCTACCGGAAGGCCAATCGCCCCATGTCTAGGCCGATAACGACACCGGGAAACGGCATGCGTTCTTCGGTAGCATGCGCCTTGATTATGCGGCAAATGACACCAGCAAGCGTAAATGTATTGTAGATAATAGCCTGCGCTGTACAGGCAATTTCCTGGGCTTCTTCATCGGTAAACAGCAATGCCTCATAATCGACACTTTTTTCAGTATCAATCGGGCTTAACGCAAATACTTGCGCTACTTCCCCGGCCATACGGGCGTCGATGTACAACGGAACGCTTAGGTTCAGTTTCACTTTTTGCCAAACGGCCTGGCGGGTTGCCATGTTATCAACACAGCAAATCACCACTCCGGAAAGCGGTTGGTTTTCAAACCGTTCGGCTCGAATGGCAATCGTGTTCTCGGAAAAGAGTGACACCGTGTTCGCAAGGGCTTCAACTTTAGCCTGGCCAACTTCCGCAATCGGGTAGAGTTGGTTCGGTAGGTTATGTTCCTCGAGACTATCAAAGTCGATAACCGTTACATCACTGCAGCCCATCTTTGTCAGGGCAATGACAAGCGGGCTACCGATACCGCCGGCTCCGATCACCGTGATCGGAAACCTCAACTTATTCGGCGAAACAATATCTAATTGCCTCATATAGTCCGCTCGGACTGGCGCTTGTGTTGTCACTAAAACTCCTCCCCGTAGTCTTCTTCCATAGGATGTCCGTTTGGATAAACGTAACGCTCAATATATCCGCCATCTGATGCGGGTGTTAGATACACCACGCCCGATTGCAAATCGTGTTCATCAAGCTCGTCAGCAGCAGGATCAGCGTAGTTGTAATTCCGCTGAAAATCACTGTAGTTGCTATACCGCTGTTGGCCTGCCCTACGTTTTGGTCTACCATTACGCTTGCCACTATATTGGACTCTCTGAGTAGCTGGTGGCCGATAGGTGACTTTTTGCAGTATTTCTTCACGGCAAAGTTCGTATGACGCTTCAGATTGGTAGCTGACGTCACATTTAACATCATCAATAACCATCGCTGGCAGCATGTGATTGTTGTAAGGCTTTTGGCTATAGGCGACTTTCACGCCGCCTGATTGGTTGCCAACAATGCCGAAAGCGTACGGCCGGGCAAGGTAACATATCGTATTCCAGTCGGTTTGGCTAAAATAGAGGCTGCCTTTGGCATGGGAATGCCACCAGAGCCTGCCATATTCTTGTGGCTTTTGGCCCGCCGCGGTTACTTCTTCGTGGAACTGGGCAAGAGCTAAATCATCCAATTCGGTATGACCGGCTGATACTTCCTGCTTAAAAATGACAATGTCATCGCACAGAAAGCGCCCGTCCAGTTCTTGAACTCTTCCAAAGCCTGAGATTTCGTAGGTTGATAAGCGCAGATACTGCTGCATTTGCTCCCAGGCCTGTGGCGTAAAATTAAGCTCTGGCGTCAGCAAGCACTGGGGCATTTTGGTCTTCTCCTTCACCTGGCTCAGCGACCGGCCATTCCGTTACCGAATACCGGCGGTCTTCGTACTTAAACTGTTTTAGGAACTGCACCATAATGGTGATAAGTTCCTCAAACCGTTCATGCTGTAACATCATCGTGACATACTCTTGGATTTGGCCAAGGCAAACACGGCCATCCTCAAATACATGCGGATGATGCCTCCCGTCACGCTTGCCGGTCATGTTTACGATAGTTAGACTAGCAATCGGGAAATTGACTCGAATATCGAACGAACCAACGCGGTATCGACGGCCTTCATAGGTAATATAGATCAGGCCTGTATACACGTGGATTGTCTCGTTTTCGTCGACAACCATCCCAATAACATCGGGCATTGCCAGAACATTTGCCAATTCGCGTTGTCGTTTGGCTGTTACGTCTTCCGGGTTATCGCGAAGTGCATTAAGCATTCTTTGTTGCTCTCCGGCCTGTCGTGACTTTTTTATTGCTTCTTTGGCAAAATCAGCGGCGTAATCAGTGAGACGGCGAATTTCTGCTTCTAATTCGGCTATCCGATTTGCACTTCGCCGGTCGTCAATTTTTACGAATCTTTCAAGAGTTTGGTCAATTTGCGCGGCATATAATGCCGTTCGGTTAGCGACATCACGAAGGTATCTTGGTGTTACGTCGTTTTCCTGCTTCTGTTTCAGGGCAATTGGTATTGCCTGTTGCAAAATTTGGGTTAATACGACATTCGCGTGAGTCCAGTTGATGTACTGGAATCGCGTGTCGACATCGATATAATCAATATTAAACAAAAGATAAATCTCGCCGTCTGCTACTTCTGCTAATATTGCACCATTGGTATCAGTGACAGGAGTGCCGCCGGAAGCATGGATAGCCCATCTCACATTGTCAGAGAACGAATCGCCTGCAGTAAGTTCGTACTCGTAGACTCTGTCTAATCGGTAAAGCCCATGCACTGTTCGTCTTGCACAATTGAAGTGAATAACTAGATCTTCATCTTCATCTTCTTCTAACGGATCATCAATGTCGCAGTTACACTCTTGGCGATAAAAGCAGCGTCGAGCTCTGCTGATAGTATAAATGTCTGTTTTATATTCTTGCGCGAGTTTTTGTAAAAGATCGGCTGTTTTTCTTGAGTTTCCGGTGTAAGAAACTCCGTATTTCCGCGGCGGTGGTTGTTTCACCTTTGGACTAGTGAGCAAACGGACTTGAGGATCATCAGTTGTTTCGTACTCATGGAAATCTCGTGCTTCCATGCCCAGTTCTGCTATGAATTGCGCACAGTTGATTTCGCTTTCAGGGATAAGGATACCTTCCGCTTTTCGCGGTTGTGTTATTTTATACCGTTCCGGGGTTATGCCAATAAAATGACGTAAGTGTGTTACTGCATTTTCCGGCATATCGCCAGCGTAAAGGTATTGAACCAAGTCCTTTCCTTTCTGGTTTGTTAACGTGCAAATGAAATTCAGATGCGTTTAAAATCTAAGGGTCGACATAATTTTAGGCCGTTCCTTCGACTAAAGCTTGTGTATTATAATATAGTTAACACTATAAGTCAATAATTGTTGATCTTCGATCTTTTATTGCCGTATTTAAGATAAACTATTTATTCCACCGGCTTTCCCTAGGTGTTATACTCCAAATCACTTATGGCAATTGATGCGTTACAGATTGGTGCGGGTCGGATCGGGAAGGGTTTAAACGGTGCGGTACTCAGTGAAGCAGGCGCCCATATTACCTTTGCAGATGTTGTACAGGAACAAGTTGACCTTATTAATAAGATTGGCGAATACCCGGTTGTGACCGTTTCAGCTGAAGGTGAACAGCACCAAATGGTGCGTGGCGTTGACGCCGTTAATATTGCAGACGAAGAAGCTTTTCTCTCGAGATTTGTGAACGCAGATATGGTTGTGACCGCAGTTGGTAGTAATATGCTGCCCGCAATAGCGCCGCAAATGGCGAAGGGTTTACTCGAGCGGTACAAACAACGACCAAAAGACCAACTGCACACAATTGTTATTGCCTGCGAAAACATTACTGATAACACCCTGCTTCTTAAACAGTACATAATGGCGAACCTGCCTGAAGAATACCGAGATCCTATTGATGAAGCCGTTAGTTTTCCAAACTGTGTCGTCGACCGTATTGTGCCTACCGCATCTGGAGCCGCTGAGAATGATAACCCGCTGGCTGTTACCGTAGAAAAATATTACCAGTGGGTTGTGAATGGCAACCAACTAAAAGGGCCAATGCCAGTTATTCCTGGTATTGCTGTTTCGTATGATTTGGATGCGATACTGGAACAAAAATTAATTACCCTAAACGGGCCACACGCTTTAATTGCCTATTTTGGTGCCAGAGCAGGATACCAGTATATTCATGAAGCGGTGCAAGATGATAACATTATGGGCTTAGTACAAGGTGCGCTGCAAGAAATCGAAGTTGTGGTGGTCAATCGTAATCCGACCATTTCTGTCGCTGACCAACGGGCATATGCCTCGAAAAATATCGAGCGGTTTAAAAACCCCTACCTTCGTGATGAAACTACTAGGGTTGCGCGTGACCCTATTCGGAAACTTGGGCACAACGACCGGCTCGTTAAGCCAGCCCTTTTAGCCTTAGACATGGGCGAACGGCCTGATAATTTAGTTACTGGCATTGCCGGTGCGCTTTTGTATGAAAATCCACATGACCAACAGGCACAACAATTACATAATGCATTACAAACAAAGGGTATTGATGTTGTTATGGCGGATGTTTCGCAACTTGAACCTGAAAATCCGATCGCGAGACAAGTTAAGGCAACATACCTGTTTGATTTACTAAGGCAATGAATAGGATGTATGGAATAAAAAAGGGCGCAAACGGTTAAGTTCGCGCCGCAATGATTTGGTCTAATTTAGCCTCATTAAGCAAGAAAAACCGATCTTTCGCCCTGGCTTGTGCATCGTATTGGACTTTGCCTTTTTCCTCAAAGCCACTGGCGAGCAAAACATGGACAGAATCTTCGTTGCTGCCTCGCTCATCTTCCATAACATACGCCGTAATAGCGACCGTGTGGCCGAACCAGACGCTATGGCTTAAAATGCCTATGCAAACTTGGCGTACGGCGTCAGCCATTTGGCGGTGTGGCGCTGGTCCCCACTTAGCATAGCTAATTTCAAGCACTAAATCGGCAGCCATACCGTATTGATCGGGTATTAGCTGGTCGTCACGTAATTGCTGCATCCGAAATGCCGTTTCAGGATTAACGTAAACTAAGCCTTGCAGTTTTTCTTCTTCATGGGCTTCATGAATGTCTTGCCTGCTTGGTAAACCAGCAGCGGCCAAAATAATGTGGTGCTTCTTGTCTAAAATGTACTTGACCATTTCAACACGGGACTTTGCAGTATGGTTTTCGGGACGGCTTTCGAACCAGCGGACTTTATTTGGGTCTTCCTCGATTGCCAAGATTCTGGAAAGTTCCTCATGGTCGCCAGGGTGGACACGTCGAACTTCAACATCTGGCCCTAAAATCGGTTGCCGAAAAAGGCTATTCAGCGTATTAAGGGTGACAGTATCGAATTCGTATTCAGCTGACATAATAAGTATTATAGTATATTTTTAATTATCTTGCAAGGATTAGATGTAATAGTAACACGTACCTGGAGTAAAAGGCGCTATGCTACATATTCTAACTGATTGTACATGATATAGAAGATAATATAGTAACCTATAGGATTGCAATTTTTCGCAAGGTCTGATATAATGCTCGTTGTAAATTATTCACCGTGCGATACTGTGTAATAAATACCGTTTTCGCCAGGGAAAAAGCACATTTACAAAAGGAAAAAGTAATGACGAGATAAGCCATAGGGCCTTACGTTGGTATTTGTCGGTCGATTATCAGAAAAGCAGAAAAAGGAGAAGGGTATTTTGACAATGCAAAGTGATGCCCCAGCAACGGGAGATGAAACCGTCGTTGTGCCTTCAACCGAAGCAAACGAGGTACCAGTACAACCAAGGGTGCTCCCGCCTGATCCTCTTGAATTAGCCGCAAAGACGGTGAATGAAATTCCGTCACTGCGCAGCGTTCAAAAGGAACTTGAGACCATTTATATTTGCTCTGTCCAATATGTTGGCACGGCTGATACTCCTCCTGTTGCCAAAGGTTTAAAACCTGAGCAGGCACTCGACGAGCTGCATCTGGCACAAAATTGGAGTTCCCAAACCATTGAAGATGCCTGCAAAGCTGTTATGGAACAGCTAGCGGACGTTTGGCAAGACCTCAACGACCGGTACCATACCGAGACTGAGGACCAGGGCACGGCAACCAGTAAGCCAGTTGAGCTAGATGACTTGTCAGCGCGGCTATCATCGGAACAAGATGAACAGGCTTCGCTGATGCGAAATTCACATGATCTGCTTGCCACGATAACAACGATCCGCAATAAGCTTGGTTTGCAAGCGCCACCGACTGAAAATGTCCAAACTGGTACTGCAACGCAAGATGATGAGCCAGAACACGGTAGCATCTTGCATAGTCTACGCAGTTTTGGTGGTAATGTTCGCGGCGCGTTGCTCCGTGATGCCGAGGATGAGCCAAAGCTCATACCACGCATTTCGGTGCCGCTGCCAGAAGCTGCCAGTTGGCTAACCGCACCAATTTTGACCGATGATAATATGGACGTCCAACGTCTCACCGGCCTTATCGCCACTCGTGCACGTAATGCAGAAGACGCAGAATATGCCTGGAGTGCGTTAAAAGCGCTTGGGCTAACACAAGAAGCTGTCGTAAGCTTGATCAACAATGTTGAAGATCTGGCGAAGCGGCAGATTAAGCAAAGTGATACGATCCAAAAGGAAGTGAACCGATCATACGGTGCCTTCCGCCATGAGATTGAAATTAACCAGCGCATTCGTGTGCTCGTCTTGAACGTCAGTAACTTTTTCTTTCCAAGGTAAATTACTATTTGGAAAGTCATTTTTCCAAGTGATTGTATTACCTTTTTGACAATGTTTCGCCACCGGTTTGCCTGATAGTAATCAGGTTGCCGGTGGCTTCAATAATTAAAAACGATATGACAGAAAGAAATGTACAAGGTTCTGAAGAACCACAAGAAAATTTACAGGCAACGATTAGCCAGTTGTCTTGCGTTGTGCACCCTGCTTCGGCACGAGGTGTCTATTTTATCGGCTGGAACAGGGCTGGATTACCAGTTGTAACCGCTGACTCTAACCAACTTTCAGAAGAAGCCAAAAAAAGCGTCATTGAAAACCAAAAAGCTGGCCTGCCAATCCGTGAAGTACCATTCCGAAGAATAGAAGCGAAAGCCTTCTCATATGTTGGCAAGCCAATCGATTATATGGACCAGGGTAATATTGTTGTGGAAGACTTGTTAACATACGGCTTGGTCGATAAAGATGGTAAACAGAGTGAAGAAACCTTTGGTGAACTGACTATTTTGCAGGGGCTCACTGAAGCAAGTGTGTTCTGGCAAGACAGCGGCAGATCAAGTTTAGATGACGAAACAAGGTCAGCCAAGCGCATGTACACCTTATTTATTCAGCCCAATGACGGTTCGACAGATGACGCTTATGCTATCCTTTTTAAACCTACCCTACCAGGTGAATCAAACGAAAACGACTTTCGTCTTTTTATACGACAAACGATCGGGAAGTTGTTAGTTTTGGATGAATCACAGGAACCAGCCCACAGAAAAGGCTATATTGAAGCTGCTGCTGCCTTTACGGGGTATACTAAAGGTAACCCTGTTGGTTTACTCCATTTGTTTTATAATTTTTCTGACGATGAACTAGATAAAATTGCCAAGGCGAAACAAGGCATTTCTACTGGCCTGTTAAAGGTAGCCAGGGGTTTGGGGCTCTATAATATTTCTGATGATGAATTATCCCTTATGAAAGACCAACGGCCATACTATGACGTTGATACACTTGACTTAAATAAACTTTTTAGCTTGGTCATTGCCATGCGTGATACCGCATACCGGCACATCCGCCAAACAAGGCGCTAAGGCTTCATTATTACACCTCTTTTTCAAGTTCTTGCCGTATTGCAAACCTTTCCAAAATCACAAAAATAGCAATAAAAAACCGTGGGTGGCCTTGGTAAGGCCTGTGAAGCTTATGCTCCACCCCACGGTATTGTTGTTTTCTAATCAAATAGTCTTATTTGAATTCCGTAACGAGCAGTTATTGGCCACCTACAACGAGGAGGCTACCCTCAACACGTCGGTCTTGGGCAACGAGCGCTGGATCCCGAGAACCAGCATTCGCCGGTTTTCTGACATCTGAGGCTACTGTCACCCTTTCTTTGGGTATCTTTAGCTCCTCGGTTAAGAGCTGTGCGACACGCGCGGAGCGCTTTTTTGCAAGCTCTGAGCCGCTTACGTCATCACAGTTCGTACAACCAAATGGAACAGCATAACCGCCGAGTAGGGCCAACTTCGTGTTATTTGTTAGCCGCAAAATCGCGGCGAAGTTCCGCTCGATCTTATCCCGCGCGTCATTTTCGTCAACGAACTGGTCAGAATCGGGCTGGAACTCAACGTAAACTGACGAGAGTTGCCCAATCAGCTGCTGGCTAGAGGACGACAGGGCTTGTTCAAGCGGTACGGTCGTTGATAGCGTTACCCGGCGCTTGGAAAGCGGCTTGGCTGACGTCTGGACCTTCTGGTCGTTTTGCAACGCCTGGATATACCGCCCGTCAATCATTTGCTTAACCGAAAGCGATGAGGGCTTTGCCACTTGGCCGCCTTGGCTACAAGGAAATTCACGCTGGATCGCATCAACCTCATTAAAACGAGCTTGCAGGACGTTGGTATCTTGCACCATCATCCGCAGGTTGTCTTGGTAGGTTGCCTGGGCGACAAGGTTTGTGAGCTCGTCCTTCAAGGCGTCATGCGTATAATCGCCAATGAGGGTCTCTTCTCGGTGAGATTTATGGTACTCATCAAGAATTGGCCACGCTTGGTCATAATTCTCCTGTTCAAGCTTAACGAAGTCAAACCAGGCTGCCATGAAGCGTTGGACGGCAGGATTGGTGTTATTGTCGGCCTTAATGACCGCCATATCAACAATACCGGCCCAGTGTTCGGTATCAAAGAACTTCTTCGAGCCAGAAACCTTCATCGCGTCGTCGGTAAACGGCACGTAGGTAACCAGCGTCTTAATCGACGGGTCTTTGGCGAAGTTCGTTTGGGCTTCTGGCGCACCAGTGGCAAGCTTTAGGTTTGCATTATTCGTGCTCCCAAAAGCCCACGCTAGTGTCCGATAAAGGTATTCAGAGACTGAACACCCCCCGGCCAAACTAACCGGTGCTGAAAGCAGCTGGTTGAAGTTTGTAATCTCAGGACGCGTAATAATCTGGTCAGCACCTGACGACTGGTCAATAACCATAACGGCTTGGACGCCGTCGCACAGGCGGGCCTGATTTTGCGTCGTAAACAGCATGCGCGTAACGCCTTGCGCCGGCTTATCGTTTGGTAGCCGGCCGGCAACCCAATCACACTGCTTGTCGATATCGCTTGACAGGTCAACGAGTGTGATTGAAACGCCTCGGCTGTCGGCAAACTTTGTTGCGCCGACTGCTGAAAGGTACGTGCCAAACTGCGCCAGGCCGACTTGGATCTTCGGGTTATTTGAATTACCCGTTGAAACCTTGGGTGGCGGGTTTGACTGACCTGACGAAGTGCTACCGCTAGAAGCATTGTTTGAGCTTCGCGGTTGCTCGGCACCATTCTGGCCGCTATTTTTGCTAACAACTGAATTTTGACCACTGAGCATCGGTGAGACCACAAAATGATATGCACCGAAAACGACAGCGCCAACGATAACGAGAATGAGAATCCAGGCAAATGGCGTTAGGCCTGTATGTCTTTGCTGCACCGATACCTCCTGATTAAGAAAGGGGGAATGGCCGCGGAAAATGGCAATAGCGCATTTCCCGCGGCTTTGGTTGTTACGGTAGGTTAATTAGCTTTCGCTGCTTGGGTTTCCCCGGCGGCCGGCAGCTGTGCTGATGGCGTGTAGCCAATCTGCTGCTGCAAACCGTCAAGCACGCTTACTGCCGCTTGGCTTGCCCGGCGTGAGTCAGCAATGCGGGAACCGCGATACTGCTGCCAAAGGCCATTAAGAATGTCGCTGCGAGAGTCAACATAATGCCCTTTCTTGTCATCGGCTTCAATGGCGCGTTGTCGCAAGCCCTGGGCAGAATCCTTCGTAGTCGTGAGGCCGAGCATATCTTCCCGCAACTGCAGGAACTTTTCTCGCATGTCCGTGCGGGCAACACGAGCCACAAGGCTCATATCACCGCGCGCTTGCGCTTGCAGTTCGCGGGACATTTCCAAGATCATCGTCTTGGCCTGCTCGTAGGCCTCGCCGGCTTCGCTAATATCTTTGTCTAGGCTGTCAATTTCACTCTGGATCCGGACCACTTCCTCAGCAAGCCTGGTGGCATCAGCTCGGTGTAGCGCTTCCTGCTCAGAGTTACCTGCTCGCTGTGCCTGCTGTGCGTCTTGGAGCGCTGCTGTCGCATCGTCCTTTGTATTCTGCAGCATAATAAGCATTTCAGCACGCTGCTGTGTTATCATGCCGGCATACTGGCCCATTTTCGCCCCGTCGTCGACGCTTGCACGAAGTTGCTTCTTGCGCTCTTCACGGGCATACGCCAAACGGCGTTCAAGCGGAATGGCTTCTTCGGCATGGTCCACAAGTAGCCCTGAAAGCATTGCCAGAATTTGGCCTAGTCTAATCATGATGGTGTGTTCTCCTTCTTGTTTTTGGCTTGATAGGTAAATACCGCGGCTTCGTAATTAGCTTTGTGCCAACTCCTTTCCATTTGTTCTCGCAAACATGGTAATTGCCATCTGAAATTAGGAATTCAAATTATTAAGGTACGGTCTAGTCCTGTGGGTTAAGTAACAAGAGCAAACATCACAGTACCGATTATTTTGGTTCTTCCCACTTTTCGGAAAGCTACAGCGAGTATGATACACTATTCAAAAAGAAATTGCAAGGCTAAAGTGTTATATAGTAATTATCGATATCTGCATATAAATTGCCAATTACGCATATTTATGTTATAATACATGGCTAGTTAATTAGACTTATAATATGAATAATATTGAAGCTGGAAAAAAATTAGAAAACCCAACAGATACTAGTTATCGGTCGCTTATTGAAGCTCAACTTGATGGTAGCCGCGTAAAAGACTATTTGTCGTATGATGATGAAGGCAATCTTTGGATTAACAACCTTCGGGTCATTGACGCCATTGCAAAAGTCGCTTCGGCTGACCGCGAAGGAACGCCATTAACAATTACTGACACCAATATTATTGAACTGCGATGCCAACAATGGGTTGATTTAACCACCCAGGTTGCCGAAGCTGTTGGTTATAAAGGCGGTTTCGGGTATTTTTATGCTGGTAAAGCGAATCGTTCTTCAGAAGTTGTTCATGCAGCATTGCGTTCTGGTTGGAATATTGAAACGAGCAGCAGGCAAGACCTCGACGATATTCGATTTTTAACCGAAAATGGCTTGGTTGATAAAGCCAAGCTTGCGATCATTTGTAATGGCTTTAAATTGCCACCTGATAACCGATGGGATACTGCGCGCGAACAAGCCTTGCCAGCTAAGGAAACTGTTATCTTTGAGCAGCAATCTGATGGTTATGCTGTTCGCTACGGCCATTCCTACGCTGAAAAAATTCTTCATTTAAAGCAGGATGGTTATAAAATTACTCCTATTTTGGACGTTGGCGAACTTGAATATTTTCTTGAAAATAGCCCACAAATGGAAGTTGGCCTTCGCATGAAATTTGGTCGGGCAGCTAACGATGAAGACCTTGCCAAGCTTGTCTCTCGTTTTGGCATGACTTGGGAAGAAATACAAGAGAGTGCGGCCAAAATTGAACAATCTGAAAATTTAACGTTGACGATGCTCCACGCTATGGTAGGTGCAGCTGAAACTATTGAACGCGATGAATTTGTTACCTACTTAAGCTTGGCTGTTGATAAATATATTGCATTAGCAAAGAAATACCCGAGTTTACGGTCTCTTAACATTGGTGGCGGTATTCCCCCATTTAGCGAAAATTATGATCACGCAGGCTTAATAACGCAATTACTTACAATTGTTAAAGAAAAAGCCGCCGCCGCCCAAGTTCCTGAACCTAGTATTGTTTTTGAATTAGGCAGCTACGTTGCAGCGGAATCTGGATTTTACGCTTTTGACATTTTACAGCAAAAGCAGAATAGCGAAAGCCAATCAGGCAATGCTGAAACTTGGGCGCTTATTGACGGCAGCTTGATGGAAGCAATTCCTGATATGCTTATTACCCAGAAAAACTTCAGTATTATCGCGGTTAATAACGCGAATGCCAATACGAAAGAAGTTCGACTTGGTGACCTGACCTGCGATTCTGATGGCCGCTACCCGACGAAAGCAAATGATGCCCATAAAGTGCTTATGCCTGATAGTGATACGCTCACCTATCTCATAATTTTAGGGGTGGGCGCCTATCAGGAACAGCTCGCTGGTGTTAAAGGCGGCCACCATTGCGGTTTGCTTGAAGCGGCGCAAATTATTATTGAAGACCGCGCTGATGGTAACACGTATGCCAGGTTTAGGACACGGCAATCGTATGTTGACTCGCAAAAGATCTTCGATTATACCGAAGAGCATGTGAGCCAATTGCAGCAAACCCTGAAGCATCCAATTACGTAATTACTCGCACATTGCCTATTTGAACTTTCATTAGCGTGTTTACGCTAGAAAGGATAGCTTAATTGCTGCTGCAACTTGGATCGGCATTATCCACGGTAATGCATTACGAGTTTACTAGTACATTATCTAAGATAATACTGAGTGCTGTTATGTTGGCAATTTTTGCCTTGATCTATCTTTATACCGACTTCAGTAAAATACCGGCCACTGAAAGGAGGGTATCAAAGAAGAATACTCTCGCTATCATTGCTGGCATATATATCTGTAGCCTGTTGGCAATCATTATCATGTTTGTACGCCAAGCAAGTGTGTCGTAGTAATATTAACTCCTATTAGCCCTAAGAAAAACTCTTAGGGCTTTTTTATTGGCAATAAAGCCATGCTTGTTTCGGCATTGCAATTCACTCGTATCTGATGTATTCTTTATAGGCTGTGATATTACATCCATTTAGGCACAACATAATAAAATTCTTAGCCAGTTTGGCGTTGCTGTTTGCAGTCTTGGCGCCTTTGCAACCACAGCAAGCAGCTGCTGCAACAGCACAAGTTCAGGTACCCCAAGGTTTTACTGATACAGCTGTCATAAGTAACTTAAATGGTCCAACAGCAGTGCGGTTTGCTCCCGACGGCAGTATTTTCATCGCCCAAAAGGAAGGTACCATTTACCGATATGCTTCCCTTTCCGATACAAACCCCGTGAAAGTAGCAGACCTTACCCCAGAAGTCATGAACTACTGGGACCGAGGACTACTAGGTCTGGCAATTGATCCTGGATTTCCCGCAAAACCATATATTTATATTGGCTACACCTACGACGCTCCACCAGGTAAAACTGCACCCTACTGGAACGATGCGTGTTCAGACCCAAATGGGAATGGCTGTTTGGTTTATAACCGTGTATCGAAATTAACCCTTAACGCAAGCAACGTCATGACCCAAGAGCAAGTTTTAATTAGTGATTGGTGCCAACAATATCCAAGTCATTCAATCGGTAACCTAATGTTTGGGCCAGATGGGGCACTCTATATTAGCGGTGGTGAAGGCGCTAACTTTAATCAGGAAGACTGGGGCCAGCTGGGTGGAAACCCTTGTAATGACCCGGTAAACGAAGGTGGGGCGCTGCGCAGCCAGTCGGTGCGTCGTGCGGCTGGTGAACCAGTTGTATTGGGCGGCAGTGTTCTTCGAGTTGACCCGGCTACAGGAAATGCCCTACCAGACAATCCACTCTATGGCGGCAGCCGCACTGATGATGACCGCATTATTGCCCATGGTTTCAGAAACCCATTCAGGTTTACTATTCGCCCCGGCACAAATGAGCTTTGGGTTGGTGATGTAGGCTATAACACTTGGGAAGAGATTAATCGCATTGCTAACCCAAAAACCTTACCTATTCCCAACTACGGTTGGCCTTGTTATGAAGGTAATGGGCCACAACCTGGTTACCAATCAGCAAACTTACCATTATGTACGAGCTTATATAATCTCGGCACGGCAACTCCACCATACTACACGTATATCCACCAAGGCACATCGTCCACTACTGGTGTCGCCTTTTACATTGGCAGTACCTATCCACAAACATACAATAACGCTTTGTTTTTTGCAGACTATTCCGCTGCGTGGCTAAAAGTGATGTTCCCGGGCTCCAATGGGCTACCAGACCCGAATAACATTCTAACCTTCGAAACTGGCATTAACCCTGTTGACCTGCAAGTCGGGCCTAATGGCGATATTTTCTACGCTAACTTAATCAGTAATTCTATTCATCGCATCCAGTACTTTAGTAACAATACGCCGCCAAAAGCAGTTGCAACGGCTGACGTATCAAGTGGCCAACCACCACTAACCGTCCATTTTTCTGGAGCGACTTCATCTGACCCAGACCCCGGTGACACTTTAACCTATTCTTGGGATTTAAACGGTGATGGTACCTATGGCGATGCGACAAATGCTACACCACAATACACATATACGGCCAAAGGTGTTTACAATGTTTCACTAAAAGTAACCGATAATCATGGTGCCTCGTCATTTGCTGGGCTAACAATCGCAGTCGGAACCGCACCAGTTGCCAGTATTACAACACCACAATCGAGCTTAACCTACAAGGTTGGTGACCAAATAAATTTTGCAGGCCAAGCCCTTGACTCAAATAATAATAAGTTGCCGGCATCTGACCTGAGTTGGCAAATCTTATTGCACCATTGTTTTGTAGCTGATCCAAGCAATTGCCACGTCCATTTCCTACAGAATTTTACGGGTGTAGAGGGTGGCGTTTTTACGGCACCAGACCACGAATATCCTTCCTATCTTGAAATTGACTTAACGGCAACCGAAAGTGCGCAACCGGCTAACTGGTACAATGCCAGCTGGACGAAGCGAGATAAGCTTACCTTTAATAATGCTGCTTCAACTGAAGACCTCACTAATTTTCCAGTTTTAATAAAACTCGATTCAACAAAAGTCGATTACTCAAAGATGAAGCCAGATGGCTCAGACTTGCGATTTACTGACAGTACAAACACGCTTCTTTCGTATGAAATTGAAAGTTTTAACCCAAGCGGTACTTCTTATGTATGGGTGAAAGTACCAAAGATTAGTGCAGGTTCAGGTACCGATTATATCTATCTATACTACGGTAACCCAAATGCCGCAGCGGCCCAGAATAAAGCTGATGTTTGGTCAAATAACTACAAAGCCGTTTGGCATCTAAATGCTGATATTTCGGATAGTACCGTTAATGCAAAAAATGGCACAAATGTCGGTGGAACGTTTATTTTAGGCCAAATAGCAAATAGCCTTGGGCTAAATGGCACAAGTGGACATGCAGTCGTCACGGCAAGTGCCGATATTGGATTTTCGAAGACCCAAAGCTATACGCTTTCGTCTTGGGTTAATATTCCGGCGCTGCAAAACAAATGGCAAGGTGTCGTAACTAAGTCGCGTGATAAGTCACCTTGGTACGGTATTTGGCTTGATCCGAACAATAAATGGGTTTTTGGCGGATCCTCGAACATTGTTGGTCCGGTTGCCACAACCGGTTGGCACCAAGCAACTATCGTTCAAGACGGTACTGCTGGTAAACGATATTTATATATCGATGGTGTGCAAGTAGCCAATGGTGTTGCAGTCGCAGCAAATGGTACCGGTGATCTCTGGATGGGTGGCGCGGCAGCGGTGGCAGAATACTTTAAGGGTAATGTTGATGACGTGTCATTAGCCACTGTTGCACGTTCAGCTAACTGGCTTTTGGCACAATATAAATCCACCAAGGACAACTTTATTTCATATGCTGTTGATGAGGCAACGCAATTATCAAATACGCAATCAGTTAATTTACAGCCGCAAACGACAACCGTTAACCTCTCGGCAAATCAACCTGGCCTCCAATTGATCTTTTACTCTGAACCCGGTACGGCACCATTTAGCCGCCAAATAATTGTGAAAGGTGCTACCAATGTTTCTGCACCAACGCCGCAAACTGTTAATGGTATTACCTATGACTTCACTTCTTGGTCTGATGGTGGTGCCCAGACGCACCAAATTACTGCACCCGACAGTAATCCAATCAATTTAACAGCTACCTATACGCCGCGCCAGGCGTCTGCTGTTACCTGGAATTCTTATGCAACCCAAACGCAATCCGGATCACCACAAGCTACTGTGCAAGATACAAGTGGTACACAGCCAGCTCAACTAAGTTTCTATGAATCAGCTAATGATGGTGGCGTCGACCAAGGGACAATTTTCTCAATATTTAATGCGATTGTACATCCGCAGGCATTTAATAATGTCCAAAACTACTGGGCGGAAGCTGCAGGATGGACCTACCCATATGCAGGCAAAAGCACGATCGGTCGCGGAGTAGATAGTGGTGAAACAAATACGCCCTCACCCACCGGTGTGTTTGACCTACAGATGCACCCACCGAACAGTGCCCATACGACAGTGGCAGCCTTTACCGTTCCGGTGTCGGGTAACTACACAGTTTCAAACCTTGGCGTTCGACGGGTTAACGTTGATACAGCCCAAAGTGTACGGCTAAAGGTATTTAGTACGCAGAAGGTTCTTCTCGATAATTTGCAGGCTACTTCAACAGCCTGGGTTAATGATGCAAACACGTATCCTCTTGGTACCCTAAATGCGGGTGACAAGATCTATTTCGCTGTTGATCCCGATGGCTCTTATGCCTGGGATGCAACCGAAATCAACTGGACAATTACCAAGAACTAGCTAATCATTTCCTTTACTTTTTTACTTCTCCTATCCATTATAACCCATAGTGTTGATAATATATTTTATAAGTGCTATACTGCTAAATCTAATCGGCAAAGGTTAGATAGCACATTATAGTGAAGAAGGAGAACGAAGCCTTGCAAATTGTCTATGCTGGCGAAGAAACGCCAGGTATGTTTGCAAAAAGCCTATTTCTGGCTGGCCCCACCGCCCGCGATGCAAGTGGTTTAAATTGGCGAACAGAAGCGCTAAATATTCTCCAATCGCTTGAGTATACTGGTGTCGTATTTGTTCCTGAACCAAGAGATGGTAAATGGCAACCAGAATACGACGCCCAAATCGAATGGGAAGAAAAATGCCTTAACATGGCAGACTGTATTGCTTTTTGGGTTCCCAGGGAATTGACCACTATGCCAGCATATACTACCAATATCGAATGGGGTGTTTGGCAGAATTCTGGTAAAGTCGTTTTTGGAGCACCCATCGACGCGCCAAAGACGGCATATTTGCGTTACTACGCCAAAAAACTAGAGATTAAAACAGCTGAAAATTTAGAAGATACGCTACGTTTGGCGGTAACAAAAATTGGCAATGGCAGCATGCGACAAGACGGCGAATGTGAGGTGCCGTTGCTTGTTTGGCAAACGCCGCATTTTCAGAGCTGGTACAAAGCGCAAAGGCAGGCTGGTAATAAGCTCAATGGTGCACGTGTTGTCTGGACATTTCGTGTCGGTGCTAATCGCCAGATTGTATTTTTTTGGGCATTGCAAGTGGACATGTATATCGCAAGTGAGAAAAGACATAAGACGAATGAAGTCGTTATTTCACGGCCTGATATTTCGGCAGTCTTGCTCTATAATCGTTCCGCTACAGCACATGAAAGTCGGATTGTCTTAGTCAGAGAGTTTAGATCGCCATCGTCTACTGAAGACGGCTATGTTTGGGAGCTACCCGGTGGTTCTAGCCCAAACGAGGACCATGATCCGCTCCAAATAGCTGCGGATGAATGTTTCGAAGAAGTTGGGTTGACCATTAGCCCAGAACGTATACGGCAACATGAGGTACGGCAATTATGTGCTACGATGTCAGCACACAAGGCCCATTTGTTTTCAGCGGCATTAACTAATGATGAGATAGACAAGCTTATTGCTGATTTTGGCACTGTCCATGGTAACGAAGAAGATACCGAGCGAACATATGTCCACGTCGTCGAAGTTGGCGACCTACTAGATCATTCGAAATTTGATTGGTCGACACTTGGCATGGTACTATCGATTATCTTTGATGGGCATCAGGAAGTTACGACAAACGACGAAGGAAAACCGTGAACAAATTCATGAAGGTACTTGTACTGCCGTTATTTTTTCTCTTCGGTATGGCATTTGTCTTGTTTGTAACCGGCCATAAAGATGCTGCATGGGTAGTTACCTATCCTGGAACTGGCCTTGTGTCATTAATAGCCTTTTTATATGCTGGTTTAGTTTCGAAGAGACATTGGCCAAAAGCGAGTTTTGCCACTCGGCTGTTACGACATATCAGATTTCAGTACTAATTAACTCGGGAGGACACTCAATGTCCTCCCCTTTTTATTGGTAAAATATGGCGTCAATAGAGAAATAAGTATGAAAAAAGCCCCGAGAATACCTCTCGGGGCTAATGAATTGATGCTATTTACTACACACTAAATAATGCTCTGCTGTCTTATTTAGGGGTGTATATCCGGCCTCATCTTGTGAGTTTGCGGCATTTAGGTCAACCGCCCACCACGTAATCTTCGGGACGGCACCACAAAATGTCTGCAGAGCGGCTTGATAATAACGCTGCTGAGTGGTTTGATTTACTGGCGCATTACGTTGCCAATTCCACGGTTCTTGTTGGGCGCCTGTTTGTGAAACGACGCCAATTTCGCTAAGCTCAATTGGTTTTCCTTTATGCTGTTGTTGGAAGCTGTATAATTTGGAAATCCATGGATGCCAGGCATCTGCCATTTGTGAAACACTCGCATCATTTGCCGTCGCAAGTGGAAAATAAGCATTAATGCCAATGGCATCCGTCTTGTCCCAAAACGGGACCGTTTCGTAACTGTCCCAGTTAGCTGAATATATAATGCGTCCTGCATAATTCTGCCTTGCTACAGCGATAACCGACTCCCAGTCAGTCTTGTTTGGTTCAAGCGAGCGCATTTCGGTACCAATACTCAGAGTTTCAACACCATTACTTTGCGCAAACTTAGCATAGGTCGTTATCGACTCTATATAGCTTGCGAACCAAAGTTTTTGGTTGTCGGGCCTAAGATCCCCTCGCCAGGCACCATCCTTACTTTCCATTAATGGTAAAAGTGTTACCGGCATGTCATTTGCATGGGCAATGCCGATAAAACGTGCCATTTTATCTCGTGAAGGTGTTAGCTGCGGCTCGGGATATATCTTGGTAGATGTCGCTTTATCTTGGAATATCGGGAATGCTAAGGTAACACTCACAATACCATCAGTCTTTAACCTTTTTATGACTTTTTCATACTTTTCAGCGAAGGCACTTGTATCACCATCATTCGAATACACCAGTATGTTCATGCCAGTTGCTGTTACTTGGGAAGGTCGATTTTGGGTAGGCCTTTGGACTTGTGAAGTGCAAGCAGCCGTACTACAAGCGAGTATAATAAGGACAATAAGCATGCTTTTAAGCATTTTCTATCCTTTTTTGGCTTTCTGTGATGTTAAAGCGCTATCCCTCTATACACAATACTTGTGTTGATTTAAGGCTTATTATACAAGGCCAGTAGTGTATTGTCAATGACTATAGGACTATTCGGACTTGTCATGTACCTGTTTTGCATGGTGTTGCTTTTTTTTGGTTTACAACATGGGGTGCCGTGCAACAGTTTTTGCTAGTTGCGCATAAGTGATCATTTTATATGCTAATTGGGCGGCTGTTTTATCATATGCGGTCATTCCCGGAATTGGAGAGAATTCTGCTAATTCTGCACCTACCACGTGCTTCTGTTGGCTAACGGCACGGACAATTTCAAGTGTTTGCTCAAAACGTAATCCGCCTGGCTCCGGCGTGCCGGTTGCGGGCATATCGCAAATATCAAGGCCATCTATATCGAGCGTTATATAAACATTTTCAGATTGAATGGTTTCGACAATACGGGCAATTTGCTCACTAGGCGACATTTGCCGCAACTTTCGCATGCTAAAGACCCGTCCTTCGAGATTCTTGTTAACAATATAATCGCGCTCAGAGATATCAATACTTCTACTGCCAATGTGCGTTACCGGTAAACCAAAATCATCGACCACGCGCCGCATAGCACACCCATGGCTATATTTTGTGTCTTCCAAAATGTCGTACTGGTCAAGATGCGCATCGATTTGGACGACTGTTAAATCAGGCACACGTTCACTTACGGCCATAATCGTGCCGATTGCAATCGAATGTTCACCACCTAATGTGAAAGGGAACTTGCCACTGTCCATTATTTCACCAACTGCACCAGCTATTCGTTTGGTATTTAGGTACGCTGACCCTTTGTGCGGCCGTAACTCAGGGGCCGTATAAATACCAATTTCGTGGACCGGTTCGCAATCAAATTCGAGGTCATAGTGCGCCAACTGGCGGCTTGCTTCAATAATGCGCTGTGGCCCAAACCGCGCACCGGGTTGGTCGTATGTGGTACTGTCGTATGGCACACGTAACACCACGACGCGTGATTTTTCAAAATCTTGGTCGATACCCATAAAGGTATACCGCTCTGTTTGTGAATAATCAAATACCGGCGTTGGTTTGCCTGCTTCTATCTTCATAACGATACTATACTAAGGAAATAAAAATTGATTTGCAAGAAGAATAACTTTAGGGGTAGCCTACTAAGTTGTAGAGAGAAAAGAAAAAGCCGGGGAGAATAATCCCCGGCTATAAGTAGTGACAGTATATTACCGAAATCCTTTGCGTAACCGCAGGACTAATCGTCGTAACCCTGTATATATCATTGCAACTACATACGGACTAACGGTTAAGAGTATTCCGCTTAATACGGTAAGCCAGATCTGTTGTACCGTGTCATAGTTAACTTCCGTAATAATAATGCCCGACCCAATAGTTGATAGGAAAATAGCGAGGGCAAGTAATGTCATGGCACCGTTGTCGGGTTTTGGTTTATTATGCGACGTAGGCTTAAAAAGAGACATTCCCAGAAAGCTCGGCTTGTATGCTATCTCACGCATATACATAACAACCTGTGCCAT
>CAYSOG010000004.1:0-29991 GCA_964432675.1 uncultured Gammaproteobacteria bacterium | reverse complement strand
CATGGATGAGTAAGCTACATATACAGACAATAGCGCCAAGTACCATGTGATACATAGCTTATTTCCCCTATGCCCCTTGGTCAGGGACTTAAAAAGTGCAATTTATCATGTCTTTACGACCATGTTTTAAGACATGTGCTGTGATTATACCGCATGTACTTCGCACTCGCCAGTATGATTTTAAACTCTATGCTTTACTCGCAGGCTTAAAAACACCTTCCTAACAGGCTTTTGTATCTTGCCTTGGCAGCATGCCCGCCATGACCATAACGGTAATAAGCCTAATTTTACGTTCGTAAACGAGCTGTAAATTATCATACTCTTCATTTGTTAGTTGGCGGCGTAGGTTCCCAAGAGAACGGTCAAATGTGCCACGGCTTCTTTCTGAAGGGTTATAGTACAGAAGATACTCGTTGGTCGCACAAAAATGCCGTAAGTCCGCTTTGATTTCGCCATACTCCATGCATAACCCCATACGTGCATACATCGTATTATTGGCAAGGCCCATCATAATACCGGCTTGAACTGCTTGATAGGCTGTTTCACCTTTCGTATCATGCGTTGCGAGAAGTGAGTGCTGTAGATTAATTTTTGCCTCATCAACTGGCATTTGTGGTAGTAGTAATTGGTATTTATCTGACTCTTTGGCCATAAAAAAACCTCCCATTTATTTTGGGAGGTGTTGCTTTGTGTAAGATTTATATTTGCACTACACAAAAACCTCCCAAAGGGGGGCGGATGCGGCATTATTATTTGCAGCACGCTTTTGTATATGCATGTAAACCTAGAATAACAAGCACATAGAATACTGTCAAGGCCTATTTTAAATAGCTACCGGACACCGAGGGTATCTGCCTTGTATAGTAGATTTAATGGAGGAATTGCCACTTGTCGTGGTCCTTCCCTGACAGTACCGACGTTTGTAACACCAAGACCATGATAATTCGTTGCAATTTGCTCGACTTTGTGCGCCATTTCCTGTGGAACATAAAGCGCAAAGCCTGCGCCCATATTAAAATTGCCATACATTTCCCGTGTATCATTGCCTGATTGCTCCTGTAAAAATTGAAAAATGGGCTGCGGTTCGGGCAGCTTGCGCACAAGATAAGTAAATGGCTTTTCCAAACGCATTAGCTTACGCCAGCCATGGCCGGTAATATTGGCCATGTAGTGGATATCAATGCCTTCGTCAAAGATTGCGCGAACAAGGCCAGCATATATAATAGTTGGCTCCAATAACGATTCACCAAAGGTAGATCCATCAGAAAGCTCCGTTGCGTATGCCTCAGCTAGCGAACATCCAGAGGAGTTAGCGATTGCTCCCGCCACCCGACGAGCCAACGTTAAGCCATTGGCATGAATGCCGCTACTTTGGACAAGCATTATCGCATCACCCGGTTCTAGTCGATCACCTAACGTTAAGCGCTCCTTCGGTTTTATTACGCCATATGCTGAGCCGGCTAAATCTATGGCATTTGGCTCAATAATACCGCTTAAGGTTGGTGTTTCTCCCCCACCCCAGGTAGCACCAGCTTCAATACAAGCATATCGCCAGCCGCTAACTAAATCATTCACGCGCTGCTCGTCGTTAAACCAGTCGGAAGACCCAACGGCACAATAAGCATTCACAACTATCGGGTCAGCACCAACTGTTATGAGGTCATTAACGATCATCGCAACAGTGTCTTGGGCGATGTTATCATAATAGGTTCGGCCAGTGGCCTTTCCCATCTCAAGCGCAATTTGTGATTGGTCGTACTGCCGTTTTCTCACTTCATCAGCAACAAGATTTTTAGTGCCGAGGCCCTCAACAACATGGGCAGTATATCGGTCGGGCTCATCGATCACAAATGCCGACTCGCCACGACTTAGCTCTACCACAAACATACCATGACGCTCGATTATAGGGGAAGTTTTGGCGGCTTCTTGCTGGGCTAAACGCTTAAACCGGTCCATAAAATCGTAATTTACACCAGCCGAAGCATAGGTTAGTGGATCGTTTTCGTTCCTTGCCATGCAATTTAGATTGTAATTGATAGAATACCTATGTCAACGGAAAAGTTCATAGAATAGATCAGGTGCACTACTTTTTAATAAGGATGTAAGATTACACTGAGGGTTATTGTTGGCTGCGCCAGATGTCGTAGTAGGGTTTTAAGGTGTCAATTTGCTGTTGGATTTTTTGCCCTAAGTAGGAAGGGATATCAATATTGCCGCCACTACTGCCACCACCTGGCCGGCTTGCGGTAACGCGTTTTATTCCAGCTTCATGCGGCTTTCGGAACTTGGCAATTTCACGCAAGAATTCCATCGTTACTGCGGCACGGTCTAACTTCCATGGTTCTTGTTCGCCGTCAGCAAAAAGTTTGGTGACTTGGCTAACAATAGATCCTTTGCCTGCTAAGTTTTGTTGGACGGTCTGAAATGCTGCCTTATGATCTGCCGTAGCATATGGCAGGTTTTTTTGTCGGTAGGTTTCTTCATAGAAGCCATCATCTTCATCGACCTTCCAAGCCATTTCGTCGGCTATTAACATATGCGTCATTTGGGAACCAGAGTGGATATACAAAGTATCACCTATGTAGTAGGTTAAGAACATTGGGTAAAGCTTTGTATTAAACCAATCTCGAAACCAAGGGTCTTTGGTGTACTTACCAACTGCTGTCATACCTGCTACCATTGCAGAAATTTGGTCTGTGGCAGCGTGCATATACTGGACAAATTCGTTACTGGCAATATCACTTGCCGATGCACCAACTGCGGCTTCAATAAAAGCTGGCTGGTGCAATAAACCTTCTGAGACCGATGTTTTGAAAATATCTTCCGCAAACACTTGGTATTCATGTTCTTCACCTGTATCGTCTTTGCAATTAAACAATACCTGTTCATCAGTGAAGCGCCGCGAATTCAACGGTAGAAGATAGAGCTGGTCGGTAAGGCGAGGTGAGAAACCAGTTGCGTCTGCCAGCTGGCCTAGCAATACTGTACTGCCTGGTACTACTGCTTCTGCATTTGGTATGTCTTGGCCGGCATTAGCGCTGAGCGTGGCAGCGTTTACAGCCATGGCTGTATCACGGTGTACTGCACGCAAGTGTGAGAATGAGAGCGCGCTAAGGTCTATTGTACGGGCTTCGTTAGCTATAGTTATTGCTTGATAACGGATTGCATCAATATCACCAGTGTTACGAAGCTTAGGGAGGTCATGAAAAAATTGGTTTGCTTTGAGCGGGTCATATCCTTCGGTTGTATGCCGAGATTGGTCGACAATCTTTCGGCTTAGTTCATTTATCCGTACCTGTATTGGGCGGTCTTCATAATCAGGAAGCATAAAGGTACACTTTCTTCATTAGTAACTGCAAATGTTTTAGCTTTGTATGAATTACAGTCGCTTTGGCGAAATATTATATATCCAGTAGCGTGACTTTGGTGGACCTGGGTGTTCAACATAACCTCTTTCCGCCAATGGTGTTTCACTTACTACCTGTATGACTTCTGCAAGTGTGAAACCCGCATGTTGGGACTGCACAAATAATTCAAGGTCTCTTGCCTGCATCATAGTCTCGTCAACGGCTTCAGCTCGCCATACTTTTGCTTGGGCAGCGTTTGCCGGGAGTAGTAGGTCACGAATGTAACAACCGCCATTTGTACCAACGAGACCTGCTATCGATTGGAACGTCTGGTGTAAATCTGCGTAATCACGCAGCTCATGCAAGGCAGTATTACTAAAGACAAAGGCGTCTTGGTCAACTATATTACGTGGCAACCTTGTCATATCCCCTTGTATAAACGAAACTCTTTGCTCAATACCATACTTTCTGGCTGTTTGTTCCGCCACAGTGTTCATTTCAGGGTTATAGTCAATACCAATAAGCCCTCGCAAATCAGGCCGAAGTTGCGCTAACATCGCGATTTGGTTTCCAGGCCCGCTGCCTATTTCTACCACAGGCATGCCTTCGGGAATAAACAGCGCTAATTCTTGTGCAAATGCCCGATCGCTCATTTCAAAAGCCACAACAAGATCACTATATTCCGCAGCCGTCTCGAGCTTGTCAATCGGTTCGGGAATGCGAACCCACGGTGTTGTGTCAGCGCCATTTTCTGCACTAAATAATAAATTGTCAGGTGTCATATACTTAAAATTTGAGGAAGCCCTTTGCATGATTATAGCTTTTACTATAGATCTGTCAAGTAATGAATATAGCAATTGTAGTAACTTGATTATTAAAAAAACTTTAATAGTACATAGCTATTTGGCTATGAAAAAGCCCCGGACTTTTTTGTCCGGGGCAATATTTTTCTGCTTCTTAAACAGCCATAGCTGTTTGATTAAGTTGCGACTTTACTGCTCTTGAAGCATACGCAAAAGTACCACCAAAACCAAGCAAGAGGCAAATAATCAAGGCAAGGAGTGAGAAATGAGCAAAGACCAACACGAATAGCATAAGCCCAATCGAGTTAGCGCTGCAGATACCAAGCATGCGCCGGACAACCTTGCTTCTATCAGCTGATTTCCGAAATCGGACCAACTGAACAGCCGCTGGTGCTAATAGTGTCGGTATGGCGGTAGCACCGCCGAGAAGCAAAAGGATGCCAATGAAAACTGCAAAAATACTTATCATTCGCTTTACTCCTTTGGTGTTTTGGTTTCAAAAGTTAGGCTATCGCAGAAATCTTAGTGTCGTTCTCGCTGCCGGTTATCTTGTCGCAGTTCTGCCATTCTTTCCCGGTGTTCGAGGTAACGGTAAAATGCCTGCTTTATATCATTACCTGCGAAGAGGAAAGCCATGAATAAAAAGAAGGCAAAACCACCAAGAATTCCCGCAATCTCGCCACCGATCGATAACAAATACATCGCCAGAAAACCTCCGCATTACTAAGAGCAGATGGCCAAACAAAAAATTAATGTGCTTGTTTTTCCTTCTATGATACTCAATAGGAATTTATGGCTATATATAGCCTTGGTAACAAACTGCAATGATTATACTCGCTGTGTTTAAAAAATGCCAGTTACTACATTCTAATCAATCTCTTATGGTTGTTTCATGGCCGACGTGTTATCTTGCTCGCAAGTATTATAATAGTGATAAAGAGAAAAGATATATGACTGAGCTTGAATCAAGTGTTATCCATCTGAAGGCCGGTACCTCGGTTGTCATTACCGCTGAACCAACTATAACTATAGAACCCGAGCACCCATTTGGCTATCTCCCTTCTGAAGAACGGGAGCAATGCTTAGAAGCCTGGGGCGATTTTATAATGGCTAACGCTGAGGAACTAACACAGCTACTATCAAGCGACACTTCCGATTTTTTTGCAGACAACAGCAAGGCCTTAGCATCATTTGTCGACAGCTTCTCTAGGCTCGGGATTGATACCCACACTGTCGAAAAAGCAACTGAAGACACACTTAAGTCGAATCCTAGAAATCCTGCAGATCCACTATATATCCATAACCTTTCTCGGATTACGGGAAATTTTATCGCCTCGCTTGCTGAGAATATGCCTCAAACTTAAATTTACTTCAATTGTCCAAAAAAATAGCCCACGCGTAAAACGTGGGCATATAAATTAAGCATTTGGATTTTTATTGTTTTCATTGTCTGCTACATAATCCAAGTATTCACTATCCGGATAGTTAGCCCAAAGCCAACCTAATCCCCAAACGAATACAATCCAACAAACTGAAATTGCGATTGACTCAACAACTGTTACATGCCCAAAAAAGTAGGGCAAAGCAAAAGTTACCAATGCAATAAAGGCAAGTGGGACAACGAATTCCCGACTTTTTAAAAAGCCATCGTATTTTGTATCTTGTGTTGCTTGCCTCCGTTGCTTTTCTGCCCTTATCGCTTTTCGTGTAGCCAAAACAATTGGGATAAAACCTATTGGGGTAATCACTAGACTACTGTAAAACGCAAGACCTGCAAGAATTGGCGAGCTATGATATAAAGCAAACGAACTAAAAAAGAAAATAAAACCGACCGCGGCAATTACGGAACCATTTTGTGTATTATTCAGAAAATATCGCCGAAAGACCTTTGCCAAACTAATTCCTTTCATTGCTGATACCTTTATTTCAAAGTGCCGCGTTATTTTACACCAGTAGTGAGTAAATGTAAATTATGGGATTAAGTCATCGCAATAAAAAAGCCCACCGCCTACGGATGTTCCGTAAACGATGGGCTGAAGTATACTTTTAATCAGGTAGGTCATCAATTGCATCAATATCGGCCCAGCTGATTGATTTGGCCATTGGTAATTGCAATGCTCGTTCTGTATCAAGTTCAAGGGATTCTACATGCGCCGCGGGTGGCGATTGGATATAAAATTGCTAATATTACTCTTGACGAGTTCATGCATTAGCCGTAAACTTTGTTCAAAGATTCATACAATGTGCGTATGATATCTCAAAGCACGTTTTAGTAGGGAGAAAAAGAGCGTTATGAAGGGTTTTGTGTTGTTTTTGGTGACCCTCGTTATCCCGTTGATAGCTATTATTATTGGTTCGTCCATACTCTATCTTACCGGGCACAAGATGCTTGCGGAGATGGTTGGGGGTCCTGGTACCGGGCTTCTTATGCTTTCCGTAATCCTCTTTCAAGGTTTTGACTCAAGAACTAGATGGCCCGATAAGCCATACATCGTTCGCTTAGGCAAAATTTTCTCTTTTGATCGTTAATACATGGGGAGGACAGTATAGTCCTCCCCTTTTTTTGGCTATTTTCGCAAATAAGCCATGAAAAAACCCACCGGTTCGGTGCTAACCGAAAACGGTGGGTAATATATTTAACTTAAGATGACGCATCGGTCTAATCTGGCAGATCGTCGATCTCTTCCAACTTAAGCCATTCAAGTGACTTGGCCATTGGCAATTGCAACGCTCTTTCAGTATCAAGTTCAAGTGATCCTACATGCGCCGCGGGTGGCGACTGGACCCACTTAAAAATGTTACTGTAGAACATTTTAAGGATTCTCTTGACCCATTCCTTTAGCATTCCTGGTACATACAGCTCAGACATCTTATATAGGTCTTCATCAGAATATTTGTGCCTCACTGCAAAATAAATATCCTTAGCAGAATACTTTTCGCCTGCGTGAAGCAAAAATACTGTCTCAATGACCAAAAATGGCGGCAGGTCACGTTCATCCTCTTGGTCTTCTTCAAGTTCAGCAGATGCCTTTGAGGCAAGAAGTAATCCGAGAGTAGTCCGGTCTTTACCTTCACCATAACCATTGAGAAAACGAAGAAGTTCAATAACAATTGTTTTCGGGACATTACCAAGTGGTGAGAAACCACCCAACATGTCGCCGCCATACGTTGCATAGCCAACCGACTTTTCGGTCATATTGCTGGTTTGCAAGACCAAACCATTAACGGCATTCGCTATATCCATAATCAAGCTACCGCGAATACGTGCCTGAATGTTTTGGTCGGTTATCCGAGAGACAGGAGCACCGTTCATTTGGATGACTTGTCGGAGTGTTGTGTCATACAACTCCTGGATTGACTGCTCAGTAAAGGAAACGCCAAGGTCATCGCATAACCGGCGAGCAATATCCTTTGTCTCATCCGAATTATACTGCGTTGGCATGGAATAGCACCTAATGAAATCATGAATTTTTAGCCACTTTTCATCATCTGGAAGATGTGCAAAACGGTCAAGGGCATACAACCACGCGAGATAGAGGCAAAGAGCAGAATCTTTACCCCCAGAAAGCGCTATCACAATGTGCTCAAACTTGCCGGCTTTTTCAAAGTAGCCTGCAATACATGTCTTGATTGCCTCGATAAGATCTTCAAGATACGCATATTCTGGGTTCCGCATAGTACTAGCGTCTGGTAAAAACAAGTTTTTCTGTTCGATGATTGGGTATGGGTATTCAGTTGCAGGGAGATTATACGAATGGCTAACCATTGCAACCGGCTGCTCTTTTTCCCGAAAGCGCCGATTATCATTCCTTGCTGTGGTATTGACCCGACCTTTGCTACGGGCAACATCAAGGTCAACAATCGCCGTCGAAAGGCCTTCATGCCAACGCGGCGCTTCATGTACAATCCGCCCGTTGTCGATAACATAGCCGCCACCATCAAATGCCAGCGCGTCTTGTCCACCATAGAGATTGCTATAAATAAGAATACATGGATTGTCGGATGACCTTGTCGAAAGCATCTCCTTGCGTGTTTCAACAACGCCTGCGCGAAATGGTGAAGCCGAAATATTGACAATAATTTCAGCGCCACTATTGACACGCCTTGCCATTGGCCCGCCAGGCGTCCAGATGTCTTCACAGACTTCTACTGCGAGTTTGCCAAATGGTAGGTCGAAAATCATATCACCGATTGGCACGATTGTGCCGCTTGGCAACTTGACTTCATCTAGCCAGTATGGAACGCCGGACGAAAACGTCCTGCCGTCATAGAATACGCCATATTCTGGTAGTTGTTCTTTCGGGACCATCCCAAGGATTGTTCCACCTTGGACAACTGCCGCACAATTATAAAGGTTTCTCCCATGCGCTACTGTTACCCCTAGAACGAAAACAGTCGGAAAAACATAGGTGCTACTAATAGTAGCAAATGTTTCTAAATAAACAAGTTGTCGTTCTACAAACCCGCCAAATTGGACAAGGTCTTGTACCGGATAGCCCGAAATGACTTGTTCATTGAATGCGACAAGCGTCACTTTTTCGCGTAATGCTTCTTCGGCTATAGCGGCAACTTTCGAAAAGTTCCCTGTAAAATTACCAACTGTTGCATTGACATTGGCAATACCGATTTTAATAAGCTGCATCGGTTGCCTCCTTTCTGAAAAGAAAGAGGCAGGCCTTCTTATTAGAGAAGGCCTGCAATGTTTTTAGCAAGGCTTAAAACCTCAAAGGGCTTTTGGTCTTGCAATTCTTTTGCTGTATTCGGGCAAGAGTCAGTAATGTAGAACTTAGTAACCGTGCCCAGTCCAACGAATTTCATTCGTGCATTGCCTGGCAAGATAGCGTGGGTACAATAGGCGTCTACCCGGCGCGGTCCTCGTTCATACAATAGGTGGGTGCATTCGCTGAGGGTTTGGCCAGTCTGGACAAGGTCATCGACGATTAAGATGTCTTTTCCTTGAGGGTCACCTTCGCGGATAGTAAGTACGCGCTTATCGCCGTCCCGCACCTTTGCAAAGATGATTTGATCATAGTCGGTGAAAAACCGCCTAAACCGACGGTACGAGCCTTCATCAGGAAACGCAATGGTAACCTTTCGATTACCTAACGCTTCCTTAAGCTGTAGAATGCCACTTTCAAGGCGGACTCGAATGTTGTCGCCAAAGAAGCTGCGTTCCGAGAGCTCGTGTACATCGTAAATCACAATTTCAGTCGGACATCTCGGGGGCGTTGCTGAAATCATTCGCGCCAAGGTATCGGCTGTCGAAACTTTGCCTTCCTCTTCAACACGCTCCATCGTCCCTGTCGGGAAATATGGTAATACGATACGAAGTGACTGGGCATAATTCGTAAGCCAGTAGATGACACTCAACTGGGGAAAGATATCGGCAGGGTTATCGAATGAGGCCAAGAAAGTAACTTGGCCACCGTCGCGCAAGCTGCGGATATGCTCAATGCGCAAGTCCGGAAAACCATCTTTAAACGCATGCCACTCGATATTTCCCAAGACGAGGTCGTCTTTTTCCTGCTTAATTCTTTTTGCCAGGTCGGCCATTTGCGGGCAAGCAAACAGTACTTTTTGCATGGCATCGGCCTCCTTCTACGTTGGTTGTGTAACTTCGCTAGCTGCACGACTTTTAATGAACCACTGGGTGAGTGCAAAAGCTGCTAAGTCATTCATTGGCACTGTTTCGAGCTCTGTAACCGGCACGATAAAGCGCTTAATGCGCTCGTGTTCGTGCGGCAGGCCGTAGATTGCCTCATCGTCGCCGTCAAGTGATTGCACTTCAGCATAGCCTAGGTACATCACTTCAGTCATAGCACCGGCAGATTTAGCCAGTGGTTTACCGTCGTTGATAAGAAGAATATCGTCTTCTTCTAACAACACCCCTGCTTCTTCCCAGGCTTCTGCGACCAATAGTGCTTTAGGTTCGACTTCACGGTCAAAACGGCCGGCAATGAACTCATACATCAACCCCTCTGGGTTTTCTTCTGAGCGTTGCGACATTCGTGACTGCGTAATCATGAGCACCGCGTCGCGATCTTTAACGTAAATTAAGATTGCGGCTGAATCGGTGGTAATGAGAATTTCGTGACCGTTGCTGTCTTTGACTAGTTTGCACCAGCCATCATGTAACGTTGCGGTGATATCAAAATGTCGCTGAATCATCGTTGTACTCCTTTTTTGCATCTCCGCCACATTGCCGCTAATCATCTACATCAAGGTTGCGGCCGATTTGCAACTGCAAGACACGTTCACCAAAGTTATATGAACGGGCAAAGCCCAACGTAACATATTCGTTTGACCCCGTTATAACAGCTTTGCAAACACCGGCAATTTTCTTCCCGTCTGCGTAAAAATCAACTTTTCGCCATTGCGTATTAAGCGCACGAAATACAACTTCAGTATTGACGCTTACGACAACTGGCGCAAAAGGAGTTTTCTTTGTCGGGCAAATGGCTGTTATAACCATACAATTAGTACCAAGAGGTTGCATCGGCCCATTGGCAGATGCGCTATAGGCAGTTGAGCCCGAAGATGTCGCCGCTATGAAACCATCACAAATAACAAGTGGCGCTCTGATTTTACCGTTGATTGCCACTTCCATATGTGCGGTTCCCATCGGCACTCGGAAGAAAAAGTCGTTGAACGCGATGTCATCGTCAATAAATTCACCATTTGCGTCATACAATGCTGCCTTTAATGGTGTAATCGTAACCTGTGAAGTTTCGCCTCTTGCAATTTCCTCAATGTATTGGACCTTATTCGGGTTTAACAAAAAACCTTCAGTTCCAAAGTTAATACCGTAAATTGGTCGACGCCAACGGTAGAACTTACGAAATGCTTGAAGCATCGTGCCATCGCCACCGAGCGCAATAAACGCATCAGCTTTGAGCGGTGTTTTTGTAACCATAGTGTCGTCAAAATAGGCCAAGACTTGTTCCAGCTGTTCCTCGGAAACATTCGGCCCATGGTAGAAGCAGTATCGCATGCTTATCCTTTCTTGTAGCCATACAGTTCGTACCGTTTGATATATGCGGCAACACTTGCCGTAACATATTGCTCAAACGGCAGTCCTGCGGCAATTTTTTGTCGAATATCCGAACTGGCAATACTATGCAACCGCTGTGGTAGGACAACACAATTTTTCGGCAATGTCGCCTCATCAATTGGATATCCCGCACGGTGGATGATAACGAAGTTCCAGCGCTCCATAAGCTCGTTGCCGCCAATCCAGTCCTTTATAAGGAACGTCTGGCGATTAGGGAGGTTACAAACAGAATCACTCCCAGTAATCCAACTAATGTCGGCTACCGGATATTGCTCCTGAAAAGCCTTTAATAGTGAGATCGTTGGCGTATTATCACCGTAAACCTCGTCATAAAGTATTCGAAACTCAGTTTTCGTCTTGTAAAGCCAACTTTGCGGGATTGTCAGTTCTGTCATCGCTACTCGATGGTGAGGTGACACAAAGCCTGGCTTGTCAGAGCGCACTCCAGAGGGGATCCAAAAAAGCATGTCAAACAAGTTCAAATCTATAAGCATCTTGATAAGCCGTCGGTGTTCAAGGTGCGGCGGATTAGCCGCTGAACCTGCAATACCAATGCGCAGCACAGCCATGGGTTTTCCTTTCTGTGTTTTAAGTTGTTAATGTTCGAATGCTTTTAACGAATTGTCGGCATTACTGTCACAGTTTGCCTTTCGCGTCGCTATTTTAGCATAATTTCGACCTAATTGCTATAGGCTGTGTTTATATCTCCAACAATTAGTGTATTGACAACACTAATATATTGCAGTATACTTAGTGTATCATTAACACTAATAAAATGCAAGAGCCTATTAAACAATGGAATTACATAAAACCAAAGGTGGCGAAAAGGCAATGCGTGCCGTAATCCAACCACCCAGATTCGTAATTGAACCTTAACAACTGATCTTACTCTGAAAAACGAAAGGTGTCGCTATCTTATGCAGCAATTTGAATTCGCTTGTGGCACAGTACAGGGAAAGGATCATCGGCGTTTAGGTAAAAACAACCAAGACACATGTACTATATATACTTCACCAAAACTTTCCGTTGCGATTGTTTGCGACGGATGCGGTTCAAGTGAGAGCCCGTATAGTGAAGCAGGTTCGCTTATTGGTAGCCGAATGATGGAGCAAAACATTATCCATCTATCGCAGAGAGCCCTAAATGAACCTCGTTTGCCACAACCCGACACCGAGGATTTTTGGGAAATTGTACGGCTTGATACCGTAGCACAGCTGCGAGTTTTAGCACGCCAAATGGGTGAAAGTTTGTCAGATATTGTTGGCAAATACTTTCTCTTTACCACATTATGTGCAGTTATTACCGAAGACATTGCCGTGTTTACGGCTATTGGTGATGGTACCTTTTACATTAATGGTAATTTCATCGATATGGGCGATTATGAAGGCAATGAACCACCCTATCTAGGTTATGGTATCGTTAAGTCAACGCTCCCTTCCGGACTTGAGAAGTTTCGAATGCTTATGGCATTACCAAAAGTAGCTTTAGACACGTTTCTCATCGGTAGCGATGGCGCTCTTCAACTCAGCCAGGCAGCAAACAAACCGTTGCCAGGAAAAAACGAACCAGTTGGTGACATTAGCCAGTTTTGGACAAATGACTTATTTTTCCAAAACCAATTTGCGCTTGGGCAAAGATTAAGTCTTATTAATCGACAAATCACTGAGCCAAACTGGCAAGAACAACGGCTCATCCAGCACCATGGTTTACTAAACGACGACACAACGGTTGTTACCGGCAGGCGCAAACTTCTCAGTACAGGAGAAGTCGATGATCTCATCAGTTTATATCGCAGGCAAACAAGTCCGGCTTAACCCGAACCAAGCGATTGGTAAGGGAGGCGAAGCTGATATATACCGTATTGCCAACAAGGCAATCAAGATCTATAAAACGCCAGACCACCCTGATTTTGTAGGCCAACCAGCAGAGCAGCAAGGTGCCGCAAATCGGATTAAAGAACACCAGCAAAAACTACCAGCTTTTCCAAAGCATTTACCACCCAGAGTGGTTGTACCAGAAACGCTTGTTTATGACAAGCCAAATGGCCAAATCGTTGGTTACACAATGTCAGTTTTGGACAACACTGAGCTCTTACTTCGATATTCTGAACGCAGTTTCCGGCAAAGTATCGACAATAATACTGTCGTATCGATTTATTCGGATCTCCATCCAACAATAACCGGGTTACATGCCGCCAATGTTGTGCTTGGAGATTTTAATGACCTGAATGTCTTAATCAAAGACACTGAGGCGTACTTAATCGATGCAGACAGTTTCCAATTTGGCAAGTTCTATTGCCACGTCTTTACTGCAAGGTTTGTCGATCCACTGCTTTGCAATCCAAATGCTGCGAATTTGCTTCTTACGAAGCCGCATACGCAAAACTCTGATTGGTACGCCTTCGCAGTCATGCTAATGCAAAGCCTTCTGTTTGTTGACCCATACGGCGGTGTTTATCTGCCGAAAAACCCTGCCGACCGCGTTAACCACAATATGCGGCCGCTCAAGCGTATTACGGTATTTAACCCAGAGGTGAAATATCCTAAACCGGCTATTCCCTACCAGGTTTTACCGGATGACCTGCTGCAATATTTCCACCTAGTTTTTGAAAAAGACCAGCGGGGTGAATTTCCCTTAAAGCTTTTGCAAAACCTTCGGTGGACAATATGTAGCCAGTGCGGTGCTGAACATGCCCGTGGTATTTGTCCCAACTGCGCCACTGCCGCACCTGCTGCAGTTCATCAAGTGACAACTATCCGCGGTAATGTTATAGCGACAAGGATATTCAGCACCCGTGGCCATATTCTTTACGCATGTATGCAAGGTGGTCGAATGCGATGGCTTAGTCACGGCAGTAATAAGTTTAGCCGAGAAGACGGTACGGTGATTATTGAAGGCAGCATAGACCCAATGTTCCGTTACCGCATTTCTGGTAACCAGACTTTGGTAGCCCGCGGTAACCGCCTTATTACATTTTCTCCACAGGGCCAAATGCAGCAAGTCATCGATACATATGGGAATTTGCCAATGTTCGACGCGAATGAAACATCTCGTTACTGGCTTGAAAACGGCCAACTCAAACGCGATGGCGATTATTCACCAAGAACGATTGGTAACGTACTTCCAGGGCAAACCATATTCTGGGTCGGCCCAACATTTGGTTTCGGTTTCTACCGAGCCGGCGATCTTGCAGTAGTGTTCGTTTTTGATGCAGCAAGCCCTGGGTTGAACGATTCAGTAAAGCTACCACCCATTCGTGGTCAACTGATCGATGCAACCTGCACTTTTACTGAACAGTACTGTTGGCTCTTCGTCTCGTCGCGTGTAGCAGGTGAAAACATTAATACCTGCCATCTCATTAACAGGCGAGGTGAAGTGCTCGCTACTTCGGAAGCGAAGGATGGCGACGGTTCATGGCTTGGGACAACTCGTGGAAAAGGTGCTATCGGTAGTTTTCTTTTCGCACCAACCGATGATGGTATTGTGCGTCTTGAAGCCCAAAACGGTAGCATCAACATTACCCGCGAATTTCCCGATACCGAACCATACGTCTCGACTGCATCAAGCCTTTTTATCGGGACGGACGGTATTTATACAGTCAACGGGAAGGAAATCTATCGACTGAAAATAGCCTAGCGACTAGCCTTTACAGCACCTGAAAAAAAGAAAGGAAACCAACCATGGTGACGGCACAACTACAGCTTCCACCGCATTACGATGCACGGAATTCAAACGATCCCAACTTCCACGTCGCCAATGCCAACCAGCTGCAAGCCTCGGCGCAAGAGTGGAGCCGCAAGAATGGCATTAAGCCTGTCGGCAGCGATAGGAAGACTATCCAACTCTTGCTTATCGATGAGCAAGGTGACTTTAATTGGAACACTGGCTCACTGTATGTTGCTGGACAATCTGGGACTGGCGCTATGGACGATTCAGCCCGTGTGGCGGAATTTGTCTATAAGAACTTAGGACACATTACAGGCATTACACCAACCCTTGACAGCCACCACCCGTTCCAGGTTTTCTTCTCGTGTGTGCACCTCAAGCAAGATGGCACAAGCCCAGACCCTTTTACTGTCATATCAGGCGATGACTACCGTAATGGAACCTATCACGTTAATCCAGCTTGGGCCAAATACCTAAGCCTCGATTACCAATGGTTGCAAGACTATGTAACTTATTATGCAGACCAAGTCGAAAAGACCCGTTCACCGTTGACCATTTGGCCATACCACTGCCGGATGGGCTCCAATGGCCATCAGCTAACTGGCGTCATTGATGAAGCAATTGCCTTTCATGGTTTTGCTCGGGGTGCCGGAAACTTCCCTGAAGTAAAGGGCCTTAGTCCATTAACCGAGCACTATTCGATTTTCCAACCCGAGGTGCAGGTCACCCATGACGGCCGCACCATTCCAGGGTCTGAGAAGAACGAAAAGCTCATTGAAACGCTGCTTCGCTCAAACTACGTTGTTGTAGCCGGCGAAGCTGCTAGCCATTGCTTGGCCTGGACTATTGATGACTTACTGACACATATCTTAGCTAACGACAAAAAGTTGGCAGAGAAAGTCTATATTATGCGTGATTGCACTTCACCAGTTGTCATCCCTGGCGTTATCGACTACACGCCGCAAATGGAAGCGGCGTTTGCGAAGTTCGAAGACGCTGGTATGCACTTGGTGAACTCGACTGATCCAATTGACGAATGGCCGGGTGTCACCCTTTAGGGTGACACCCTTCATCCTCAACAACCAACAAAAAGGAGCTCAGAATGTCGTCGACTACCAACGTTTCAAGCCTTTTCCAATCGGCAGTCCAGCAGGGTTCGTTGTCGCAAGCGTCTGCCCAAATGCTGACGCTACCCCATGTTGGCGCCCAAATCCAGCAAGCCATGGGCGTACCAGCCGGAAACATCCAAGCCAGTGAAGTCTGCCTGATTACAGATATGCTTGATGATTCAGGCTCCATTCGAATGGGTAGCAATTCGCAAGCTGTCCGCGACGGCCATAATGGTGTCATCGATGCCTTAATGGGTTCAAAGCAAAAAGATAGCGTACTAATGCATTCTCGCTATCTCAATGGCTATGTACTTTATCCATACGGCCCGCTAGACCAAGCCGTTAAAATGGACAAGCATAACTATAACCCAACTGGGGGCACGCCGCTGTACGATATGACCATTGTGTTGCTTGGTACAGTAAAAGCCAAAACGCAGGAATTTAATGACAATGGCATTCCAGTGCGAACGGCAACACTTATCGTCACAGACGGCATGGATGAAGGATCTATGAACTTTACCGAAGCCGATTGTAATCGGCTTATTTCGGATATGCTCATGACCGAGCAACATATTATTGCAGCTATGGGCGTCCAAAATCCATATACAGACTTTTGGGACGTCTTTACCGGCTGGAGTGCGGTTGAAATTGAAGCGGAACGGCGCAACCGGCTGGGTAGTGTTCCAGCCGGACGTGAACTCGAGGGGCTAGCACCAAAAGGTGGCATGGGTATCCTGCCAAGTTGGGTCTTAACGCCTCAAAGTTCGGCTCATGAAATTCGACAGGCCTTTGCTGTCTTTTCGCAATCAGCCGTACGCACCAGCCAGTCTGCGGCATCGTTTAGCCAGCTTGGCGGATTTGCATCACCTTAAAGATTAGTTTATTACCAGCGGTTTGATACAGTATCTTTTGCGATACTACTGAGAACCAAAGGTATGTACTCTAGCCCCACTCGGGAAACCGGGTGGGGCTTTTTTCTTGATCAGATAAAGGCCTATAATATTGATTTATGCGGCAAAATATGTTATTATTTACCAATCAATAACGCAGGTTCTAAAAGATGTGAGCGTTTTTGATACCGTACGTTAACAGACAATCCTTATAAATTCAGTCATCAAAGGGAAAAAGGAGAAGCGATTTGTATTCGACGACGAAGGAATTACCGCTTCCGCCCCATTTTAGCGCGGATAATGCTTTCGATCCTTATTACAGCTTAGGCAGGCGGTCTGATCTGCAACTGCACGCACTAGATTGGCAAAAAAAGCATAGTATAACAGATCCAGAATTAGGATTAAGGAATATTATGCTCCTTGTTATTGACGGCAACTTTGATTTCGTCCACAGAGAAGGGACACTGCAGGTTGCCGGCCATTCAGGTAAAAGTGCCATGGAAAACATGGCAAGGCTTGCAACCTTCGGTTACAAGAACTTGCACCGGATAGGCGAAGTTGTGGCCACTGCCGATACCCATCTAGCATTGCAGATTAGCCAGCCAGACGGGTGGTCTAACTTCTATGGTCTCCCACCAATACCTAATGTGCCAATACCTAATGATATTATCCAAAAGGGACATATTGGTGCCAGCCGGGCTATGGCACGCTATGGCATCATGTCATGTGGTATGGCTGGCGGTGATGTCATTAACCACTTTACCTATTATTCAAATGAACTGGCGAAGGCCGGTAAGTATGAAGTAACTCCCTGGGAACCGCATGGCATTCTTGGTTCACAAGGCCACGCGCTAAATGGTGTTTTGGACGAGTTACGCGCGTTTCACGGTTATGTCCGTGAGGTACCAAACCATATTGTCATGAAAGGCCAATCGCCGTGGACGGAACATTACTCTGTCCTCGAAGCCGAGGTTAAGACATTCGCCAATGGCAAGCCAATTCCAGGTGCCGAACTGAATGAGCCGCTTTTTCAAAAAATGGCCAGAGCCGACAAAATCATCGTCGCGGGATGGGCACTGAGCCATTGTGTCAATTGGTCGCTTGAGAGCATGCATCGCAACCTGCTGCAGCGTTTCGGCCAGAATCATATTGACAAAATTTACATCTTAAAGGATTGCACATCATCGGTCGTTATTCGCGATGGCACGGGAAATATTATCCCGGACCTTGACTATACGGCAGCAGGCGAAGCAGTACTGCAACGCTGCGCTGACCAAGGCATGCACATCGTTGAAAGCACAACACCGATGGAAGAGTGGCCAGGCATGTATTGGGCCTAGTCCAAAGACTTGAAAGATAACAAAGTTTCACTATATCACAAGCGGAGAGCTAACCCTCTCCGCTTTTTTTGAGCCTTTTTCCATAAAAAAAGCACCGGAAGGATTTTGAAAATCCTACCGGTGCGAATAAAAAATAAATGTAAACTAGGCAGCCAGGCCGAGCTCCCAACGGGCATTCTCAATCGCTTTTTGATCGCCCGAAGCCTTGCCATGATCATCCGAAAGCTTGCAGATATTGCGCCAGCCTCTCCCTGGTATGTAGAAAGCAAAAGCCTTGATAACCATATTAAGCGCTTTTGGACCAACGTCGTTGGTAAAATGCGTGCCTATTCCCATAGCGCAGTTAATCTGGTCTTGGCAACAGCGAGCGATACTAATCGCATCAGCCACGTTTAATCCGTCACTAAAAACTATGGTCTTCGTCTGCGGGTTTATCACACACTTTTTGTAATGATTGACCATCTTTTCGATGAATTTGTAAGGATCACCTGAATCATGACGCACACCATCAAAAAGTTTTGCATAGTGTTTCGTAAAGCTATTGAGGAAGGCATCAGTAGTGAAAGTGTCTGTCAGGGCTGTACCGAGGTCGGCACCAAATTCCTCCTGCCAGGCTTCCATAGCCTTTTCATTAGCCATGACAAAGCCGTACATCGCAGCCATACCCATAACGAGCTCATGGGCGTACGTGCCAATTGGTACAAGGTTATATTTATGGGCGAGATGGATGTTACTGGTTCCCACAAAGTCACCGTGTCCAGTAGCCTTTTGGAACTTTGCAAGCTGCTCGACAACGCCATCATGAACATCGTACGAATACCTTCGACGCGTCCCAAAGTCTGCGTAGGTAACACCAGCCCTTTTCAGGTATACACCCTTATCATAGGCCGCTGTGCGCCAATCATGTGTCGGTTTTTGGTCTGTCATTTTATAGTACAATTCCGAGATAATTGCCATCGTTGGCACTTCCCAGCGGATTGCACTCCACCAAGGGCCGCGAACAGTAACAGACAGGTCGCCACCTTCTTGGTTAATAAATACCTCTTGCGGGTTAAACCGGTATTGTTTCAACCAATCAAGGTACCAAGGTCGAAGGTAATAGCAGCGATCTTTCATGAATGCATATTCTTCGTCTGCTAATTCAAGGTCACCCATCAGATTGATTTGCTCTTGCAATTTAGCAGCAAACCCATCGGGGAATTGTGTGCCGCCACGGTTTACAAAGCGAGCTTCAAGACCAATGCCTTCAAATTGGCGAAGCACGGTCTCTTGCATGGTAAGCTTGTAAAGGTCATCATCAATAACGGAGTGGATTATACGATCCATGACATACCTCCTCGTTCGCTGTTTGTTCGCTCGTTAAGAATACACTACGGGTTACATAATTTACATTTGGTAATGTGCGATTTGCAAAAATTTGCGCAATATTGCAATTTTTCTTTCTGCTGTATTATACTAAATTTAAATGAAATTATCAAACTATAAGTCATTTATATATACATATTAGTGTGTTGACTACACTTAGTAAATATTGTACAATAGACATACAATGAATACAAGTAATCAAATGAATAACGAGTCATTGGCTCAAGAGCTGCATCATGCGGGCGTAACCGTCCGTGTTTTGCTATTCAGTATTTCAAAACAATGCCTTGAAGTTGTCTTAGTCAAGCGTGACCACGAACCATACAAAGGACAGCCGGGGCTGCCAGGTGGATATATCCAAGGTGATGAATCGTTAGAGGCAGCTGCCCGAAGAATAGTGGAAGACTTAACCGGAAAAACCGATATCTATATTGAACAGCTGTATACCTTTGGCGACCCAGAACGTGATGCCAATGAATATTGGGTTACTGTCGCCTATTTTGCCTTATTACCTGAAGACTTTGACAAGAAGCAGATGCTCAAAAAGCATGGTGCGATCGTTTGCCTGCCAATGACCGATTTGCCCACTTTAGCCTATGACCACGATAAAATGATTGCCTACGGCTTGCAGCGGCTAAAAAGTAAGATACTTTACACAAATATCGCGCATGGCCTGCTACCAGAAAAGTTCCGCCTAACTGATTTACAGCATGTCTACGAAATAATCCTTGGCAAGCCCTTGGACAAGCGCAATTTCCGCAAGAAAATGCTGTCACTTGGCCTCTTAAAACCAGTGAATGAACGTATTGTCGTTGGACGCCACCGCCCGGCGATGCTCTATAAGTTTAAGACGAAAGATCCAATATTTTTTGGCTAATCTTCATCTCCGTACAAAAAAACCGGGGGCTTAAAAACCCCCGGCTATATGGCACGCAGTACTTCAGATTTTTCGGATATAATCTTAAGCTACGCACAACTCCAATTTGAGCCAAGGCCAACAGAAAAAGCGTACACCGCTGCCTTGACGTTTAATCGGACATCATAAACTGACCCTTCATTACTCATCGGCAAACTCCACCAAATTCCGCTGGGTAAAAATTGGAATGGCCCAATTTCCCCGTTACTGCCAACAGCATATGGATTAAGTTTACTTTCACACGACGCAACCGACAGCAAGTATTGCGAACTAACATGATAGATACTTGCATACTCAGAAATCCAGTCTTGGACATCATAACAAGTAACCGGCCCTTGCGCGTAGTTACAAGGAGCATATACAGACAGCTGCGTATGTGGGCCTGCTGCGTCTACATGGGCTACATTTCGGTGTGCCGAAAAGGCTGCAACAATCAGCAAGATAAGGTAGACAAGGCTTCGTTTCACCATGTTATTCCTGCCTTTCTTTTTGTTGGGCTGGCACGCGCACTAAGCCCGCAAAGGGAGATACTTTTATGGTCGCAAAAAACCCGTCGAAACTAAATCGGATATACAACAAAAACCTTCAATGTATTTTGGAACAGAGAATTACTTTCGGACCAAATGTGGTAGAAAATTTGTGCTGACGGGCATTATGCTAACTGGGCGTGATGCATAGTAATGAGCAGTTTAAAGGTGCAATTATGGTCGGCTTGGAGAACTCACAAGGAATAACCTCCTTTATTTTTGCCGTAAACGTGCCATTGGTTATTTTATACATAAAGCGTTAATTATTTGTTAAATTTCCATAAAAAATGGGCATAAAGAAAGATGGTTCGTCATTCTTTATGCCCTTTAGCGTCATTAATTAATTTGAGGTGCAAATCTTTGGTCAGGCGGTACATCGGTAAGCATTACGGGCATGAACGTCTTGCAACCCTGGTTTCGGCAGTACGGCGGGGCTTGCATCTGGTGAAAATAGTTTTCAGCTAAGACAATCAGATCCTTTGAATCAACCGTTTGCGCACTGCCGCTTAGAGGATAAACAACGGTGCGCAAGTGCACTGGCTCAAATACGCCAAGAGGCAGTGATGCCTGATTAACAGTGACTACAACAATGATAATGGCCTTATATTCAGCGATCCGATTTCCCGGCACTTGCTCGTTAATCGGGTCCATGGTAACAACGGTTATCTGTCGTGCACCTAATGGAACGAAAAAGCGGCCGTTTGCAGTTTCTTCGTTGGTCTCGATAGGCGATGCGGTCAATATGCCTGCATTAGGTGTAGGGAACGGCCGTGGCTCGCTTGCCGTTGCAGTACCCTGTGCAGGTTTAATTTCAGCTTTACTTGCTGTCGGCGTATGGTTCCGAAAACTGGTGAGGTCATGCACCGAACAGGCACTCGTAAAGACTACCATGAAAAGGATAGCTAAAAGACGAGACATCTTTTGTAGCTCCTCTGATTCGACTGTTTTCGCTATGCCTCTAGTCTGGGACGAAATCGCCAACAGCTAAGGTCATTACTATTTCCTTACGAAGCTTGGGGTCAATGACGACAGTCGTATTGGTTTCCCTACGAAAACACCGCAGACATATACATCTACCCAATCCCGTTGGCACTATTGCATCATCAATTTCTACCAGAAACCGACAGATGACGCACAAATACATTGCCTTGTCCTTCCCTCCCAGGGCAGTTCCAATGCCTTGGCTAATAGTTTTTGGATAGCTACAAAAGCCGATAAGTTACTCATCTATATCGGCCAAACAGTTTTTAGCATAGGGCAAACTCCTCTCTGCCACTTTAACCTATTACCTCAAAATTAATGTACAATGTGAAGTTTTTGTTGCCTTTATCGGGCATTTTTACTTCCTTCGCTTCTGATGCCGTAATTATATCACAAGTAAAACTTATACTGACAATTGTCAGGTATGTATCGAGAGTTTTTTGTAACATGAGGAATGGATGAGATCTAATCATTCTAATTTTTGGTATGAAAAAGCGCCACGTTCATTCGCCTGCTGGCGCACTGAAAGTGGCGCAAATAACTTACTTAGCTAAAGCTAACAATTAACATTCCGTCGGCAGTTAGATCGAAGCGCTGGTGAACAACCTGCAGCGCCACAAAGTGATGTGTAGGTGGGGTCCACCGGATTGCGAGATAATTGAAACTTTGTGCCGTTGACTTCAACTGGATTAATGGGCCGGGCAAGTGCCAATGCCTTGTCCATACAATAACCTGGAACTCTGGTATGAACAAAGCCATGGTCATCAACCGCTGGCGTTGGCGGCACATAATGTTGACAATGCGGCTGCCAGGCTGTCACTATACCAAAAAGTGATGCCTGCAAATCTTCATCGGTACTCGTTGAGACGGCTTGTACTTCTGGTTCGCCATTCTGGGAAGATTGGTCAACTACCTCTGCTTGATCAGCATTTTCAGAACTTGTATCAAGCGCCATAGTATTTTCCGATTGGTCAGTTTCATGGTCTGCCACTGACTTCACGAAACCCCGCAATGAATAAATATGCGAAGGTCCCAGTACCAAAAATGCCACCAGTGAAACCAAAAGGGCTATTGCTGCGAAACGTTTCATGCCACTTTCCTTCGTTTGCTATCTTAGCGGGGTAATGGTCACATGTATCATTTATTACATTGCGATCGAGCTCCTATAGAAAGTGCAATCGTTCTCTGGCAAGGCTCATAGTATACTTTCTAGTGGTATGTATGTCAATGACGAACAATGGTGGTAAGGATAAAAATTTTCTGGACACATGAAGGAAAACACTGTATGATCTTTAGGTATGGTGAACCAAAAAGAATTAACGAAAGAAGAAATTCAAATCCTCAAAACACATCGTGAAAATGAGCGTCATAAACGCGATAACCCACTGCGTGACGTTATTTTGGGCGGCCAAGACGGGTTAGTTAATGCCCTGGGTATTGTCTTAGGTGTTTCCGCGGCAACAAGTGACGTTAAAATATTAATCGCAACAGTCTTAGCGGCGACGTTTGCTGAGTCACTTTCTATGGGTGCTGTCGCCTATACATCAGCAATGTCACAAAAAGACCACTACGACAGTGAAAGGACGAAAGAGATGCGGGAGGTCGAAGAAATCCCCGAAATTGAAAAGTTAGAAATAAAAGAGATATACGCTGCAAAGGGCTTTAAAGGTAAGGTTTTACAGGAAATCGTCGACACTATTACGGCCGATAAAAAAGCCTGGGTTGATATCATGATGGCTGAAGAATTAAACCTAACGCCTGTTGATACAAAAGAGGTGCTGAAAAGTGCTGTTATCGTAACAATTGCTACAGGCATTGGGCATATGATACCCCTTTTGCCGTTCTTTGTGACGTCACATCAATCAGGTATTATACTTTCGCTAATTTTTAGCGCCGTGACACTCTTTGCTGTTGGGGCTTACCAGGCATTAACTCTTGTCGGCAGTTGGTGGAAAAGTGGTATACGAATGATTTTAATCGGCATTGGCGCCGCTGTCATTGGCTACTTCATCGCTCGCCTCTTCCATGCCTCTGCGTAATAACTTTGCTTATTGACCTTTATCAGAAGTAAAAAATACTGATGACCCACGAACCATATCTCTTACTTCATGCCAATATTGCCGTGGCCTGAAATCCATAAAATATAAAACAAGCACAATACTGAAAACAAGGTAGACGGCCTCAAATAAGGTTGGACTACGGATAAAACCTACCAAGTCATATGGTATAAATGCCAACATAAAACTAATTAATAAGTGCTTCGCCCAAACCTTGCGATACAGCATGCCTAAACCACCCATAATCTTCGATAACCCTAAAGCTAAGAATATAATAGAGATAAGATAGCGGTGTTGGAGTAATATTGGCACATATTGGTTTGTAATAATTAAAAAAATGTCGTCGGAATCTTGAATGGCGTGTGTATTGATAAATCGATTAAACATTTCATACAGCTGCAAACCTAAAACTAAAAGCCCCAAACCAAAGATAAATTCGATGATACCCAGCAAAATCTTATAGAAAATTGCTATCTTGGTTAAAGTCCGCATCTTGGTCTCGTTATTATTTGCCATATTGCTAAGTATACCAAATGAAAATATTCGGTTCGTTTTAATGATTAGGGATTTTTAGACAAGCGCCATTGGATTACCTTAAGTAGTACGATGGCGAAAAAGGTGCTAGACAATGCCGCGATCCAGGTTATAAAAACTGCAATACCTAATGTGTTTTCCCGTACTTCGACTTCACGTAGCGATCTACCGACAACGACATAACCTGCCTGTTGACCATTAAAAGATGTAACAACAATAGCACTTCGTACACCAGGCTTCGGCTGCCAGGTTAAGCGATCTTCACCGTGTTGTTTTACGTAGTTAAACACACCGGAAGGCAAGGTCGGGATTGCGCCATCTAACATGGCATTCGAGGCAACTGGTGTACCTGTATCGTTATAGATAATGACAAACGGACTAAGACTTTTCGCAACATCAACCTTCGCACCACTTATAATTGTCTGTGGCTGAACGTTGCCATTGAGTAACATTGCATAATCTTCGGCCATTTGAATTTGCGGATCATTTGCTGATTGTCGATAATTTTGCTGGACAGCAAAATAAATTAAACAACAAAGCGCGGTCACGATAATTGCCAAGGGCAGCCAAAGTTTGGCAATTGCGATAACGAGTTTTTCTTTATTTATCATATTGGTTTAGTATACTTAACCAAATATAGTTTTAGCTATATATTTTGTTATGTTCTCACTAATCATTCTAATCATTATTGCAACTTATTTCCTTTATTTTCCATTATCAGGCTATATGGTAATACCATTTGTCCTAAGCAAATGTCCAGTATAAGTTGATAAATTTTACTAGAGAAAAGTTAGCCCCGCCCTGAGCTTGCAGCATGTATCTCTATTGCGTTATACTTACAAGCTGTCACAAAGAATAAATACATTCCATCTGCGATTAACACTATGACACAAGAAATTGACGAAAGGCTACCAATACACCGCGAGCAATCGCACAAAGAAATAATAAAAAGTGGTGAACTGGTAGATGTTTTTACAACTGTTCCAATTGATCATGTAGTATTTGACCAATCACTTGTTCCTGATACAAAAATTCTCTCGTACGCCAAAAAAATGGCCACACGCTTAGGTCAAGCCGGACCCACAACCTTATCAGCTGGGTTTGCGACTACAAAAGATCTTCCCTTCGTTCCAAATGCCCAGCCAGGTGATGTTGTTTACCGGGTCATCGACGGCTTAAACCGCATCGGTGGCTTAAGGTTATTGAACAGAGACAGCGTAACCGGCGTTGTGAAATTCGGCCTGACTGAAGCGGAATTCCAAGAATTACGGATGAGTTCCGCAAACTCAACACCCGAGGTTGAACGCCGCCGCATGGTCGTTTGGATTCCCGAAGCCTGGGAAACAACTGAGTATTACAAAAAAGGTATTAGTTTGTTAACTGCACTTACCATGGCAGCTAATGATAAACCAACGACCTCAGACAAACGATTGAGCCAAACAGAATTTGAAGCGCTCAAAGAATGGATACAATCTATGGCTGAGTGTTGGAATACACGGTCAATTTCAGCGATTACCAATATTATTCGTACGGCTTCAGCCGCAGCCCCAGACCTTCTTTCACAGGTCAGAGGTTCCAGTAACGGCCGCTATACGGGCGAAGTATTTTCCCACGACCGTTTCGATAAAATCGTCCAACGATTCCCAGGTGAACAATATTACAATGTACAAAGAGGCTTAAAAACGTTTATTCTCGATCGCCGGTTGATGCTTGACGAAATTGAAAGTCTCATGGAAGCAATGTCAGGCAATATACGCGAAGGCATGAGCCAAGAAGAAGTCTATACGCTAGCTTCTCGTCGCCTTTCTTTTGCAATGGAGCAGGCAATAGTAAAGCGCAAAATTATTCGCGATGCCAAGGAAAAAACCCGATCACTTGCTGCAATAATAGCCAAACAACAAGAAAAAAGGTTGGTTTCGGCAGAATCTGAATTAGATGACGATGGTGAAGAGTTAGATACTGGTCCGATAGAACAAGCTACTGATGGCACAGTAAGTAACGATATAAAGTTTTATGAGGATGCCATCAGTAATTTACAGCGGTCAGCCACTCGGGAAAGAGAAGGCAGAACAATGGCAATCCGTCAAATTCGTTCGCTACAAGTCGAAATCGAACGGCTCAAACAAGAAAAGGAAGAAATACGAACTGCTATGCAATCGGCAGAACCTAGTCAAATGCTGACACAAGAACCCACACCTGAAGGCAATGTACCTCCACGCAAACGCAAAGTCAGAGCAGTCATATCATCACTCAGCGATGAAGAGCAGAAAGCTCTAGAAATTCGGGAAATCGTTGTTCGCCACCTGCAAGACGCAGCCCATGAAGCCGGCCTCACAGCAAATCAGGTTGAGTTGCTATATAGAAGCGCCTTACGAAAACGCAAAGAGCAAGGGCAACGCTAATGTTCAAGTACACTTTGTTTCAGCCGTGTTAATTCTGCGGTTGTTAGTCGACGTACGCTTCCTACCTTTAAATCACCGAGTACCAGTGGGCCAATAGCAACACGTTGTAAGGCTGTCACAGGATAGCCGAGCATGCCACACATCCTTCTGATTTGCCTATTTCTACCCTCATTGATTGCCATGGTAAAGATGGTTGTTTTGGGCGAGGAACGAAAAATAACTTCAGAAATAACAGCCTTACCGGTTTGGGCTTCTTTTAATTTTAAGCCTCGTTCTAATGATTGCTTTGCCTTATCAGATAATTTTCCTGAAACCGTAACACGGTACAGTTTTTGTATTTTATGTTTTGGATGCATTAACTTATTCGCCAAAGCACCATCATTTGTTAAAAGAAGCAAGCCTGCACTTTCCTCATCTAACCTACCAACGGGAAAGACGCGCACGTTTATTTTTCTTAAGTAACTGGTAAGAGTCTTCTTGCCTTTTCCGTCACCAAGTGTTGTAACAATGCCGGTAGGTTTATGAAAAAGATAGTAAACATAACCTGCTTTGGTAAGTACTTCACCATCAAGTACAATTTTGTCTGTTGTCGGATCAGCCTTTGTACCAAGTTGCGTAACAACTTTACCATTGACTGACACTCTACCATTTCGGATAAGTTCTTCCGCCTTTCGCCTAGCGGTAATCCCAGATGCTGCAATAATTTTCTGCAAACGTTGCTCCATAAGACGTATTATACCGTACTAATCTGTATGCTGATAACAAACAGTAAAGGTTGATTTGCATTCGCTAGCTAATGCATTATACTGGATATAGGTTACCTGCCATTATGCAACAGTTGTCCCATTTCCACACAATTCCCCAAGACAAAGCACCAGAAGTGCTTAACCTTATTGTTGAAATAGCCAAAGGTGATTTTAATAAATACGAATATAACGGTGAGCTTGGCATTTTAGAGCTAGATCGTGTCTTGTATGGCCCAAATTATTATCCAGTCAACTATTGTGACGTACCACGAACGTGGAATACCGGTGACGATGACCCACTTGATGCCGTAGTCTACAATACAAGTGGTATACTTCCAGGAGTTTTAGTAAAAGGTAGAGTAATTGGTGTTATGAAAATGACCGACAACGACGAGCGTGATAATAAAATTATCTGCGTTAATAATTCTGACCCCAGATATAGCCATGTTAAACATGTCGATGACCTTACCCCATACGAACGGAAAGATTTAAAAACCTTTATGGAAACGTATAAAATCCCACAGACCGGCGTTGATACTGTTAAAGTTGGCCGATTTTTAGGTCCTGAAGATGCCTACAAAATTATTGAAAAAGCCATGAAAGATTACGACACAAAGTTTAACCCCTAAGATACGTTCGGACTATTTGTGTGATTTCTCCTGCTTGACATTCCCAGCCCGGTTATGGATTAATGAGCTGCAGTACCTATGCCAACGCGAGTTCGTCATATTATCCAAGCACAACAATTTAGCCGGTCATGGCTTGAAACACAGTTATTCCCTGAAGCAGACCGAATGGCAACGGCCCTAAAGAACAACCATACAATAGGCCAACTGGCAGGAAAAAGCGTCTGCCTGCTGTTTTATGAACCCAGTACACGGACTAGAATTTCATTTGAGCAAGCTGCCGCAAAACTTGGGATGACGTTTTCCTCAACTGAAAATGCCCGGGATTTTTCAAGTGCAGTTAAGGGTGAAAGCTTACCAGACACAATCAGAGTAGCCAATGCCTTACAGTTTGATGCAATAATTTTACGTCATAACACGGAGGGCAGTGCAAAAATAGCTGCAAAAGTATCGAAAATCCCAATTATTAACGCCGGGGATGGCGGCGGCCAACATCCCACGCAAGCACTCTTGGATGTTTATACTATGAAACAGCACTTTAGTACTTTAGATAACCTGACAGTGGCATTTGTTGGTGACCTGAAAAATGGCAGAACCGTGCGCTCTGCGGTCTATTTGTTAAGTAAATATCGTAATATTCACTTCGATTTTGTAGCACCGCACGATTTCCAAATGCGACCAGACATATTGGCATATCTTACAAAGCACGCCATATCATATGCGCTCACAGACAATTTACTCAAAGTGAGTAAACGAGCCAATATTCTTTATTTAACAAGAATCCAAACCGAACGAATGGCGATTAATATTGACAAGGAGGTTACAGGCGCTCAAGGCGTAAAGCTAACAGATGAAGTACTCGCAAATCTTCACAAAAACAGTATCATTATGCACCCATTGCCTCGGGTAGAAGCCTTTGGTGAGCTCAAGGAAAAATATACAACTGACAAACGGGTGGTAATTTTCAACCAAGTCTTAAACGGCCTTTATATCAGAATGGCATTACTCAAAATGCTTCTATCGTAAGCGGTTCACCCTCAAAATATTTTGGTTGAAAGATCTTAGTTAGTAAAATCTTGTGTAAAATAATATCCATTGGCATAGGCGCCATCCTGTGGTTCGCCTTTTGCAATACCAACCCCTAAATGGCCAAACGCCGGGTTTAAGATATTTGCTCGATGGCCAGATGAATTCATCCATGCTTGCATAACCCCATCGACCGAGAAGTTAATGGCAATATTTTCACCAGCGGTTGTGAAAGCAATACCACCAATAGTTAATCGTTTAAATGGATCAACCCCTTCCGGAGTATAGTGGTCGAAATAATTACGGTCGGCCATATCTTGGCTATGAGACCTGGCGACTGCTGCTATGCCAGCACTGTTGGCTAAGGGTGAAACACCATTTTGGGCTCTTTGTTGATTTGTTGCATCAAATACAGCTTGTTCCATGGCCGCTATATCAATTGGTGCTTGGGTTGGCTGCGGTGTGGGCTGTGGATGTTGCGTTGGCGGTGCTGTTCGCTGCGGCGCCTGTGTCGGTGTTGGCGTCGTGGGCGGTGGTGTCGATATCACAGGCTGTACTGTGGGACTGACACTTTGATATGGATATGGTGTCGGTTGCGGTTCTTG
>CAYSOG010000003.1:0-91864 GCA_964432675.1 uncultured Gammaproteobacteria bacterium | reverse complement strand
TTTATTACGCATTCCGCCCGCTTTGTGGTTGTTATTTGCAGCAACTATTCTCATTTAGCTCCCAACTATAACCCAAAAGCATTACCATTAAAAAAAAGAATTATTCTCTTTCGGGAAGCGTATAAAATCTCAATCAAACGTTACTACAGTTCAGCAAAACCATTCGCGGTAAAGCTTATTCACTGTCCTAACTGCCATACCAAAAAGTTTACGAAACCAATATTTAAGGTAACACCAGTTCGACCAATTGCAGTGGCTTTTTGTCGTAACTGTGGGCTTGGCATTCGGTATCCTAGGGATTCACGACAAGCACTCAATAAGATTTATGAAGAAGATTATTTTAACGGGAGCACAACAGATATAGGGTATGTTGATTATTTTAAAGAAGAAGGCTGGAGAATTAAAAAGGCAGAGAACTATCTTAATAAACTCGAAACTATTTGTCATTTCGTTCCTAAAATGACATCAGTATTAGATGTTGGATCGGGCTTTGGCTATTTCCTCGTACCCTTAAAAATTCGTGGGTATCAATATTTAGGTATTGAGCTTGCTAAGGAAGCCGTAACTATTGCCAATAAAAAATATCATACGAAAACATTACTTGGTGATCTTCAATCGCTTTATAATACAGGGAAGAAAGATAATAGATATATGCTTATTACTCTGTGGGACGTTATTGAACATTTTTCAGACTTTCGTGAAGAGATACATATTATCGGTAATCTATTAAAACCCGATGGATTTGTGGCTTTGAGAACTAATAATATTAAGAGTATAGAGTATCAGGTATTTGGTAAAGATTTCCATTCGATAAAAAACGAACATACCTTTTATTATTCCCCCTCAGTACTTACTGAGATATTTAAAGCGCACGGCATTCAACCATATAAAATTTGGACGCACACACACCTATTCTTAGCCTTTATGACAAGGTCCGAGATTGCAGAAGTTAGTAAAAAAAATATGGGAGGCGATATTTTTTATGTCGGTCAAAAAGCAGGGTAAAGTTGGCATCGCCATTATTGGTATGGGCCTTATCGGTCAAAAAAGGGCTGATGCAGTAGTACAACTAAGTAATGCAAAGCTCATTAGTATATTTGATATTAACAAAAAGGTAAGCAAAAACTTAGCGGCCATTTATAGTTGCTCTTCTGCACAAAGTATGGAAGAAGTGCTAAATAACAGCGATGTCGATTTGGTGATATTAGCTATTCAGCACAAAGCAGCTGCGCGATTGGCACCAATAATTTTACAATCGAAGCATTTGCTCATGGAAAAACCAATTGGTAGAAACCTTGCTGAAACAAAACAAATTATAGATGCTGCTAAAAATGCAAAGTACAAATTATTTGGAGGCTTTAATTACCGCTTTTATCCACATGTCGCTTTACTCACTTCTTATATTAAGGAAAAAAGATTGGGAAAGGTGATCTCCTCAAGCTTTACCCTTGGCCATGCAGCCTATCCAGGTTATGAAAAAACTTGGAAAATGGACAAGAATTTATGTGGCGGCGGTGTTATTATCGATCCAGGTATCCACATGATTGACCTAATGATTGAATGGTTTGGTGCACCAAACACTTTTCAGTTTCAGACAAATAAAATCGGCTGGAAAAGTCGCGTTGAGGATGAAGCCTATATTTTATTCTCATATCCCAATATGTCAATATCTCAGCATCACTACAGCCTTAATTTAGCAAAAAATACTTTGTCGATAGAAATTGTAGGTCAAAAAGGCACAGTAAGGATAAATGGCCGCGGCGGTAATTACGGTGATATGACGTTTGAATTTGTACCACGTTGGTTTTGGCAGGATAAACGGAAGAAGATTATCACTAAAAACTTTAGGGCTGTTGAAACAACATTCCGAGATGAATTAATGACTGTTCTTACTATGGTCCAGAATAATAAAAATCAGCAAGGAAGCTATGATCGATACATAGCTTGTATGGAAATGATTGATAAAATATATTCACAGAAGGTTATTTAAATTTCTTTAAGCAAGGCACTTGCCGTTCGTTCTACTGCCTGCATTGTTGTATATTTTCTTTTCCAGCCAAGCTTTTCTAGAGCGTCAAAAGTTAATCGAACTTTTGGTACATCGCCGATCCAACCAACTTTACCGCCTGTATGTTCTATTTGGACATTTTTTAACGCCATTGTCTTAATGATAATCTTAGCAATATGGTTAACTGTAATGAAATCATTTGATGCTAAGTTGTATAGATTAATCGGCTTGTTTGTTTTTTGCCAAACTAAGAAAAACGAATCCAATACATCGTCGGTGTGTAGATATGACTTACTTTGTCGACCATCACCCAAAATTTGTAAGTGTGATGGGTCTTTGCGCAATTTATGCATAAAATCGTATATCACACCATGAGTTGATCGAGGGCCAATGATATTTGCCGGACGCAAAATCCAGGCTTGCATACCGTATAAATGGACAAAGGCTGCAATAATGGCTTCAGCAGATAGTTTTGTCGCACCGTACATCGATACGGGCAGAAGTGGACCGAAGTCTTCTCCGGTATATGTCGTACCCACGTCACCATAAACGCCGCTACCGGATGTAAAGAAGATTTTTTTAATACCTTTTTCCTTCATCGCCATTAAGACATGAAAGGTTGCTTCGATAGAGTGTTCGAGGTCAATATTCGGGTCTTGGGAGCCACGAGCAATATCTGAGTTAGCAGCCAAATGAAATACAGTGTCGATTGCCGGTGGCATTGCTTGAGCAACTTGCGACTTATGGCGTAGGTCGAGCTTGACGAACTGGTAATCAGGATTGTTTAAATTATGTTTAAAGTACTGTCTTTTACCCCAGCTTAAGTTATCAAAAACTAACACCTTATAACCACCTGCCAATAGGCGATCAGCTAGTTGTGATCCGATAAACCCAGCGCCTCCCGTAATTAAGATCGTTTTTTTAACCATAGTTATTTTATAAGTTCCTGGTTTCTTGAAAGGTAGTCTACGGTTTGTTTGATACCATCTTTAATTGTCGTTTTTGGATACCAGCCAAGCCTGGACAGTTTTGAAATATCTAGCTTTACATATTCGTTATCGCCCTTCCAATTGCTTTCCTTGCCAAGCCAGTGTTTTTTAATATGTGGTTTGCCGGAAGCCTCTAAAACTGTATCGACAATTTGATTGACTGTCATGACATTGGCATGGCCAATATTATAGACATTGTAATGATGCTTTGCTTTGCGGATTATTGCCATCATCGCAGATATACCATCATCAATATAGAGTGAAGATTTTTTTGGTGTACCGTCGGAAAATAATTCAATCGATTTATTATTGGACTGTAATCTTTTTAAGATGTCGTAAATAATACCATGGGTATAACGTGGGCCAATGAATGAAACAAAACGGAAAATAAATGCCTGCATATTGTAATATGATGTATAAGCACAGATGTATGATTCGGCAGCAGCCTTGGACGCACCATATAGCGAGGTTGGCTTAAGCGGATAGTCTTCAGGAGTTGGATGGATTTTTGCGTCACCATAAACAGACGAGGTTGAAGAAAAGGCGATTTTTTTAACATTAGTTTTGAACATTGCCTCCAAAACATTTTGTGTCATTTCAAGGTTTTGGGTATGGTCAATTGTGTGGTTTTCGAAGCCCGACCGAACGTCCGCATGCGCGGCTAAATGAAAGATAAAGTCAGCGTCTTTCATCGACTTTATAAGCAAAGTTGTGTCTTTTAGATCTGCTTTGACTACTTTACATCTTGGGTTGGAACGGTGCCGTTGGATAAACAATTCTTTACCAGTTGAAAAATTGTCATAAATGATGACATTATTTTTGTTATCCTGCAAAAGATGATCAACAACATGGCTGCCGATGAACCCTGCGCCTCCGGTGATAAAATAATTCATAGTAATATAGTAAACTACTAGTTAGCTGGCTCTCTTTTATTTTGGGATAAATTAGTAATTCACTTACTAGCCGAGACAGAAGAGAGATAAGCTACTTTTGCATTGCAATAGGCTTTGTTGAAGATTTGATACTTCCTTAATTACCCTTCCTACGTGTAATAGATGGAGAACCAGACTTAGCATAAATTTGCGAAATTGCATTTAGAACATACGCAGCATCACTTAACGACTTTTGTGAGTATTCTTTTGACTTTATCCTGTCAAAAAAGTTCTTGTTTTCCACTTGCCAGGAATTGTCAGTGCCCTCGAATGTCCACACTTTTATTTTAGGTGGACCCATTTCGGGTTTCATTTTGTATAAAGTTAAAGTTTCGTTGCCATAACTGCCGCCTAGGCCGTCGATTTGTATCTTAGCAGTTTTGAGCATGATTTCAAATGAAAAAATATTTTTCCATTCCACGCATGATGATGTCAACGTTGCGAGTTGATTGTGTTGATTTTGCATGAGCCAAAAGGCGGTGTCTTCTAGATCTGTTTTCCAAAATGATGTTTTGACTAACGATGCAGTAACATCCATTGGTCCAGCAAAAAAGTTTACTAGGTCGATAAGATGGCAGCCCTGATCTAATAATTCACCACCACCAGAAATTGTTTTATTAAATCTCCATTCTTTTTCATAACCGATGCGTCCGCCGTGACCGTATTTTGCCCGGATAAAAAGAACCGGCCCATACTTTTGTGAATCAATAAGTACTTTAGATTTGGCAAGTGCAGGATGATAACGGTGGTTATAACCAACTTGGACAACGACAGGTTTATTCTTTTGTGCGTTAACCAATTTTTGCATTTCCTTAAAGTTTCTTGCACCCGGCTTTTCAAGTAGGACATGCTTTCTATTATTAATGGCCGCAATGCCAATTGGCACTAACCAGTTATTTGTCGTACAGACAATGATTGCGTTAATATTTTCGTTTTTAACAATTGTGTTCCAACTCTTTTCATAGTTACACTGAAATTCATTAGCGAATCGTTGCCCACGCTCGGTGTCTATATCACATATATGCGACAACTGGACATTCTTTGGCAAAGCCAATGCCCGTTTTCTACCGATCAAACCTGCGCCAATAATTGCAACGTTCATTTGTATGTAACCCCCATACCAATAAATGTAAATTGCTCTTTTAGAAATGGTTGGGCATTAAGGAAATTCTTTGCGTCGATGATAACTTTATGACGCATTAACTTTGCGATCTTTTTACTATTGATATGATTAAATTCAGGCCATTCTGTCATTATTATAGCGGCATCTAGGCCACTAAAAAAGTTTTCGAGTGAATGGCTAATTTTTATATAAGGGTAATCTACTATACTCGTTGCTACGGTTGGGTCATAGGCTTTTATTTTTACACCTTTTTTATGGAGTAATGTCGCAAGCTCGAGAGAGAATGCACGGCGTAGAGTACTAGTATTTGGCTTATACGTTAACCCTAAAATTCCAATTGATTTACCAGAGAGTTTTGGATATATTATTTGTACTTTTTGTAATAACATCGGTATATGTTGCTTATTAATGTCATATACAGCAGGGAGTAGTTGCAATGAATAATGTCGTCTCTTGGCTATTTTTTGTAAAGACTGTATATCCCGCCCCAATGTACCTCCACTAAATCCAAGACCGGGATTAAGAGGGGCCTTTTCACTAACCCTGGCGTCGGTTTTCATAGCGGCAACGACATCAATCATATTAGCACCAACGAGTTCAGCTATATTGGTTAACTCAGCACTTAAGGAAATACACGTTGCAAGATAACTATTAATAGCATGTTTTAACATTTCAGCACTTTCCAGTGACATTTCAGTAAAAGGGCACTTGAAAAAAGCGAAATCAGTTATAAATTTTTTGACAATTTCATGGTTATTGGATCCTAAAATAATTCGGTCTGGGTGCAAAAATGTATAATATGCATTTCCTAATTGTAAATTTTCTGGAAAGTAAATTACCTCAATGTGTCGGCGCGTATTTTCAAGTAATTGCATCAGTTTTCGGCTTGTCCCGACTGGAACTTGGCTGGAAATGATAACAATAGTATTGTCACTAGCATATTGCTTGATTAATTTTTCTACCCTCTTAATTGGTTTTATTGATACGGTATCTATATTATTGATTGGCAAATCAAACGTAACAAATAAGTAGTCTTTGTTTGCAATAGCTTCTTTAGGGTTTGTAGAAAAGAATAGGGTTTTGCTTGTGTATTTTTTTAACAATCCTTTAAGTTGTGGTTCGAAGAGGGGTGGTTTATTAGCCTGTAAATCATGGATTAGTGCTTTATCAAAATCAAAACCGGTTACCATATAACCGTGTTTCGCGAATGACGTTGCATAAATACAACCAAGATGCCACATGCCTAAAACCCCGATGTTAATCTTTTTCTGCTTCATAAAAAAGTTTATGGTCGATCCTACGTAAGCGATAGAGATTTTTATCTAATGGTTTAAGTTTTTGTAAGGATGTATGGGAATCCCATTTAGCGCTAAGGATTCTCCCGGTAATGTGGTCTGCTGCTGGAGAAGTTAGATATGAAACAAGCCTTATAATACTTGTTAGCGAGTTGGCACCATGTCTTTTCTGCTTTAAGGCTTGTTCGTATGCTTGTTTGCCGGCCTTTTTAATACCTTGTGATAAAAGATAATCAGTAAAATACGTATTGACGCCACCAGGTGAAATGCAATTGACTTGAACATTTTCTTCTAGGAGTTCAGCGGCTATAACCTCAGTGAATCCTACTACGGCAAATTTCGAAGTATAGTATGACGAAAATCGTTCTAAGGATTTGCTACCGCCAACACCCGCGCCGGCAATGTTAATAATTTTGCCACTTTTTTGTTTACGCATAATGGGAATGACGTACCGTGTGCAGGTAACGGTTCCTAAAAGGTTAATTGTTATAGTCTTTTTCCATTCACCTATATTATTGTGGTGCAGTGGTCCGATTGGCCCATAGATACCTGCATTATTAACAAGGACATCTATCCTGCCAAATTTTTGATAGGTGGTTGTAATCAGTTTCCTACAATCACGCACCTTACTTATGTCTATAATCATGCCAACAGCGCGCTTACCTGATTTATCCAACGCTTTAGTGGCCTCTGAAACCTCAGCAGCATTTCTTGCGCAAATAATAACAGTATAATCGTCCGTAATGAATTGCTGTGCTATTGCCCTGCCTATACCTCGGCTGCCGCCGGTGACAATTGCAATCTTATTTTTATGGATCATAGAAGTAATAGACTTTACCTTATTTTGTTACTGGGTAAATAATACTTGAGGGAACAACGTCGTGCAACTATTTTTGGGCTTGCAGTTCTTTCCAGGCGGCGTCGAACTGTTCGATGGTTTCGATAGAGCGCTGGCTAAAGAGCATTGCTTGGAGGATATCAGGAGGAATAGTGCAGATATGGCCACCTGCCGCGTAAGCTTCACCAACTTGTGATGCAGTGCGGATACTGCCGACGATAATGCGCAAATTATCATACCCGCCGGTTTCTAAGAAATCGACCGTTGCGGCAACGATATTGTCGGGTGTGCTGTTGACGAGCGAGGCTATACCAACCCGCTGGTGTTTTGTCATAAAGTCAAAGCGGCTGCGATACTGGGCATTATCTTCGATTGAACGGCCCCAAAATATACTTAAAAATGAGGTTCGCTTACAATGCCTGGCTGCGAGCGCTGCGGAAAGCATTTGCTCAAATGTCATCATAGTAGTGACATTGACGGCAATATCCAACTCCGCCAGTTTTTTAATGACGACAAGACTTTTTGTAGTATCTGGGATAAGTGGCACTTTGACGACAATATTTTCGGCTAACGCATTGATCTTTTGGGCTTCCTTCACCATCTGTTCAACTGAGGCGGTGGAATCGGTGAGCTCAACAGATACCGGTTTATCGCCCATTTCTTTGCAAATGCTCTTGACGACTTTTTCGAAGTCTTTCGGTTTAATACCGTCTTTTAGCATAATCGATTGGTTGGAAGTAATACCGTCGATAATGCCGGTCTCGTTCCATTTTTGGACTTCTTCCAACTTTGACGTATCGAGGAAAATCGAGCGTTTGAGGTTTCGCGGAACCTCGTCATCTATCATCAAATCACCGTTTGTAATGCGAAGCACCCCCGTAGTTTTCATATGATTTTGAACATACATCTTACATACTCGTGCGTATATTTGCTATCTAAGATATAAAGCTTTTCACAAAATAATGCAAGAGTAAAATTACATAAAACCGTCAGTTGTCAAACAGCCGATATTTCGCTAGAATTGGCACAAAGGTAAAAATATGAATAAGGCGCTATTTTTAGACCGGGACGGCATTATTGATGAAATGGCATATGACGCAGAATTCGGTACAATTGACCAGCCAACGAATGTCGATCAAGTCCGTTTGCTGTTTGGCGCAGTAGATGTCATAAAGCAAGCAAAGAAGCTTGGCTATAAAACGATTATTATTTCCAATCAACCGGGTATTGCATTGGGAAAAATGACCGAAGCCGGATTCGCAAAAATTCGTACCAAAATCGATGAACTCTTAGCTCAAGAAGGCGCGAAAATCGACGCCGAATATTATTGCTTCCACCATCCATTTGCGAAAGTTGAAAAATATAAGGTTACTTGCGAATGTCGGAAACCAAAACCTGGACTGCTTCTGCAAGCGACTAATGAGCACAACATCGATCTGAAGCAATCCTACATGCTCGGAGACGGCGTCAATGATATCTTGGCTGGCCATGCGGCGGGCGTAAAAACGATTTTACTGGGCAATTTACTTGAAGCAGAATACCTGAGGGTTTTAGAAAAAAATCTTAACGGTGTGAAGCCAGATTTTATTATCAAGAAATTGCCAGAAGTTAATAGCATCCTTCAGGAGGGGAAATTATGAAAGCAATCATCGTTGCAGGCGGTCGGGGTGAACGGTTGCGTCCAATAACGAACAATATGCCAAAACCAATGGTTGATGTCGCGGGAAAATCAATTCTTGAACATACTATCGACTTACTTAAAGCCAACGGTATTAAGGAATTCATCATTGCGCTCTGCTATCTTCCGGAAGTTGTTACAAACTATTTTGGGGATGGTAAAAAGTTTGGCGTACAAATTGCATATACCTACGAAGACCCTGCAAATCCTTTGGGAACTGCCGGTGCTATTGCATTGGCAAAAGACCAAATTGCAGGGACTTTTATCGTAACGTACGCAGATATTCTCCGTGCATTGGATATAAAGTCAATGATCAAAACGCACAAGTCAAAAGATGCATTTGCAACAATCAATATTTACAAAAGATACGGCGCTGATCCAAAAAGTCTTGTTTTATTTGATAAAGACGGAAGAATAAAGCAGTTTGTCGAGCGTCCCGATAAATCCCTACTCACCGAAGATTTTGTTTGGGCCAACGGTTCATTTTATATTTTAGAACCCGAAATTTTTGGCTACATTCCAAAAAATAAACTAGTGGACTTCGGCAAGGATATATTTCCAGCTCTTGTTAATGACGGCCGAAAAGTCTATAGTTTCCAATCAGACGGATATTTTGTTGATATCGGCAATTTAGAAAAGCTAGAAAAAGCCAGAAAAACATTTCCATCAGTTAAAAAACAAATTCAGTAACAGTATGGTCACAGAAAGAATTGATCAGACACCAGAAAGTACCATTATATATACCGGCCAGCGTGTTGCAGAAGAAATGCATAGTGCTGCCGAATTTCCTGAATTAGCAATCATGACGCCATTTTTGCAAGAAGCAGGCCGTGCTGTGATGAAGCATTGGCGTCAAGAAAGTTTGCAGGTTGAACAAAAAGATCATGCCGGTGATGTTGTGACTGAAGCTGACCGAGAATCAGAGCAAATACTGCGCAAGGCCATTCGTGCGAAGTTTGGTATAAATGCCTGGATTTATATGGAAGAAGGCGGTGTTGAAGAAGGTGCTGAGGGTCAGCATGAAATTTGGACAGTTGATGGTATTGATGGCACATCAGCATATAGTAATGGCTTAGATCAGTTTGCAATTAGCGTTGGAAGAATTATTGCTGGCCAACCAACGGCAGGTTTCATTATCTTGCCGAGAACCGGTGAAATCATTGCTGGGAAGCCTGGAGTTGGTATATTTATCAATGGGCAATGGATTGGATTAACAGAGTCGAAACAAAATGTCCAATTAAAAGAGATTACTGGACAGATTAACCACGAGCTTGTCAGTCAAGAAAGTTCAAATGAACAGCCGAGTAAAGTACTTGAGCTTTTCTTTGGAAGTGACAGAATGGAAAATGGTAGACGAATCAAGACCCGACATATCCGATTACCACTTGTTGTCTCGTCGAGCGCTTATGGTATAGCCCACATGGGGATGGGGCGATTACATTTGGCTATGCATCCCAATCAAGCATATCAAGATGTTGTACCAATGGCTGCAGTCGTCATGGCCAAAGGTGGCCAAATAACTACATTTGATGGCAAACCACTCAATTTTAACCTCGGCGCAAGGAGTGATGTCCTGGCCACCTGGGGTATCGACCGCAAAGAACTAACCCCATTCCTACCCCAAGCTGCTGCCTGAAGGGAATTTTATGGCTTTTGAACGAGAAGCGACTCCTATTATGGAGAGAAGTTATGAAAAATTCAGAATATGCTTTGTTTGAATTAGAACCGCAGCGTCATGGTATTACTGCAGCCGCAATAGGTCATGACCCAAGCGGATCATGGGTTTCCATATTGCGAGAGCTAGGGCAGGTTGCGACACAAATCTATGACCGAGTTGAAGCCTCGTTTACCCCACGAACCGATCCGGAAACGCTCAAAGCCGCTAATGAAGCAGGTTGGCATGTGACAGTTGACGATTTGTCAATCGGTGCCGGAAGAGTAGAAGCTATTCGGACAGCGATGCAGACACCAGAAACGCAGTTTGTCCACCTTTGGGATGGCGACCGGTTTCTCTTTGGATTGTGGACAGACCAGCTTGAGGTGAGGAAATTTGTCGCCGATATCCCGATGTATGATTGTTTACTCGGTGGAACGTCGGAAGAAGGCATTAAAACACATCAGCCTTCCATGTATACTTGGGAATATGTCAAATCATTTGGCTTAGCAATGCCGTTTGGTATCAAAGCCGATATGTTTAACCGGGGTAGTATCGCTCTCTCGCGAAATATTGCGCAGTTTCTGCTTGATAGCGACGAGATTACACGAGGAGATGCGGCGGGTGGATTCGAAGGCGAAGGGATCATTGCAGGTCTGGTTTATACCTACAAGAAACAAAGAGAGCAAGGATTATTGCCTGATACTGATCGGCAGCCCTTCGGCTATCTGGAACTACCACATGCACTAGGTTATGAGGACTGGATTTTCCAAGGTTTAACGCGTGAAGAAAGCGCAGCCCAAAAATCAACGCCAATAGATTTTGTATTCCGCGGCGAACACGCTTTACGAATTCTCGCGGGATACGAACGGGTAGCAAATGATCATGGCAATGTTATTTGGGATGGCAATAGTATCCGCGATGCCATAAAACGCATTGGCAAAGATTTGTCTTAACTACTCTTTCAATCTCGGGTTAAAACAGAAAAGATGCCAAAGTAATTCTTGGAAGCTTTCGGCATACGGTGTTATTAATGCATCATCAATAACCGGGACAAGTATAGAGACATCGGCAACCCTTGCTGTGTAACCGCCATCTCGGCTGATGATACCGGTGATAGTAGAGCCAATTTCTTGCGCATACTTTAATGCCGAGACAATGTTGGGGCTGACATTTTTTTCCAGGTTACCGCCGCCGACTGACAGAACCATAACCATGTCGTTACTCGATAAGTGGCTATTGCGAAGCCATGGCGTAAAAACGGTATCCCAGCCATCGTCATTTGTCCTCGCTGTTAGTTCGGATACGTTATCAGTCGGTGCATACGTTTCTATCTTGCAGATTTTGCGGAAATCATTGACTGCATGGGAAGCATTAGCGGCGCTGCCACCAACACCAAGTAGGAACAGCCGTCCTTTCCTGTCTTTTAACTCGACTAAGGCATCGATAGTTGCTTCGATGTCATCATTAGACAATTTTTCGATAACCTGAATGGCACCCTCTAAATAATTTTGGGCAAACGTCTTTCTTTTTCCATTTCTTCGCGGCATACTTTCTCCTCCTTTTTTTGAGCAGATTTATAATATGTGTATCAACTCAAATTTACTAATACCTTTGTTCCTTCCCAATCGAAACGGACGCTTCGTTCGTCCAAACCGATTTTTGTCATGCGGTTGCGGAATTTTTCTTTATCCTTATTAACATAAAACACAAACCAGCCGCCGCCGCCGGCGCCCATTATTTTGCCGCCTAACGCACCGGCTTTAATACCTTCATCATACCATTCGTCGATTTGTGAACTGGAAACTTTGTCCGAAAGCCGTTTTTTAATGAGCCAATGCTCGTGGAGTGACGCACCAAAGTCATCAGTTTTGCCTTTCAATAAGTACTGTTTGACCTGCTGGCCTAAAGCTTTAATATCGTCCAAAGACTGGATAATTTTGTCGGACTTTGCCGATTTCTTTTCGACCTTTTTTTTCGAGTCGCCATGTATTTCACCGGTATCGTGCTGGATGCCGGTGCGAAAAAATAACAGGTTACTTTCAAGTTCTGCAATCGTATGACGATTGATGCTTAGCGGCTGCGCAGAAACACGCCCTCGCTTATCAATCTCAAAATAGTGGATACCACCCAGGGCGGCAATGTATTGGTCTTGCGGTCCAACAGGCCGTTTTAATCGCTCAATTTCAACTATACAGGCTTCTTTCCCCAATTCAAATTGTGAAATAGGGTCACGTTTATAAGCGTGCAAGGCATGGAGTAACCCAACTTCAAAGGCACCAGATCCTCCTAATCCTGATTTGGCTGAAGCGTCTGCAGCAGTTGCTAGTTCTATGCCACGAGTGATACCTGTTAATTTTAAACACTCGGCAATGATTGGGTTTGGAATATCACGATAATTATAAGTCATGGTTGCTTCAATGCCGTGTGATGCTTTAACCAATTTAGGATCCTCAGTTTTATTTAAGAAAACAAAGACGTATTTATTAATACCGGCAGAAATCCAGGCACCCCCCTTTAATTTGCTGTACCAGAGAACATCAGTACCGCCACCACCTAAAGTAATACGCATCGGTGTTTGCGTTATAATTGTTGCCCGTTCACGAAGCTGATATATTGATGACAAACCGTTGGATTTACTCCTTGCCATAGTTTACCCGAGCATAAAAGAATTTTAGATATTTGGCAAGTGAAATCTATTTATAATTGGTTGGCAAGGAGAGTATTATATGCAGCAATGATTTCTTTCGGCTTCCCTGTATCAATTACTTTCCCGTGCTGAAGTAATATGACACGTTGACAGAAACTCTTTACTGTTTCTAAAGAATGGGATACAAAAACAATTGTTACACCACGTTTATGGAATTCCTTCATTTTCTTAAAACACTTCTTTTGGAAACCAGAGTCACCCACCGCAAAAATCTCATCAATGAGTAAAATTTCTGGATCAACATGGACTGCAACTGAAAAACCTAGTCGCATAAACATGCCTGAAGAATAGTGTTTTACCGGCGTATCGATAAATTCCTCAAGTTCGGCAAATTGAACAATTGTGTCAAACCGCCTGTCAATTTGTTTTTTTGTTAAGCCTAGAATTGTACCATTTAGGTAGACATTTTCGCGCCCCGAAAGTTCTGAGTGGAATCCAGCTCCTAGTTCAATGAGCGGTGATATTTTTCCGTCGACTGTTACTGTGCCTTTCGTTGGCAAAATTACTCCGGCAATAAGTTTGAGAATTGTACTTTTACCTGAACCGTTGACACCAATGATACCTAATGTTTCACCTTTTTGGATACTGAAACGAACATTAGAAAGTGCCCAAAAGTCCTTGGTTTGATCATGGCGAAATACATCGAGGATCGCTTCTTTTAAGAGCAGTGACTTTCCTAATGAATACCGCTTGCTCACATTTTCAAATTGGACGACTGTGTTATTCATAAATGGATATAGAAATGCATAACTTATTTGTCATGTAAAACCTATATACTATCAGCAAAATATTTCGACCTGCGAATAAAAAAGGCATAGCCTATTATGAAGATCGCAATTGAAATTATGGCAGAGAACAAAAAGGAAGTCCAAGCAGGTGAAACACCATATAATACGGTGTTCCGATAGGCATTAATAATACCTGTCATAGGATTAAGACTAAACCAAGGCCGAAGGTTTTTCGGTATTAGTTCAGGTGAATAAATAATCGGCGTTAAGTACATCCACATGAGCAAAAAAACACCAAGCAAATGCTCGACATCGCGATAAAAAACATTCATTGCTGACAAAATTAGTCCGACGCCAGTTACTAAAATAAACTGGACGAAAAAAATAAGCGGAACGTAGGCTAACGTCCAATAAAATCCGCTTTTGTAGTAGATAATAAATAGTACTAATACGACCGCTGTCAATAAGAAATCAATAATCTTCGCAATAACAGAGGAAAGTGGAAAAATTTCCCGTGGCAAATAAATCTTTGTAATAAGTGAGCTATTGGCAACTAAACTGACTGTTGCAAGTGAAATCGCATTCGATAAAAACGTCCACGGTACGAGACCGACAAATAAATAGAGAGGATAGGGGACATGGCCTGTAGGCACTTTAAAGAGATGGGAAAATACTAAACTTAAAACAACTAAATTAATCAATGGTACTAAAAGTACCCAAGCATACCCTAAAACTGACTGTTTGTATTTACCTTTTAGCTCACGTAAGGTTAATTGCCAGAGCAAGTCACGGTAGGGAATAAGATTTTTTTTGTATTGCGTAAAGATTGCCACATGGGTCATTGTAGATTTGCGCTTACCAAAAAGCAAGATTGTTACGGTACTTCCTTTATATAGCTGTTTTTATTCTGCTATTGAGGTTAGCCTATAAATATGGTATTGTGTTCTCGAATTGGCAGGAATGGTCTTTTTGTTTGTAGACAATACTGCCGTTTTCGTGAAAACAAGATAAATAACTTATTCATATCGTGTACATTCACAATTTGCGGATAGTCAACTAACACTTTTAATGGCGTAACCAAACGTAAGGAGTGGAGCAATGACTCTTGGTAGACGAACCTGTCGTATGGTTCGAAGGGCAGTACTGGCCCATATCTATATACTCGAGGTTGACTGGAAGCCGGAAGCCGTAAAAGCCGATATGGTAAACCAGCGATTGGAAGCTGAAGGCTTAACTACTTGTGTCATGGCCAATTATTATGTGCGGCCATCAGCTAACTTTAAACCCCAGTTTGTTGCCGAAATTAAACATGCCGAATTCGAGCAAGTCAGAAACATGCCAGGCATTGCCATTCACGCTTATAGTGAAGCGTTAATTATAGACAGAGTTTAACAAAAGGAGGTTGGCTGTAATGTTTGCACGTTTTCGGCTTGATAACCGAAGAAATAAGCTGATTATTTTATTGCTGATGGCACTTGGGTTCGGTATGGTAATCGGCTCTGCGACTATCATTAACGCCAAATTGGAGTACAGCTGGCATGTATCGTGGCTTTTCTTGTCAGCACTCTTGTTAATTTCTGGTTGCGCGTTGGTTGTGGTTTCTTCAAAGATTATTCAAGCAAATGAACAACGACTGCATCATTGCGACAATCAGGGCGTACTCTAGGATACAAATCTAACCATTTGGCCAAATCGAGCCATTGTGATAGTTTAGCAATCCTAATCCGCGAACTTTTTCAGCCGGGGGCTACTACCCCCGGCTTTCTTTTTAGCATGCACTCTAATAGAATGAAAGATATGCGTGTTGGCATAGATATTTCGCAGGTAGTTTTTGACGGGACGGGTGCGGCAACGTATACAAGTGCGTTAGTAAATGCTCTTTTAGCCAAATCAAATGATGATTTTGTCCTTTTTGGAGCGAGCCTACGGCAAAAGCAAAAACTTGAGCAGTTTATAAACAGCCTTCCTAAAAAGGTCGACCACAAATTCGTTTCAATTCCACCCACACTTTTAAATATCCTTTGGAATGACCTCCATACTCTTTCGGTTGAAAAATTCATTGGTAAAGTCGATATCTTTCATTCATCTGATGCGACACAGCCGCCATCAAAAGCCAAGAAGATTACTACTGTTCATGATTTGGTGGCTTACCATTTTCCCGAAACGCTTCATCCAAAGCAATTGCAAGTCCAACGCAGACGGCTAGGGTGGGTCAAAGCAGAAGCTGATGCTGTTATCGCAGTTTCGCAGGCAACAAGAGATGATTTACTTGCCTTTTTAGGTATTCACCCTGAGAAGATAAGTGTTGTGTATGAGGGTGTTAATGCAATGTTTAATGAAGGCGTAAGAGAGGATGCAGAAAAGATTAAGCAAGTCCAAACAAAGTATGCAATACCGCAAGAGTATATTCTCAGTATCGGCACAATGCAGCCAAGGAAAAATTTGTCGAGGTTAGTTACGGCATTTAAACAGCTAGAAAATCCTCCAACCTTGATTATCGGTGGCAGTGTTGGTTGGGGAAAGAAATTAGAGCAAGCCCCGAATGTTATTTTGACAGGCTTTATCAAGCAACAAGACTTACCGTATTTATATGCTGGTGCTAAAATGTTTATTTACCCAGCATTATACGAAGGCTTTGGCCTGCCGGTCTTGGAAGCGATGGCTTGTGGCACTCCAGTCGTTACGGCAAACACTTCTTCGTTACCAGAAGTAGGGGGCGATGCTGCCATCTATATTGACCCTAAAGATATGAATAGTATTGCAGAAGGTATGTCAAAAGCTTTAAGTATGTCCGAAACTGATTACAAGACGGCACAGCAAAAAAGTATAAAGCAAGCAGCAAAATTTTCGTGGGAAAAAGCTGCAACAGAAACGTTAAATGTTTACAGAAGTTTAGTGTAAGAGAAAAATTTAGAGTCCCAGAAGAATTATATGACCTAATTATTATGTTAATCGGTTATGATGCAAACGAAGCAAATGTTGAAAAGCGTGTCGGTAGTGGTCAGTACGCCTATGAAATACTTGTCCATCTTGCGAAAATTATCGGTGCGGACCAATTATCAATTTTCTTAAAAAACCAACCGCGATTAGATTTTCAACAGCCAACGGAAAATATTACCTATCGTATATTCGGCCCGAAACCTCTTTGGACACAGTTTGCTTTGCCCGTACATCTGTTTCTAGATCGACCTCGACTCGATGTTTTCTTTTCACCAGCGCATTATGCTCCACGCTTTAGCCCTTGTCCGACTGTTATTACAATTCATGACTTGTCGTATCTCAAATTTCCCCAATATTTTCTTAAAAAAGATTTACAGCAACTTAAAAATTGGACTGCCTATTCGGTGAAAAAAGCGCAACATATTATTACACCATCGCAATCGGCCAAAAACGATGTTGTTTCATTCTATAACTACCCTGCCAACAAGGTTACCGCTATTCCCCATGGTTTTAATAAAGAACGCTTTACGGCCAATATTGACCAAAATAAGATTACGCAGGTGAAACAAACATACGGTATAAGCAAAGATTACATTCTCTACCTAGGAACTTTGCAGCCAAGGAAAAATATTATTTGGTTGCTCGATGCCTTTGCGCCAGTGTCTAAAGCCAAGCCAGACATTACCTTAGTCATTGCTGGAAAAAAGGGCTGGTTGTTTGAAGAAATTTTTAAGCATGTTAAAGAATTAAATATTGAGCATCGGGTTTTATTTACCGATTACGTTCCTGACGACGTTGTGCAATACCTTTATGCGGGTGCACTATTATATATACTACCTTCATTATACGAAGGCTTTGGCATGCCGCTTGTTGAAGCCATGGCTTGTGGTACATTGGTAGCAGGTTCAAACGTTTCCTCTATTCCGGAAGTAATCGGCCCAGGTTGGCTCTTTGATCCTGAAAACGTTAACGAAATGACAAAAACCATTTTAGACGTGCTTACGTTATCCAAAGATGAGCGCCAAAAGCGGCAAAAAGCTAGTATTGCCTTTGCAAACACTTTCAGTTGGGAAAAAGCCGCAGACGCAACACTTGGCGTGTTAAAGAATGTTGCTAGACAAAACTAATGAGGACTATTGTTTCGCCAAGAAATACTCTGCTTTTTATACTTTTCATAGCATGCGTCTTAAGAATAGTTGTCATTAATCAAAGTTTGTGGCTTGATGAAGCAACCTCGATATTAACCGCAAAATCGTATTCGTATATCGGCCTTATTACGCAATTTGCGGCTTCGGATTTCCATCCGCCTCTTTATTACCTTGTCCTTAAGTTCTGGACATCACTGTTTGGTAGCACTGAAATTGGTGCCAGAAATTTATCCATTCTTTGTGGGGTTTTATCCGTTTGGGTAGTATATCTTGTCGGAAATAAACTCTTTGGACGCACTATTGGACTTATTACCGCTCTATTATTAGCAACAGCACCGCTTCACGTTTATTACTCTCAAGAAGCCAGAATGTACTCGTTGGAAACATTGTTAGTTTTAATTTCGGTTTATATGTTTACTCAAGTTCTTGAGCAGCAGAGTGTAGTTCGATGGCTACTGTTTACGTTTTTAAATATACTGCTCCTTTATACTGACTATTTACCGACGTTTATTTTTATCGTTTATTGGCTTTTTATTTTTTACCGACGAAAAAGTTTTTCAAAACAGTTTGTTACGTATTTTGCTATAAGCCAAGTAGTTGTTATAGTCTCGTTTCTGCCGTTTGTACCGATATTTATCAGACAACTGCAGCTTGGGCACACTGCATCATTATCTCTTTGGTCAAAGGCTTTGGGCTTACTGTCCGTTAAAAGTATTGCCTTAGTGTTCATAAAATTTTCCATTGGAAGAATTTCGTTTAGTAATAAAATAACTTACGCACTGTTTGTCGCAATACCTCTTACTATTTTTGGAGCCTTACTCGCATGGCCACTTACGGCAAGGTCATTCTTATTAAGACAAAATGACGATGACCAAAGGCATGATTTATTAGGCCTTGTTTACTTTTGGCTTTTTGTGCCACTAGTTGTAGGGAGTATTATTGCAGTTAAACTATCCATATTCGACTACTTTCGGTTCCTGTTCGTTTTACCGGCCCTTTATCTCATTTTGTCTTGTGCAATCGGTAATCTTAAGAATGTGACAGCTCGATGGTTACTAATAGTCTTTGTGGTGGCTATTAATTCATTTTCACTCTTTACTTACTATACACATTCGTCATTTCATCGCGAAGATTGGCGAAGCGCGGTTTCATATATCGAAAGCAATTCACAAAGGCCATCCATAGTAGTTTTTCCTAATATCCAGCAGGCAGACGCTTTTCGCTACTATGATGGTGCTCGGACACAATTCACTGAAACCAAGGTGTTTCATCCGGGTGAATATAAGACGATTTGGTTAATGCGCTATGTCCAAGATATTTTTGATCCCCAAGATCTGCAAAGAATAGCAATCGAAACCAACGGCTACCACCGTTTTGGTGAGCATAACTTTAATGGAGTGGTTGTGTGGGAGTATACTAATTAAGATGGATAAGAAGACATTTTTATTGAATTTCATCAAGCAGCATAAAATCGCTGTTTTAGCGACTATGGCTGAAGATAATAAACCCGAAGCGGCTGCAATTGGCTTTGGTGAAACAGACAGTCTAGAAATAATTTTTGGCACGTACACTTCCACCAGGAAATATCAAAATTTACAGAAGAATCAGCATGTGGCTATTGTGATCGGTTGGGATGACGACAAAACAATCCAATATGAAGGCATGGCAACAGAGTTAAGCGGAGATGAAGCAGATAGGTGCGCTAGCCTCTACCATAAGAAAAATCCAGCAGCTGTGAAATTTGCCCAAAACCCAGCGCAGCGATATTTTAAGGTAACCCCAACATGGCTTCGGTATGTTAACCTTACACAAAGTCCAGACGAGAATTTTGAACTGACGTTCTAAGCTTGATCTTTCCTTCCGAGACTTCTAGAATAAAAGTACTATGGCTTTGTTTCGAGACCGCATGGGTAATGAGTTATCGATCGGGCAGGCAAGCAATAAAATCGGTAACCGTTTTTACAATTACCTCTTAGATTTTGACCTCTTTCTATTGACGTTTACCGGATGGGTGCCATCACATTTGTATCGACTGTTTATTTATAAGCTGGCAGGAATGAAAATTGGGCGAGGTTCTCGTATCCACATGTATGCCAGATTCTATGAACCTAAAAATATTGTTATTGGTGAAGATACCATAATCGGCGATAAGGCTTTTTTAGATGGACGTGAATTACTGAAAATTGGCAACCACGTGAATATTGCTTCGGAGGTAATGATTTATAATTCGCAACATGATATTGACTCGGACGATTTTCATGCTGTCAATGGCCCTGTAACTATTGAAAGCTTTGTCTTTATCGGCCCACGCGTTATTATTTTACCTGGTGTTACGGTGGGGGAAGGTGCGGTGGTCGGTGCTGGTGCGGTTGTAACCCACGATGTGGCACCATTTACTCTAGTGGGTGGTGTTCCTGCTAAATATATTCGTGATAGAAATATTAAAGACCCGCAATATAAAATTGGCAGAGCAAGATTGTTCCAGTGACACATTTCGTCATCCCGATTTGCTGTCTGCCAGCTGGCAGAGCTAGAGAGATATCTTCCGACCTCCCCCTTGACTTTAGCTTGGAAGATCCTTTACTACATACCCAGGATGACAACAAATAAGAATGATTAAAAAAATTGTTATCGGTATATTATTAACTGTTTGGTTCCTTTTTGGGATATACCTTCTTTTACCATCGCCAACAATTCCTGATTTACCAAATGCTGAAAAATCTACCCTACCAGGCGATACTGTCCAGGTTGCAAATGTTGCTGGTTACTATGATGACCTCACACGGGAACAGGTAATGGCCTACTATAAAGGGGCTTTTACGAGGTCACCATTATTTCATTTGCCTTTCCCGACAATAGACCTCAATCATCCACCGGAATATGCCAAGCAACGGGTGCGCAATGAAATTCAAGCTTGGTATTTTGAAGAGTTAGTACATCCGTTCCGAGAATCCCTTTATGTTACTGGCTGGACACCTGCCTTAGCCCAAGAGTCTTTAGGCATTCGTTATGAGCCGGTTGTGGACCAAAACCACCATATTTGGTACCAAAAAACGACCATTCGATTGATTCCCACATCGTTGTCTATTCGTATAGCAAATTATCTCTTGGTTACAATTTTATTAGTTACCGGATACTTCGTGCTGAAAAGGATATTGGGGGAGCAGGTATATGGAGAACAAAATTAGAGTATCTGTCGTTATCGTCAATTATAAAACTTTAGATTTGACCAAACAGGCTGTTGATACGCTGGTTAAGCAATGTCCGTGGATTTTAGTTCAGGGTGAAATCATTATTGTTGACAATGCATCGCACGATGGTTCGTATGAAGCATTGAAAAAAGTCTATCCAAGATACAAGGTAATAGAAAGTAATGAAAACAGTGGCTTTGCTGGTGGCAACAACATAGGTATGAAAGTAGCCAAGGGCGATTATATTCTGTTACTAAATTCTGATACTGTTGCAATTGAAGATCCACTTTCAAGTATATTGAATTGGATGGACGATCATAAAAATGTTGGGATTGCGACGATCAAATTACTTAATAAGGACAAAAGTACACAACCGACAGGCGGATATTTCCCATTATTGCAGCGAGTATTTTTTTGGATGTTTTTTATTGATGACTTACCCGTTGTTGGGAAACTTGTGAAGTCTTTTCATCCATCTGCCTCCAGTTTTGACAAAGCTAAGCAGTTTTATGATGTAACTCGACAACTCGATTGGGTAACAGGGGCATTTTTCTTAATTCGGCGGCAAGTCATTGATAAAATTGGCTATTTTGACGAAAAAATGTTTATGTATACTGAAGAAACAGAATACTGTTACCGTGCATACATGGCTGGTTTTTTGTGTTGTTATGTGCCTATTGCTGAAATTATCCATTTAGGTGGCGGTAGTGCTGTCTCAAAACAAGGACCCTTGTTAGGGGAATACAAAAATATCCTTTATTTTTATAGAAAACATATGCCAAGTTGGCAAACATTTTTAGTTAGGATATTTCTAAAAATTGGTGCATTGTTGCGTATTATCATTTTCGGCATTATCGGTCGGGACAAGGAGGCAAAGAACATTTATGTTCAAGCGTTTCGAGTGGCTTAATGATAGAGTTTTACCATATGTCGTAATGTTATTCATCGCCGGGACGATTTTGCTACCAAAATTACCTGTTTCCGATGTTTCTGGTACGTATATAAAAATCCGCTACGATGATCTTATTAATGTTATTGTTCTGGCTGTATGGTTTTTATCATTTAAGTGGCTGAGGAAATCATTTTTCACCAATAGTTTACATCAGGCGATCTTTTTATATTGGTTGGTTGGGTTAGTATCGGTTATTGTCGGCTATTTTATTATCCAGATTGCACCACATAACTTACTCGTTTTAAGCTGGGTGAGAAGAATAGAGTACATGGGATTTTTCTTTGTTGGGGTCAGTGCAACACCAAGTTTGGCAGTAGCGGTGCGCTATATATTTGTTCTCTTTGCATCTACGGCAATTGCCAGCGTCTATGGACTAGGTCAGGTGTTCTTACATTGGTGTTCTATTTCAACGACTAATCGGGAGTTTTCTAAGGGCATTTGTATTCCCTTAACGAAAGGAACACGCCCAAATGCGACGTTCGGCGGCCAATATGATTTGGCAATTTTCTTAGGCTTTATTATCCCATTTGTCTTAAGTATCTTCTTTGGCCTGAAAAAATACTTCACTCGTCTGTTACTGGTTGGGCTTTTTCTTATTATTTTAGCGATGCTTGTTCTTACACAATCCCGAACGGCTGTGATCGCAGCATTTCTGACCATTGCTGCCTTTTTATGGTTTTATGGCAAAAAGATCTGGATTGTCGGATTTTTAGCATTAGCCTTAATTTTTGTAACTCTATTTGGTCGTAACCTCATTACCCGATATGTAACGACATTTCATGAACTACAAAATGTTGCGCAACCAAAACAAAAAGTTCAGATGCTGCCGATAGACCAATTAATATACGAAGTAACAACAAATGGTAATCGTAAGACGTTAACCAATTCAGCTATTCCGGGCCAGGAAGACCTGCTCGATGAGGGACACTACCGCAAAGCACATCCGCAACAAGTTTCATCTGTCGCAAACCCAGCATTGGAAGCAGACTTATCTAATACTATTCGGTTCCATGAAGAATGGCCTACCGCTCTGCGTGCCTTTTACCGAGAACCATTATTAGGGTCTGGTTTTGCTTCATTCGGTACCCTGTTTGCAGACCAGTACGGTTTTGCGACTGACAATGACTATTTACGGCTTTTAGGCGAAACAGGCATTCTTGGTTTTTTGTCGTTTTCGATTATATTTTTTGTCTTATTTCGTAAGATTAGGCGCTTTCTGTTGGTAAGCCAAAATGCTTTGGCAAAAGATGTTGTTATTGGCTTTCTAGCGGCAATCGTCGGTTTGCTAGCGAATGCTGTCTTTATCGATGTTTTTGAGTCATCAAAATTAGCAATTATCTTTTGGCTTGTTTGTGGTATTGTCGTTGGTGTTATGGAACATGAAACATAATGGATACACCATACTTTACCCAACATAGATAGAGGCAGATAAGACAGGCGATTGCCTAATATCTAATACGAGATACTAAGTACCGGATACTTTTTTATGAAAATTCTCCTTATATCTCCTTACCTTCCTATCCCACCAGTTGGCGGACTCAATGTTCGTGTCTTAAACTTCCTTAAAAATCTTCATGGTAAGCATGATGTGATTTTGCTATGTTTTATACGTTCAGATGAAGAGCGCCAGTACATTAAGGAAGTGGAAAAGTTTACCTATCGCGTTATTCCTGTATTACGGCGACCGGCTTGGACTATTCGTAATTTATTACTCGCCGGCTTTTCTCGGTATCCGTTCTTGACTGTAGTGAATAACTTTAACCATGAAACTGAACAGGCAATACGAACAGTTATCAAGGAAGAAAATCCTGACCTTATCCATTTAGAGACCTTTTTCATGGCGCAATCGGTGTTGGCAGTCAAAGATATCATTAAGGTCCCATTGTTTTTAGTCAAAAACAATATTGAATCACGGGTTTATGTTAGAAACGCGAAAACCCGTATTAATCCATTTATAAAGCTCATTGGATTTTACGATGCATGGAAAATGTATAAGTATGAAATTGAAGTTGCCAAGCGGGTTGATGTTTTGGGCTATGTTTCAGAAGTTGACCGTGATTGGCTCACAAAGCGTTTAAAGAAAGATGGTGTTGCAAAGCCGACCTATTTAGTGCCAAACGGCGTCGACACCCAATACTTTTTACGACAAGGTGAAAAAGATGACGTACCTTCATTAATATTTGGCATAACAAATTTTCGTTACTTTGCTAATATTGACGCTGCATTTTATTTTTACGGTAAAGTATGGGAACAAGTTAAATCGCGCGTCAAAAATGCCACTTGGTACGTTGTTGGCAGAAAACTATCGCCTGGATTACAAATGTTTTTTTCAAATGATGTTGGCAAGATAAAAGGGAACGGTATTGTTATTACGGGTTCTGTTTCTGAACAGGAAAAATTGGCATACCTTTCTCGGGCGTGGGTCTTCGTTGCACCACTTCGTGTCGGCAGTGGCACAAAGCTAAAAATTTTAGAGGCAATGTCAATGGAGTTGCCTGTGGTTACGACAAGTGTTGGTATTGAAGGCATTGACGCTATAAGTGGAAAAGAGTTCTTGCTTGCAGATACACCTTTGGTCTTCGCAGAAAGTGTTGTTAAGCTTTTGGAAGATGAGCAATACCGAAAAACAGTAGGTAAAGCGGCACGAGCCTTGGTCGTTTCGAAATATGATTGGCGCATTATTACAGATAATTTGGCGAAAATATATGAAGATATAAAAAAGCGCCGAGAATAATTTTTCAAAACGCCACTAGTCTGTTATATAAGATGAACCTCTATTCATTTGCCAAGTCCCTGTAAGTTAGTTATGATAAAACAGGGGGCATAAACCAGAAGGTCTTTATGGCAAAATTTCTTTTGATTGGTAGTGGTATAGTCCTTATCATAGTGGCGGCGTTAGCGTACTACCATGTAAGCAGCGCGAAAAGAGATACAGCTGGGAATTTATTGACACCACAAACCGAGACTGAAAATGGATCACAAAACACTACAACAACCCAAGCCAGCGCAGCCGTCACGTATGGTTACTGGACCGATAAGAATGCAGTTGTTGCTAGTTTTAACCTCGTAACAAAAAATAATACCCCTTTGGCAACTCTTCCATTATCGGTTAAAAAAATTACACCAATTTCGGCTTCAAAATTTCTGTTTATAAATAACACAGATAGTTATGACCATGGTAGTGAGATAGTGCTTTATGATAGTCAAACAAAAACTGCAAATGTCGTATTACAAGCTTCTAGCGGATTTGGAATTGACGATTTTGTGGTTTCACCAAATGGTCGTTACTTAGCAGACTGGGAAGTAAAATTTGCGCCAAATACCACTATCTTACAAGGTGGGGCGTCCCGCGTTTTTTCAACAGACATTACAAGTAAACAACCCAAAAATGCCATTTATGATGAAGTATCTTCCAAAACACAGCCAGTTCATTACCCTCGGGCGATAACAAATAACGGCAATATTTATGTTGACCTCTTTTTGCCGAATACCGGTGCTGGATGGGCTTATGGTATGAGTGAAACAAATTTTAGTGGAACGCAAAAACAAGATCTTACCGCGATGCAAAATGGTTCCTACGGTACGCAGCCCGACCTTTCACCAAACGGCGCATATTTAGCATTTGCCGGGTACGATGGCAATATGGGGAATGGCACGGCAATTAATGATGGGTTTCGGCAGGCACTTGTTACACCAGATACTGTTGAACTGCTTGACACCGCAAAAAATAATCGAATAAAACTGGCCAACTTGCCAAATTCGAACACCTATACTCGCGTTTCGTGGGACAAACAGCAGCCGCAAACGCTTATTATTGATGCTATTGACCGCAATACTTATACTAACAAGACGTATACTTACAATGTAGGTTCAAAAACTTTAAAGTCAGTTACTTTGCCACAGGATTATACTTATATTGCCGGTTTAAGTAATGGAAACGCTTTAATAGGCCAGCGACAAGCCTTATCTTCGGCGATGGGAAATTTAGGTAGTTCTTACAGCACTCCGTTTGGCTCATTGGCAATTTTTGACAGTGCGACGAGTAAAATACAGCCGGTGTCACAATTGTCGTCACCTGTCCAAATTATTACAACAACTTTTGCATCAGTGCCGTCACAGGCCGCAAAACCGAATAATAGTGCGGGCAAAAATTTACAATTAGATACTTTTACTGTAGCGCCTTCTAAGAAAACACTAACCGATACACGAACTAAACAGCAGACAAATCCCCAAACGACGCCACAACCATCAACAACAGTGCCTAACCAAAATGGTGACCAACCATGCCGCAACCTCGCTGCCAAGCAATGCGGTGTTACGATCCCCCCTGGTGTTGATCCATGGGAAGCAATTATTGGCCAGGGCTTTTTTAATAATATCGCAACACCTGCACAAGCAGCATGTATGATCCATGCCGATGATCCAGCCCATGCCGGTGGCGCCTGCCTTGACAGCCCGCTTTATTTGTACGGTCCAGAAGGTACTATTGTAAACGTCCATATTCAAACGCCATTTTTCTCGTCAAACGTTCCCCAAAGTGGCGACGGATATACAGTGTTAGTCCATGAGAATAAGACCATGACAGTTGGCAAGGTGACAACAACGGCTATTTCCTATGATTATCTTTCTGCGAAGCCGTTCAATCCACCAAAAGACGGTATTGTGGCAAGTAAAAATACTATCGCGCAAGTCTTGTCGTTCTATAGCCTTGGTCTTGGGTTAAATGAAAAGGAAACTGCAGATGTCATTAATTTTGGAGAAAGTCATTTTAAGACAAGCCCATATGTTTTTGTATCGGTTTTGGATCAGGAGTTATCAAAACAAGTCTTACCACTTCAGTTTGACCCACAACCGAATTCTTATTCAAATATTATTTTCTATTTTCAAGAACTTTCTAACCTACCACTTTCACTGCCAAAAATTCCTGCTATTTACCCGATTGAAAGAACAGGCCCCCTTTCTGCAGTAGAAATAAGCGAAATTGTTAATCCCTAGCCCATTTATAAACTTATGCTCTTGTCTATTATTATCTTAAACTATAACGCACTGACGGTACTTCGTGATTGCCTACAATCACTTGAGGCTTATGGTGATTGGCTAAAGAAAAATTGTGAAGTATTTGTTGTTGATAACGCGTCATCTGATGGTTCGGCCCAAATGGTCCAACAGTCATTTCCGTGGATAAAACTTATTGTTAGCCCTGAAAATGGCGGCTTTGCTAAAGGCAACAACCTGGCGCTTCGGAAGGCTACGGGCGAATATCAGTTGTTATTAAATCCAGACACCGTAGTGCCGCAAGGGGCGTTGCAGTCGTGTTTGGAATTTCTTAAGAACCATGCCGATTGTGGCGTTGTTACCTGTAAAGTAGTTTTCCCAAATGGCAATATCGATATGGACTGTCACCGCGGTTTTCCAACACCATGGGCATCCTTGACCTACTTTAGTGGACTGGAACAATTATTTAAGCATAATAAGTTTTTTGGGCAATATCACTTAACCCAATTTAACCTTAACACGACCCACGAAATCGACTCTGCGGTTGGTGCCTTTATGATGATGCCGCAAAAAGCGATAGAGGAAGTTGGTTTACTTGATGAAGATTATTTTTTCTACGGTGAAGATATTGACTGGTGCTATAGGTTTAAAGAAAAAGGTTGGAAGGTTTATTACTACCCTAACGTTAGTATTGTCCATTATAAAGGGTACTCATCTGGTATACGGCAAGAGACAAAAGAGATATCCAGTGCAACAAGGCAATCCCGAAGGCGAGTTATGTTCGCTTCAGTTGCAGCGATGAAGTTATTTTATGATAAGCATTACCGTGCAAGTTACCCTTTTTTCGTGACTTGGCTTGTTTATTTGGGTATCAGTGCTCTAAAACTAAAAAGGCTCTTGTCAATATAGGTTAATGTGCTTACAATAATAAATCGGGAACGGTATGAAAAGGAGGTTCTTTTAAAGGCGTGTGGCCACATTCAGAGGAATTGGATGTGGATACGAGGAAAGGGGTCTTAAGTAAATTACTTTAGACAATCGGGCCCTAGCCGGTGATAGCCTGCTAGGAGTATCTGCGGAAACCCTTAGGTTGTGTTACCAATCTTTAGTATGCTTTCAAAAGCTTGTTTCAATAAGCAGGCCACAAAGAAGTATTACAAGTAACTACCAAATCCCACCATATTATATTTTGAAGGAAAAACCGGAGGCGTTTAGCGTTGGTTTTACCTATCTAAAAAAGGAGAAACACTGACTATGTGTGGAATATTTGGTTACGTTGGTAGTACGAACAAGGCCTCGACAGTAGTTTTTGAAGGTTTAAAACGTCTTGAATATCGCGGATATGATTCATGGGGTATTGCAACATCGCACGGGAAAAATATTGCTGTAACAAAGAAAGTTGGTGCAATTGGTGACCTCGCTGAATTAACAAATTTGCCAGACGCATCAGTTGCAATTGGCCACACTCGTTGGGCAACCCATGGTGGCGTTACCCAGACAAATGCCCATCCTCACACCTCTACAGATAACTCATTTACCTTAGCCCAAAATGGTATCGTTGAAAATTATCAAGAGCTTAAGAAAAAACTGGAAGCAAAGGGGTATCAATTTTCTACACAAACCGATACAGAAGTTATTGTTCACTTCATCGAACAAAAAGTTAGTGAAGGTTTGGACCTGAAAGAAGCGCTCCGCCAAACGGCACAACAACTTGCTGGCCGAAACACCATTGTCATACTAACAAAGGAAGGTGATATTTTGGCATCACGCAATGGCTCACCATTGGTAATTGGCCTAAATAGTAAGACAAATGAAATTTTCTTTTCTTCAGACACGCTTTCTTTTGCTCCCTATGCTGAAAAAATGATCGTTATAGAAAATGGTCAAATGGTGGTTTGCCAAAACCAAGATATTACTATTTTCGCTCTTGCAACCAATAAAAAAGTTGCAAAACATATCGAAGAAATATCGTTTACCGACCATACGGTTGAGAAAAAAGACTTTGACCATTTTATGATCAAAGAAATCCATGAAACGCCATTTGTCTTGCGTCAGGTAGGTAAAGTAGACAAAAAGGCCCTTATGAGCCTTGTAGATGCCATAAAGTCAGCCGGCAATGTCTATACCATTGGGTCGGGAACTGCCGGTATCGCAGCCGCCCAAATTGCTTTTTACTTACGGCACTATGGCAAGGTTAACGCAATTAGTTTAATTGGGGCTGATGCCGGGGAATATTTGCCGCTTTTCAAAAAAGGTGACGTTGTTATAGCACCTTCGCAAAGTGGTGAAACTGCAGATGTTTTGGAAGTGCTTGAGCGTATCAAGAGCAAAGGGGTAAAGATTGCCTCATACGTTAATATGCCTGGCAGTATGATGACAAAGTTATCTGATTTCAGATTTTTGTCACAAGCAGGCCCAGAAATTTGTGTCATGTCAACGAAAGTTTATACTTCCCAAATTGCCTTTGGCTATTTATTGGCTAAAGCAATCGCTGGTAAATATAAAAGTGCAGTGGCGAATTTATTTGACCTTGCCAATGAGACAGAGTTATATCTTCACGATAGGGAAAATCATGAGGCTATCAAAAATGTAGCGCGCCACCTTAGCAAGGCTAAAGATATATTTCTTCTAGGCAAGTCACAAAATTTCCAAATTATCAAAGAAGGCATGGTTAAAATTATTGAGGCAACATATAAACATGCCCACGCGCTACCGGCAGGTGACCTTAAACACTACGTTATAACGCTTATAGAAAAAGGTGTGCCAGTAATTGTCGCGATCGCTGAAGATGATGTCAAAGCAGATGTTGAAAATGCAGTATCTGAAGTAAAAACGAGAGGGGCAGAGGTTATCGCAATCGCTTCAAAACCCAACGAAAGCTTTGACTATTTGCTTAAAGTTCCCGATATCGGTGAAACAAGCGCTATTATGCATGTTCTCCCATTGCAATTGTTAGCGTACTACATGACAGTAGCCTTGGGTAATAATGTTGATAAGCCTCGCAATATCGCAAAGTCAGTAACGGTAAAGTAACCCAGATAGCGATAAATATAATAATGGTCTTCTGATTGTCATCCAGACATCCAGTATACTCGCGGTTACACTCGTTACTATCGTATACTCGCGGTTACACTCGTTACTATCGTATACTCGCGGTTACACTCGTTACTATCGTATAATAAAAACCATGAGAATTGGGGTGGATGCGCGGTTTTATTCAGAGCAAGGCCATGGACGATATCTGCGGAATTTGATTGCTGAGCTTGCTAAAATCGACAATGAAAATGAGTATATAATATTTTTGCGGGAAAAAGATTATACAAAATTCCAATTGCCAAATTCCAATTTCAAAAAAGTGCTTGCCGAAGTCCGCTGGTATACACTCCGTGAACAAACTATCCTTCTCAAAATATTTTTAGACGCGAAGTTAGACCTATTACACGTGCCACATTTCAATGTGCCAATATTTTATACCCGGCCGTTTATTGTTACTATTCATGATCTAACCATTACTCATTTCCCGTCTATTAGGTCAACAACATTGCCACTGTATCTCTGGAAAATTAAACGAATTGGCTATCATATCAGTTTACGGTTATCACTGATGCGTGCAAAACACATCATTGCTGTCTCAAATTTTACCAAGCAGGATATTTTGCGTGATTATCCTTCGATTAAGGAAAAGAAAATTTCAGTCATCCACGAAGCGATTGCAGAAGAATTTGTGAAACAAAGTGCGCGGGTTTTAGTCGATGACCCAAATATTGCAAGAGTGAAAAAGTCTCACGGTATCTCAAAGCAATACCTTTTATATATAGGCAACGTCCATCCCCACAAAAATATTGAGCGCTTCATTCGTGTGTTTCATAAATTACAGTCTGATCTGTCAGGCAATATCCAGCTTGTTCTTGTCGGCAAAGATGACTACTTCATGAAACGTTTAAAAATGGAAAATGAGGTAATGGCAAATGGAAAGTCGATAGTTTGGACTGGTTTTGTGCCTGATGAAGACCTTATTCCGCTTTTTAAGGGAGCCGCTTGTTTTGTTTTTCCTTCACTAACAGAGGGTTTTGGTATACCGCCTTTGGAAGCCATGGCTTGTGGTACACCAACAGTGGTTTCGAATGCCGGATCTTTGCCAGAAGTCTGTGGTGATGCCTCAGCCTATTTTAACCCAACAGATGAAAAAGAAATGTATGATGTCTTGAAGGAGGTATTAGAGGACGAAGCGCTTCGATTAACACTTATCCAAAAAGGTTACGAGCAGGTTAAAAAATATTCTTGGAAAAAGCTTACTGAGGAAACGTTAAAAGTCTATAACAAGGTGATATGACGAGAATAGACAATTTAGGTTTTGAAAAACCGAGGGATAGCTATTATCCCTCGGTAAACGATACTGACTTAAGAATTAGGGTGTAGTCCCATCGACTGCTGTTGATACACCTCAAGCGGCATTCCCATGAGATCCTCGGTAAGTGTCCGGTAACGCCTGGTTGTCTGTTCAATTATATCATCAGGCACAGGTATATTTTCAACTTTCATAAGATCTTCCGGTTTTTCCGGGTCAAGCTGGTTGATACCTTTTGTCCTTCCCCACTTTCTGACTTCTTCCTTGTCAAAGGAAGGAGGTTCGCTTCCCAGTGCAATCGCTCTTTCAAACCCGTCAATGGGGGAAAAACGGGAAGAATCGGGTGTTAGTACCTCGTCTGCGATCGTCAAAATGCCGGCAGCGGACATGCCAACCTCAAACTTTGTATCGAGAATGAGATAACCTCGCGTCTTTGCATACTCATAAGCCTGCTCGTAAATGGCAGTGAGCATCTCAACCGTTTTTACGCCGATTTCACCTGTTGCATCAAAATATTGCTGCTGGATGATATTGACATCATGTCCCTCGGCTGCTTTAGTTGAGGGTGTATATAGTGGTCGCTCCACCTTCTGCCATTTTTTATAGCCTGACGGTAGATGCTGGCCTGCAATGACGCCGGAATTTTCGTAGTCAGACCACACCGAGCCGCCAAGATGCATGCGAAAGATTAGCTCGAACGGCTGCATTTCGCACCGTTCGACTACCAAACTTCTTGTTAAAGGGAAAAGTGGTTGGGCGTGGTTATACAAGTCAAATGCTGCGTTATAACGCGGAAAAATACTTGATGGCAAAAGATGGTTTGGCCATCCATCCACGACACTCGTAAGCCAAAAATGCGTGAGGGCAGTAAGACATTCTCCCTTTAATGGTATAAGCGCTGCGAGCACATTGTCAAAGATACTGATACGGTCCGATGCTACAACTAAGAGTTTGTCATTATTGTTAAATCCTTCAGTTGATGGAAATGCGTAGGTATCCCGGACTTTCCCTCTTCCAACGAGGCTGAATTTTCGCTCTGCCAAATATTCCGAAACCGACAAGTCGGTGTTTGGTATGCGCGGAAATTGCACAACCTGCGGTGGTAGCGTTGGCATATTTTCTCCTTACATTAAGGTGCAATCCTACCCACAATGGGTGAGCTTTCAGGAGAGAGTATAGCACACCAAGGTAGGTTCTGCTACAATGTGCTTCACATGAAACTAGCTTTAATCCACGATGATTTTTTGCAGTGGGGCGGTGCTGAGCGGGTTGTTGCGGCGATAGCCCAAATTTGGCCTACGGCGCCCATTTATACTTCTGTTAGTGATCCGGCGATTATTCAGACCAGAATTAAGAACCCAATTAACCAGTCGTATTTGCGCTACCTTCCTGCCGTAAGCCGGATGCGTCGGGTATACTTGCCATTTTACCCGGCAGCATTCCAAAATATGCCACTAAACGGTTATGATATTATTTTATCCTCGTCTACGAGGTTTGCCCATACAATAACGAAGCCTGATACGGCAATCCATATTACGTATATGCACGCACCACCTCGGTTTGTGTGGCAGTTTGACAAATATGTACAGCATGAACAGCATGCCTTCGCCAAAAGGATTGTAACTGGTCCGATAGTTTCCGTACTTCGCCAGCATGATCTACAAGCTTCGCAAAACGTTTCCTACTGGGTTGCAAATTCTCAAAATGTCGCGAAAAAAATTCGGCAAATTTACCGCCACCAGGCCGATGTTATTTATCCATTTGTTGATACCAAATTATTCACACCAGCAAAGCAGCCAAAGGCAGCAGGCTACTACTTAGTAGTATCGCGCCTGGTAGCTTGGAAGCGGGTAGACATTGCAATCGAGGCCTGCAAAAAATTGGGAAAAACGTTGGTAATAATCGGCAAGGGGCCTGATAAGCCTCGTTTGCAGAAAATTGCCCAACAATCAGATACAACCTTCATAGAAGAATTGACTGATAAAGCATTGGTTACGTATTATAGAAATTGCGATGCCTTGCTGATGACACAGAATGAGGACTTCGGCATGACGGCATTAGAAGCTGCGGCCTGCGGTCGGCCGGTTATAGCATTTGGTAAAGGGGGAGTATTGGAAATAGTTATTGCGGGCAAGACCGGTGAATTTTTTCCAGCGCAAGATGCCCGTTCCCTTACGATTATGTTACGCAAATTTGATAGGGACAAATACGATCCAAATGACTGCAGCATGCTTGCCTCGCAATTTAGCAAAGAAAAGTTTCAGCAAGCAATCAAACGGTACGTTGAGGAAAAGTACCATGTGTCAAAATAACCAATGATAATTACAACCGACATTTTACAGAGAAAAGCCTAGTAGGATGATATACCAATATATAAAACGTTTTTTTGATGTTTGCGGTGCTGCTCTCGGTATAGTTGTTTTATCTCCGTTTTTTGTCCTTATTATCATTGCCATTAAGTTGCTTTCGCCAGGGCCAGTTTTTGCTGAAATGCCCCCCAGAGTTGGCAAAAACGGGAAGTTATTCCATATGTACAAGTTTCGGTCCATGGTAAAAAACGCCCATTACATGCTCTTAACAGATCCTGCATTTAAGCAGTTATACGAAGAATACAAAAAAAACAGCTATAAAATTATTCGAGATCCGAGGGTAACGCCATTGGGAAGATTTTTGCGCAAAACAAGCCTCGATGAAATTCCGCAATTTTTTAACGTTTTACGGGGTGACATGAGCTTAATTGGCCCTCGCGCTTACTTTCAAGAAGAATTACGCGAGCAGCAAGTAATTTATCCGCAGACGCAGCCATTAGTTAAGCTGTTACTGGAAGTAAAACCAGGTATTACTGGATTATGGCAGGTTTCTGGACGTTCGGAAATTAATTTTGACAAAAGAATAGAATTAGACGCTGAATATGTCCGAAGATGTTCTTTTTTCTTTGATCTCAAAATCCTTCTTAAAACCTTTCCAGCCTTGCTTTCAGGTAAAGGTGCGATCTAAGCTCAGCTGGGGGGTTATACCTGGTAAATACATCGTTTGACGTTAGGGCTTTACATCTTCTGTTATACTAAAAGCTTCGTGTAGTGTTGTGTTATTCGCTTTGCTTGTCGTATACCACGAGCAGTGAGGCAACCTTTTTTAAACCTTGTGTGTGTGGACTGGATTTTTTATTGTTTTGTGTTTATGATAAAAAGAGTACCAGATCTATTATGAACCTCAATGGACTAAACCATCCGGCAGAAATTGACCAAAAAAATGCTATGCCAAGGAATAAATCGACCAAGTCTCCACCAAGTAAGCGCAAGAAATTGGTCAAGCGTATTGTTATTATTTTGCTTGTCCTGTATGTGCTTCCTACGTTCTTACTTGTAAAGGATGCCAAGGCTACGCAGGGCCAGGCAAAATTATTTTCCGCAGCCTTAAAATCGCAAAACCTCGACCAAATAAAATCATCGTCTACGGCCTTACGGTCAGACTTAAATAACATGAAGCGCGATCTTTTGCCATTTACCCCGTTTCGACTAATACCGTTTTTTGGAGCATATGTTTCAGATGCTAACCACTTTGTTGACGCTGGAATACATGGCTTAAACGTTGTTGATATTGCCGCAACAGAATTAACACCCTACGCCGACGTGCTGGGCTTGAAAGGTAAAGACGTTGGTGGCCCTGGAACTGCCCAAGAACGTATCCAAACGGCGGTTGCTGCAATCCAAAAAATTACCCCGAAGATGGATCAAATTGCAGTTGAATTCACCACTATTCGGAAAGATATTGATCAAGTTGACCCCAACCGATACCCTGCCAGTATTAGGAGTATTCGTATTCGTGATAATCTGGCAGTCGCGAAATCACTTGTTGACACGTTAAGCGGTGTTTTATCGCAAGCGAAGCCAATTGCCCAGGTCTTGCCTAGCATTCTTGGTGAAGATTCACCCAAGACGTATTTGGTCTTATTCCAAAATGATAAGGAACTTCGGCCTTCTGGCGGTTTTTTAACTGCATATACATACATGACAGTTGATAAAGGGAAAATTAGTGCTTCTGATAGTAATGATATTTACAATCTTGATGAAACGGTCCATAAGGCTTGCCAAACGAGAGTTTGTCCGGAACTTCGCCCGCCAGCTTTAATAGTTAAATATTTACCCGAAGCAACCGGTGCGAGAAAAACAGCTTGGGATTCCCGCGATAGTAACATCCATCCAGACTGGGTTGCTTCGACACTGGAATTTAAGAAATTTTATTCAATAGCCGGTGGCCGAAAAATTGATGGCATTATTGGTGTTGATACCTACGTTATTAAAAACCTCCTGGCAGTTACCGGACCAATTAAGGTTCCTGGTTACAGCACAACATTCACCCAAGATAATGTTGTCAATGAACTAGAAGGCTATGCCGAGAATGTATTCAAGGGCAGTCCAGACCGGAAATCGCTTCTGGGAGACCTTATGGCTTCGGTCATGCATTTTATCACGAGTGCTGGTAAAGACAAAATGCAACCCTTGGTTACCACAGGTATAAGTTTACTGAATGAGAAACATATTTTGATTGCCCTAAATGATCAACAAGCCCAGTCGGCAATAGAGGCATTTAATTGGGCTGGTAGGATAAAAGTCTTCAATGGTGATTATCGTGACATTAATGACGCTAATTTTGCTTCCGGGAAGGCCAATATGTTTATAAACGAACGGATCGAAGATAATGTTGATTTTGCCAAGGATGGCAATGTTGAGCATACACTGAATATTTATTACCAAAATACTGGATCGTATTCTGATACTTTGGATAGGAATTATCGCGATGCTGTTCGAATTTATGTGCCGCAAGGCTCAAAGCTAGTGTCATCAAATGGAGCAGTTGGTACGGTATCAACCTACGATGAATTTGGTAAAACGGTGTTCGAAGCCTTCATGTTTACACGAACGAAAGGCAAGTCGCAGCTAACACTAAAATATGAAATTCCAATCAAATATAAAAAAGGTGATACTTACCAGTTGATGTTACAAAAACAACCTGGTACCGATGGTTGGGAACAGAAACTAGATCTTTTTGGCAATCGACAAGCGCCATTTATCTTAAAACAGGATCAAATTGTGACATCCAAAATTTGATAACCTCCATTGTACCCAAAGTCTTCCAGTAAATAACTCCCTTCCAATATGCTCATAAAAAAGCCCGCTGCAATAATTATTTGCAACGGGCGAGGGACCTTTTAAAGAAAAACGTTTGGCACTACGCTCTTGCGTCTACTGTTATTGCATTAGATCTTGATCTGGTAGATGCAGTTCAGGGTAGCTTTTTTGGCAGGCAGCATAAACAGTGTCACACATGGCACGAATGTCTGCTGAAAATGTATTGCCGTACACATTAGCGATGTCAGCAGCGGTAGTACTGAATACTTTTTGGATCTCAGGAAATTTGTTATGACCCTCTTCGGTTAACTCTATGGTAATTGCCCGTCGGTCATGAAGTACACCTGTTACTCGATGTGCAAGACCTGATCGCTCAAGCCTGTCGACGAGCGTAGTCATACTTTGTGGTTGCTGGTGCAGAAGCTTCCCTAAGCGGCTCATCAAAAGCGGTGGCTTAGCTTCAGCAATAGCCATGAGTGCTAATGCTTGCGGCAAACTTAAACCCGTAGGTTCAAGTGCGCGATCGAAAACGCGAGAAACAGCGCTCCAGGCACTATGTATTAGTCGCAAATCTGCAAAAGCTGCATGGTTTGCCTTATTTGGCATCATAGCTCTCCTTCGGATTTCTTGGTCCTGCATGGACAAAAGCGGCATTAATCGATCATAAACCTTCTTCTTGTTCCACTTTTTAAAGGTGCGTTTACATATCATTTGCCGGGCAGATTTTATTCATAAGCCCAGGCAAAATTGTGACAAGAGTATACCAAAAACGCGCAATGATCGTCAATGCTATAGGGTGATGCTATGGTAGTGGTATACCAGATTGATCTGCGATAGAATACCACTATGGCAAGAGCCCAGATTATTGAAGCCATTGTATTAACACAGAAAAATTATGGTGAGGCCGACCGTCTTGTGACGCTTTTTACTAAACAATACGGAAAATTGACGGCAATTGCCAAAGGAGTTAGGCGTATTAAGTCAAGACGAAGCGGTAATATTGATTTAGCGAATTATGTTCGATTACGGATCGTCTCTGGGCGATCATTTACCTTAATTACCGAGGCTGATGTCATAAATTCGTTTTTAGCGATCAAAGAAAACCTTTCTACGGTTGTGTACGCGTACTATATTTTAGAAATCGTTAATGATTTAACCGTTGAGGAGCAGGTTCATATTGATATTTACTACCTACTTCTTGAAGCCCTGACACAGTTAGCACTGTTGCCAAAACGAATTCTTATTCATGCCTTTGAGGTCAAGTTATTGCAGGCTTTGGGTTTTTGGAACGACACTGCCTTGCCGAAGGAAAACCAAAAACTGCTTGATCTGGTAAGAAAAATTAGGTTACAATCACTTAAGGATATTGCCTTGCACCAACCCGATGATGAAACAGTTTTATCGCTTGGCCGACTAACACGCAAACGTCTAGAATATATCGCCGAAAGGGAATTTAAAAGTCCAATCATTCGAAAGAAAATGCAAGAATACTTAAAACAAATACCATGAGTACAAACGCAAAATTAGAAGATGTTGTTGCCCTTTGTAAACGGCGGGGATTTATTTTTCCAGGTTCTGAAATTTATGGCGGCTTGGCTGGTACTTGGGATTATGGTCCGCTTGGATCGCTCCTGAAAAAAAATCTCAAAGACTTATGGTGGTATAACACGGTGCAGCTGCGTGATGATATTGTTGGTATTGATGCGGCAATCATGATGAACCCTAAGGCTTGGGAAGCTTCAGGACACGTTGAAGCGTTCACTGATCCACTCGTTGAATGTAAAGTTTGCCACCAGCGCTTTCGGGCGGACAAACTGGAAGAAATTAAGGCCCACGAGGAATTACATAAAGGCCAAAAAGTTGAGTGGACAGAGCCGCAAACGTTTAATCTCCTTGTCAAAGCCTATCTTGGTGTTGTTGAAGGGAAACAATCCGAACTTTACCTCCGTGGTGAAATCACGAATGGTGTGCACGTTAACTTTAAGAATGTTTTAGATTCCACACGAGTTAAAATTCCCTTTGGTATTGCCCAAATCGGCAAGGCATTTCGCAATGAAATTACACCAGGTAATTTTATATTTCGTTCAAGAGAATTTGAGCAGATGGAAGTCCAGTTTTATATAAAACCAGATGGAAAAGATGATGCAAAGTGGTTTGAGTACTGGAAAAAGAATCGTATGGATTGGTATTTGTCACTTGGTATGAAGAAAGAAAACTTACGTTTTCGCGACCATGAAGAAAAGGAACGTGCCCATTATGCTAAAGCTGCTACTGATATTGAATACAATGCTCCGTGGGGTTGGCAGGAATTTATGGGTATCCACCACCGTGGGGATTGGGATCTAACGCGTCATGAACAATATTCGGGCGTCGATATGCATTACCACGATCCAGTTACAAACGAAGCGTACATTCCTTTTGATATTGAAACCTCGGCTGGGGTTGACCGTTCTATTCTCTTTTTGCTGCTAGATGCCTACACAGTTCAAGATGACCGCGTTGTCTTAAAGTTGGATCCTCGACTGGCGCCTTATAAAGTTGCAGTCTTTCCGCTATTAGCCAATAAAGACGATTTAGTATCGAAAGCCAAGGCTATTTACGATACCTTAAAGCCTAAGTACATGACCGCTTGGGACGACCGCGGCAACATTGGCAAACGCTATGCTGCCCAAGACGAAGCTGGCACGCCTTACTGTATTACTGTCGACTTCCAAACGCTTGACGATGATACTGTCACCATCCGCAACCGCGACACTGCCAAACAAGACCGTGTCCAAATTAAAGAAATCTCCCAATTCCTCGCCGAAAAAATTGCATAAAAAAGCACCGGAATGTTATTGATGGTCCAAAGCGTGGATCGATCAAATGTTTCCGGTGCAAATTAACTTGGACTACCTCACGAAGTTATGCCTCAGTAAGTCCCAAAAGCCGATTAGTTCTTGGGTCCAACATCAAAAATGCTAAGACCATAGAAATTGCCACACACCCGACAGTTTCTTTGAGTGATAGTAGTGACCATAGCATAATCGATGCCAAGAAATAAAAAATAGCGCTAAATATCAGTCCAAGAACAAAAGATTTCACTATGAGTAATTTCCACCATTCGGTTGTCCGCATAGTTCTTCTCCTTTCGAGATCCTTGGCTTACCTGGCTATATGAATAAATTAGGTTACAATCCACCTTGGACTTAACCGAAGATAGAACGCAACCGCTGACAGCAAGGTAAATACTACGATCATGCCAATGGCTTCCCTTAGAGTTGGTAGGGCTGTAAGAAATAGGTACGCAAGTGAATAAATCGTAAGAAAACAGGCTAGGCCATTGGCGATTGACAATAGAATAATCTTTATCCACCTTCTAGCTTGGCGCATGGCGCTCCCCCTCCTTATCCTACATGAGGTTGGCTGACTTCTGAAGTAAAGAAAGTAAGGAAACAAAATCCTATTTCGGCAAAAATGATAGCCGCAAACGGTGCTAATGCCACCATAGGTTTTGTTAAATGATAGCTGAAGTAGGCTAATCCAATCTTCGTGGTAAAAAAGGCAACAAGGGCAATAACCGTCAGAACGAGCATTAATACAACAAAATAAAGAATATCATTTAGGAGCAAATTGTGTATTGATTTCATACCTACCTTCTTTATTAGAGGTATAGCTTTTGAACGTGCCGGGCTATTTACTTCGCAGTAAGCGAAATTACTACTGTGTTATTATAACAGAATTTCGGGTTTTATGTGTGTTGACAGACATGCTAACTGCGGTACAAAATGGAAAGAAGTGGCGAGAATATTAAATCGCTATTGAACATTAAATATTATAATTCTGCCCATAAAATACCTTAAAATGGAGGATATATGTTTTACGGGCAGTATAGTGGCTCAATTGATAATAAAAACAGGGTGTCATTGCCTCGAGCAATTCGCGATTCTTTAATGACCGATGATGTCGTTTTAAGCCGTGGATTTGATGACGCTATCTTTGGCTATGACCGCGCATATTGGGAAGAAGTGTCGGGTAAGTTGTTGTCTTCGCCGCTTGGCGATCCTGATGCCAGGACAGTACGTCGTAATGTTTTTAGTAATGCCTTTGTCGCTAAGATCGATGAGCAAGGCCGACTAGTAATTCCGGCAAAGTTATTACCGGCTGCCAGGCTTGAAAAACTGCCTGGTCAAATTGTGATTATCGGCGCTGGTGACCACTTTGAAATTTGGGAACAAGGAAATTGGGAGACGTATGCAAAGCAACTTGAATGATGAGGCGTACCATACACCAGTCCTTTTACATGAAGTCCTAGCCGCAATTAAGCCGCATGAAGGATCGAAAATCATTGATGCAACACTTGGCGGTGGTGGCCATACGAGGGCGCTGGCAGAAAAAGGGGCTAGCATTTTGGCAATAGACTTCGATCAGGATGCTATTGTTGAAGCAAAAAAATGGCTAAACGATTTTTCAACAGTGAAGGTTGTTGAAGGATCATTTGAAGATCTCTTAGCGGTTGCACAAAAAAACGACTTTATGCAAGCGAATGGCATTTTGTTCGATTTGGGCGTTTCGTCATACCAGCTAAACGAGCCTCGCCGGGGATTTAGCTTCCGCTTCGACGGACCGCTCGATATGCGCATGAATAAGAAATTTGGTCTGACTGCTGCGGATTTGGTCAATACTTTGTCTGAAAAGCAATTGGTAGGATTATTAAAAGAATTTGGCGAAGAACCAAGGGCGAAACACATAGCGCAAGCGATTAGTCGGGCAAGAAGTAGACAAAAAATTACGACGACAGCGCAGCTGGCACATATTATTGCCGATGCAGTCGGTGAGCGATCTGGAAAAATAAATGCTGCAACTAAGACGTTCCAGGCATTGCGAATTGCGGTAAATTTCGAGCTCGATGCGTTACGCAATGCACTACCGCAGGCATTAGAAATTTTACATGCCAAAGGCATTATGGCCGTCATAAGCTTTCACTCACTCGAAGATCGAGTAGTGAAACAACAATTTATTACATGGCAAGAAAAGCAGCAGGGTACAGTATTAACGAAAAAACCGATTGTAGCCACAGAAGCTGAAGTAATGCAAAATCCAAGGTCACGTAGTGCGAAACTGCGAGTTTTTGAAAAAGTATGAAATCATACAAAACAAAATCAAAAAAATACAAGGCAATGGCAGCTGAGATGCCGCAAACGAAACATTCTTTAAGAAGTATACGCCTTATACTGACAGCAGTGGTTATCATTGCGGTCGGTGTTTCTATAGCCCAGCTTTTCCTGTCAAATTAATTTGCTACCAAAGGTGAGGATTTATCAATCATATTGGCAAAGAAGGAAACACTGCAAGAGGAAAATGACCGGCTTAATAGCCAACTAGCAACTTATACATCATTATCTTATATCATCCAAAAAGCCCAAGAATTAGGGCTTCAAAACGCCAATAACATTGTGTTTGTTTCACCAGAAAAAGATCAACCGGTCGCACTGCAAACTGCAATCCAGGCCATTCGCTAATACTGTATGATACCTTGGCGGGCATCGTTTTTGAAATGCTTTCTGTTACTGTTGTTTTTCGGCGTTGTTGTACGCCTTTTTTATTGGCAGGTTGTTAAGGCCGATACACTACAGGCAAAAGCGGAAAGTGAAAAAACTACAACCACAAAGTCGATTGGACAACGTGGCAGCATCCTCTTTTCAGATGGCTCAATATTAGTAGCAAGCCAACTTTCCTATTTGCCATTCGTTGATAAGAAAAATACAACAAATCAGGATAGCCTCGCAAAAATTGTGGCACCCTTATTAGAAGTGCCTGAGGCTTCTATATCCGCAAAACTAAGCCAAAATTTAGATTGGATACCGTTGGCGGCGCCAGTTTCGGTTCAAACGAAGGACACTATTGAACAACTCCACTTATCAGGCATTGGCTTTGATCGACAGGAGCGCCGCCTCTACCCTGAAGCTTCAATGGCGGCAAACGTTTTAGGGTTTGTCGGAAAAGATGATGCGGGCAAGGATAAAGGATACTTTGGCCTCGAAGGGTATTACAACCGTGAATTGAGCGGCAATGAAGGGTTTGTGACGCAGGAAACGGACGTGTTTGGTAGTCCAATTCTAACGGCGCAGGCCCAAGAAGCTTTGGCGACCCGAGGTAATACCCTGGTGCTCAACATTGACCGCACAATCCAGTTTATTGCTGAGCAAAAGCTTAAGCTAGGCGTTGAAAAGTTCCATGCCAAATCAGGGGATATTGTGATTATGGACCCAAATACAGGCGGCATTTTAGCAATGGCTTCATATCCAACCTACGAACCGGCAACCTATTATAAGGCTGATGCAAGCAGTTATCCAAATCCGATTGTTTCCGATACATATGAACCTGGATCCACGTTCAAAACAATCGTAATGGCTTCAGCGATTGACGCCGGCGCGGTCAAACCTGATTCTGTTTGTCCGTGTACCGATGAACCAAGGAAGATTAGTGGTAGTGTTATCCACAATTGGGACAATACTTACCGTCAAAACGAAACAATGTCAGATATTGTCAAGAATTCCGATAATAACGGTATGATCTACGTTGGTGAGCAGCTTGGCCGTGATAAGTTGTATGAGTATTTAAATAACTTCGGCATCGGTAAAAGTACCAATATTGACCTTGAAGACGAGCAAGTTGCTCAACTCCGGCCAAAAGATAAATGGTATCCAATAGATTATGCTACGGCTACATTTGGCCAGGGTATTGCCGTCACGCCTATCCAACTAGTGCGGGCTGAAGCTGCGATAGCCAACGGCGGCAAATTGCTTGAACCTCATGTTGTAAAAAAAATTATTACAAGTACTGGCGAAATAGATATTAAGCCCAAGGTTATTCAGCAGGTAATTACAGAAGAGACTTCCAAAAAAATGACCCAGCTTTTGGAATATGTAGTTGAAAATAGCGAAGCGAAGCGCTTATACAAGCCAGCTGGTTTTTGGTTTGCTGGCAAAACAGGGACAGCCCAGGTCGCAATAGCCGGCCATTATGACTCTGATAGTAATGTTGACGCATCGTATATTGGCTTTGGACCTGCGGATAATCCGAAGTTTGTGATGCTTGTGAGGATGAAACAACCAGTTGGGGGCGAACATGGCGCGCTAACGGCCGAACCTGTTTTTTACGATGTCGCAAAAGAGCTCTTTGCATACTGGGGAATTACCCCAACGCAATAACGGGAAAACAAATTGTATCAGGTGGAACGTGAGCTCGTCTTTCTGTAGAAATCGCCAGTTTATTATTCGATAATCAATCGGAAACAGTCAGTATGGGCCTTTTGCAGGCCTAATTTTTCATAGAGCGCCCTTGCTGCTGTTCGGCTAGGGTTTGAGGTAAGATCAACCTCCGTTACCCCTTCTTGTTTACCCAATGCTAATGTCTGCTCGAGTAATTTTTTGCCGATACCCTGGCCTCGGTATGTTTCATCCACAACAAGCTCTTCGATATACATAATCTTTTTAAGCGGTAAGGCTGCAATAACACAGGAAACAATACCAATTATAGTGGCATTGTCTTGGGCCACAAATGTATGTACTCCAGGTTGCTTGATTAACCCATTTAATGTGTCGGTAGTAAGCTGTTTTGCTCGAGGCGAGAGCTGCTGCAACAGGGTATATATCTGCGATGCTATCTGGTCTGTAATGGAAATATCGGCTAATTTGGCTAAAACAATCATATTATCTACATTTATATTATGGCGATTGCTTTTTGTAATGGCAAGCCCCATAGTGTTGCATTTGCTTGACTGCTATTGTATCATACGTCATAATAAACGAAACACTTCTTCTCCACACCTAGTTGAGAGAAGTTTTTTTGCAATTTAGAGCTAAGAGACGAGTATGTTTTAAGCTCCTCGTCTCATGATCTTGCACATTTAAAAGATAGTAGTATCGAGGAAATAAGGCCTGGAAGGGTAGTGTAAAGTGGGCTGTCTTTTATTTTGGGTGCCTCAGGATGACTGCAAAGGTATTTTGCTGCTATCCTGAGGCACTACATGTTTAAGCTTGCTGCAGCAGGAGGGCGGCATTAAAACGGGTATGTAACTTGCCTCAAATTTGGCATCTTAACGTTGAGGTGAAAGCATTGTCAGGGAAAAACCAGAAGGCTCGATGGCGTCGACCGAAACCGCAAAGGTCAAAGTCAAAGGTGCAGCCCAAGCGACCAAAGAGCCAGCGACGGCCTGAGCCGATATCGCAGGATCCACTCACATATGCATTTACCGGCGGTATTGTTAACAATGGTAATGTGGCATTGCAATCGGGCAAAGCGCTTCCAGTGGTACCTGAACGACCACGACGACAATGGGTGACCAAAACGAACCAAACCCCCGAAGAAAACTTCCTAAGGAGGAAAATATAGGTGAGCACCCATAAACGATGCCGCAAGAAACGGCATAAAAGTGCGAGAAGGCAGGTTATCCAAAATCACTATGCGGAACAATACGTTTTTTCGCTCCCACCGTCATCGCCTCAGGAATTGGTAGCTACTCGCTTATTGGGTCAAAATCGCTTATCGATGAGTGTGGGCCACATCTTCGAAGTCAGATAAGGAGACAATGCCTTGGTCCAAGCCCAGAAGAGCCTGGTTAACGCCCAAAATGGTAACAATCGAAAGCTTTCTGAAAAGCAGCTTAAGAAGTTGAACCGTCGTGAGCAACGGCTACGCAAGGGTTCACTTAAAGCCGCACAACGGCAGCAATAATGGTGGTTATGACCAATGGCTAAATCAGCCACACCGCATAAGTTGCCACATAAACAATTTCGGAAGGCGAATGTTGCGGCAACCAAAAAGCGTAACCGGCAAGAAGCGAGGCAACAGCGACGCGAAATGCGTCGTGTAGTATCACCAAAAATGGCTGAGGAGTAAAATGTGGTAACCCTACCACCGTCCCCCAAGCCAACCGGTCCATCGCCACCTGTTGGACCCTCACAACCAATAAGGGTACCCAGACGACCAAGTGGACCTTCCGGTCCTGGAACACCACAAGGGCCGGGTATTGATTACCCTCGGAATTACTATTTGTAGTATTTGTTATTTCAAAGGCGGGCTGTCGTGATTATCTCGATGGCCCGCCCCTTTTTATTTAAAGCACTAAATTGCGCATTTTTTCATTACATTTTTCTTCAGCTTTACTCGCTATCACTTATTATGTACGCTATAATTTAGCTAATGTTCCAATCACTTAAGAATATCTACCATTACTTAGTAGCGCTTGGTGCGGTGGCTTTTTACCGGTACCCTGCAAAAAAACTTATTGTTATAGGCGTTACTGGAACAGACGGCAAAACCACGACAGCCAATATGATTTACGAAGTGTTGCTTCATGCTGGCAAAAATGTTGGCCTTATTAGTACAGTTGGCGCTAAAGTCGGTGATGATGTTATACAGCTTGGATTACACGTCACGACACCAAATCCGTTCGCGCTTCAAAAACTGCTACGGACAATGGTTGACCAGGGATGTACATACGCAGTCGTTGAAGCAACAAGCCATGGTCTGGACCAAAATCGATTAACCGGCTGCAACTTTTACGGTGGCGTTTTGACAAACATCACGCATGAACATCTTGACTACCATAAAACATTTGACCGTTACGTTAAAGCCAAAGCAAAATTGTTCCGGGGAACAAAAGTTGCTGTCATAAACAACGACGGCCCTTGGTATAAAGCTTTATCGGCGGAAACAATTGCGGGCAAAACAATCACCTATGGCCTTACCAATCGCGCCGAAACCAATCCAGTAACGTTTCCACTCCAGATCAGGTTGCCCGGAGCCTACAATATGCAAAATGCGTTGGCTGCAGCAGCAATGACGAGGGAACTTGGTGTAAAAGAGGCCAATATCAAACAAACCCTTTCGTCGTTTCAAGGGGTCGAAGGCAGGTTAGATGAGGTTAGCGCTGGACAATCTTTTAAGGTCTTCGTTGATTTTGCCCATACACCCTATGCGACCGAGCAGGTCCTCAAGGCTTTGCGGACACAAACGAAAGGCCGGCTTATTGCAATGTTTGGCTCAGCCGGGGAGCGTGACAAAACGAAGCGGCCGATTACTGGCAAAATGGTAGCCGAAAATGCCGATATTGCCATTGTTACTGCCGATGACCCGGCCTCAGAAGATGTCAATGATATAATTAGCCAAATAGTTCCTGGATGTTTAGAGGCTGGTGCGAAAGAGGTCGGAATAAGCGAGCTGTCATCCCAAAAGTTAAACGGCCATGTTTTCGCCAAAATTCCCGATCGGTATAACGCGATGAAAGCAGCCCTTAGCATCGCAAAACGTGGTGATATTGTTGCTCTTCTTGGTAAGGGCAGCCAAAAATCATTATCAATTGGTGATAAAGAACTTCCGTGGAATGAAAAACAAATTGCTGCCGATATACTGGAAAAATTAGGTTATCATGGGTAAAAATAACTACGCTGCCATTGTACTTGCCGCAGGAAAAGGGACCCGAATGCAGTCGGAACTACCAAAAGTATTGCATGAAATAAATGGTAAGCCGCTGCTCTATTATTCTCTCAACACGTTAGCATTGCTCAATCTCGGGCAAGTCATTACGGTTATCAAATACAAAGCCGAACTTGTAGAAGCGGCAGTCAGAAAATTCTCAAGCACCGACTTTGTTATCCAGGGGGAGCACTATGGTACTGCAGCAGCAGCTTCCGATGCACTGCCAAAGCTAGGCAAAGCTATTGAGCATATTATTATCCTTTATGCAGATAATGCGATGTTTGTAGATCAAACGACTTATCAAGCGCTTATCGAGGTTCACAACAATGGTAATGCAGTTATTACAATGGCGACCATGCAAGTTACTAATCCATTGGGAAAAGGTCGAATTATTCGGAACAAGGTAGGCAATGTGCAAGCAATTATCGAGGAAAAAGATGCAAATGATGAACAACGGCTTATTAACGAAGTTAATCCTGGGCTATACATCTTCCAAAAACAGTGGTTTGCTGCCAATATAACCAAGATAACGCCTTCATCAGTCACACAAGAATATTATTTAACCGACCTTATCGAGTTAGCAAATCAGCAAGGAGAAACTGTACAGGCGATCGATTTTGGCAAGACGAACCAATGGTTTGGCGTTACAACGCAAGACGATCTTGCCGCCGCCGAAAAGTCGACTAAGGAAACACAACATGGCACAAAATAATGCTTTCATTATTGATATAGACCATACAATCATTGATACAACAGCGCTTCGGGTCGCGATAGTTGCGCTAGTCAACGCATATAGTCCTGTTACGTTAGAGCAATTGCGTGCGGTTATAAGGGAAATATTAGAGAAGGAAGGCTTCTATACCTGGCAAAGCGTTATGGAAGTGTTATTGTCTGCGAGTGCTAACAAAGCTGGTATAATCGAGGCAATTGTAGCTGGTATTTACCGGCTGCCGTTTACAACATACTATTATCCTGGAGTTGAAGACGGATTACGCAAGCTTACAACGCTAGGAGAAGTCTATATTTATTCCCAAGGTGAAGAAAAGATGCAATTTGCTAAAATGCAGCCACTTTTAGATAAAAAGCTATTAGATAAGGATAAATTCTACGTTTATAAAGACAAAACAGCAAACATTCCTTCATTTTTGGCTAACCTTTCGATGAGCAAAAAATTTGTATTCGACGACCATATGTCTTTTTTGTCTGCCTTTTCAGCAGTTGACCCGACTATCATAACAGTTTTAATCGAAACACAAGAAGACGCGGCCTCGCTTACTGCTGAAAAACCAACAATCGCGACAAAAAGTTTTGCAGAGGCCGTTTTGAAAGTTGAAGCGATGCTCTAACTATGGAAACAAAGAAAATCCATTTTATGGGAATCTTGGGTAGCGGTTGTTCGGCGACTGCGGCAATTGCGAAAGCTCAGGGTTTTTTGGTATCAGGTTGCGATGCGGCGCACACATCAGAATACCAACATGAACTTACGGCATCGGGAATTACTGTTCAACCAATGCATAACAAAGACCATGCTTATGGTATTGACCTTCTTGTTGTTTCCCCGGCAATATTAGCCTTTGATAATAGCAACCCAGAACTGATAACCGCGCGCAAAGAACGAATTCCCATCATATCATGGCAGGAGTTTTCTGCTGGTTATCTTCAAAAGGATAAATTCGTTATTGCCATTTGTGGTAGCCATGGTAAGTCAACGACGACTGCAATGGTGGCTAATATTTTAGTTTCGGCAGGACTTGATCCGACAGTGCAATTGGGTGCAGTTGTGCCACAATGGCATTCAAACTACCGAGTTGGTAAGGGGAAATACTATGTTATTGAAGCTGATGAGTATAATAATAACTTTCTATATTATCACCCTGATATCATTGCTGTTACTAATATTGAATATGATCATCCTGAATTTTTTCCAACACCCAAAGCATATGAAAAAGCCTTTGCCGATTTTGTCCAAAACTTAAAACCACAGGGAACGCTTTTACTGAGCAATACCATTACGCAACATTTTGATGCACCAAAGATCGAAAGAATAGCACCCCAACCACTTCATTTAACAATACCCGGGGAGTTTAATATTGCTAACGCATCCCTCGCATTTGCCGTCGTAAAGGCAGTGGGCGTGGATAATGCTATAGCGCAAAATGCATTAGAATCTTTTACTGGCCTTGCAAGACGGCTTGAAAGAAAGGGCGAAGTAAATGGTATTACGATAGTTGATGATTATGGCCACCATCCTTCCGAAATTATAGCAACCGCGAATGCGGCCCGGGCTGCATATCCCAATAAGACATTTTGGCTTGTATTCCAACCGCATATGTTCACCCGGACAAAGGTTCTATTTAATGATTTTGTCCAAGCGCTACGTGAAGTTCCAGCAGATCACCTTATCGTGGCTGATATTTTTGCCTCTCGTGAGCATGATACCGGTGAGGTAAATGCTTCAGATATTGTTGCAGCTGTGGCAAAGCAAAGCGTTTTCTATGGAGGCAGCCTTATAAATATTGAAAAAATACTGTCAGAAAGCGTAAAATCTAACAGTGTTGTTGTATGCATGGGGGCCGGTGATATCACCAAACTGTCAAATGACTTACTAAAAGATTTCTCACAAGCGCCTGCTCAGTAATCGCATAAAGTATTTCTCTCAATTATGGACACACAAAAAGCAGAAAAATTTAAGGAGATTGTCGGTTCGCAACGGGTGAAAGAAAACGAGCCAATGTCGCAACATACGACAATAAAAATTGGTGGACCGGCAGATTTGTATTTTGAAGCGGAAACTACAGAAGATCTTGCTCGGGCTGTGAAAGCGGCAAAGCAAGTTAGCTTACCTTTTTTTGTCTTTGGCGCTGGCAGTAATATTTTAGTTGCTGATAAGGGGATTCGTGGGGTTGTTATCCGGAACAAAACAAAAAATATTAAAATAGCAGGATTTAAGGGTACCTTTAGTGGTAAAGAACGGCGCATGGATGAAATGTATGTTGAAACAGATAGCGGCATTGCCGTTAATTATTTAGTCCGTTTTACTATTGAGGAAGGCCTTGAAGGTTTGGAAGTATTCTTAGGTTTGCCGGGGACAGTTGGAGGTGCAATTTGGAATAATTCCCATTTTCGCCAATATAATGACGAGTTCATCGGCAATTTAGTCCATAGTGCAAAAATTCTTGATAACGAGGGAAATGTTAAGGAAGTTGAGCGTTTTTATTTCCAGTTTGGCTATGATTTTAGTATTTTGCAAAAAACACATGAAACAGTACTGAGCGTCATTTTTAAATTAAAACCGGGTGATAAACAACTACTTTGGGACCGCGCAGCAAAGGAGTCGGTCCAGAAACGCCATGATGAACAGCCGCTCGAATTACCTTCGTGCGGTTGTGCATTCCAAAATATCCCCAAAGCCGATGCGTTTCGGCTGGGCACACCGAATTTTACGCAGTCCGCAGGCTACTTACTTGACCAAGCCGGTATGAAGGGCAAGCAAGTAGGACAAGCGATTATTTCAAAAAAACACGCTAATTTTATCGTGAATTTAGGCGGTGCTACGGCAAAGGATGTCCGTGATTTGTTGTCTATGGAAAAAAAGACAATTAAAGATAAATTTAGTGTCGACTTGAAAGAAGAAATTGTTTTGGCCGGTGAATGGTGAGAATAGCTTGCAACTTAAAACTCGAAGCTTGTAACATAAATGAAGTGAGTGTTTTTCAGTAGCTGCTAATTAGCTCCAAAATTTATGAGCAAATTCGTTATTGAAGGTAATAAACGGTTATCTGGTGATATCTTCGCTCAAGCGAATAAGAATGCGGTATTGCCTATCCTTGCTGCGACATTGTTAACCGATGAACCATGCGTACTTAAAAATGTACCAAAAATTTTGGACGTCGCTTACATGCTCGAAATTTTAGGACATATTGGCACAACGGTAACGTCTATCGATGAAACAACACTGAAACTACAGACACCAAAAATCGTTGAAACCGACTTGCCAAAAGAACTTGTTCGAAAGTTACGTGCATCGGTGCTCTTAATGGGGGCGATGGTTGGTAGAGCAGGGAAGGTCTCAACACATCATCCGGGCGGCGATGTTATCGGGAAGCGGCCAATTACTACCCATCTTTTGGCATTTTCTGACCTTGGGGTTAAAGTTTCCCAACAAGACAGTAAGACCGCTCTCCAAAGAAAGAAAATGGCTGCTGCTACTATTTTTCTTGACGATTCGTCGGTTACAGCGACTGAAAATGTCTTGCTCATCGCAGCAACAATGCCGAAAACAATCATTATTAAGCATGCTGCAGCTGAGCCTCATGTCCAAGAATTATGCCATGTGTTGCAAAAAATGGGAGTTTTAATCCATGGTATTGGTAGCAATACGATAACCATTACTGGCAAGGAACACTTAACGGGATTTGACCACACCATAGAATCTGACCATATCGAAGTAGGTACTTGGGCAATACTAGCAGGAGTCACAAATAGTGCTATTACAATCCGCAATGCTCGGATTGATTACTTAGATATGATTTTGTTAGTCCTTGAACGTTTTGGTTTGCAGTATACCTTTACACCAACGAATGCTTCAACCAGCAACGTCCACGGTTCACTTAAAATTATTCCAAAAGATTTATTAGCAGTAGAAAAGGTTGATGCATACCCTTGGCCAGGATTTCCGACTGATTTAATTAGCCTTGTCATTGTCCTTGCAACACAGGCTCGTGGCACGACGCTTGTGCGCGACTGGATGTTCGAAGGGCGAATGTTTTTTGTTGATAAATTGATTACCATGGGCTCGCATATTATTTTATGTGATCCGCATCGAGTAGTGGTATCTGGCCCAGCGCAATTATATGGGCGTGATTTGGATTCGCCTGACATTCGAGCCGGTATGGCCTTAGTACTTGCGGCTTTGTGTGCAAAGGGGACAAGTGTTATTTCCAATATTGAGCTGATCGAACGTGGTTATGCCCGTATTCAAGAAAGGCTAACTCGCCTTGGCGCATCCATCCAAAAAATTGACGACTAAAGAGCGATTAGCCATATAAACCTTCTATGCAACAAGTTTTAACGCTACTCATACTGTCATACTTAGCCACATCGTTGGCGCTTGTGCCGTTTATTAATTTTTTGTATCGAATTAAATTCCAACGTCAAAAACAGGTAACGAAGGATGCTTTCAATGAACGGACACCCATATTTGACCGGCTGCATGGTTGGAAAGCTGGTGTGCCAGTTGGCGGCGGTATTTTATTAATCATTGTACTTCTCATTCTTCCTTCGTTGGGTTATTTAGTATCAGATGCGAAGTGGAATGCAAAAATCTTTATCATCTTAATGACGATGGTTTTATTTGGTATTTTAGGTTTTTATGACGATAGCAAGAAGTTTTTTAATACAAGTACCCATGGTTTTATCGGCTTACGGTTTCGCCATAAACTCATTATTCAAATCGTATTGGCACTACTCATTTCCTCTTATATTTACTATGTTTTAGGCTTTCATCGGATAGATATTCTATGGAACTTCAGTAATATTGATATTGGTATTTTCTTTATTCCCTTTGCGGCATTTGTTATTGTCGCTTTTACGAATGCGGTTAATATAACTGATGGCTTAGATGGCCTTTCGACAGGCTTATTAATCATTTGTCTTCTGGCATTTTTAATTTTAGCCCGTACGTCGCTTGATTCCACGCTTTCAGCATTCATTGGCGCTTGGATTGGCGCTTTGTTAGCTTTTCTTTACTTTAATATCTATCCAGCCCGAGTGCTGCTTGGCGACGTTGGTGCTTTGGCTTTTGGTGCAACACTTGCTGTGGTTGGACTATTAACCGGCAAAACCGTTCCATTGGCGGTTATTGGTGGCATGTTCGTTGTAGAAGTTACATCATCGTTTGTACAGTTGGCATCGAAATATTTTTTTCACCGCAAGGCGTTTGCGGTATCCCCATTACATCTTTATTTGCAGCTGCGCGGCTGGCAAGAACCGAAAGTTGTCATGCGTTTTTGGTTAGCCGGTGCGCTTTTGGCTATTATTGGTTTGCTCATAGCAATAACTAAGTAATAGTACATCCGCTTTTTCTCCTTTAAAATATTTACCAAGTAAACCTGAAAGTGTAGAATAAGAGACACAATGGGAAACCAAGCATCGTGGCAAGAAATTACAAAGAAATATCCGCAGTTTATTTTTGATCGTTATCACTACAATTTGGTTGATGGCAATTTAGTTATTGCTTACGATTTTGCATTGCCGCCCGACAAAACTTTTTCGCATAAAATAACAATAAAAGATGTTGACACTGCTAGATTTGGGATTTTACCAAAAAAGGTCATCGATAATCTTGTCTTCAATATTGGTATTATTGAAAGCTTTAGTTATTGGAAAGCCGCTGCTTCGCCAACTATAACAATAAACGCTGGATTTTTAAATGAAGAACAAATTGCTTGGTGGAAGGATTTATTGCTCAACGGTATGGGCGAATATATATTCCGAAATGATATTACAATCGACCATGTTCGTAACGTGAGAATTGAAAGCAAATCTGGTAACCAAGACAAGCAAATTTTTGACGGAGAACTGACCAAGCGTGCTATTGTGCCGATTGGTGGAGGCAAAGATTCCATTGTTACGGCAAAACTTCTGAAAAATGCTGATATGCACGTAGCCGGGCTTGTTGTGGATACATTTGCACCTATTACTTCTGCCCACGTAATCGCAACCAAACTTTTTGGTGAAAAACAGGTTACCATAAACCGGCAAATCGACCCAGCACTCCTAAAACTTAATGGTCAGGGTTACCTCAATGGCCACACGCCATTTTCAGCCTCACTCGCGTTTATCGCTGTATTATGTGCCGTAATTTTCGATTACCAGGATATTGTGCTTTCAAACGAATTTTCAGCTAATGAAGCTGATATTGTCTACCAAGGGCAGGCTATTAACCACCAATATTCTAAATCGTTTGTTTTTGAAAAAAGGTTTCATGATTATGCAAGGAACTATTTAGCATCACATGTCAATTATTTTAGCTTTCTGCGTCCAGCATACGAATTACAGATTGCTCAGATTTTCTCAGAGTTTAAGGATTATTTTTCATTATTTAAGAGCTGCAATGTTGGGCAAAAGAGTAACACTTGGTGTGGTAAGTGTGCTAAATGTTTATTTGTATATCTTATTCTTTACCCGTTTATGGAAGGTAACGACCTTAAGGAGATTTTTGGGCAAGACCTGTTTAAAGCTGAAACACTTTTACCATTGCTAAAGGAATTAGTCGGTGTAGCCGAGCATAAGCCATTTGAATGCGTTGGGACATATGAAGAAGTGCGTGCGGCACTATATTTATCCACCCAGAAAACAGAGGGAGACCAAGTCTTATTACAGTACTTTACAGACGAAATTTTGTCAAAATATCCAAATATCAAAACTGAGACTAATAAAGTATTAACAAATTGGAACGACGAAAATTTGCTTTCAGGTGAATATAAGCAACTGTTGCAAAAGCAAATTGCTATAGTCTAGTTCCCCTCACCTTTTAGGTGAATGGACAGGTCTGGTGGGTTGCTACTATGGAATTGAAAGACAAGAAAATTATTATTGTTGGGTTAGGTCGGGAAGGCTTTGCAGCGTATACATTTTTGCGGCAGAAGTTTGGGACGCAGCAACTGGCTGTCGCGGACCAAGCTACCTTGGACATGCTTAGTACGGATGTCCAATCTATGATAAAGAACGACGCAAACCTCGATACGTTTTTTAATAAGGATTACTTGTCCAGCCTGAAAAATTATGACGTCATTATCAAAACCGCCGGCATACCATTAAAGGTAATAAAGCCGTACATTGGTAACGCGATAGTTTCTTCTCCCACCCAACTATTCTTCGATTCTTGTCCTGGAACAATTATCGGTGTTACTGGGACGAAAGGCAAAAGCACAACAACAACTGTCATTTATGAAGTCATTAAGTCAGATTACGCCAATACAATACTTTGCGGTAATATTGGTATTTCAGCCTTAGAGCAGCTCCCTAAAATTAATGATAAAACACTTGTGGTAATGGAACTTTCAAGCCATCAATTACAAACGCTTACCAAAAGTCCACATATTGCAGTGCTCCAAAATATCACACCCGAACATTTAGACTACTACGATGACTTTGAAGACTATGTGAAAGCGAAGGAAAATATAGCAAGCCACCAATCACCAAATGACTACTTTTTATATAATGCAAATTATCCAATTCCATATGAGATTGCCCAACGCAGCAAAGCAAAACGATTTCCTTTTAACGCCGATATTGGTCCAAATTGCTGTTTTATACAAGGGAAAGATATAATGTTCCGCTTCCATAATAATGTGGAAAATATAATGGGCCGGGACGAAATTAGTCTATTAGGCGACCACAACATCCAAAATGTTTTGCCAGCAATTATCATCGGCAAACTTTATGAAATCCCAACTGAAAAAATTGTCAGCGCGATAGCAGCGTTTAAAGGCTTAGAAGATCGGCTTGAATTAGTTGGTGATGTAAACGGTGTGACCTATTATAATGACTCAATTTCGACGACACCAGAATCAGCAATTGCGGCAATTGATGCGCTGGCACCAGATGTTGAAACAATCATTGTTGGCGGTTACGATAGGGGACTGGATTATACTAGTTTGGCGAAGCGCATTGTCGAAAGTGAGATCAAAACTGTCATCTTACTGCCGACAACTGGCCGGAAGATTGAAGACGCAATCAAAAAAGTTCCAGGTTTCAAACTTCATGCTTCAAAAATAAGATTTTTCAACCAAGACTCCATGGCAGGCGCGGTTGAAGTGGCTAGTGAACATACATCGAAGGGAAAGATTTGTTTGCTGTCTCCAGCTGCGCCAAGCTTTAATCTTTTTAAAGATTACCATGAAAGGGCATTGCAGTTTAAGGAAGCTATTGCTCATCTGCATGAAAAATAATAAGGGTAATCGATATTAGGATCTAATCTTATTGTGTGAGTTTCTCAGTGGTTGGACGGTTTCAGCTGTACTTTAAAAACATTGCCTCGTTCCTGGTAAAAGGAAGGTGACGGATGGATTTAGTATCGGCACTTTTGATTATAATTGTCACTTGTAGCGGCTATTGGACGCTTTGGATCGCGGCAATATCAGAAAGTATAGAGCGTAGGATAATATATCTTTTCCGTAGTATTGTAGCTTTACTTGTTGCTAGCCTTTATCTTATGGAGGCTGTATTTCGATTACCATTATTGGGATATATCGGCTTTGCGATTTGGGTACTTGTATTATTTTCCTACTGGATAATTGAAGGCACAAGTTTGGAAGCTAGTCTATTCAGTGCTATGCGCCGTTTTCGCCAATCGCTGCGTGAATATATATTGGAACATTTATAGGCAACACAAGGCCTTTAGCCGGGGATAATACCATCCCCGGCATTTTACTTGCTCTATTCTCTCAAGGCAATAAAGTAAGTTACCGAGTTAGACAAGCGATGTATAATAAAACTACAACAGTATCTACCTTATAATGTATGGATGAAAGAAAAGGTCACAAGTATATTCCAAACCCAGATGGCAGCGGGCCTGATATTTGGATGCTCACAAAAGATACGCCTCCGACTATTCTGATCCAGCCTGATCAAATTAAAGGAGTAAAAGTAGACCATGCTATTCCTGTGTACGTTGATCCGCGGAGCTTAGACAAAATGACAGAAGGTGAACGGAGTAAGATGATGGAAAGATTGGTAAGAGCATCGGAAGATTTTCTTAAAAGTCGAATATCTGGCACTGATAATGACCAATCCGAATAAATAGTTTGAACCTCTTTAATTCCTCATTTTTTAGATAACTTCAAGGTTCAATACCCTCGCCAAGCATGGTAGTATAAATACATGCCTCGAATGCCGTTGCAGAAAAAGCCGCGCAAAAGTGCCCAGCAGATTAGTAAGGAGCAAACGCAAAAAAGTTTTCATGCACCTGATATGCTGTTGTTTGGGCTTATTATTAGTCTCACACTTTTTGGGCTGTTAATGATAGCCGACGTATCCTCATATGAAGGCTTCCATACGTTCGGTGATAAATACTACTTTGCAAAGCAACAATTCATTGGGATTATTTTAGGTTTCATTGCTGGTACAATTGCGTATAAGTTAAACATTAAGGCTTTTTATAAACTATCTGCAATTATTTTAGCAGGAGCACTGCTATTACTCATTGCCGTTCTGATACCCGGAGTTGGCGTCCATGCCTTGGGTGCTCGAAGATGGATTAATTTGTCGCATCTTATTCCTTTCATGCGCAGCTTTACGCTGCAGCCGGCGGAAATTGTGAAGCCTGCCCTTATTATTTACCTAGCGGCGTGGTTTACCAAAACTAGAGACAATTTATCACCCCGTTCTTTGCTAACCGTGGGTGGGATAGCACTTGTGGTATTAATCCTTGTCATGCTCGAACCTGATTTGGGGACAGCCATGATCATTGTTTCGACCATTGTCGCCCTTTACTTTATTTCAGGTGCGCCAATTTATCAATTTCTAGTGCTTTTGCCAATTGGTGCCTTTGGCCTTATCGCCCTCGTTTTACTGGAACCATACAGATTTCAGCGGTTAACAACGTTTTTGAACCCACAGATTGACCCGCAAGGCAGTTCTTACCACATCTCGCAAGTACTGTTAACCTTAGGGTCAGGCGGGCTGTTCGGTGTTGGCTTAGGTAACTCAAGCCAGAAGTACGGTTATTTGCCAGAAGCAAACTCTGATTCCATATTTGCTGTCATTGCCGGGGAACTTGGCTTTGTTGGCGCTTTGGTCGTAGTTTGTGTCTTCGTGCTCTTGCTGTGGCGCAGTTTTACGATTGCCAGACGCATCCCCGACCATTATGGGCAATTATTGGCTATTGGCTTAACCGTTTGGCTTGGCTTCCAGACACTTATTAATATGGGTTCAATGGTTGCTTTATTTCCACTCACTGGTGTACCGTTGCCGTTTATATCGTTTGGGAGCTCATCGTTAGTAACCGTTTTATTCGCCGCAGGTTTGTTACTTAACCTATCAAGATACACCAAACGGTAATCTACTCTCCTATTTCTGGTGATTCATCATGTACAATAATAGTAATGAAGAAGACGGTATTACTTATTGGCGGCCATATGTCACCGCTCTTGGCAACGATCAATGTCTTACAGGAAGATCCTGATATATCACTTGCTGTTATTTCCCGTAGACATGCAACGGAAGGAGATAAATCACCATCACAGGAATCAGTCCAATTTGCGAAAATGGGGCTACCCGTGTATTTCTTAACTACAGGGCGATTACAGCGTGCTTTTACGATCCACACAATTCCAAGCCTCTTAAAAATTCCGATCGGCTTTGTCCAAGCATTTTTCTTGCTGCGCAGAATCAAGCCACGGGTTGTTGTTTCCTTCGGTGGTTATTTATCAGTTCCTGTGGTCATTGCTGCGTGGGTGTATCGAGTTCCTATTTTGACTCATGAGCAATCAGTTCACGCTGGTCTTGCAAACAAAATAAATAGTTTGTTTGCAACTATTGTGGCTATTTCATGGGAAAATTCCCGCCGGTACTTCCCAGCCCAAAAGACTATTTTAACCGGAAATCCTATTCGTCCGGAAATATTTGCAAGCAACGCAGCAGATGGTGAAATTAAGGAATTTTTACACCGTTGTGCATTACCACTCATCTATATTACCGGTGGCAATCAAGGCTCGCATGCCATCAACCAAGCTATTTTTGGCTTATTACCAGATTTACTAATGAAATTTGCAATTCTCCATCAAACAGGAAAAAGTGCACATAATGATTACCAAAAGGCAAATGATACGATCCAAGCCTTATCTAGTGAGCTTAAGCCAAGATACCTGCCAATAGAGTATGTTCATTCTAGCGACATTGGGGCAGTACTTGCAAAAGCGAGCCTGGTTATTTCACGCTCGGGCGCTAATACAATTTGTGAACTTGCAGCACTGGGAAAAACGGCAATTCTCGTTCCATTACCTTGGGCGCAAAAAAATGAGCAATATGAAAACGCAACGCTATTAAAAAATGCAGGTACTGCCGAAATTGTTTTGCAGGGTAATGATTTTACCAAGCGGCTAATGCAGACGATTACGGCAATTGTTGCAAAATATGATGATTACCAAAAAAATGCTGGCCAGGCCAAACAGCTTATTAAGCTTGACGCAGCGGAAAATATTGCAACCCAAATTCGCTCTCTTGTAGCATCATAAGTTTCTTTTACCCATGCCAATTTCAGACACGAAAGCACCCAATTACGGCTATAAAATTAAAAAACGTTCGAGTAAAAGCCTATGGCCAAAAAAGGATACACCTAACCGGGACAGCAGCGGATCGGCATTTTCGCGCCAACGGCCAAAACAAGGTAAATTCAGCAAAATAATAATATCAGTTATTCTATTGGGCGGATTAACTTTACTTCTTTTTGGTATTATTCATCTCCAATTTTTTACGGTTGAGAAAGTAGTTATCGAGGGTATTCCAACCTCCGATGCTTTTGTTAATGACCTGAATGCGCAAAAAGGCAAGAATATGCTGTTCCTCTCAACTAATTCACTTGCAAAACAACTTGCCAAAAAATATCCCCAGGCTGACCATTTGGTTATTAGTCGCCAATTTCCGTCTACACTGAAGGTTAGTGTTGATAAACGGCAAGCTGTAGCACAGCTTATTATTGTAAGGCAGCAAACGACAACGGACCAGGCTCAAGAGACACCAAATGCAACGGTAACGGCAACGGTTTCTGCAACAATTACCAAGATGCAATATGATCAGTATTACATTGATAGCCATGCTGTCGCCTTTGCCCGTATTGAAAGTGGCGATCCATTCTATAATGCTAATCCAAGCACAACGAGCGCACAGTTACAGGCATTATCAGCACCAACGGTCTTTTACCTTTCTATAGAAAACATAGTACTTGGTACCAAATTAACCGATGCCTATATTCAGACAGCCCTTAACATTATTACTGAAAGTGAGCATAAAGCGTTTAAAATGAGGGAATTTGACAATTTTAATAATCAGTTACCTTCGATACAGAATATTCCCGGCCAGAGCTTCGAAGGCACAACCGATGATGGTATTTTGGTTGTATTTTCATCAAAAAAGCCGGCCAAACAACAAGTTGATGCTTTACAAATCATTTTAGCTAGCTCTAAAATAGATAAGAAGAAGATCGGCAAAATCGATGTTCGCTTTAACAAACCGACCATAATGATTATTAGAAATTAATGTGCAAATATTAAATGATATGATCACATCTTTGTTGTAAGGTAGATACCCATTTTGCATTTTAATTCATAATTTTGCATCTTGATTTTTACATAGTGATATATTTATGAAGGATCGTTATATAACAGGTATTGACGTTGGCTCCTCGAAAATTACCACCCTTATTGCCAGTATTATGGAAGACGGTAGGATCAATATTATTGGTTCTTCGTCAGTTACTTCACGAGGGCTGAGGAAAGGCCAGGTTGTTGATATTGAAGAAACAGTTCTTGCCATCACCGAAAGCCTTGAAGCTGCAGAACGCATGGCAGGGTATTCTGTTGAGCGTGCTTTCGTTTCAGTTTCCGGGACCCAAATCCAGTCACAAAATTCCCGCGGTGTTGTGGCAGTAGCAGACCCTGAAGCTGAAATAACTGAAAGTGATGTTGCCCGAGTATTAGAGGCGGCCAGGGCAGTTTCCTTACCGTCTTCAAGGGAAATCATCCATGTCTTACCACGACAATTTACTGTTGATGGCCAGGAAGGCATTAAAGATCCAGTCGGCATGACCGGTATTAGACTCGAAGTTGAAACGCATATTATTACCGGTTCGACAACCGCCTTAAGAAACTTAGTTAAAGTAATGTCAGAAGTTGGCGTTGACGTAGAAGGTCTTGTCTTTAGCGGTCTTGCAAGTGCCCAGGCCGTATTGTCAGATACGGAAAAGGAACTTGGAGTTATACTGGTTGATTTAGGCGGTGGCGCTACCGAACTGAGTATGTATGTTGAAAGTGCCCTAGCGCATTCTGTGGTTTTGCCAATTGGGGCGAAGAACGTTACCAACGACATGGCAATAGGGCTTCGAGTGAGCTTAGAAACGGCAGAACAAATCAAGATTGCATTATCTCGGCAACCCAAATTAGTAACATATCCGCAAGAGGAAGCCGAAGATACAACCAAAATGACACGAGAGTCACTGGCTGAAAAAAGAAAACGTGAAGATGAAATTGACTTAGCGGCGCTTGGCGTACAAGCTGAAGGTCTAACGAAAGTTTCAAGGAAAACATTAGTCGACGGTATTATCAAGTTGCGTTTAAACGAAATTTTTCGAGTAGTATTGAATGAAGTCAAACGATCTGGCCTAGGAGGGTTAACGCCATCGGGCATTGTTTTAACCGGTGGTGGAGCAGATACTATTGGTATTGTGGAATCATGTAAGTCTGTATTGGCAATGCCAGTTAGGCTTGGTACACCGCAAGGTGTCTCGGGCCTAATCGATGAAATTATGCATCCTGCTTATTCTACTTCAATTGGTCTGATACTTTATGCCGCCCGCCAAGAAGCAGAAGAACACGCAGGTCGGCCATTCCCCACAGTCAACTTCAAATCCATCCCATTTTCCCCGGGTGGTATCATCAAAAAAATCACCGACCTCATCAAATCACTTCTTCCTTGACGGCTTAGAGTTAAAGATACACCTACTTTCAGATAGACTAATTCTGATAATCATGTTATCGTTACCTCTGGGTTTGCCAGTTCTCTTGAAAAATTGCTTTTATTTCTCAATGCCACAAGTTATTGTTCTACTTTGTGTTGTTTGATACAATCCGCTGTGCACATTGAAAGGGTAACAGGCTGATGCTATCAACAGCATAAGGAGGCTGTCATGGCGGTGAACAAGCTGGATATTCTGCAACTCTCTGCAGCGGAACTTGCATATGCAAAGAATGTCGAACAATATATCGATGGCATTTTGACTGAATATTATAACAATGAACTCAGCGACAATATTGCAGTCGAAATAAGCCTCACTACAATGCGGAATGTGGTCCGTAATTCGACTAGGCGGGGCGGATATCCTAAAAACGCAGTTATTAAATATTTAACCGCGGTATACCATAAAGCCGGCTGGATAGTTACCTATATCCCGGGTGAAAGCGGCTATGATGCTGTTTTACGTTTCAGCTAAGTTGGCTGTACTTTTTGAGTTTGCCAGTTCTCATCAAAAACTGGTGTTATTTCCCTTCACATTTCGTGTTTGTGCTAATTAGACACGCATGCTATAATCACGCCAGTGAATACATCGCCTGCTTATCTGCGATATAATCACTGGTAAGTTCAGATTTTACGGGGAACAAGAAAATACTCGATTTAGGACATTTGACAGTATGTTGATCAAACCAGATATTGCTCGTTTTGCAAAAATCCGTGTTATCGGTATAGGCGGTGGTGGTGGCAATGCGTTAAACTCCATGATCCAACTTCAGAATATCCAAGGTGTTGAATTTATTGCTATAAACACTGATGCCCAAGCTTTACTTACTTCACAGGCTCCTGAAAAAATTCAAATTGGTGAAAATTTTACCCGCGGCCTCGGTTCCGGTGGTGATCCTGAAGTCGGCAAACAAGCAGCAGAGGAATCGGCTGAGAAAATCCAAAGTATGCTAACTGGTGCCGACATGGTTTTTCTAACATGTGGTATGGGTGGCGGCACAGGAACAGGTGCCACACCTGTCGTTGCAAAAATAGCCAAAGATGTCGGGGCATTAACTGTTGGTGTTGTTACCAAGCCGTTCGGATTTGAAGGCACTCGAAGAATGCTCGCTGCCGAAGATGGTATAGAAAACCTCAAAGACAAAGTTGATACGCTCATTGTTATACCGAACCAACGATTGCTCGATGTCGTTGACCGTAAAATGACTCTCATCGATGCTTTTAGAGTGGCTGATTCCGTGCTAGGTCAGGGTGTGCAAGGTATTTCAGACCTTATCGTTATGCCCGGGTTGATTAACGTTGACTTTGCCGATGTGAAGGCCATTATGCATGAAGCTGGATCTGCGTTAATGGGTATTGGCACTGGGACAGGCGAAAATCGGGCGCAAACGGCAGCCCGAACAGCCATTGCTTCACCGCTTTTGGAAATCTCAATTGAAGGGGCACGTGGCATACTCTTTAATATTATTGGCGGTAATGACTTAACGATGACCGAAGTCGATGAAGCGGCTAGGGTTATCCAGCAAGCGGCCGATCCTGATGCGAATATTATTTTTGGTGCGACAATTGACGAAAATATGGTAGATCAGGTAAAAATTACCGTCGTTGCAACTGGCTTTGATGAAACAAGGCAACGCTTAGGCCAATGGCGTGAACCTAGTACACCGACACCAATCTCACCAAACCCGACCCAGCCAGTGTTTACGCCTTCCTCGCAAACAACGCAGGTAGAAACAATACAACCCACAAGTAATGATCCTTTTCCACCGGCCAATATCAATAGCGGGGCTGACGTTGGTGCCCAAAATACCGGCAGTAATGGTAATGGCAATATAGATGACGATGAGTTTGATATCCCGACCTTTCTTCGCCAAAACCGCAACTAACTAGAAGGCTGCTTTAGCCAAGCTGTACCACAATATATCCAAAGTACACAAAGTTGTTTTTCTTTCCCGTCCCCTTTACCATTAAGGTTATTGTATGGATTTGTATGAGCGAGTAACCCAATGGTTATCAACAACAAGAGCAATCCTTTTGCTTGTTACTTTTGGCCTTTTGGCCTACTTTAATACCTTGTTTAACGGTTTTGTTTGGGACGATGAAGAGCAGATTGTTAATAACACGATCGTACATAGCCTAGCAAATATTGGCCAGGTTTTTTCTGGCGGCACGTTTAATACTGGCGGAGCGGGACTTTCCGGCTGGTTTTTCCGTCCGTTATTAACGTTAAATTACATGCTGTTGTATGTTATTTTTAGCGACCACGCTTTTGGTTTCCATTTATTTCAATTCTCCTTTCACATTGCAAATGCAGTTTTGCTCTATTTGATCCTCACAAGGTTACTACCACTTTCTGATGTAAAATCTAGGCTCGTTAGTTTCATTATAAGTGCTATTTTTGTAGTCCATCCGGCGTTTGTCGAGGCGGTAAGTTATATTGCATCGCTGCACTATGTCATGTTGATGTTTTTTAATCTTTTGGCTTTGTGGCTTATGTTTTCAGCCGCAAAAATTACTTATATTCGGACTGTAATTGTTTGTTTGCTGCTAATTGTGGGACTGCTTTATGGAGAGTTGTCTATTACTGCTCTTCCCATTTTTCTCGTATTCGTTTGGTTATATAAAAGGCAACAGGTAAAATATTATCTGGTCGGGTTTACAACTTCTTCGGTCATCTATTTTTATGTACGGTTACTTTTAGTACAAACATCGATCCGCCACCCCGAATTTGCGCCGATAAGTGAAGCGCCTTTGGTAGCAAGGTTAATGACTGTTCCCATGGAAATATTGGATTATCTTCGAATATTTATATTCCCAGATAAGCTTGCAATTTCCCAGCATTTTGTTGTTTCGAGGCCAAGCCTATTTGGATTTTTAATACCTCTCCTCATTGTCCTGTCATTTTTTGTATCAGGATTATATTTGGCCTGGATGAAGCGATCAAAACTTCTCTTTTTTGGCATTATTTGGTTCGCCACCGGTTTTGCCTTAATCAGTAACGTGTTTCCACTTGATATGACAATCGCTGAGCGTTGGTTTTATTTTCCTGCCATTGGTCTACTGTTTGTTTTAGCCCAATTATGCTGGTGGATTTTAGCGAAACGACGGTTATTGGCCCCAATGATTATGTGTACTTGTCTTATTATCACTGTATTTGCAATTAGGACCATTGTCCGTAATAGCAATTGGCACAATGGGTTAACGCTGTATAGCCATGACAGTAAGATTGTCAAAAATAGTTTTGACCTGGAAAATAATTTCGGGGTGGAATTATTTCGGGCTGGTCAAACTGAACAAGCAAAAGGCCATTTTGAGCGGTCAATACAGCTACAACCAAAGTGGTATTTTGCCTATAACAACCTTGGTGCCGTTTATGATCATGAAGGCAAATATCCAGAAGCAGAAGAGCTTTACCGCCAAACGCTACAGCGCTCAGATTACTATTTAGCCTATGAGAATTTAGCCCAAGACTTACTTTTCCATGACAGTACAGCTTCAGCACAAGTATTTACCGCAAATGCAGTCAAGAAATTACCTTATAATGGTAAATTATGGTTCCTATTGGCGATTGCTGATTACCAATTAGGAAAAAAAGATGAGGCCGTTATTGCGGCTGGCAATGCATATGCTTTATATCCAAATCAAGATACATCATACGTTTATTCCCAGCTTACACAAAATAAATCACTTGATTTAAATCTTCACTAATACTGCCGTCATCTTGGTTTTTCTGTGATAAAATTGAAAGGTTGGCGAGAACCTGTAAGCATACAATGCAAATCATTTTAAACCACTTACAAAAGACGTTTTCTTCATTAGGCATCAAAAATTATCGTTTGTACTTTATTGGACAGGCAATATCACTCAGTGGTAATTGGATGCAGACGGTTGGGTTAGCATGGCTTGTACTGGAATTAACGCATTCTGGGACGATATTAGGTTTAGTCATTGCCGCGCAGTTTTTACCGATTCTATTTTTCGCTCCTATCGGTGGGGTTATAACCGACCGGCTGCCAAAACGCAATATTTTATATGTGACGCAGGCATTGATGGGTATTGTTGCGTTAACCTTGGGATTGTTAGTTGCCAGTGGTGCTGTCCAGTTATGGATGGTTTTTGTGATTGCCATATGTATTGGTCTCGTTAACTCGGTCGATAACCCGACACGACAGACCTTTGCACTCGAAATGGTCGGCCATGAAAACCTTGCAAATGCCATAACGTTGAATTCGTCAGAAATTAATTTGGCTCGTGTTATCGGCCCTGCCATTGCAGGTGTCTTAATTAGTACCATCGGTTTAGCGCCGTGCTTTATCATCAACGGACTTTCGTTCGGTGCGCTTTTGATAGTCTTAAAATTAATGGATTCAGCCGCGCTTCAGGCTTCACCTCGAGTCGGTCAAGTTAAAGGCCAGCTCACCGAAGGGTTTAAGTATATATTGCACACACCAAAATTGCGGGATACCTTAATAATGTTAGCCATTGTCGGAACATTGGCGTATGAATTCCAGGTAAGTTTGCCGATAATTGCCCGTATTACCTTCCACGGTACAGCCGGAACCTACGCCTGGTTAACTGGTGCGATGGGCTTAGGAGCGGTAGTTGGCGGGTTGTCGACTGCGCATTTGAAAAAATCAGGGCCGCATATGCTAATAATTATGGCCTGTGTGTTTGGCATTGCTATATTACTGGCGGCAATTATGCCGACACTGCCGCTTGCCATTGTGGCAATGGTGGTAGTTGGTGTCTTTTCGATTACCTTTACAACCCTAGGCAATGTCATCCTGCAACTGGAGTCGACGCCCGAAATGCGCGGCCGGGTCATGTCGTTGTGGACGGTGGCATTTTTAGGTTCTACCCCGATCGGCGGCCCGATTGTCGGCTTTATTGGTGAAAATGCTGGGCCGCGATGGGGTTTGGCCATCGGGGGTGTTGCGGCGATCGCGGCCGCAGCGTTTGGCTGGTGGACGCTGCACCGCCAGAAAGATGAACCAATAACCGAAGATATCCTTTTGGAATCCGAAGAAGCCGAAAATGTAGAAAGCATTCGTATCCGCTAATACGTTTAATTGCCTTGTTAACACAATCTTAACTACTCTTTTAGTAAACTACGCTTATAAAGGAAAGGAGGCAAATATGGGATACTTAGTTGCTTGGTTCGTAGGTGTACCTGTCATACTCTTAGTACTTTTTTGGGTACTGACGCATGTGTTTTAAGGAAAACCAGTCAAACACTTATTTTGATGTGAGATTATTTACCCAAAGACCAACCTAATCCATTTGTTGGTCTTTGGGTTTAGTGTCACTCATGAGATTTCATCTTCTTAGTTTTTACTTCTCGTCTACGATCCTATTATTTCTATACATACAACGCTATAATAACGCTACAGGATTTTCCTGCATTGTACTTTTCATGGCAAACGGTATCTAAACGGAAGGATTAAAGCAAATGAGTAATGGCGCCATACCGGCAAACTTTTCATTTCGCATCCCAATCCGGGCTGCTACGCCATTGGTTGATATTGCAACACTACTTGGGCGTATTATGTCTGTAACATACGCGCATATTGAAGTGCCTGGAGGAGTTTGGATAGTTGTACTCGACTCTGAATTGAAAGAAAAACAAGAGTTAGCACTTTCTATCATTGTAGAAGCAGGGTATATGCCGTTCGTTGAAGAACAATCGCGCATTATTACTGATGGCGACAATGAAACGTACAACATCCAAGCAGAAATAAAATTACAGCCTGAAAGTCAGTATCCGTATGTTGTCGAGCTGCTTGGTCGAAATAACATCGAGCCGCTGCCTGAAGAAATTGCTGAAGAATTTTCGTTTCTCAATGAGGATATGAATGATCCGCCACTTCTGGGCATAGTTGGTGCTACTTGGATGGGAGAGGCACTTGGTGATCAGTATGGCCATAGGATACCCTACGCCGACTGGAAAAAACTCATGCTTGAGGAACGGCCAATAGTTTCTACTGGTCATCCGGATTTACTTTTTGATCGTATAGAAAAGCAATTACAGCTTCTCTCATTATGGTGGGAGAGCGAAAAAGACCGTTTACACTTGCTGTAAGTTTTCAATTAGGCCGCTGGATTAGGAACTGAGCCGGCGGCCCCTCATTACCTTGACAGAATGTCTTGCCTCAATCATAAAGGGTAAGACTTTCATTCATCTGTCTTTCCATGTAAAATAGGCTTATCCTGTATTGCAATTTTCAATATGGCTAAATTTAAACCAATACAATCGCAAGTTGATTTCGTGGCTCTTGAGAAAGAGCTGTTGGACCATTGGTATAAAAATAGGATTGTCGAAAAATATCTTGCAAAAAATAAGAGTTCTGAGAAGAAATTTTCTTTTTTAGACGGGCCAATCACGGCAAATAATCCAATGGGTGTGCATCACGCGTGGGGCAGGACATATAAAGACCTTTGGCAGCGGTTCAATAACATGCAAGGTAATGCCGAACGGTTCCAAAACGGTTTTGACGAGCAAGGCTTATGGGTTGAAGTAGAGGTTGAAAAAGAACTTGGTATTAAGAATAAAAAAGAAATTGAAGATCTTGTCCATGGCGACAAATTTAAATCCTTAGAAAAGTTTGTTACGCTTTGCAAAGAAAGGGTGAAGAAATTTGCTGAAGTTCAAACCGAGCAGTCTAAGCGGCTTGGATATTTTATGGACTGGGATAACTCTTATCATACCTCATCTGAACAAAATAATTACTCAATATGGCATTACCTAAAGTCAGTACAAGAAAAAGGCTGGTTATATAAAGGCAAAGATTCGGTACCATGGTGCCCACGATGTGGCACGGCAATTTCGCAGCACGAAATAGAATCGGAAGGCTATCAGGAAATTACGCATGAAACGGTTTATGCATCACTGCCTATCCACGGTCGTGATGGCGAGTTTTTATTGATATGGACGACAACACCGTGGACAATTCCTGCAAATGTGGCCGTTGCTGTTAATCCAAAGGAAGAGTATGTCGCAGTGAAACATGACGACAAGCTGTTATGGCTCATGCAAAAGCGGACAGAAGTTTTGGGAGATGTTGAAATCATTGAAAAAAGACGTGGTACTGAATTGTTAGGGTGGGAATACGATGCGCCGTTTGATGACTTGCCGATTGTTAAAAAGAATTTTGGCGACTATATTCATCAGGTAATCGATGGCGGTGAAGTTGTAACTGAAACCGAAGGAACAGGATTATTGCATGTCGCTCCAGGTGCCGGTACAGAAGATTTTAAGCTAGGCCAAGAATTTCACCTGCCAATGATCGCACCAATTGAAGAAGATGCTTCATATGTAAAGGATATGGGCTTTTTAGCAGGCAAAAACGCTAAAGTTCACCCAGAACTTATCATCGATTACCTTAAAGAAAAAAATGGCGGACGGTTTCTTTTTAAAACTGAAAAGTACAAACATCGTTATCCGACCTGTTGGCGTTGTAAAACAGAGCTTGTTTGGCGTGTGGTTGACGAGTGGTACATAGCCATGGACAAAAAAGCGGAAACCGGAAAGCGGGAATCGGAAAGTGATAAAAATGCTTCAAGCTTCAAACTTCAATCTTCAAGTTCTACCTATCGTGAGCAAATGCAGGAAGCTGCCAGAAAGATTAATTGGATGCCGAAGTGGGGGAAAGAGCGTGAATTGGATTGGCTGAAAAATATGCATGATTGGCTTATTTCGAAGAAGCGCTATTGGGGATTAGCTTTGCCAATTTGGGTATGCGAAAAATGTGAGCATTTCCAAGTTATCGGCAGTAAAGAAGAACTGAAAGAGAAGGCCGTTGAAGGATGGGATAAGTTTGAAGGCAATAGTCCACATCGGCCGTGGATTGATCAAATTAAACTCCAGTGTCCTGATTGTGGTGGGACGGCAGTGCGAATTCCTGATGTTGGTAACCCCTGGTTAGATGCCGGCATTGTCCCATTTTCAACGTTGCCCGAGGGATGGTTCCCGGCGGATTTTGTAACCGAAAGCTTTCCTGGGCAGTTTAAAAATTGGTTCTATTCACTTATTGCAATGAGTGCGGCGTTAGCCCAAACAAATCCATTTAAAAATCTACTAGGTTACGCCACTGTGGTCGATGAAAAAGGCCAGCCGATGCATAAATCGACTGGTAATTCGATTGAATTTAATGATGCTGCCAACAAAATGGGTGTCGACCCTATGCGATGGTTATTTGCAACGCAAAACCCTGAAAATGACCTTCGTTTTGGTTTCAACACAGTCAACGAAGTAAAACGCCGGTTTTATTTAATATTTTGGAATTCGTATAAATTCTTTGTTGATTACGCAAACTTAGTCGACTGGTCATGCGATATGCCAATCGAAAATGAGAGACTAACTGTTCTTGATAAATGGGTTTTAGCAAAATTAACAAAGTTAGTTCTTACCGTTAACGCTTCATTACAACATTACAACGCGATGGATGCTTCCCGTAGCATTGAGGATTTTGTGGTCAGCGACCTTTCGACTTGGTACATCCGCCGATCCCGTGGTCGCCTTGGGCCGACAGCTGATAAAAAAGACGAAGCAGTATGTTTGTCTGTCCTTTATGGCGTCTTGGTAACATTATCCAAACTAGTTGCACCATTTATGCCATTTATTTCTGAAACCATATACGTTAACTTAACGCAAGACACTTCTGTCCACCTCACTGACTTTCCCCAAGGAGATAAAAGTTTATTGGACGAAAAGTTGACTGTGGATATGGACCTGGTCCGTACTATTGTTGAAAAAGGACACGCGAAGCGGAAGGAAGCTGGTGCTAAACTACGGCAACCCTTAGCCAAAGCGACATATAATAGTAAGGATCGATTAGAAGCAAACTTAGAACAAATTATCGCAGATGAATTAAACGTCAAGTCAGTTGATCATCAAAAAGGTGAAGAAAACCAAGTTACTGTTATTCTCGATATGAAAATGACAGAAGAGCTTAAAAAAGAAGGGGATGCCCGAGAATTGATCCGAGCAATCCAAATTGCCCGCAAAGAAGCAGGAACGAATCTTGACGAATATATTACTGTTGAAGTACCAAGTTGGCCAAAGGAATTTGAAGAGGAAATCAAACGCCAGACATTAGCAAAAGACCTAAAATTTGGCAAAGCGCTACGAATCGAAAGGATATAGAAGGCATATGTACAGAATATGATGCGTTTTTCTCCCGAAAAAATTGATTGGATCTTGGTTATTCCGCTTATATTAATTCCAATATTTGGGCTTTTGATGTTGCTTTCTAGTGCGACCGATTTATTTTACCGACAACTTATTAGTATGGTATTGGGGCTAGTCGTTGTTTTTTTAGTTAGCCGATTAGACCGTGAAGCCATAAAATTACTTGCAGTGCCGGCTTATATTTTTTCGTTAGTGCTTTTAGTGTTAGTTTTTTTCTTTGCTGACCAAACGCGAGGGTCATACCGCTGGCTTGCCTTTGGTGGGGGGCAAATCCAACCATCGGAATTAATGAAACCATTTTTGATTGTTTTTTTTGCCTATATCTTAATGAATAGGCCGCCAGTAAAGCTAACAAATGTAGCCTTATGTATTGGACTTTTTCTCATTCCCTTCATTTTGGTCTTTCGGGAACCGGATTTGGGCTCGGCAGTTGTTTTGGTATGTGGTTTTGGAAGCATGCTGTTCTTAAGTGGCGTTAAATTACGTTATTTTCTAGCAGTACTTATTACTGTTCTTGTTCTTTTGCCTATTGGTTGGCATTTTACCCAGCCCTACCAGCGCGCGAGGGTAACAGCGTTTTTAAACCCAAAAAGCGATCCGCTCGGCAAGTCATATAATATCAACCAATCAGTTATTGCTGTGGGTTCCGGACAATTTATTGGTCGAGGGTTAGGGCAAGGGACGCAAACGCAGCTAAAGTTTTTACCGGAACACACAACAGATTTTATTTTCGCCAGTTTAGGTGAGGAGCTTGGGTTTATTGGTGCTTTTGCACTCCTCATACTTTATACCATTATTTTCTGGCGGTTAGTTCGGTTATCTGAAAGAATGGAAGATAGGTTTGCTGCACTTATTTTAAGTGGGAGTGCCATTATGCTCGTAAGTCAGGCATATATCCATATTGGAGGTAACATTGGTATTTTACCGGTGACAGGTATTACTTTGCCCTTAGTTTCCTATGGTGGCAGCTCTGTACTGGCAACAGCTATTCTCTTTGGTATTATTTTAAGTATGCTTCGGGCACACCACCAAGAAACAAAATTAACTACACTGCAATAACACCACTACATTATTATTCCTTGTAAACTGTTGACATTCCTGGTATAAAATCGGTAAAATGTAATCTTGCATTACAGAAAAATGTAAAAGCGATATTGATGAGTGAAATTATGACTTACGCAATTGTTGCAATTGGCAATACCCAGTATAAAGTTGAAACCGGTAAGCCGGTCACTGTCGACCTACAAAAGGCCGCTATTGGCGATACAATCACCTTTGATAAGGTATTACTATTTCAAGATGACGACAAAACGGTTATTGGCAGTCCGTATATTGACGGCTATACGATTACGGCTACCGTCAATGGCACAAAGAAAGCTAAGAAAATCCATGTGCTGCGCTTTCGGGCAAAGTCACACTACCATAAATCCCATGGCCATCGCCAAAAATACTCAGTACTCTCAGTCGATAAAATCAATAGCAAGGTAGCTGCGAAATCGTAAACTGCACAACACCGCAACTTATCACTTTTTTCCGCAAAAAGACTACAATTATACTTATTCTCTGATCAATTTTGTAATATGGATACGCACGATTTCTCGAATAGTTTAGTTCTGACACTTGGCCGTGAAGCGGATCTGGCTTTCGCAGAGGTCAAAGCTGTCGTTGACGTAAATGCAGATACCAATATTACCAGGATAGGCTACCGCTTTGCCTTAGTTCAAGGGTGTACGGCCGAGCCAAAGGTCCTTCAAGAAAAGTTAGGCGGAACGGTAAAGATTGGTACGGTTCTTAAGGTCATACAAAAGAGTGATCATGTGACATCGCTTATTAACGAGATTGAATTACTCCTACCAAAACTGACAGAAAATCTTCACAGTAAAATTACTTTCGCCGTACAATTTGCAGGTGAAGGGCTTAATCAAGATGAAGCAAATACTATTGCTCGGGCACTTAAGCAATATTTTACGAAGCAAAATATATCCTCTCGTTTTGTTAGGGGAAACGAAACAGGTCTTACAAGTGTCCAGCTTGACACCCAAAACATTCTCAACCGTGGGTTTGAATTACTTGTAATTTCGGATGAAAAATCAATTTATATTAGTCAGACTACTACCTACCAAGATTATAAACAGTGGGCAAAAGTCGATTATGGCAGGCCAAAGAGTAATCCAAAGCGCGGCATGTTACCGCCAAAATTAGCCAGAATGCTGATTAATATAGCTCAAGGATATTATAGCAATGAGAAATCGGATTTAGTATTATTGGATCCATTTTGTGGTGAGGGGACAATATTATTGGAAGGATTACGACTTGGTATGACAGTCAGCGGCAGTGATATTGATGTGAAAGCTGTTGCAGATACGAAGCTGAATATTGACTGGTGTGCAAAATCAGGATTATGCAAGGGAAAATTGGACAAATTAATAGCGGTGGATATAGCGGCTTTAGATCATAATTTTGCAAAGCAATCAGTTGACCTTCTCATTACGGAACCTTATCTTGGACCGCCAGTTAGGGGTGTATTATCAAAGCAACAATTGGAAAGTACTACAAAGGAGTACTCTCGGTTACTCAAGAACTTGTTCATACATGCAGCGCCAATCATAAAGGCCAATGGTATACTCACTGTCGTTGTGCCAATGTATCGCGAAGGCAAGTTTTCACAGCTATTAGTAGACAAAATACTCCTTGACAGCTGTGAAAATTTTGGCTATACTCCCCTTGAACGACCGCTTTCTTATACACGACCTGACGCTAAAATTGGTCGAATGGTCCACTTTTTCAGAAAGCAGTAACAAGTCCAAAACTGGAAATTAAGTTTGTATTTTAAAATTTGGTATTTTAAATTTTTCATTATATGGCTCATATAAAGTCCGGTGGTACGGTAAAAGGCAATAAAGATTCCCAAAGCAAGCGCTTAGGCGTAAAACGCTATGCTGGCCAAAAGGTTATCGCCGGGAATATAATCATTCGACAGCGTGGCACGAAGTTTTACCCAGGTACTGGTACAAGTATGGGGAAAGACCATACGATTTTTGCAATTACAACCGGCGCTGTGGCTTTTATAACCAGATATGGCAAGCGCCTCATAACAGTTTCTTAAGTATAGTAGGGCTGGCAAGTTGTGTAGCCCAATAGGACATATCACTCCATGGATTCACAAGAAATCCGCCAACTTGAAATTGACGTTTTACAACCAAACCCGTTGCAACCCCGCGGTCTTATAACACCTGAATCGTTAGTTGAACTGGTCGATTCTGTTCGTGAACATGGTGTCTTAGAGCCTCTGGTTGTTGCTAAAACACCGGCTGGTTTTCAAATTATTGCTGGAGAACGACGCTGGCGGGCTTCCAAAATAGCCGGTCTTACTCATGTACCCGTTGTCGTGAAAGAGACAACGTTGCAAGGAATGCTCGAACTGGCAATTGTGGAAAATGTCCAACGCGTTGATTTGAATGCTTTAGAACGGGCGCAAGCTTATCGCAAACTGCTTGATGAATTCGGCTTGACCAATCAAGAGATCGCCCAGCGTGTTGGTAAAAGTCCAGCATATGTTTCGAATACTATCAGGCTATTATCATTACCTGATGCAATAAAAGACGGTATAATGGGTGGCCAAACAACTGAAGGCCACGCTCGGGCGCTTGCTGCTTTGGAAGAGGACAATGATATTATTGAAGCCTACAAAGAAGTATTGCGAAAAAATTTATCGGTCAGGGCTACTGAAGAATTGACACGCAAATTCAAGGCTGGACGAGGTGTTGAACCAAAGCGAGAAGTGGATAATTATCATGTTTCTGGTCTCGAAGAGGTCGAGGATGAACTAGCACAAAGCTTGTCGCTGCTTGAGTGTAAAGCAAAAGTTAAAATTGCCCAGTCAAGGCGGCGCCTAAAAATAACCTTTGATATCGACGGTCCATCAGAACAAACCGGTACATTATTAGCAAAACTACAAGAACAATTATCACATATTAAAAGTAATAGTGATTTAGATATCCTTGCACGAACAGCACACTTATCCGAATCTTCAGAATAATACTCTTGTTTCCTCTTTTAAGTTCGTTGTGTTTGCTCATCACGAGCCGCTAACATTATAGTGTGGTTGCGGTACGATACCGAAGTGGGAAAATGGAAAGTAAATGATCCAAGCTTTACCGATAATGTCACTTTTGTGTATAAATCCCCAGTCCCTTGAATCATATGACCTTGGCCTATTGTCACCGAACGTAGCATATTGTCCGGGAGGTAAAACGACTTCTTGACCTTCTTTGATAAATGATTCTGCTGGTGTATCAGTACCATTGGGCAAATATGCTTCTTCCAGTGGCGTGCCATTAACGTACACACGACCGCCTTGGATTTTGATATGGTCACCGGGGACACCGATAATGCGTTTAATGAAGTCTTTTTCAAATGGTGAGTTAAATATGACAACATCGCCGCGTTTTGGATTTTCGAAACGATATACTATTTTATTCGTTAATATGTATTCGCCAGATAAGAAATTTGGATACATCGAATCTCCTTGAACCTGGTGTGGCTGGGCAATGAACAAATAAATTATGACAAATATAGCCAGTGCAAAGACAACCGTTTCTAAAATGTCCCAAAAGAACTGACCAAGTTTGTGTATTGCAGTTGGCTGGGCAGCTTCAGGTTGTGGGGTTACTTGCTCTTGCGGAATAATGCTAGGTGGGTAATCTTCATCCATATACTATTTTTAAACGCAAAAAAACGTCGTTTCCTTTAAAACGCAGTTTTCACATCTTTACGAAAAATGGATGAATGCGTTTGATTAAATCAGTTTGCTGTCGCACTATAATTGCAAAGCTCATTTGCCTTGCAATAAATTGCTTGTTTGTTACACAATATATGATTATAAAACCATATCATGCATAAACTTGCAAGTATAGAAGTGCAATCATATTTTTCTTATAACCTGTTGGTAAATAGCTAGTAGCTTAAGTATACTAGTGACTTACCATATCTCTTTTTTGCGGCAGTAATTCATCAGCAGAAGAGGGGACCCGTAGCTCAGTGGTAGAGCGTTCGGTTCACATCCGAAAGGCCGATGGTCCAATTCCATCCGGGTCCACCGATAGTTATATCGAAGCGTAAAATATAAAGAAAACCCCATCCTCGCCACTAGGTGAAGATGGGGCTGATACGTATAAGGTACTAGCCAGTATCCATGCGAGATACTACGTTCTAATCGATATATTTATTGTGGAGTTTGGACCCCATGGCAGCTGTGAGGATACAGTAGGCATGATATTTCCCTCACTCACTACCTTATTCAGAAAACGTTCGAACCAGCTAGTGTAGGCCTTAACCAATGCCTCCTTGAAGATGTCTTGCGATGGCCTGCTGGGTTGTGATGAGCAAAGACTGCGTATGGACTCAAGTAACTCGTCATCGAAACCTTTTAGCTGCTCAGCAATCTCGTTGTCGCTGAGTTGAAACTCGGGATGCATGATCCGGTTACGGATCTGTAGCGCACCAAGAAGCAACTGTGTAAACGGGTCAGTGTACATGTATCGGCCAGCAGCATGACCGAGATAGTCACGCCAGTGCATATTGTTGGCATTGCACCTGTAAAGCGCATAGTGGGGTGATCCGTCGAATAGGCCGTCGTCGTACCACTCAATACTGTATATGGCCCCACCGTCTATACTTGGATAGGGAATCCAGTTCACCCCCTGTAGCCTTGATCTCGCGAGTTCGACCACCTCTTGATTGACAGTTAACACCACTTTTCTACTCTCCTTCTTATGGTAAAGAACTGCAAACATAAACTTTTGCGCTTGCAAATAAGGTATTCTAACATGTCGCTTCACAAAATAAAAGCTACTTGGTTGCGTGTTTTTACCCAAACAGCTAGACTAAAAGTATGTTTGATGTCTTCACTTTTGGTGCTGCAACACGCGATGTAATTCTGAAAAGCAAGGAATTTAGAGTGCATAAAGACAGTAGTTTTGATACGGGATACTCTGAAAGTTTTGCCTTTGGGTCGAAAGTAGCCGTAGATGAAATGTATACCACGGTTGGTGGTGGTGGCATCAATACGGCAACAACATTTGCTCGTCAAGGTTTTATAACGGGAATAGTGAGTAAAGTCGGCCAGGACGAGGCAGGGAGAAATGCCCTATGGCACCTGCAACAAGAAAGAATTGCCACCGATTTTATAACAGCAAGCCCAAAAGCCCAGACTGCCTATAGCACGGTACTATTAGGGCCACAAGCGGAAAGAACAGTACTGGCCTATCGCGGAAATGCCCAAAATTTTGCAAAGAATGAGGTTAAGGTAAACAAGCTTGAGGCAAACTGGTATTATCTAACTTCACTCGCAGGCCAAATGGATTTATTGAAGGAAATTTTGGAGCATGCAAAAAAAAAGAAGTTATCTCTTAAAAAAGGCTATTTTCAGTCTAACCCTGTAAAAATAAACATAGCTCTCAACCCTGGCAATGCTGAACTGAGTAATAAAGATTTCCCTAAGTTGTTACAATATGTTGATATCCTTATCATGAATAAGGAAGAAGCGCACAGGCTTATTCCACGCCATGCTAAACCCAACGGCATTTTTCCAGCGATTTTTAAGCTAATGAAAGGAATTTGTATAATTACCGATGGCACAAATGGAGCGGCCTGTTCTGATGGTACCTTTGTTTACTTTATTGGCGTGCCAAAATCAGCTGTTATTGATCGATTAGGTGCTGGCGATGCTTTCGGTTCTGGTTTTGTCTCTGGGTATATTAGGTCAAACGGTAATATTGACTATTCCTTACAACTTGCGGTAACAAATGCTTCGTCAGTCTGTGAGCATCATGGTGCCACCACTGGTATTATCACACCAGATCACAAGATAAGTGAGCTGTCAATTAAACGAACTATACTATAGTAAAATCAGGCTGCTAATAGGTATTGCTCTGATTCAGTTGAGTAATTCTTACTAAAGTAAGGATCATTGAGTAAAATATCACCCCATTTTTCGTGCATTATATCTACTTCTTTGTCAAGAAGTGCTAGGTCTCTGCCTTGTTCACCCGGTTTGGCTACAGAAACCGATTCATGATGGTACAGTTTGGCATATGGCGTGTAAACATTAAGATACCCAGCTTTTCGTAATTTTAAGCAAAAGTCGACGTCATTAAAGGCGATGACGAATTTTTCATCAATGCCATTTACCTCTTCATATTTTGACTTCTTAATCATTAAGCAAGCAGCAGTAACGGCGGAAAAATTGCGAATGATATCTTTCGAATTCAAAATTGTCGAATAGGGAGGCAAGTCGTCTGGCACATTCCGCTCACTGTGGCCGGCAACTGGCTTATGTAACTTTCCGCCAATAATGCCTAAAATAACTCCGGCATGTTGAATTGTATTATTAGGATATAGCAGTTTAGCGCCGACTGCACCAACTTCATCCCTTCTCGCATGTTCTAACATGGCCGATAACCATTCCTCGGAAATAACTTCAGTGTCGTTGTTTAAAAGGACAAGGTAGTCACCTTTTGCATGGGATACCGCGAAATTGTTCACCGCAGCGTAGTTAAAAGGTTTTTTCCAGTCTAAAAACCGGATACGGCTATTTTTTTGTAGTGTTCGGTAGTAGTCACGAGTACGCTTTTCAGTACTGCCTGTATCGACAATCAATAATTCATAATTAGGATACCTGGTTTTAGATAAAACAGATAGAATGCATCGCTTCAGGTAATCGACCTTGTCCTTTGTGGGAATAATAATGCTGATTAGTGGTTGTTTAGCCAATAGACGACGTACTCGGAAAGTGCCAGGAATTAATCCGTCTGAAACCAGCACATTAACCTGGCGCCGGCGGTATGCATCCTCCAGGGCCCGAATTGATGCTTGATGGGCGTAAGTTTTGTGATGATAATGTGATGCTGTGGAATTGGGTGTTTTTCGCCAGGAATAGAGAATATCCGGAATATGGTAAATTTTATTGGTTATTTCCTCAAGACGTAAAAAGAGGTCGTAATCTTGGGAGCCTTCATATCCCTTGCGGAATTTACCGGCTTTCTTTAAAAGCTTTGACCTAATTACGGTAAAATGTGTCAGGTAGTTGAATGAACTAAGCATGTCAGGTGACCAATCTGGCTTAAAAAAAGGTGCAACCCGTTTGCCATTTGCCTCTAATTTGTCCTCATCACTGTAAATGACATCAGCGTCTTTATGTTTTTGGAGCAGGGAAACAACTGCGTAGAGTGCGTGCGGATGCAATATATCATCATGGTCTAAAATGCCGGTGAATTCACCCGTAGCTAGTGAAAAAGCACTATTGGATGCTTCTGCAATATGGCCGTTTTTCGGCCTGAATAGGTATTTTATCCTTTTATCTTTCTTGGCATATTCTTGAATAGTTTCTCGTACCTGAGGATTATCAGAAGCATCATCAACCAGGCAGAGTTCCCAATTTGGATAGGTTTGGTTTAAAACTGATGTAATACATTGCCGCAAATAGTTTATTTCGGTATTAAAAACGGGAGTAATAATGGAAACTTTAGGCTTGTACTTAAACTGTTTGACGGTCTTTCTCTGTTGCTGTAGGTCAGCGGCCGTTGGCACGTGCTTTGTAAGCCACTGCGCATACTGGGCGTCTATATCATAGATATTTTGCTGCTGTTTCAGCTTACGGACAACACCTGCAGGTCCTTGGGTTAGTAATAATTTTGCCACATTAATAGCTTTCTTGGGTTCCTTAACCGCTTTAACCGTAAGCTGTTTAGTTTTTGCAATACTTTCTATGAGCTTAAACTTTTTCGATGTATATACCTCATGCATTTCTTTTCTTACCATAGCAAGTTGATGAGACATTGCTGACACAGCCTTTTGCTGTTCGCGTATGGTTGCATGGTATGACTGTATTTCATTGGATATATCACTAAAATCAGCAACGACGTCATTCCTTTTCTTGATAGATGTATCCGATGCTAAAATGACAAAATATGTTGGCCTTGCCAGGTCGATAGAAAGCTTTGGCAAAGCAACTGAATGCTGTGCTGTGTGTAAAATAGGCCCTCCAGCAGTATTCTGATACAAGCAAGTAGCATACTTAAAGAATTGTTTCATAAGACTATTAAGTTCTTCTTCATAGTATTCTTTTATATGGAACGGATTTCCTCGTGCATAGATTTCAGCATTGGGAGTAGAAAGGATGAGCAATCCACCCTGTTTAAGATGCATTTTCATTGAGGCGAGGTATTTTTCTGGATTATTGAGGTGCTCAATCGTTTCAAAGGATACAATAATGTCGAATTTACGACGGTGCAGTTTTTTAACAGTTTCAGCGTTATCTTGTAAAAATTTAACCCTGGGATATTTTTTTGTCGCGTGGCGAATTGATTGTTGGTTATTATCAATGCCAAAAACTTGTTTCGCGCCCGATGATAGAAGAAGACTTGATCCATACCCTTCTCCACAGGCAATATCCAAAACTGATTTTCCTTTGACAAACTGAGACGCGAAATTATAACGTTGGATGTGTTCCAGATATGTTAAACTTGTGTCGTTTTGTGGCAACAACCGTTCGCCTGTGTCTTCTAATGTCATAGTATTTAAGAGAGGCAGAAAATATTCTCGCAGTAGCTTAACCGTTTGCGGTATACTCCCAGAGAGTAAGCTAGAGCAAATTTTACATGGGATAAGCAGTATATGGCAAGTCATCGAAAAAGTAATCGGCCTTTTATTGGCGTTATTATTGTTACCTTTAACAACGAAAGGGATATCGTTGCGTGCCTTACCTCACTTCTTGCTGCAACCGAAAAAATAATGACTAGTATTATTGTTATAGATAACGCTTCAAGTGATACTACCGTTTCATGTATTAGCAAAATATTCACCAAAAAGCAGCTAACTCTTATTCCAAATAGCCGCAATATTGGTTTTGCGAAAGCTGTCAACCAGGGTATAAAGTTGCTTACGAAACAAGGGGTTCAAAAGATTTTATTCCTAAATCCGGATACTATCGTCGATGTAAAGTTCTTGATTCATTTATTACAGTCTCAAAACGACCTAGTGAGCCCGGTTATCTCTTTCAAAAAAGGGAATACGTTATATTACGATATTGGCGGCAGGGTCAATTGGTTATTAGGAAGGCAATACAATCTACTTATGAACCATCGCCCAAGAAAAAGCAGTAATGAAGTATTGGACTACCTCTCAGGGAGTTGCCTCTTAGTTGATAAAAAAGTATTTAAAAAGGTCGGATTATTTAATGAAAAATATTTTTTGTATTTTGAGGATGTCGACTTTTGCCTGCGTGCCAAAAAGGCAGGATTTCGAATGGGGGTTGTTGCAGATGCGATTATTTTTCATGCTGTATCAGCATCTTCAAATGCAATGCCTAAGTTGAAACGCAATAACCTTATAAAGAGTAATTTACGATTTATCTCAGGCCACGTTCCATATTTTTTTAGACCGATTGCTTATGTATATCTGCTATTGCTATCGATTAAGATGGCTGTTGACCCGACTAGCAAAATAACAGTATTGCATGATCATTAACATTATACTTTGTACTTTGCGAATTGTATTACCATTCTTTATACTAGTGCTGTATGGAAAGGAATATTTTTGTCGTTATAATAACGCGTAATGACCGCGCCGCCTTACAGGAAGTTCTTCCGTTGTATACTTCTTTGATTAGCCAAGGTTCGTCTGTGGTCATTGTTGATGATGGTTCAACTGATGGATCACAATTGTATATTAAAAGTCATGCAAAAAATATTCTGCTCATTGAAAATAGGGCACACTTAGGATACGTTAAATCTGCCAACATTGGTATTACATTTGCGCTACATAACAGGGCAAGCCATGTTTTATTGCTTAAGCCAACTGTTCGTTTTGAAACAACAATTATCGACACCCTCCTTCAAAAGCCCTCTGATATTATTGCGCCCACTATGATTAAACGGCAAAACGGCAAAGAATACTACGGTGTCGGTGGATCGATTATTGATGTCATCATAAAACCAAAGTACAAATTTGTCGGAATAAGACCGCCCCAATCATTTAATGCAACGCCACAATTCGTTTCATTTGCTTGTATTGGTATTTCTAGAAAGACATTTGAACGTTTGGGTCTTTTTGATGAAATATTTTTGAACTACTACGCCGATGTCGACTTTTGCCTGCGTGCTAAAAAGGCCGGTTTACGGTTATCAGTGTCTGCTAAAACATTTGCATCACAAACCATTGGCAAAACTAATCCAACCCACGACAAGATTGAAAAACATATATTATTGCATGACTATATATTATTCATAAAAAAGTACAGAAAACTTATATTTTTTCCTGTACTCGTTTTATACATGCTACTGTTGCGTATCTTCGTGTATTTTCTGCCCAAACGTGTGTTTGACTACAATTACTAATAGATCTACTTATGGCATCACAAGCTTGCATTTGGTATTACAATAATGCCTATGATTATAGACGGCAATAAAAACCAACGAGTGCTTCTTCATAATATCCTGGAATTTATTCTTTCCTGGTATTGTGCCGTATTTATCATGTGCCTGCCTTTGTATATTGTGCGGTTTAAAATTTTTGGCTTGCCTTCTACATTGGTAGAACTATTATTTTGGGGATTTGCGATAATTTTTATGGCTTGGTTCTTGAGTAGTGGTAAACCAAACTTCACAAATATCAAAGATAGCATACAGAATGATTTCGCAGAAAATTATCAGCTTTGGGTACTCATCTTCGTAATATTACTATCTGCCGCTATTGGTGTTGGTATCGCGGTAAGCACAAGAAGTGCTTTAGGAATTTTTAGAGCCTACTTTATCGAGCCGATTTTATTATTTGTAATCCTACGGTATATTGCGAAACATATTACAATTATCAAGTTTATTGTGATTGGTGTTGCGGGCCTTATCGTTTGGCTTTGTCTTTTGTCGTGCTTACAGGTATTTTTCCATACTTTTATTTTTGCTCCTGACGAAGCTCACTTTAATCGTGCCACTGGGGTATTTACGACGGCGAACGCTTTAGGATTGCTTTTGGGTCCGGCAGGTGCGCTCTTCCTTGGGTTTGCGGTTGCAGTAAGGCATCGGTATAAATTGTTAGCAGTAGCCGTAACCGGTATAACTGCTGTAACAATTATCTTAAGCCGTTCGCTCACTGGTTTAATAGGATTTGGAGCAGCAATTTCGGTAGTAGTTGTATTAAAGACGTTTTTTGATAATGGGAATGGCCAGACTTTTTTAAAAAGGCTTACCATAGTAGCCTTTGCCGGGCTTGTAGCCTTACAACTGAGCTTTTTTGCGTTTGTTTTGCCAAACTTAACTCCAAAAGTAAGTGGTCCTGATTTGCCGGTTGACTCTCTTGCTATTCGATACTATCTGTGGGAGGGTAGCTTTCGATTATTAGAAGGACATCCTTTTGGTGTCGGCCTTTCATCTTTCCCCAAAGCATATGCACCATACCGTATATATCAAGACGAAACGTTACGAAAGGGTTTTGATATATTGCCGTTATATCCACATAATATGCTCTTGAACTTCTGGTCTGAAATTGGCATAGTAGGCACGATAGCTTTATATTTGCTTTGCCTTACTGGTTTAGAAAAAGCTTTAATGTATAAACGCTATCCAATTGCCTTAGGGCTAATTGGTGCAATAGTCTATCTTTTAATCCATGGCTTAACTGATGTGCCGTACTTCAAGAATGATTTGGCATTTATGTTTTGGATATTACTGGCAGTGTGTTTTAGCTTGCCAAAAATTGCAGAAGAAACTTCAAAATAATTCTTAAGTATTGTTATAAATATCCCGTTGTACTGTGGCTTGGTTGCCTGCCGTGTCGGTTGCTACTACCTTGATGGTTTGCTTACCAGATGAAATTGGCAAATCGACGCTAAAGCTACCATCTTGGTTAATTATAGCGATAGTGTCATTAACAGTAACAGATGTACTAGGGTCGGTTGTACCTGTTACTTTAATGTCTTTAACATTTGAGAAGTTTTGACCGTCTTGTGGGTTATTAATCGTTAGCTGTGGCGGTTTATTATTAAACAATATTTGTCGGACCTGTGACTTTGGGCTTGATTTTCCATCAACTGACTTTGGGAGTGCATACAATGTGTTCTGGCCTTGTGCCAGCGGAACATTTGTGAAGGTAAAAGACCCGTCTTTGCCGACTAACTTTTGGTCGAACGACCCATTATTCAGGAAGAGGGTAATAGTTGTTCCTTCAAGACCTGATCCCGTAACAGTTATTTTAGCGCTATTAGTTGCAGTCTCGAGCGGATCAAGGGTTGGCGCAAGGAGCGGACTGTTGTTGGTAACGATCGATGGTTGTGGTTTGTTGCCAGAAAGAAGCCAGCCAAGTGACACTAAAATCGGGATACCACCAAAGAAAACCGCTGCTCCTAACAAAATAAGGCCAATAACCGCAATAACAATCCGTTTTACTATACGTTTTTCTTCCTGGTCAAGTACTTTTAGGCGCTTAGATCGATAAGTTGCCATACGTAATAATACTACTATAATTTTGCTGAGCCGATGAGAGGAATCGAACCTCCAACCTCTGCTTTACGAAAGCATTGCTCTACCATTGAGCTACATCGGCCAGTTACAAGTTCAGTGCTCGAGTTCCTCGCTGCGAGGATAGGCTTATGGTTATACCGTAGTGATGCCTATTTTATAACCAAACTTATAACTGACCAAGGCCAACTACAACTTTGGTTCGGTAAGCTTCGTTTCATACCAAGCTTGTATTGTAATGGATTTTAGGTTGGGGATCAACACTTGCCGTTCTATGGCAATTATAATTGGTCTTATTCGTCCTATATGTTTAGAAATTATTGCAGCGACGCCGGATTGAGGCCTTTGGCATAAGCGTAACGGAGTGTGCCTGAAGTATTGCCCCCATATGAATGAAGCCCTGCCATGACTGAACCGTGTTTTTGCAGGAAATTTGCGGCACCGTAAATAGCGTCATTTACATCAGTAATGTCGGCAGTACCATCACCGTCGCCATCGACACCATACGAATGCCAAGTACCCGGCATAAATTGCATTGGTCCTGTAGCGCCTGAACCTTCATGGTTAACAATCGTGCTTGAACCTCTCCCGCCAGTTTCGGTCATATGAATACCATAGAGAATTTGCCAGGGTACATCATATTTTGCTGCCGCCGCTTGATAAACGCCTAAAAATGGTACATCACTATCATTTTCTGCAGGTGGGGTATTGCTGGGTGTTGGATGATTATCGACAACTGGTACGGTACTGGGTATTGGTGTCGGTATTGCGTCGTTCGTTGCAGTTTTTTGGTTTAAATTAACACTTAAGGAAGCAATCTGTTGCCTTGGAACATTATTATGCTCAATTGTGACCATTTTTGTTTGTAGATTTACTGGAAGATCAGTTTCCATATCAGTTCCAGGAGCAGGCTTGCGTAACGTTAGATGCCAATTAGTGTAAATAACATTGGGGTTGTCGATCCATTGGTTGTCTTGCCAGAGAATTGTCCAATATTTACTCTCGCCATATACTTTTTGTGCAATAAGACCAAGGGTGTCACCACGCTGCACCGTATACGATGCAGGCTGCGTAAAAGCAACATGTACCGTATTTGTGTAGGGTAAAGTATTGGCAGTTGGTGTGGGAGTAGCAAGCAACAGCGATGTTACGATTGGTAACAGTACGTTTTGTCCCATAGTTGAGGCAGTTTATCTTATAAGGCTAAGCAAAGCTTCGGGAAACGAAAAGTTTCCAATTTTTGCCATTAAGACCAGTTCACTCCTAGCTGAACGGGGCAGTAACCTTAATGCTCGAAGCGTTGCCACTAAAAAACCAACCACATGAGGCAGTTGGCTTGTTAAGTGCACTAATTTTTAAGACGTATATATGATAGCACACTTGTCAAATCTTATTCGAATGGTACAATAATTTTGTGTTCCCTTGTTGGTATAACTATGCTATATTGCAATCTAAAGCACACCCAAAGGAACTTTTATGGATGAAAGTCTAGAAAGATTTGGTAGGCATGCGGAATTTATTCCGAGTAATGAACAGCAAAAATTGCTTCATGCAAAGGTATTGTTAGCTGGCTGTGGTGCCGGTAGCCCATTAGCAGCTAACTTAGTTCGATTAGGTATTGCCACAGGGAACAATGGTGAGATTGTATTGGCTGATCCAGATACTGTCGATATAGGGAACTTAAACAGGCAAGACTATAGTGAAGATGATATTGGCCAGAACAAAGCAGCAGCCCTTAGTGCCAGAATTAAACACATTAACAGTACTGTCAACACAAAAGTAATAACCGAAGGCGTTACTTTTGAGAATGTCGGTGATCTAACAAGTCATGCAGACGTTATTGTTGATATGATAGACATTGCGGCACCGGAAGTTATGCTTCGTTTACATCGTGAAGCAGAAGCTGCCAAAAAACCCGTTGTTACGGGTTTGGACGTTGGTGAAGGGGTTATAACCTACGTTTTTGATTATCGAAATAAAGAGAATATGACAATCCAGGGCTTCCTTGGCTTGCCTGATGCAATTTCAGATGAAGAGCTGAAGCAGATACCATCACTGGCACTTGCGGCCCAGCTTGTGGTTGGCCCTGTTAAGGAGCAATTCGCAACTGCGCAAGAAGCAATAAAATATTACGAATCTTTTTTTGATGAGAATAATGCAGAATTATTGGCAAAATTGCCCAAAGAAATGCACCAGGTTTTAGAAAAGTTGCTTACTGGGAAACTCGATTTTATTCCACAGATTAACTCTGCAGCAGCACAACTCGGCGTTTTGCAATCGGTTATCGTTAAGGAACTGCTTCTAGGAAATGCGGTAAAAATCGCACCACAAGCTATAAGCTTAAACTTACTAGATCTTGTAAAATTATAATATGGCAGAAGATAATGGAGAAGGAACAATGAGTCTGGAAAAGAAAAATATAGGTAACGTTGCTGTACAGACCCCTGACATGGTTCCTGCGCAAAAAACGTTTGAACCTTTTGCCGTTCCCGAAACCCCCGAAGGCTATGCAGTTGCCTGCGGTATTGCCCTAACTGAAGAAGACAAACGAAAGCGGCTTGCTATTGTTAAAGACCGCTATGTACGAGCGGGATATGTTCTACCAGATGATCCAAGGCTAGAAAATAGCGTTTTTATTGATGAATACGAAGGTATAGCGGTGCCGATTGTAGCAAAAATCGGTGCTGAGGTTGCGGCTTCCTTACGATTAATTCCAAATTCTCCAGCAAAGCCATTGCCAATAAACGCTGAAGAAGCGATTACTATTGACGCAGCATGGCAGGAAAAAGCAAGCCATGCCGCTTTCGAGTGGTCACAATTAGCAAAGTCATCACGTTTTGTAAGAGACCGCAGTCCGGTCATGGGTATTATTAGGGCTGCTTTTGCCTACTCACGAGAGCAGGGGGTCAATGATGGTGTTGCTGTAATAGATAAAAGAGTAATGGAATTACTCAATGGTGAGGGGACTCACTTTGCTTTGCCTAATATCGGCCCCGCTGTTGATTATATGGGTTCAAGTTCGGTGCCGATATACATAAACTTTGATACTGTGATAAAAAACACTTTCAACCATGGCCATAAGGAATTAGCCCAATTTCTTGATACTGGCAAAGCCGAAGGCTACGAATGGTATGTAGGCAGGTAGACCTTGCTCTATGGTAGTATGAAAGTATGCTCTACGCTATCGCTCTGGCTGTTGTTTTGTTGTTGAATATCCTCTTAGCCCTTTTTGTTCTTGCCAAGAACCACAAAAATCACATCAACATCTCATTCACTTTATTTGTGTTCGCTACTGTTTTATGGATGCTTACTAACTACCTTTCAAACCTTATTACCCAATATGATGCATCGTTCCTATTTAATAAATTCATTTTTATCTTTACACCCTACATGGTCCTAGGGTTATTGTATTTTGCGATCGTATTTCCAAGAAATTTATTTACGCTCACGAAATTACGTCTTTTACTCCTCTTCATTCCAATCGTGCTCGTTAACTGCCTGACATTCTTTAATCTTGTTATTACCGGGATAACATATTTAAAGACCGGGGGTACTGGCGTTACTTTTGGACCAGGTATTATTTTGTTTACAGTAGTTTTTATCGGTTATCTGCTTTATTCGATCTGTATTTTATTATACAAGTTCATTAAGTCGACTGGACATGAAAAAGCCCAGCTACAATACCTTATTTTTGGGATCATGATATTAATGTTCAGTGGTACGGTAACGAACTTAATAATTCCGCTCATTTTTAACTCATTCTGGGTCAGCAATATCGGACCATTTTTTAGTATTGCTGTGTTTGGCTTTACCGCTTACGCCATTGTTCGCCATCGTTTATTGGATATTCGGCTTGTTGTCGCACGGTCTGTTGCCTATATTATCTTGCTTACATTGCTTGCGACATTTTATAGTGGCTCACTGTATCTTTTAGGTCATGCCTTTTTTAGCTCTGAGCTTTCGGCAACGCAAACGCTTATCTATATCTTGCTTGCATTATTTACTGCATTTACCTTTCAGCCTTTGCGCGTTGTTATCGAAAAATATACTGATAAAGTGTTTTTCCGTAATAATTATAGCGTCAACGACCTTTTGTTCCGGTTAAATAAGATAATGGCAACAACATTACGGTTGGATGACCTTGCAAGTAGTTTATTGCACGAATTATTGCAAACAATGCATATTACCCGTGGAGCATTCGTTGTCTTTTCTGGGAATACAATATTTTCACCTATTACTGAAGGTATGCCAACGCAGGAACTAGCAAATTATGCCATTCTATCAAAGTTAGAATCATATCAGCGTCTCCTTATTCTTGAAGAGGAACAAGATGAACAGGTCAAGACAATCATGCGGCAATATAATATTTCCGTTTGTATGCCGTTTTATACGAGGAACGAAGCGCAGGGTATTTTGGTGTTAGGTGAGAAAAAATCAGGTGATATGTATTCGAACCACGATATTCGTTTACTTGAGATATTCGGGCCTGAAGCCTCGGTCGCTATTCAAAATACAAAAGCCTATGAGGAAATTAAACGCTTTAACATTACCTTGAGTGAAAAAGTTGAGAAAGCGACAACAGACTTAAGACATGCTAATACCCGGCTGGAACAACTCGATAAGTTAAAGGATGACTTTGTCTCGGTTGCCTCGCATGAGCTTAGAACACCGATGACGGCAATTAAAAGCTATCTTTGGATGGCATTAAACAAACGCAAAAAGGAATTATCTGCCGATTTAACGCGTTATTTAGATAATGCATACCTTTCTGTCGACCGTCTTATTAATTTAGTGAACGATATGCTTAATGTATCGCGTATTGAAGGCGGCAGAATAGCCCTAAAACTGGCGCCAACCGATATTATAGGATTAGCGAAGGAAGTGGCCGAAGAGGTCCTTCCTAGGGCCGCTGAGCGCAAAATAGAGGTTGTTGTGAAAGACGCCAAAGTGCCAGAGGTATTATGTGATAAGGATAAGATCCACGAAGTGTTTTTAAATCTTATAGGCAACTCGCTCAAGTTTACCCAAGAAAAAGGAAAAATTACCGTGAGTTTTTCTGTTAAGGCACCATTTGTCCTTGTCAATGTTACTGATAATGGGCATGGCATATCGAAAGAAGATCTTTCTCGCTTATTTACAAAGTTTGGCAGGCTTGATAACTCGTATGTATCAATGGCTGAATCAGGTGGGACTGGATTGGGTTTGTATATCACAAAATCACTTATAGCGCTTCATAAGGGGACTGTTGAAGCCCAAAGCAAAGGTATTGGGAAGGGTTCGCAGTTTAGCTTTACCTTGCCAATTACTGGCTCTGCGATTGCAAACCAATTAGTTAATGTAGCGCCAAAAGTACAACAAGATACGAAAGAGCTTGAAAAAACTAATGTTTTGCTGTAAATCTAGTATATAACGTGCTTGCTTCTCTGTCTTTTCATTTAAGGTACCAGAAGCAAGAAAGAAAGGATGATCACATGCACAAGAAACGGATACTCATTGTTGAAGATGATAAGTTGTTGCGCGACCTCTATATCGAACTTTTGGGGGATGAAGGCTATGAAGTTGATAATGCTGCAGATGGTGAAGAAGGTTTATCCAAAGTACTCGAAGGCGGTTACAGCCTTATTTTGCTGGATATTATGTTGCCCAAAAAAGATGGCATACAAATTTTAGAAGAAACAAGCAAGCAAAAGCCGAAACAACCGAATGGTCCAGTTGTTATGTTAACAAATCTTGGGCAAGATGAAGTGATAAAAAAAGGTTTACTTGCTGGTGCTTCTGGTTATCTAATAAAGTCAGCTTTAACGCCAGACCAAGTATTGCATGAAGTGCACACATTTTTAGCTCAAAAACAATAAACACCTGAGCACATAAGTTTTTCGATGTACAAATGTACTCAATATTTCTCTCCTGGAATAGATATGGAAAGAGACCATAATACTGAAGAAAATAATAATAACTGGCTTGAGAGGTTATTAAAAGATAAACCTGGGGGTTATGTCAGGAATCCATTCGGGGATCGTATACAAAAAGAACCTACCGAAGAAGGAACAGTTATTGCACTTGAAGTAGCCGAGAAAATCCCAGAAACAGATCTTCCTCGGATGAGGCCTGGATTTCACGCGCGTAGGGATGACTAATACATCAGGCATTTTCCATAGGCAGTAAAATTACTCCATACATGTCAGAAGCCCAAGTTTTTTATATCAGAGCGGCGGACCGGATTCGAACCGGCGATCTTCTGCTTGGGAAGCAGACGTTCTACCTCTGAACTACCACCGCTTAACCTTCAGTAAGTAAACCAATATTCCTGGTAAGTATTATAGCCTGGATAATATCTAGGCGGCAAGCGGCGTGGTCAGTAAATCTCGAGTGGTACTACGTGGATGGTGGAATGGTAAGTATTGTGCCAACAGCAAGTTTTCTGGGATTTGCTATCTTGTTAGCCTGCGCTATAACTGTCCATTTATACGGGTTATCATAAGCTCTCTGGGCAATACTCCAGAGTGTGTCCCCGTTTACCACCGTGTAATGGCCACTTATCTGTGATGTCCCTATATTAGGTTTGGCTTGCAGGTTGGATAATAATGGATATTGGCTTGTTCCCTGCATATTTAAAATATTTCCCTGGTGAATGATTTGGGGATTTTGTAAGTTATTCGCTTTGGCTATTTGTGACCAGGCATAGCCCGTGCCATAATATTGCTGCGCAATCGACCAAAGCGTATCGCCTTTCTTAACAGTGTACGACGTAACACGAGTTGAGGCAGCGCTGTTGTTTTGATTATCTTGCGTGTTTATTTCACCTGTGTCGGAGGCAATTGGAGTGGCTTGGATCTTTAATGGTGCAGAGACTGGACGGGTAAACGTATTGACAGCAAGGTAAACAATCCCTAGCAAAACAATTACTGCTAAACCCAAGAGTAAGAAACGACTACTTGAGAGCGTACGAACATATGGCACTAATCTTTGGTTTGTTGATCGGGATACTTTGGCGTTGGCTGTAGGTGCAGAAGCCTGCCTGGTAGGTCTAGATTTTCGTACTGCTTGTCGCGCCATAGAATTTTTTCGGACAGCAGGTTGATATGCTGCAGATTATACAAAGCAAGCGAAGGAATTACAAGTCCCTTAGCAATACTCTGCGGACCCGACCGGATTCCCCTCCGGGCCTGGGAATTTCTGTCAAAAGAAATTCCCTTCGAATCCTGACGCAAAGCAAGCAGTTGCTTTGCTTCACATCCGCAATACTCTGCGGACCCGACCGGATTCGAACCGGCGATCTTCTCCGTGACAGGGAGACGTGATAGGCCT
>CAYSOG010000002.1:0-92886 GCA_964432675.1 uncultured Gammaproteobacteria bacterium | reverse complement strand
ACATTTAACTTTTTGATTTTTATTTTATGAGTGGTCATTCAAAGTGGTCGACAATTAAACGGCAAAAGGGGGCAAATGACGCCAAACGCGGCCAAATTTTCACCAAGCTTTCTAATGCAATTACCGTGGCTGTACGAGAGGGTGGCGGCCCTGATGCGACGGCAAACTTTAAGTTACGCCTGGCGATCGAAAAGGCCCGAGCGTACAACATGCCAAAAGATAACGTCGACCGGGCTATCGATCGAGCCACCGGTAAAGGGGGCGCTGACCAACTTGCCTCCACAACCTATGAAGGCTTTGGTCCGCTTGGTACCGCGGTTATCGTGCAAGCTGTCACTGACAATAAAAACCGGACCACTTCTGATATCAAAACGGCATTCGACCGGGGTGGGGGAACCATGGGCCAGCCAGGTTCCGTGGCCTGGCAGTTTGACCAAGTTGGCGATATAACTGTGCCAATTAGCAACCATGACGAAGATGCAGTCTATCTTGCTGCAGTTGATGCCGGAGCCGAAGATGTTGAGATTGTCGATAATGGTGCTGAGATCTTCACAAAGCCTGAGGAAATACATAGCGTGAAAGAAGCACTCGAAGCTCAGGGCTATACTGTCGAGGGAGCTGAGCAAATCTTGCGCCCAAAGCAAACGATTGCCATCAAAAGCCAAGAAGAGGCTGATAAAATTATGGCCTTTATCGACCGCTTAGAGGTGCTAGATGACGTTACTGATGTTTCTACTAATGCCGATATACCACCTGAGTTTCTTTCCTAATAAATTGGACAAAATAGTACCGATGCGGTAGCATAAGGAACGTTATGAGAATTTTGGGCATTGATCCTGGAACTGGCCGAACGGGCTTTGGTGTTATTGATATTAGCGCAAAAAATGGGCACGGTCGGAAACTTGTGCCAAAGCAAACAGACCAGGCGTTTGACCATCTTAATTTACCCCTTCTGGCGACACTGGTGACCTTTGGCTGCATCGAAACACCTAAGGAAGAAGCCATGCCGAAACGGCTTATCCAAATCCGCCGCGAGATCCATAATTTACTCGGTACATTTTCACCCGACGTTGTTTCAATTGAGCTACTTTTTTTTGGTGTCAACTCTCGTACTGCGATGACGGTCGGGCAGGCGAGAGGAGTGGTTCTAGAAGCCGTTGCCGAGCTCGATGTGCCTATATTTGAATACCAAGGCCTACAGGTGAAACGAGTAATTTCTGGTAGTGGTAAGTCAGATAAAAAAGCGATGCAAGAAGTCATACGGACTATTTTCCAGCTGGAAACAGTGCCAAAGCCCGATGATGCAGCAGACGGTTTAGCGATTGCTTTGTGCCATGCACTGAGCGTCATGGAGCAGGGAATATGAGTGTTTCACCACTCATTACTCGCCGAAAACGAGCCACCATACGAACAACATTTTCGTTTAATTTCTTAACGCATGCCACCAAGCGAGAGAAGCTTATCTTTTCATCCTTATTCTTAACAACAGCAGTTTTGCTTGCCGCGTTCACTAAAACACCGCTTTTATGGTTCTTCTTATGCTTATTGGCGGTGTTCGGTTCAATTGTACTTATTTTGTATTCACTTTGGGAAGATTTGGATGAAATAAGGTACTTTTTAATTCCGCTTTTACCAGCGTTGTTTACACTAGCGGTAGTTTTAGATTTACACGCTATTCCAATTCATCCGGTACTATTATTTATCCTAATAGGCGCGTACGGCATTACAATGTACCTTATTTTGCTGGTAGCGAACATATTAACTATTTCTGCCACAAAGACTATTCCACTTATTCGTGCGGCTCGGGCAGCGAGCTTCTTTTTCACGCTCGTTTGCGTTTTTTTGATGCTGTTTTTCTTAGGTTCCTTGAAAATTTCTTCGTTTTATTTAGGATTAGGCAGTTTGCTTCTGACGGCTTTGCCCGTGTATTATCTCCTTTGGACATTCAGTCTGAAAATCCAAGAAACTAATGGCATTTATGCCCTCATTGTGGCCTTTATCATCGGCCAAGTGGCCTTTGCTTTGGGGTTTTGGCCGATATCGCCATTGTTTCTGGCCTTATTCTTAACAACCGTATATTACGTTTGCGTTGGATTACTGCACCAAGACGTCCAAAACCAGTTAACATCGCGCATATTATTGGAATATAGTGCGGTATTAAGCTTCGCATTCTTGCTTCTTTTTATTACAACCCAGTGGGCATAAAAAAATCTAAGTTATTGTTCGAGCGCAATGTACACATGAAGCGAGAACTACCTTCGGTAATACCTATCCATTGAGGAACTTCTCACTAATCACTCGAAGAATATCTTAATGATAGCGTGTAGAGCCCAACGTGACTTTTTTCCAGGAGTACAATCCTGGTGGTGAGGGGAGGAGTGGGATGGGTATAGTAATCCCTGGTCACAATTCGTGATAGATCAAACGGCGCCTGGAATAAATTTAAGGAAATTGTTGCTATATGAGCAGAAATTATTAACATCGACAGGCAGGGGAAGGGGAGAGTGATATAGTTTGATACAGTAGTTTGATGCATTTTGTGCCTGGGAAGCGTGAAAACTATAGGATACTATAGGACTTACATAATAGACAACTTAAGTCTAAATTTGTGGAAAACAGGCGAGAAAGTATCAAACTATAGGACAGACTGCTAACGGCCTATCCGCATTAATTTGTGCATTATTGTCTATGTAAGCGAGCATCCCATTGGTGAGACTGAAAGGCCGCACTCCTCGATCGGGTCGAGGATAACACTGTCAGTGTGAGATTGCTAATGCTGCGTGAAAAATTATTTTAATATTCGTGAAAACGGGGAGAAGAGCTCTTACGAGAGGCCTTGTGTGTGGTCTTATTTTTAACCTGGACCATAGTGCAAGGATAAAAGAATATGAAAATATTCATAAATTTACATAAACTATTTTTTGTCCTATCCTCCTCCGCGGAGGACCCCTCAAATGAAGATATTATCACGTCGCACAATGGTACTTTTGCGACGTGATGAAGAAAGTTACTCCGGAGGAGGAGTTTTTACTCCGGCCTCAAAATGTACGTTTTTTGCCAAAATTTCATTTGTTGAAAATGCCTGTTTATTAATCTTCTTTTACGTTTTTTGGCCAATTTCCGCTTTTCCCTTAGACACCAAAATTTTCACGCCCTAGTATCTAAATAATGCTATTGTAGTAGGATAAATGCACTAAATCCTCCCCTCTGCTTCCCTAACCTGTAGGGTATGGGTTAAAAGTATTTAGGATAGACAAGTCTTATTCGTTATATATAACACATAACACTAGATTAGATTGTTAGGACAATCTAATATTAATGGCCAAGTATACCACTCAACATCCAAAAAGCCGTTTTAGGGCCATTACAGCGCCTCGCCAGTATTAAAAGTAAGTAATCCAATTTATCAGGCCTATGAAATAGTAAAGCTACGCGGCAAGCTATCTAACAGAGATACTTATTTAGGAGACAAAAATAACCAAGAAAAAAAGCCCAAGGTCATATTTGACCTTGGGCTATGATTAAGCAAACTAAGTGACAGCCAGCGTGTCAAGCTTGATTGTATGATTAAGCTCGGCACGTTTAACGCCTGGAAGTTCCAGCGCCAACAGTATTTGTTTTGCGGTACCTTCGATGTAAGTCAAACAGGATAGTAACGTACCGCCTTGTACTGTAAGTCCTAAGTCTCGCATTGCCTGTAGCGTATTACCGACACGCTTTGTCAACTCTACTGACCTGTGCGTGATTAATGCCTCACGCCATGCCACACGCGTTGGAAAGTCAGATGGCAATGGCGCTTTAGCTTCGGTTCCATCTTCATCAAAAACAAGCATGACAATTACTTGCAATACATCATCTGCAGAAGAGTTTCTCAGACGTTCCAATAGGAAAGGGCCAGCTTTCGTGATGTTCAAACGACAACCTCCTGAAGTACCTGAGCAGCGACCGTATCCAACCTGGCTCGGATTGTTGGAAGGATTTCTTCGGGCTTCATTTTATTATCCTTGTCGTTGAGTATGGCCAATACTGTTTCTAGACCGCTAATTAACCTGCTCCCGTTTTTCTTGAATTCGCAAAATCCTCGATAGTCCAAGGAATAAAAAGTATAAAAATCGTCAGATTTACCATTATCTGCTAACCTGATAGGTTTAACTGCCGCAGCGATAAGGGCGCAAGCCGTAATTCCTTCAATGCTGCTTAGAAAGTCGTCAAGCTGTCGGGCCACCTCTGCCATTTGGGTATTATCAGGGGTAATTCCTCGGCTTCTGAGGTGCGTTTCAAGGACTTGATGTTGTTTACATATAACCGCTGCCCGTTGCCATTGGTCCTGCGGCATGACTTTGCCTCCTAATTTAACGTGCGAAAGATGAGCGAAATGGCTCATGTTGAGAGCTATTATAGCAGCTTCAGAGCTAGCCAGCAACTATAGGTTTGTTACACTCTCCTACTCCTCTTCCCCACTTTTATCCAAGTCACCTTTCTGCTACCAAGCACACTTTGTTTATTTTTTATACGAACTTTAGCTAGTTCTGCTTGTTCTACATCAGCTTTCTACTGACTGGAATCCGCCAGGACTTAACCAGGCGTCGCGTCGCACAATGTTGACAACACCGCACTAGCTTTGCTAGGCTTAGAAGTAGGACACATAATGCTTATTCGTCCTATATGTCGTAGAAAAAGGAAAGAAACAGTTTACCCTTCTTCCCTACTCTGCCTATGGATTTAGAAAATTTAATACAGGAATATTTGGAATATTTGGAAATTGAAAAGAATGCGTCGCCGCTTACAATTCGCGATTATAAGCATTATCTTGTGGTTTTCTCCGAGTGGACGGCAGCCCATTCCCCTATTACAAAGCCTGAGGATATTACGTTGGAGCTCGTGCGCAAATTCCGTGTGTATTTAGCCCATCGGGAAGACCAAAATGGCTTAACGCTCAAAAAAATCACCCAGAACTACTATATTATTGCACTTCGGGCATTTTTGAAGTACCTCGTCCGCAAGGACCTCAAAGTTATTTCGTCGGATAAAATTGAATTACCCAAAGCAGAATCCCGATCCTTGAAATTTTTGGAAAGGGAGCAAGTCGAGCGGCTACTTTCAATGCCCGATATTGCAACGCCGCAAGGTTTACGTGATAAGGCGATTATGGAAACGCTTTTTTCAACCGGACTTCGTGTATCCGAATTGTGTAAATTAAATCGTGATACCGTGAATTTGGACCGTCGCGAGTTTGGTGTTATTGGGAAAGGCCAGAAACACCGGGTGGTTTTTCTTTCTGACAATGCTTGTGAATGGTTAGACCGGTATTTGCAAGCGCGGACTGATGCCTACAAGCCGCTGTTTATCCGTTATTCAGGCCCAGTAGATGAACAAAAGGAAGGCGAAAAGATGCGGTTAACCCCTCGGTCGGTCGAGCGGGTTGTTGAAAAATATGTGGAAGCTGCAAAATTGCCAATAAAGATAAGCCCTCATGGTATGCGGCATTCATTTGCTACGGACTTATTGATTAACGGTGCAGATTTACGAAGCGTCCAAGAAATGCTTGGCCACAAAAATATCGCAACTACTCAAATCTATACCCACGTTACCAACCAACAATTGCGAGATGTCCACAAAGCGTTCCATTCAGGAAACAAAAACTAAACACAATATTAGGTATTAAGTCAATATATAATTCCCAACCTGCTACCAGATTGGCTTGTTGACAGTGGTGGGAGAAAGCACGTAGAGTTAAAGTATGCTGCCATTCCGGTCTTTCAGAAAACATTCTCGAAGTGAAGCAGGAAACGCTTTATTGTTCATTATCCTTGGTATTGCCGTTATATTACTGATTGGTATCTTCCTTTTTATCTCACGGGGTAGTAATAAATCGATAGTAGGGATTAAAACGCAGCCTTCCCCTACCCTATCTGCGAAAAGCAATCCAACCCAGTCGTTGCAAGTTTTACCTGCTCCAACAGTCAACTTTGCGAGTTACCAAAACCAAACAACCACTCCCGCCATACCAAGTGGTATTAAGTCATATGCTTTAAAAACGAATTTCAATAGCAAGGAAATTGCTTCGTTTGCGGCGAACTTTGGTTTGAGCATTTATACCGATGACGGCAAGCCAATACTTATTGTTAGCAACCTAACCGATAAATACAAGCGTGGGATTTTGTCGTTTGCCCGTGTGAGTGGCGCATTTAGCTACCAGTCATTTGGGGCGATTTGGCCGAAACAATACCATGCCGGACAAAGTGTCGTCGACGAAACCAATGCCTATATTAAAGAACTCGGCTTTACCGATGGTACGATCACTTGTACAACAGAATATGAACGCCAGGACGTTCCCGGGACGACCTTTGTTGAATGCCATAGGGATTGGCAAAAACTTTCGTTACCCCTAGTCAATATGGTTGGCTTACTGAACTTACCAGAATCCAGCCGTATCGCCAATGCTGCTGCGGGGACTGTTAGTCAAAACGGTCCAATTGATCTTGCGGTTATGCATGTCAGTAATGACCAAGGGGGAAGTATTGCAGGCGCGAACCAAAAAGCCAGGCCAGACGATTTTAATACTATTACCATTGGTATTCGTCAGGATGGCCGTATTGCCTCGGTTGTTTCAACTATGCGATGGGTTTCCAGTGCACCAACTACCGTGGCTGCATCGGCCCTGGTAAGCCCGCAAGAAGCATTGCAAGCGTTTAAAGACCAAAAGGCCAGCTTTTCCTTAACTTTACCTGCCGGTGGTGGGTTAACAAGCTGGCAAAAAGTATATCCTGGCAATGTTGCCCAAGCCAGTAAAGCGGTAATTACTGACATGAGCTTAGCCTATGTAGAAAAACCGCTAACGGTTACCGTGCCGCAATACGATCCATACTATATTATTCGAGGGACGGCACAACTGGCAAGCGGCTACACCGTACGGTTTACTCAAGCAATGCCGGCTGTGAAACGGAATTCATTGAGTATTTTATCGGAAAAAGTTGGTGGTACAGTTGCTGGTGTTGCGACTGAGATTACCCTGGGAAAGCTTAATTTAAATACGTTTGAAATTCCGCAGGGGTCTTCTTCTCCTGGTTCGTCGCCCACACCATCGCCGTCGACACCCGGACAAACCAATCCGCCAGTGCAATGTACAACAGAAACAGCCAGCCAAATCGCTAAAATTGACGTACCAGGATATGGTACCGTTATTGTTGGGGCTTATGGGCAAGATTTAGGCCCTACAGGAGCTGCACGAGGTATTAATGGCGATACGCACACCTATTTTCTGCAGTCCTCACCGAGTAGTAACCCCGATAAAGCTAGTATTAAGAAGGCCTTCTTTAAAGCTGTCGAAGATCAGTATGTCATTAATGTTGCCCAATGGGTACAGCAACATGACAATAAAATCACTTCATTGGATGATGTTAAAGCTATCTTTGGAACGATGAATCCAGGGTATAGTACTGACTTGAAATGTGAGGATTACAATGATGCAAATCCAAAACCTGCTCCTATTGCCAATTGTCGTACCGACACACCAGAAAATTATGATGAAGCGTCAGCCAAACAAGTCGCAGATAACGTTGCAAAGAGAATTTTTGATGCTATGGGGAATGGCAGTATCACAGCGATTGCAGGCCAACAAGATATTTTTCCCGGTGCCACAATCCAAAACCTTAATTGGGTGTTTTTCAGCTATCCCGACCCCGGGTCGCTTGGGACTGGCGGTAGTGATTGCTATATAACTGGCGAATCACCGGCGCTGTTTTTCTATACTGACCATACGATGCCGGTAACGGTCGAAACCGGCGCTAAAATTACGTATGCCGATCCCGCCTTATCCCAAAACCAATGGTTAGGGACGGTACATTCGGATGGATCATTTAGCAGTGATGCCGGTAGCCGTCCATACCTTTATTATGAGTATGATAAAGCTACCACTCACTTCACTCAATCTGCCATGGGGTATAGTATTTCCACAAACGATACGACAAGTTTTATAACGCAAACTTTATCTCCAAAATTAGGGTTAAATAGCCAAGAAACGTTGAGAATGGTTTTAGAAGTGAAAAACGCACTTACTGGGATTAACGCGCCATATGTGAAGTTGTCACTGATAGATCCAAAGGAGTTGGACCAACAATTACCGTTGCGCATTAACCCGATGCCGGTACATTTATATCGCCTGCACCTATTGCTAACGCCGCTGCAAGCGCCGCTTACACTGCAAGCTCCAAATCTAATACCAATAACACACGATCCATTTACAGTCGTGGAACTGGGTGCTACCGCTTATTGATTTTTTGTGTAAATTCTTACTGATGACCGTTTTTTAATTGTTCGATGGTTATTTCGCCATTTTTAAAACGCTGGTAGTAGTGTGGTAATTTTTCCCGTTGGGCGACGATCTCAGGGTCTAAAATTGTTTCATCCACCGGAAATACCGGTTCTTTATCCAAAAAAAGAGGAGCCTCATTGGCTCCGTTTTCCGGTTCCTTTGCAAATTGTTGCGGACCAGCTTCAATGACCATTTTCAAACCCTTTTTCTTTTTATCATGGTAGAACTCGCCTGTCAAGCACTAGATATTTTTTTGTGTCAAACACGTTTTTACCCATAGAATTGTAAGAGAGAAGAAAATTGCGCGTTACTTTTTTGTGGTTTTATTGAGGAGTTGTTTGATCTCGGCGATTTCTTGATGGACTTGGGCAAATTGCTTTTGGATGTCATCAACGTCTTCCTGAATTTCGTCTATATCTTCCTGAATATCATCAATGTCTTCTTCCACTTCATCTTGCTCTTCAACTTCGGCCACCAGTTTCTCGGTGGTTTCTTCCTGCCGGTTTTGGTTGATCATGATGAAGGTTGAAAGATAAATTGCTTCTAAGGAAACGATCAACGTTAAAACGTCGATATTAAGTTTGAGCACAAACCACGCCAAAAACCAGATGGTGTGTAAGTAAACAAACACCATACTGCCCGCAAAATCAGATATTTTTTCCGCTAATTTATATTGCATAAAAATCCCGCTCTTCGTAAAATTGGAAAATTTCCAAACGAGGGTGAAATCACTGATAACTATTGTTATTATACCTGGCATCGAACGTAGTTTGCAAGCTTTAGTATTGGAAAAAGTCCATAAAAAAAGCGCCCCATATAGTGTGGGGCGCTAGTAATATTAATTAGGGTACTTTCTTCCGCCGTTTAAGGCCTTATATCTTTCGCGCCAAGCATCATTCGTCATCCAGATGTGTGCCCAGTTTTGGACGATTTCACCGCCTTCTTTTTCAACCCAGCCGTTTTGAGTAGCGATTAACTGTATTCTTCCTTTGCCCTCATGATCTGGGCCGGTGAAGGGATGCCAAACGCCAGAATCTTGGAAATCGTTGAGCGACGTAACCTCTTGGTCGGTCCAAGGGGCATAGGAAAAGGCCGGGTTTCGTTGCCCATCGTTTTCGTTAGCCATCAGTTTGCCACCTGAACTACATTTCCGCGACGCAAATCTCTCAATCCTTCACGGATATGTGCCGCTTGTATAGGTGTGATTGGTTCAGGATCTTCCTTTAACCAATCCAAAAGCTTTTGCTTTGAACAGTACCAGTGCTTTCCCTGCTTTTTGGCGGGAAGTGCGCCAGATCGTATTCGCCTTAGAACTGTTTTTGGACTAACGCCCAACAGTGTTGACACCTGCGGTACCATAAGGTTTTCAGGTAGCGACGGGTCATTGTTGATGGTGTATACTGCATATTTCGTCATTGTTCCCCTACTTCCTTGTTGTGACCTCACTTGGTACAAGGAGATGATGCCACCTTGTGCAAACAAGTAGTACCAAAGCATCAATACCAATGACGATTGTAAGGATCTGCGGCGACATATATTGCAGGTTAAAGATAATCCCCAGTACACTGGCGTAAATAATTACCTTGGCAAAATTCAAACGGGAAGTGTTCCCACTTGGCCCTATTTGCTGCAACAGCCAAGCAAGGCCTCTATGTTGCGTTCTTGGCAATGTATATGCCCACAGTATTGCCAATATCAGGAAGACACTCAAAATTCTTAGAACCATTAGCATTGGAAATAACATTTCTCTTCCCTTTCCTTTTTATTGACCAGCTGAGTAGCGTTTTTCAAACTCTTCAACAGTTAAGGGCGGTGCATTTGGATCAAGGTCTTGCGCTTTGTGCTGTTTTTCTAGCGCTTCCCGGGCTTCGGGTGGTAATGGCTGGCTGAATTGTTGCTCAGTCCAGGTCTCAAGCGCTTCTGAGGTGAAATGCCATTGGCCATTTACTTGGATACCTGGCAACCTGCCTCGAGTGGCTTGGTCTAAAACAGTCTCTTCACTAACATTAAGGATAAAAGCAGTCGATGGAAGATCATAAACTAAATTTTCTCGCTGCTCCATTACTGTGTTCCCCTTTCGATTTAATGTGCTAACCTTATTCCTGGAACTTCCAGGACTTTGAGCGTCAGTATAACAGGATAGAGGGTGAATTTAAAGTGTTCAAGACCATAAAAGAGGCGCCCTTGTTAAGAGGGCGCCGGTTGGTTTGCTTCCGCCTGAATAGGCACTAATGCTTCTGCCAAGTGTAGTTTTTGGCGTTCGATGAATCGCGCAACGTCGTCGCCCGTTGCTTGCTTCATTTGCCGAATGACTTTTAGCTTGGCAGCCAGACGAATAAGCAGGCCTGATGCATCAAATTGCCACCATTTTAGGCCATGCAGCGCGCTGGTCGGAAAGGCATGGTGGTTATTATGCCACCCTTCGCCCATGGCCAGCAGGCCAACCAGCCAATGGTTGCGGCTTTGTTCCCTGGTGTTAAACGGCCGTGATCCAAAAGTATGGCAGACCGAATTAACGCTCCACGAAACATGGTGGGTGAGACAAATTCTCGCTCCCCCACCCCACAGCAGGCCAAGCCAGAACGAACCCATAAAGTGGCCGATAATCCCAGGAATGACCAGCGAAAGTACTATCCAAAAGACAAAGGTATTGCTAATAAACATAACAATACGGTCATCTTTTAGCTTCGGTGCGTACCGGTTTATGTCAGCCTTGTCATCGCTAAACAGCCAGCCGACATGGGCATGCCAGAAGCCTTCAAGTGGACTATGCGGGTCACCCTTTTTATCGGAGAACTCGTGGTGCTTGCGGTGGACGGCTACCCATTCAATAGGTGGGCCTTCGATTGCCATAGCACCCAGGGCGAGCAGTATGAACTTAAGCCACGGCGGTGCGTAGAACCCTTCATGCGTTAAGTAGCGATGAAAGCCAATGGTGATACCAAATGCCATTGGCACGTACATGCCAACAAGTAGTGCGATGAATGGCCAATGAAGCCCTGAATACAAGGCTGTACCGATAGCAACGATTAGGCCGATAAGTGGCAGTAAGACGCCAGTTGAAACAGTAATACGGTGAAGACGCTGCCAATTCCTTGGCCGCTTTAGTGATGGTGTGGCTGCGATGGCGACCATATGGATACCTCTTGGTAGAAAGATTGCGACGAAATGGAGGACAAACCTATGGCATCTCTCCCCTATCTTGTCGCAACCTTTTTTCTATTGCTCAAAAACAGAAGCATTAGGTTAAAGTGCGAAAACATGTAGACAAAAGTATTGTCATAAAAGGCTAATCATTGATCGGCATTTTACGCTTTTGCTACAGCTAATAATAGCAGATTTGGGAGGAAAATGCGAGGAACAGATAATAGAATGCTAGTCAATAGTTGATTGATATTGTTTGCTATTTTGCAGTTGCATTTTAGGGTGCATGTGCTACAATGCCTACGTAAGAGTAGTAAGCCAACTCTTTGATAGATGTCTAACCTAAAGGAGGCTAGTCATGAAATTGCCCACTAACGCTCCCCTCTTTATAGTTGGTACAGTTATTGCAGTAACTGCTGCCCTTTTCGGTGTGCAACATGTGGCAAAGGTTAAGGGTATGTTTGTTTCGGTAAAAACTAATACTGCCAATACAACGACACAAGTTGAAGTAGTCGTATCACCTTCTCCAAGCCCTTCGTCTACCTCATCTGTTGCTGGAGTTGCAGTGAGCGCTGCGTCACCAACCCCTACTGCCACTAACACCATAACAACGCAGTCGACAACTAACACCCATGTCACGGTAAATGGTAAGGACATACCAGCCGATAGCAATGGTAATGTAGATTACCATACTTCTGATGGGAATGGTTCTACTGATGTTACCGTGCATAATTCCTCCTCAAGTTACTCGTCATCTTCGACCAACATCAATAACACCATTTCAGTCAACAGCTCAACAAATTAAATAAGAATACCTATTAAGTATTAGGTATTACGTACGAGCTACTGGATAATTTCTTACCTAATATCTAATAGGTATCGCTTGCTTCCCCTTGACTTACCCCCTGATTATGTTACTATGAAGCCAAAAGTATACCGTATGAATAAAAAAATGCCCACAATTTTAATCCATTTTATTGCTCTAACTATTTATGCTTACTTCACTATTCCATTTGGCAGTACAGATTTTTGGTAACATTTGGTCTTCGGCAGCGGCTTTAGTTTGGATCTTCGCTATCCTTGTTGCGTTCTATTTCTTACTAAGCTTTCGAACAATTAGGCGATATTTCCCTATTGGCAAAAAAGCAGTGCGGCCGCAAATGCTTCGGCTATATTTACTGTTCTTGACACTTGCAGAAGTTTTAATAACCGCTTTTTGGTATACCGGAAGATATGTTATTGATATCTACCGGGTTGAATTTCCATTCTTGTTTATTGTTCTTGCGATAACCGTTATATTTGGTATTCCTGCTGCGATATTATCAACTGTATTGATAACGCCACTGATTATATATTACCTTGTCGACCCGAGGTACACCTTAAATATTTGGCATCACGATGTGCAGTCGATCGCTATAATCATTACCGGCTTTATTGTTAGTATCGCCATCGGTACGGTTGTTCGGCGATATCAACAGGTCTTAAGTCGTCGGATATTAGAAATGCGCGAGCTGCAATGGCGTACCCGCCAGCGCTTAGCCGTTAAAACAGAAGAGGAAGCCATTCTTAAAGACATCAATCAAGCATCACTTGCACTGCAAGCTTCACCACTTACTCTTACCGCAACACTACAGACAGTTGTCAAAGAAGCTAGAAAACTTATTCAAGGGTACTGTGCTGGTATTGCCTTACGTAATGGGCGGTCTTTTTCCTGTGAAGTCGTTGTGGGCCAATTCAAGACAGCCAAGCAAAAGGCTGATTTTACCAAGTTTTATGAGCATATTTTTGCGACAGCATACCACCGAAAACAGCTTACCAATGTTATTGATACTGCAAGCTTTCTATCAAAAAAGGATTTTACTTCTGACAAAGTTTACAGGCAAAGGATTTTACTTGATGAACCACTCCGCCCTGGACAAAGTGGTATTATTTTCGTTACCCGTACATATGATAATAATGAATTTAGTGAGAAAGATATCCAAAAGCTTCATTTGTTTGCAACCCACGCGGCACTAGCGATAAAAAATGCCCAACACCGGGAAGAATTAGCAAGACTAATTAAAGCGCGTGACCAGTTTGCCTCGGTTATTGCCCATGAGTTAAAAACGCCACTCTCAACAATCAAATTGTATGCACAGTTGTTGGAAAAGCAATTACCGAAACAACAAAACAGTGCAATTTTCAGCAAAAATTTACAGACGATAGACCAAGAGGCAGATAAAATTACGACCCGAGTTAATAGCATGCTTGATTTCACTAGAATTAACAGCGGTAAGTTTGTTTTAGAGAAGTCGCGCTTTAGCCTTGCAAATTTACTGAAAGAACGGGTGGAGATACTGCAAATGCTATCGCCAGAACACCGTTTTTCATTAGAGATTGAAACAGTCAAATCCACAATTGTTGGCGATCGATTACGGTTAGAGCAGGTTGTTACTAATTTACTAACAAACGCTGTAAAATATTCGGCGCCAAAGACAGTTATAACTATCCGCTTACAGCGGCAACAACGTGGCTATTTGCTTGAGGTTTCAGACCAAGGGCAAGGCATGACACAAGAAGAACTTGTCCATGCCTTCGAACCATTCTACCAGTCAAATGGGAACAACAGAAGCTCAAAAAATAGATCAGGTCCTGGCCTTGGTCTGGGACTTTATATAACAAAATCAATCGTCGAATTGCATAGCGGAAGAATATGGGCAGAATCAAAACCTGGTAAAGGTACATCATTTTTTATTTGGTTGCCTGTCGTAATAAGAAAGCGAAGAAAATAGTCGGAAGTTACCCTGCGGCTTTGACAAGATTTTTCATTAGGCACGCTACATTAATTGGGCCGATGCCGCCGGGAACTGGTGTTAGGTAACCTGCTACTTCAGCAACCGAAGGGTCACAATCGCCAGAAAGTTTCATTTTGCCCGTCTCATCTTCAATTCGCGAAATGCCAACATCAATAACAATAGCACCTGGCTTTACCCAGTCTTTCGTTACTAAGCTGGCTTTACCGGTTGCGGTTATGAGAATATCGGCCATTTTGGCAATTGCCTGTGGATTTTGTGTTGTGCGGTGGATTGTTTCGACCTGAAGTCCTTGAATTTCCAGAAGATGAAGGATCGGCTTACCTGCCGTTTCACCTGTACCGATAAGGACAATATGTCGAGTTGCAAGTGTATCCTTCGGCATTAATTCCTGAAGGACGGAAAGCACAGCTTCGGCAACCGGAGCGGCAAAGGGTGAGTTTGGGTGGAAACCATCAACGTCCATGTTTGGCTCGATAGCGTCCAAAATTTTTGTATAGTCGATTTGTGCTGGCAATGGCCTTTGGACGATGATAGCGTTTGGTTTTGTCTTAACTGCTTCTGCCTGTAAATACTGCTCCCACTCCCCTATTTTGCCAAGTTGGATATCTTGGACTGCGTTTGCTAATTCATCAGTTGAAATTGTATCCGGAAAAGTAAAAAGTTGAATTTTTACGCCGATTGTATCAGCGGCTTTTTGTTTTTGCCGAATATATGCTACACTCCCCTCATTTTGGCCGACAAGAATAATGGCCAGCACCGGTGGCCGATCCATTTTTGCAATTTGGATTTTTAACCCATCTAAAATTTGGTTCGCGATCGCTCGCCCGTCAATAATTTGTGCCATAGATGTTGAACTAATATTTGTAAAGCATTATAGCCGTATATCGCTTATTATATTGTACCTTTTTATTAGAATTTGATATGAAAAAGGCGGGACACCTATATGCGCCCGCCTGAAATGATTCTGGGTTACTGTGCAATGGAATGCTGATTAGTGGTTAAAGACATTTGCAGCAAACCACAGACGAAATCTATCCCTATATCGATGAAAATTCCACATGAAATTCAACATACCGCAGCCAATAAGTATGCCGCTGACAATCAAGACAAGAATTAGAGCTGCTCCTTGAACAAAGTGGATCCAAGACTGCCATGCTTGCATATCATACAGTAGGTTGGGATCAAAGTCTGCATAAATACCTTGGCTGATTCCAACCATACTCACACTAAGCAGGACAATTCCAATGACAACTAAGATATTGCCCCACATGGTAGAAAGGAACTGTTCGACTGCTTGCATTGTGCAAACTCCTTCTTTCTTTGACTTGCTTCTTTAAATTAACACTGTGGAAGGTACGAATTCGGTTTCGACCGTTTTTAACGGTAAAGTTATTGTAACATCCAGTATTTATAAAGTCAATACTATAAGCTATGTTTTAATGAAATATTATACGTACGTAGAGGGGTTTAAAATGTATTTATGAAGTGTGTTTTACGAAGTTTCCTCTTCCTTTGCTAACATGGCGGCGGTGGCGACTTTATCCTCTTTGGTTTGCATGCGCATTAATATGACCCCTTGGGTATCGCGTTTTAGGAGAGGAACGGAAGTGACGGGAAGCTTGATAGTTTGGCCTTTTGTCGAAGTTAAAATAACGTATTTACAATCTTGTGGCACAACAGCGGAAAAGACGAGTTTGCCAGTGCGTTCGGTTACCGAAGCTGCTTTTACTCCTTGGCCGCCGCGTTTTTGTAGTGGGTAGTCAGAGAAAAGACTGCGTTTGCCTAAGCCATTTTCCATAACCGAAACAATTTGTGGCTGCTTAGGATCTTTTGAAGTTTTGTAAGTAGCAACATCTTTGGTGCTGATAACGTCCATACCGACAATGTAGTCGTCCTTCTTTAACAAAATACCGCGAACGCCCATGGTATCGCGGGCTGTTGATCGTACGTCGCTTTCATTAAACCGGATTGACCGACCATCTGATGTCATAAGCATAATATTGTCATTGCCTTCGGTCATTTTCGCCCATATTAAACTATCACCCGCTTCTAGTTTAATAGAAATAAGGCCGCTCTTACGGATGTTGGCGTATTCGGAAATTTTTGTTTTCTTAACAGTCCCTTTTTTCGTAACCATAAAGGCGAATTCAGATGTCGAGGCTTTGCCGTTACTTGCAGCAACAGGCAAAACGGAAGTGACAGTTTCATCGGATGCCAAATCAATGACGTTGACGAGTGCTTGGCCTTTTGCAATTCTTGAGGCTTCGGTGATTTCCCAGGCTTTCGTTTGAAAGACACGCCCTTTGTTGGTAAAGAATAGGATATTGTCATGGGTGTTTGCCGGAATAATATTTAAAATGGCGTCTTCTTCTTTGAGTGTGACGCCAGAAACGCCTTTGCCGCCGCGCTGTTGGGTGCGGAATGCTGCAACACCTTGCCGTTTAATATAACCACCTTTGGTTAAGGTAATAATCGTTTGTTCTGCTGCGATCAAGTCTTCTTCGCTAAACTCCCCTACCCCACCGCGAACGACTTTGGTTTTTCTCGGGTCAGCATACTTTTCTTTAATTTCATTCAGTTCTTTTTTAATGACAAGTAAGATTTTTTCTGGATGCGCTAAAAGGTCTTCAAGATAGGTAATTAGCTTGCGGACTTCCTTTAATTCATCTTCAATTTTTTGGCGCTCAAGCGCTGCTAGTCGGCGTAACTGCATGTCTAATATCGCAGTCGACTGCAAGTCAGATAACTTAAATTTCGTCATCAAATTTTTCTTGGCAGTATCAACATCTTTCGAAGCGCGGATTATGCGAATGACTTCGTCGATATTATCGACAGCGATTTTGAGGCCTTCTAGAATATGTTCGCGCGCACGGGCCTGGGCCAATTCAAATCTTGTTCTTCTGGTGATAATAATACGACGATGCTCGACGAATTCTTCGAGTATTGCTTTTAAGGATAATAACTGTGGCGTACCGTCAACGAGGGCTACCATATTCACATTGAAAACACTTTGCATTGCGGTGTACTTAAAGAGATTGTTTAGGACTGATTGTGGACGGGCATCACGCTTCAGTTCAACGACAACGCGAAGGCCGCGGCGGTCAGATTCGTCTCGAAGGTCAGAAATACCTTCCACTTTTTTATCCTTGACCAGATCGGCAATCCTTGCCACCAACATGGCTTTATTCACTTGATATGGTAATTCAGAAATAATAATGTCAAACCGCCCGCCTTTGACTTCTTCAATTTCGGCTTTGGCGCGCATCACAACGCGGCCCTTGCCTGTGGCATATGCCTGAATAATTTCTTTTTGATCGTAAATAATACCAGCTGTTGGAAAATCGGGCCCCTTTATGAACTTAATTAAATCTTCGACATTAACCGCGCTTTCAAACACCTGGTCAGTTGCTATAACTGCGCCATTTGTTTTTGTTGCATTTCCGTTCGTTTTACCATTGACCTTACTTCCCAAATCCACTTTTTCGCTTTCCGCTTGTTCGACTGGGTGGTCGACCATGTACAATAATGCGTCGATGACTTCGCCGAGGTTATGGGTTGGAATATTAGTCGCCATACCGACAGCAATACCCGATGTTCCATTGATCAAAAGGTTTGGAATAACAGATGGTAGTACTGTTGGCTCTTTGAGCGTGCCATCGAAGTTATCAAGCCATTCGACGGTTTCTTTGTCTAGGTCGCGTAATAATTCATCCGAAATCGAGGCAAGTCGGCATTCGGTGTAACGCATAGCGGCAGGACTGTCACCGTCCACAGAACCAAAGTTTCCTTGGCCGTCGACTAACATATGCCGCATTGAAAAGTCTTGGGCCATACGAACTAGTGCGTCGTATACTGGCATATCGCCGTGCGGATGATATTTTCCTAAAACTTCACCAACCACTTTTGCGGATTTTGAGTACCGGGATGAATGATGCAGCCCCAACCGATGCATGGCATAGATTATGCGTCGGTGGACTGGCTTAAGTCCGTCGCGGACGTCAGGCAATGCCCGAGCCATAATAACGCTCATCGCGTAATTAATATAACTCGTCTCCATTTCCGAGATAATTTCAGTTGGTAGTACTTTTCCTATTGCTGCCATATTAAATATCCAACATTGCTTGTTTGGCGTTGGCGATGATGAAGCGTTTTCGGGGCGGGACTTCGTCGCCCATAAGTGTATTGAAAACCTGGTCGACTTTGGCGGCGTCATCGATGGTGACTTGCCGTAATATCCTGTTTTCAGGGTTCATGGTGGTTTCCCAAAGCTGTTCGGGGTTCATTTCGCCAAGACCTTTATATCGTTGGATAGAATAACCGCCTATTTTTCCAGTGTCTGATACGCCAACGTCGGGACCACTACCGTCGTCCCCTACTCCATTGCTGTCGGTCGCGGCTCCGTCGCTTGCACCATTGCCATCTAAATTAGCTGGCTTCAAATTGGCAAACGCCTCTTCGGCTGTCGCTTTCTTTTTTCGAAGACCAATGATCTCATCACGTTCGTCGTCAGAATAAGCATATTTCACATCTTTGCCTTTTGATATCTTAAACAGTGGTGGTTGGGCTATATAAAGGTAGCCTTTGTCGATAATTTGCGGTGTGTAACGGTAGAAAAAAGTTAACAGTAAAGTTCGAATATGTTCGCCGTCGACATCGGCATCGGTCATGATAATAACACGGTGATAGCGCATTTTTTCGACGTTGAAGGTATCTCCAATGCCAGCACCCATAGCAATAACTAACGCCTTAATTTCTTCGAATTCTAGGACTTTGTCCAGTCTCGCTCTTTCCGTATTCAAAATTTTACCGCGTAATGGCAAAATAGCCTGGAACTTACGATCTCTTCCCTGCTTTGCACTGCCACCTGCGCTGTCACCTTCAACCAAATAGACTTCGGAAATTGATGGGTCTTTTTCCTGGCAATCCGCCAGTTTTCCTGGGAGGGAAGCACCTTCGAGGGCTCCTTTACGGACAACGGCATCCTTTGCGGCTTTGGCAGCTAACCTAGCTCGAGCGGCAAGGGTTACTTTTTCAATGATCCGCTTAGCATCTTGGGGGTTTTCTTCAAGGAACATCTCGATGCCTTGTTTTGTAACCTGGTTAACAATTGGCTGGATTTCGGAATTGCCTAGCTTATCTTTTGTTTGTCCTTCAAATTGCAAGTGCTCGTTGGGCATCTTCACGTAGACGACAGCCGTTAAGCCCTCACGCATATCGTCGCCGGTTAGGCTTTCTTCAGATTCCTTCAAGTAACCTTGTTTGCGGGCATAGTCGTTAATAACACGGGTTAGCGCCATCCGAAAACCAGTTAAATGTGTCCCACCGCCTGGCGTGTTTATGATATTAACAAAGGCTTCAACATTTTCAGTAAAACTGTCGTTGTATTGCAAAGCAATTTCTACACCCACTTCGCCAACTTGTTTGCGGATAATAATCGTTTTATGTAAAGGGCTTTTGTTTTTATTAAGGTGGTTAACAAGCGACGCGATACCGCCATCAAAGTAGAAGTGTTTTTCTTGGTCGGTTCGTTCATCGTATAAGTGGAAATTGACGCCGGCGATTAGGTAGGCGCGTTCTTGAATACGTTTCTCAATCGCGTCAAAGTTCATCTCGATTGAAGAAAAGATTGTTTTATCTGGTAAAAAATGAGTTCTTGTACCGCTTGCGACATGCCAGATAAAAGGTGAAGAACCAATTTTATCGAGTTCGCCGTTAGTAGTGTTGACTTGGGCAACAGGCCCTTGGGTGATGCCACGTTTATATTCTTGGGCCCAGAGTTTACCGTCGCGCTTTACTTCAACACGAGTCCAGTCGGAAAGCGCATTGACCACTGAAGCACCGACCCCATGGAGACCGCCTGAAATCTTGTACGCTCCTTCTTCGAATTTACCCCCGGCGTGCAATTGGGTCATAATCAATTCAAGTGCAGATTTTTTTGCGTTGGCATGGGTATCAACTGGAATACCGCGGCCGTCGTCAGCTATACGAATAATATTATCTTTGCCGATGACGATCCAGATATTTTTACAATAGCCGGCTAGTGCTTCATCAACAGAATTGTCAGCAATTTCAACGAGTAAGTGATGCAGGCCGGTTTGGTCGGTCGAACCGATATACATACCTGGCCGTTTACGGACCGGTTCAAGACCTTCTAGTACTTGGATATTTTTAGCGGTATAAGAATTATCAGCCATACATTAGTTGTTGGGTTAATCGGTTTTTGGCTTCTTCGGACACAATTATTCTCATAGCCGAACTGCCCAATCACCGAACTGGAACTTACAGTTTTTTTGTCTCAAAAAAAGGTGAGCAATTCGGCAAGCGTATGCCTTGCTTTTATTCTCACCCACTACCTGTATTGTACCATATTGCAAGCCTCTGATCAAATCCTTTAGGCCTTACAAAAGTGCTATTGTGGTTCGAGCATGAAGTTGTTACTTAGGTACTGGAAGTTATTATTATCAACGGGGATACTAATGCACCCAGGGGCAGCTGGCTCAAAGAAAATATACCCGGCTGGCGGTGTGACACAAAGGGTATATGAGCCGGTTTCAGCGTTGGTAAATGAAAGTGTATATGAACCATCTTGTCCACTTACCACTGACTGTGCATTATTATGGGCATTTGTTACATATACTTGGATACCTGTCATTGGTTGGTTGGTGTTACTGTCAATAACACGTCCACCGATCGTAAAATTAGAACCCGTTTTGGGAGATTGGTTGCCACCATCTGGGTTTGTGCCCGGTTGGGTTGGGCCGTTTGGTTTGGTGCCCGGCTGTGTATTCCCATTCGGGTTTTGGTCATTTCCTGGTGTTTGGTCTTTGTCGGGATTTTGGTCGATGAGATCAGCAAAACCTGGCTGGTCAAGGCCAATTGGATAATTCGCACAAGGGAAAGCAGGACTGTTATTGCACGAAACAGGCTGCTTTGAAAAATTAGCGTAGTAATCAATAAACAGATTGAGGAATAGCTGGGATGTCTGATTAAAAACATATCCAGGTCCGATGTTGTTACCTTGCATCGACATAATCGACGTAGGTGATGTACGCCACCAATTAGCGAAGGTACAGCCTTTATAAGCTGGTTTGAAAACAGGGTCGGGAACCGCGTAGCAATTTCTAACGACACCGGCATTTGGGTCGCCTTGCTTTGGTGTTTGCTTGTCGATATACACATATTCATCCCATAATTTAGCAATGGCATGTCCCATTTCATGCGTAAAAGCTTCTGGTGCTATATTACCTGGGATTTGGATAAAATTGAGATCTTTTGCAGTCGCGGCATAGCCGCTGTTATTTTTCGTTATAGCAACCAAAACTGTATACGGTATGTTTGCCTTATTAACAAAGTCTATGACTTGGTTTGGGTTGCAGCCATCCGGAAGTGTCGTACCGATGACACTTGTCAGCTGTTGGTCGCAGGTAAATGGGAAGAGTGTATCAATAACAGGAAAGGCGAAAAGATGCCATCTCGCATGAAACGGTTCGTAGTTTTGTAATGTTGCAACCATCCGTTCTTTGGCTTGGTGGAATTGGTCGAGCTCGCTTTGGTCATAACCATTTGGGATGAATAAAACACAAATGAGTTGACTACAATCTGGGAACAATTCTTGGGCAATTGCTGGTGCTGCAAATGGGAATAAAGGTTCGACCAAGTCTGGTACAAAAAGTGTTGCAACCATATCCGAAAGTTCGGCTTGTGCAAGTTTGCCAATAGGCTTTTTCATAATGACTTTTTTGTCTTGACCAATTAAGCGAAGCGTTGAAGCATTATCCTTGTAGAGAAAGTCGATATTAAAGGTTTCTTGGGTGAGTTCAATAGTGCCGCCACCATCAGTGCTTTTTGGTTGGTCATATAATATTTGGTTCGGGACAACAAATAGTCGTTTATCAATGACCTTCCCTTGGCCATCTAATACATCAAGTTCATAACCATTGGCATAACTGACATATGGCGCAATATAGCCAATTCGTTTCGTGATATGGTTGATAGTCAAGTTTGGCATCTTATTTTTGTCAAAGGTAAGATTAACTGCCATTAGGTTTTTGCTGAAATTTGCTTGAAAAGTATTCAAGTCCATTTTCTGACTACCGGTAGTCTTCTTTTGCAAGGGGTTTAGATTTCTTTTTACCCTATTTGTCCCAATAACGAAAACGACGGCTCCAACAATGATAAAAGCCAAAAGGATAACGACAGCTTGGGTAATATTACCTGTTGTGCTTGATTTTTTAGTCTCCATAATTACTGGGTAATTTGCCGGTAGTAATTCGTTAAATTTGTCCGGAATGCCTCATTGTTATCATGCTTGTGACAAATTGGGCCATACACTTCAAGCGCATAGAGTGTCGCATCGGTATAAAGACAAGTATTGCCTGTTGGATTGGCATAATCGTCCATTGTCACCGGATAATGCTTAAATTGTTTGTAAATAGCAAAGTGGTCCATTTCAGTTGATATGGTGTCGACTGCACAATGTAATTGGACATTGAAATTTTTTTGCCAACTTTCTTGTTGGCTCGCTGGTTGGCAACTAAACGCATAATCCCTGGCTGCTGGGTTAAAGCCTTGCTCTGTACCCCAGAAGGCAAACAGTAAAACAGGATTAACTTTAATATCAGCTAGGGATACATTGTAGATTGCTGCGATGTCATCATTACTAATACCGCTGCCAAGGCCACTTTTCCTGACTTTACTGATAAAGGCATCGGCACTTGTACCGCCGTCGTTAATGGCTTGGCCTTTCCCTGTTAGGGCAAGGTTAAAGACAAAACCGGGAGAATCATCCATATTAGTGGCAGTGCATGGTTCAACTTTGCATGGTGCCGTAGCGGGAAAAACTTGGGCTTGTGAATGCAAATCTTGCGTATGTCGAATGGCAATGGTTGTTGCGACGAGGGCAACTAGTACAACGAGGATAATAAGTAATTGAGAAAAGCCCGATTGGTTGTAGGCATTGTGCGTTTGGGCAGCCATACTCCTATTAAGGCAGATCGACTGGCAGTGCGTCAACGAGCGTTGGTGTCTTTTTTCGGTAGCCTTGGTAGTTTTAGGACTACTAAATCAATTAAAAAATGGGAATTAATTTGTTTTGCGGTAAGTGTTTCAAACCGTAAAAGCGTTTCGATTGCCTGTATAATTTTTGGCCTTGATAAATTTGGATGCATTGCTGTGTCAGACAAGAGCAATGAACGAAAAAAATATAACGCATCTGCAATAAATGACCCTCTCATTGTTTCATCGGCCTGGATTTTTTTGGCTTCTAGCAGTCGCTCCCCATAACTATCCTGCAATAACGCTTCGATGTGGCCCTGGTTTTCTGGTGTGGCTTGTATTGCGGTTGGCGTTGTATTAGAAACGACAAAACATCGAGAAACGAGCGTTGGCAATAGTATTGTCTGATCACTTGCCCATAAGAATATGGTCGTTTGGGTAGGCGGTTCTTCAAGCAGCTTGAGGAGTGCATTTTGGGCCTCTTGAGTAAGATGGTGGGCATTTTCGATAATGGCAACTCTTTGTAGTTCCTGGTACGGTTTTAAAGAGACCGCAGCGATTAAGTTTCGCACATGGTCTATACCGATAGTTTTTTTGGCTTGGACAAAATAAGTATCGGGGTTTGTGGCAAGCTTATCCCACTCGCTCTTTTCATCTGTCGATACAAGGCGCAATGTCTGCGTTTGAAGCCACCCATCATCGTTTGAAATAAGAAGATACGATTTGGTCATACAACAAAGTAATACATATTGGTCTTTTGTATGTAATATTCCATTTTACTTTTTAATTTCTACTATTATCCTCTCCATTGACAAGTTATAGCATGACACAGCACAATAGAAAAGAGGCACGTATCCCTTTTTTGTTCCTATGGCAACACGAAGTTTAGAAGAAATCTTAGCACAAAAGAAGCTCATTACCCAAGAGCAACTTTCGTCGATTAGGCTCGAAAGCATTAATACTGGTGATAGCGTTGAGGAAATTATCCGGCGCCGCCAGCTTGTGCCGGAAGAAGCCATGTCTGAAGCGAAAGCTGAACTGCTTGGCATTCCCTATATTACCTTAACGAACCAAATTCCAGCAGAAGCATTAGCCACTATACCCCAGGCGACTGCCGAAAAGTATAGTGCCGTTCCGTTTGAACTGAGCAAGGACGGCATTTGGTTATCGGTTGCAATGGCAGACCCGCTTGATTTGCAATTGATCGAGTTTTTAGAGCGAAAAAGCAATAAACGCATTAAGCCATACATGGCATCTGCAGAAAATATTGCAGCCGCAATCAAGGCACAATATTCTTCAAGTTTAACAACCGAGGTAACGGCAGCCCTCAAAGAAGTTGGCTCAGAAGCGGCTGGCGGCAATGCGAAAAACGTGCCGGCTGAAGATACTGCCAAAGAGTTGAAAATTGAACGCGATGCCCCAGTCGCCCAAATCGTATCTACCCTTTTAGAATATGGTATTAAAATGCGGGCTTCCGATATCCACATTGAACCCCTTGAAGACCGCACCCGGGTTCGGTACCGCATTGATGGCATCTTACAAGAAAAATTGTCGCTCCATAAAGCGCTCCATGATGCTATCGTCTCAAGAATAAAAATTCTTTCGGGCATGAAGATCGACGAAAAAAGGATACCGCAAGACGGCCGGTTTAATTTTAAGGTAGGAAACGAAGAAATCGATTTGCGTGTTTCTACCCTACCCGTGGTCTACAATGAAAAAATTGTCATGCGGTTGCTGAAAAAAACGGGCGGCGTACCGACATTGGCCGATTTAGGTTTGCGCGGTATGGCGTTGAAGCATTTGCAAACCCAAATGCTCCGTCCACACGGCGTTATTCTTATAACCGGGCCAACTGGTTCCGGAAAAACGACAACATTATATTCTATCCTTACGCAGTTAAATACGGATCGCGTGAACATTGTCACATTGGAAGACCCGGTGGAATACCAAATGCCCGGTGTCAACCAGGTCCAAATTAATTCACAGGTCGGTTTAACATTTGCCGACGGCCTTCGATCATTTTTACGTCAAGACCCAAACATTATTATGGTCGGCGAAATTCGTGATAAGGAAACAACGGAATTAGCTATTCAAGCGGCATTAACGGGACATTTGGTCTTTTCAACATTACATACTAATACTGCTGCTGGCTCGTTACCACGACTACTAGATTTGGGTGCGGAACCATTCTTGATCGCTTCCGCGGTAAATTGTGTTGAAGCACAGCGCGTTGTTCGGCGGGTTTGTGAAAATTGTCGGGAACAATTTGTGCCGCCCGAGCCCGTAATGGCAGATATAAAAAACGTTTTAGGCAAACTATATGCAAGTGACAAAAAAACATTGGTTAAGGGTAAAGGCTGCAACCACTGCAACAATACTGGCTATTTAGGGCGAATTGGCATCTATGAAGTATTGCCCATTTCCGAACAACTTGCTAAGCTGGTATTAGAGCATGCACCACTGAATGAAATAGAAAAAGAAGCAGAGGCTGAGGGCATGATAACAATGAAACAAGATGGGTATATGAAAGCCTTGGAAGGCATTACAACAATTGAAGAAGTTCTACGGGTAGCCCAAGACTAAATTGCGATTGTTTTATTATACGGTTCCAAAGTAAACAATAAATATTGATCATCTGTCCATATGGAAATCAATGAGTTATTAAGCGAAACAGTAAAACGAAATGCTTCCGACTTGCATCTTCTGGTTGGGACGCCGCCAATGATTCGCATTGACGGCATGCTAAGTGAACTGCCCAATACAGCCGCTTTATCCGACGAAGAAATCGACCATTTGCTCAGTAGTATTTTGCCGCAAGAGCAGAATGAGCTTTTGCTGGTTAATAAGGAAATTGATTTTTCCTTTACTTATAGCGACTCTGCACGATTTCGTGTAAATGCCTATTATGAGCGTGGCCACATGGCAGTTGCGTTGCGTTATTTGCCAATGATGATACGGGCTATCGATGAACTAAAGTTGCCGAAAATCGCACATACGTTCGCAACTTTGAAGCAAGGGTTTGTTGTCGTTTCAGGACCAACTGGCCATGGCAAATCCACCACAATCGCGGCAATTTTGAATGAAATTAATACGCAGCGGCCAGTCCATATTTTAACCATTGAAGACCCTATTGAGTATGTTTTTCCGAAGGCCAAGGCCCTGGTTTCCCAGCGCGAAATGCATTTTGATACTCATTCTTGGGATTTAGCGCTGCGGTCAGCATTGCGGGAGGATCCTGATGTTGTTTTCATTGGCGAAATGCGTGACTATGAAACAATTTCTGCTGCCTTAACCGTTGCCGAAACGGGCCACTTAGTGTTAGCGACCTTACACACGAATAATGCGGCACAAACCATGGACCGCATTGTTGACGTTTTCCCCGAGCAAGCCAAAGAACAGGCCCGCTTGCAGCTTTCCAATACGCTTGAAGGGGTTATTTCTCAACGGTTAATTCCGCAAATTGAAGGTGGCAGAGCGCTAGCGGCGGAAGTCTTAATAGCCACGCCAGCCGTGAGAAACGTTATTCGTGAAGGCAAAAGCCATCTAATTGGTAATATTATCCAAACCTCAGGCGAAATGGGGATGATCACCCTCGAGGCATCACTTGGCCAATTAGTGCGAAACGGCATGATTTCGTTAGAAACAGCGAAGGCGTACGCGCCATATCCTGAAGACTTAATGCGACAAATTAGAACCCGCAGCCTTACCCAACCGGGAGAAAATAAACAATAAAATAAGCAACCGCCATGCCTAATTTTCATTACTCTGCAAAAGACCCAACGGGTCGCCCTGTAGTCGGCGAAATGGAAGCGCCTGATGAGCGTTCTGTCGCAACGACACTTCGGGAGCATAAACTTTTCATTATAAAAATTGAACAAAGCGAGAAAAAAAGTCTTTTAGGCGCATTTAAATTATTTGACCGAGTGACTGAAACTGACCTTTTAAACTTTAGTCGGCAATTTGCCATTATGGTCACATCAGGTTTATCAATATCAGAGTCGCTCACAATTTTACAGTCACAGTCAACCAAGCGTTCAGTTAAGGAAATGTACGAAAGCATTTACCGTGACGTCCAAGGCGGCCAAAGTTTATCGCAGGCATTCGAAAAGTTTCCGCACGTCTTTTCCCCAACGTACATTGCTTTAATTCGGGCAGGTGAGGCCTCGGGTTTGTTAGAACAGATTATTACCCGCTTGGCCGACACGCTCGAGAAACAAAAAGAATTCCGGTCAAAAACCAAAGGAGCCCTCATTTACCCGGCAATTGTTCTGACCGGCATGTTTGTTGTGATGTTTATTATGATGATTTTTGTTATTCCAAAGCTTTCGTCGATTTATTCAAATTTAGGGACTCAATTGCCGTTACCTACTCTCATATTAATTAGCATTTCAAATATTACGGTGAAATTGTGGTGGCTTATTATTTTACTTATTGCACTCGGCATTGTTACCTTCATGAAATGGAAAAATACAGCGCTAGGTAAAGACGTCTTGGATACCCTTTATTTCCGTGTACCAATATTCGGACAGTCACGGAAAATCAATATCCTTACCGAAGTAACGCGGACACTTGGCCTTCTTGTCATATCGGGTGTGCCAATTATTGAGGCATTGCGTATCGTTTCAAAAACAAGCGGGAGCGTTTACTATGAGCGTGAATTCGCTGCTGCAGCTCAGAATGTCGAAAAAGGCTTTACACTGGCCCAATCACTTGTGAATGAAAGCTACTTCCCTAAAATTGTTCAGTTCATGGTACGAACTGGTGAGGAAACCGGAAAATTAGGCGATGTGTTACTAAAATTGTCACATTACTATGAAGTTGAAGCAGAACAAAAGATTAAGAATTTAACCGTCGCTCTTGAGCCAATTATTATGGTGATATTAGGTATCGGTGTTGGTTTCTTGATCCTATCAATTATCTTGCCGATTTATAAGATCACGCAGTCGTTTTAACTATAACTATTAACTATAACTATGAAAAAACGCCAAAAATTGGAACTAGGTTTTACGCTTGTTGAATTACTTGTAGTCATTGCGCTAATTGGTGTGCTCGCATCGATTGTTATGTTGGCGGTTAACCCGCTGGAACAGTTTAACCGGGCCTGGGACAGCCAGCGGGAGCAAGGCATCCATTTATTAGGGACATCGTTAGCGAGCTATTACGTTACTAACCAATCGCAATACCCACCTGCAAACGGTAGTTGGGTCACAAACCTTATCGCGAATACCGACCTAAAAGCCATACCAGACAATAAAAATGGTTCGGTTTGTTCTGTCAATAATAATAACAACTATTGTTACCAGTATGATGGCACCAATGCGGTTGTGTATACTATTTTGCAGTCAAAGATACAGAAAAGCCAGTGTGGTAGTGGTATGCCATATTTTGTTTGGCGGTCACGCACTGAGCAAACTGGCGCAGAATGTGATGCTGCCGAGCCTTTACCGTACTAAAATAGCGGCTTGTATTTTAAACTGCATTATGACAACAATAGTATAAGAGACAAATTATGAACATCCTGCCCACCCAGCACGTTTTTGCACGCGCGATATTATTGCTTTGCCGCATGATGCGCGTCTTATCTTCCTATATTTTCCAATCCGCATCGGTATCAACTGGTATCTCAAAGACAGTAAAAACATCTATACCTTTTTCCGCTGGAACTTCGGGCATGAATTGGCCTTCATATTTATATTTGCATAATATTTTTTCGGCGCACTCGCCTATTTCTTTAAGGAAGGTGGTGATCAAATATGCGTAAATTACAACAACAAGGCTTTACTTTAATCGAACTATTAGTTGTTATTGCCATTATTGGCGTATTGGCCGCAATAGTTTTAATAGCCATTAATCCACTTGAACAAATTAACCGCGGTATTGATGCGTCGGCAAAGAACAATGTTAGTTCAGTCGGCAATTCGGCACAAGCATATTACACTGCGATAGGAGCTGGTGGGTCACCAACCTATGCCAGAACGCAGTCAATTATGGTAACAGCTGGAGACATGAAGTCAACCGTATTGCCTGAGCCTTCCACAGCTGCAGGAGGCTATTGTGCTGGAAGCGGCAACACCTGTTTATCTGGTGCTACTGACTGCCAATCTGGTGGGGCGTCGGTTTGTGGCAACATGATTGCGTACGCCAAAACGGTATCGCAGCAGAGCGTCACATTAGCAAACAATGCCGGTGCTGGTGCAGTAACAACATGTACAACGGCTAACACGTACTTTGCTTATACAGCAACATTAACAACGACGAAAGCCGGTTGGTATTGCGGACCGGCAGCGCCTGGACCTGGTGCAACCGTATTTTAGAAAATATTGTTATTTAACTGAAAGGAGGTGACTAGTATGTATAAACTAACACAAAAGCGGCAAGAAGGTTTTACCCTGATCGAATTATTGGTCGTTATCGCTATCGTTGCAATCTTGGCCGTTGTCGTTCTCGTCGCAATTAACCCGCTTGATACGTTAAAGAAAGGCCGTGACTCAAGACGACTGAGCGAAATCGGAGAAGTCCGCAAAGCCATCGACCTAACGATCGCCAATGCCACCAGTTCAGCGGCGCCGTTTAACACATCGGCATCATTAAATTCATGCGGTAATCCTGGTTCATGGGTACAATTTAGCGCAGCTTCTGGTTTATCGATTACAACACAGTTACCGGCACTGCCATCTGATCCATTGAATACCACACCAAACTGCTATAACTTTAAGACATCTGCAGATGGCCAAACGTATAAACTTGAAACATCGCTTGAATCAACCGCCAATACGGCAACGATGCAAAACGATGGTGGAACAAGCGCAACCTTGTACGAAACTGGAACGAATATGAGCTTGTAATTATAACGAGAACAACATTCAGGCGGGTCTAGGGCCAAGGAATGGAAACAGGTCCTACCCGCTTGTATGTCGTCTATTATATTGGCAAAATACCAACCTTCGGAAATTTTATGACTACCCTGCCCTACCTGCTCTTATTATGCTTAGGTTTTATAGTTGGCAGCTTTATTGGCGTGGTGGTTTTTCGCTTACCAAAGGGAAAATCGGTTGTTCAAGGCCGGTCGATGTGTGAATTTTGCCAAAAACCATTGCAATTCATCGACTTAGTGCCTGTTGTAAGTTACATCATCCTTGGTGCCAAGTGTCGTCATTGCCATGCGCCATTGTCGCGCCTCTACCCACTTATCGAATTAACCGTTGGCATATTATTCGTGTTAGCTTACGCTTTAACCATCGGGAGTGCTGAAGTTTTAAATACGACACAAATAATCACGTTTGGATATTTCCTTGTCTTATTTAGTACTTTTGCAGCTTTGTTCTATATTGACCTGTTGCATGAACTGTTACCTGACAGCCTTGTGTTTTTTGCGTTATTTACCACACTTTTTTATCAACTGGTATTGCTAGTACTGCCCTTAATACATACATATGCGTTTCTTTCGAATTTTTCCTTCGGTCCAAACCAGCTGGCACAGCTGTCCTTTTTAGCAGCATATTTTGCGGCCTTAGTTACACCATTTTGGCAATCAATTGCGGTTGGGGTCGGGATGGCATTATTTTTCTTCTCATTGATTATTGCCACAAAAGGCAAAGGAATGGGTGGTGGTGATGTGAAGCTTGTGCTCGTTTTAGGGTTAGTCAATGGCTGGCCCAATAGCTTAGTAATGCTTTTTGGAGCGTTTTTATCCGGAGCGATTGTTGGACTTTCGCTGCTCGTGTTCGGAAAGCGGCGGTTAAAACAAACTATTCCGTTTGGTCCGTTTTTACTCGCTTCAAGTGTTTTAACGCTTATTTTTGGCAATCAGTTGTTTGACTTCTACACAACAGGCATCCTAAGATAAAAATAGCATGACAAATCAAAAATCAACAATCAAAAATCCAGATTATGCTAGGTCCATATCCAGTAAGCATATGATAGGAAATAGAGGTTTTCAGTCCTTCACGCCTTTTCCCTCTTTAGGGTTTACCTTAATCGAGCTTCTGGTGGTTATCACGATTATTGGCATTTTGGCAACAATATTTTTTGGGACATTTACAGCCTCGCAGCGGCAGGCCCGCGATAGCCAGCGCAAGTTCGATCTCAAAAATATCCAGGCTGCTCTTGAACAGTATAAAGCAGATACCGGTAACTACCCTATTACCTATGCTCCACCGGGTGTAACCACTTGTGGTGGGTGGGATTTTAGTAATGGTTGTCCGTACCCGCAAAATAATTGGATTACCGAGTTAGTACCAAAGTATATCCAAAAAATGCCGAATGATCCCCTCTATACGAATACGGGTGCTCCGCCTTGGACCGGTGGTTTTATTTACGGGTATTTTAGCGGTGCGTATTGTACCGTACAGGCCGGACAGTCGTATTTGCTTGTCGCCCATCTTGAGAATGCGTCAGACCCTGCCGCAACAGATGCAAGTGGGAAAAACTCAGTCACGATTGGTGGCTGCACCTGGCCTGGTGCAGGATATCCAGGTTCGTATGTCTTGACCAGTCCGTGAATTTGGCTTGTAATGCCAAAAGATACTATAGTATGAAAAAAACTGGGTTCACCCTTATTGAGTTGTTAGTGGTATTTACCATAATTGCTATCTTAGCCGCGATACTTTTTGGCTCGTTTACAGCTGCACAAAGAGGTTCCCGCGATAGCCAGCGCAAGTTCGATCTCAAAAATATCCAGGCTGCACTTGAACAGTATTACTACGTCCAAAGTCCCCACTCTTACCCTACAGCTTCAAATTGGACTAATATGGTTAGCCAATTACAAATGTCACAGAATTTCATAAAGACGGCACCACAAGATCCTGCCAATACCTACCCATACATTTATACTGCTATATCGTGCAGTGGCTCGCCACTGGTTTGTGCTAATTATGAACTTTGTGCTCGGTTAGAAAATACATCTGACCCTGCAGCCGGATCATCGACATGCACAAGCAATACGCAATATAATTACGCACTCCATGCACCCTAAGTGCGAAGTTTGTGATTTATATTGCCTTAATACAAGTCCACATAAATATAAAGTTTTACATCAATGGTTAAAGCTGCCTTCTACCATCACCAATACAAAATATCAGGCTTTTCGATGATTGAACTGCTAACAATTATTCTGTTAGTTGCGATTCTTAGCACTGGCGTACTTATCTATATACGGCCTGATCGGCTAAATAAGCAAAGCCGGGACGAACGTCGCATAGCCGACATAACAGTCTTAAGTGCAGCCCTCGAGCGCTATATTGCAGATAATAGCATACCACCGGATGCTGATATGCGCTTGCGGACGAGCACACAAGCCTCGTCCTCAACAACTTTAGCAAAAGTAAATGGTACTGGTTGGATTCCTGTTGACTTATCAAAATACATCGAAAAATTGCCAGTTGATCCATTAAACGCAGGTAAGTATGTATACCGGTACTATCGGAGTGGTAATTTGTATAAACTTGATGCCGTTATGGAATATTCGCTAAGCCAAATGCAAAACGCGAACGATGGCGGCAACGACGCATGCCATTATGAAATAGGGACAGGACTGACGAAAATAAGTATGCCCAATGGCTGCTAAAAATTGACTTCACTTCATTAAGAAGGCTACTATAAAAACGTAATGAGAACGCAAATTACAAATCGCAAATCACAAAACATAGGACACAAAGAGAAGGTATTTTCCGTTCTTCCCGCTTCCCGTGCTCGTCCGGCGCTTGAGTCGAAGGGCTTTCTACTTTCCCCTACTCTGGGCTTTACGCTGATTGAACTATTAGTCGTCATAACCATTATTTCTTTACTGCTTGGTTTTTCTATTCCAGCCTACAATAACTACAACCGCAGTCAGCAGCTTGTGCAATCCGGAACACTTTTAGCCCAGTCATTACACGTTGCTCAAAATAGTGCAATTTCAGGAAATGGCGCACAGGCATGTCCGCAAAACCCCTCGCCGCCCGTTGGTTCACCATCGCAATATGCCTTTGATGGCTGGTATGTGAAAATAACCCCAGGGGCAGCTCCTGTTGTCCAATTAAGCGGCAGCTGTGGCGCTGTTGTCGGTGCCGCTTCTGATGTTGGTAATGGTAAGACGTTACAGTTTCCGTCAACTACTCTTGTATTGGCACTGGCGGTAGATGGCGGCGCATATGCTTCACCAATCTATATTTTATTTAAGCCAGTTACCCAGACTGCTGAGTTTTATAATAACCGCCAATTTACCAGTGCAAATAAGATTGCCATTACACAATCGCTTACCGTCACAGCAACCCAAGGTAGTACGCCTGCGTACTCAATTACGGTCCAAACGAACGGTGCCGTCTTAACGAACCAGTAGTGGATACAAGATTATACGATTATGCATAAACTATTACTAAAAAAATTGCAAACTAATACCTGTTCCATAATTAAGTCGCAAAAAGGTCAAGGGCTTTTGGAAGTGTTGGCGGCGTTAACAATTGCGATGATAGTTTTAACAGCACTATCGGTGGCATCCATTAATTCCGTTCGGAACGCAACATTTTCGAAGAACCAAACAATTGCCAATGCGTATGCCAGGCAAGCGATGGAATCAGTGAGGGCCTACCGCGACATTAACCCTTCTACCTTTTTTAGCAGCAAAGGAACAAGTGGTGGCACCTGTTACTATATTAATCAGTCATTATTTACGAGTAATCCAACTGCTGACTGGCTTCTGCCGAACGCTTCTGGTGATACTGCACCTTGTACTAATATTACAACCCAAGTTGACCCAAACGAAAATTTGGCTAATGGATTTATTCGAAAAATAATGATTGATAATTCGGCAACTTCAACTTGTCCTAGCGCTGCCGGTGCGTCTGCCGGCTCAAAATGTGCCACCGTTGTGGTTTATGTTTTTTGGCAGGACGCGAGCGGCAGTCATAGTTCAACGCTCACAAGCTATTACAGTAATTTTGAGGCGACAAACTAATATGATCAAATGGCAAAGGTCACTAAATGGGTTCACTTTAATTGAGCTGCTCGTCGTGATTGCCATTACTGGCATTATGGTTGTTATTGGAACGAACGTCTTTATTAGTGTGTTACGGAGCGCTAATAAAGCCACTATTTCGACCCAACTACAAGAGAATGGCAACACCGCTCTTGAACGGATATCACGAACCGTTAGCAATGCTTCGGCTATCGTTGATCCTCCAGCCGCTGGTACAAACCTTGACCATATCATAGTCCAAAATAAGGTGCTTGATACATCGCAGCCACTTTATACGCGTATATCATTGGTTACCTCAAACACTGCCAATGGTTTTATTGGTGTTGACTCAAACCAGTCATTGGCAGCGTTGCAATCCCCTACCTTCAATCCTGCTACTGCAACATCTATAACTAACAATAACGCGGCCTTAAACGCAATTGACCTTGCGGTGTCGCCAGCACCATATTTCCAGGTCGTCCAAAACGCTGGAACAAATACCACGGTTGTCATTGTGTCGTTTACACTGCAGCAGAGCAAAAGCCAGACTGCCGCAAGTACTCGGCAAGAAAATACCGGATCGTTACCCTTTTTATCAAGTTTTTCCCTGCGTTCCTATTAAATCAGCCTTTTTGAGCAATCCTTCCCGGTTGACTTTGCGGTTTCGCGTTTGCTAAGCTTTATGTACACACATTAAGAAATGGTTGTGTGGCTTATTCTTATGCCCAAGTCGATATTTACACGTATTGCAACATTGCGGATGCTAACTCACCAGAACCTGCAAAAAGGGCAGGCACTCGTCGTATTATTGCTAATTTTAGTCGTAACACTTACCGTAGGCCTTTCGGTTATTGCACGAACGGTAACAAATGTAAAGGAATCGTCAACAACAGAGCGTTCGAGCCGGGCTTTTGAAGCGGCTGAAGCTGGTATAGAGAGCACGTTGCGTCAAGACATTCCCTCATTAATTCCCTCTGGCCAAAATAGTGTTTCCTTAAATGCTATTTCTGTCGGTGGCGCGCAGTCGAATATTACTATATCAAAGTCGGGTTCAACGACTGGCATTTACCAACCTGCAAAGCCAGTTGCCCAAGATGATGTGATCCAGCTTGATATCGACCAATCACACTGCAGTGGGTGTACGGTTGCAACGTCGTTAGATGTGTACTGGAGCTTAAAGAACAATACGCAAGAAAACCCAGCCGGTTCTTCTTGTACGCCGCCTGCGGCGATGCCGGCCTCTCTTGAAATATCGATTGTTACCTTCGATGGTACGAATTATGGCGTTTCGCGGTCCTCACCAGCCGGCGGGAATTATAATGCAAACAGTTGTCCGAGTTTAGCGGCTTCAAATGGTTTTATAACAGCAGGGACAGATAACAGCCTCAACCAATTTGTCAGCAAGCAGACAATTTCGCTGCCTGCTAGCGGCAAGCTTATTCGCATCCGACCGCTGTATAATAGCGCGACAATACGAATGGTGACGCCAAACGGCCAGCAAATTCCAGTCCAGTCGTATACAATTCGTTCAGAAGGGGTTTCTGGAGACACCAAGCGGGTTGTCCAGGTCGAACGGTCAATTGGTGGCTTACCGTCGATATTCGACTACGTACTTTTTAACGGTAGTGCGACAACACCACTTACGAAGAATTGAGTAGATAGCAAAATGTAAATGGAATAAGCGAATTTGATAATGTAAAACACAGAACTTTACTCATAATTATGTCTCATCTTTTCATTTTAATCGTTGCTTTTTAGTTTTACTATTATGGCTGCCCAAACCTTTGGCTTAGATATCGGAACCCACTCACTTCGGTTAGTTGAAGTGAACAAATCAAAAAAACCGTATGAACTTGTAACCTTTGGGATCGAGCCAACGCCAAAAGGTGGTGTCATTTCCGATTCCTCGGTTGACCTGCAAGTATTAGCTGATGCGGTTAAGCGCTTAGTAAAAGAAAGTAAAGTTACCACAACAAACGTTGTAACTGCTTTTCCTGAATCGCTTATCTTTACGCGCCTTGTTGAAGCGCCAAAGATTGAAAAGAAAGATTTAAGCCAGTCAATCCGCTACCTCGCGGAAGAATACGTCCCTATTCCCATTAATGAAGTTTCCCTGGTTTACCAAGTGCTGCGTGAAGGCTCGACCCTAAACAGCGGTAAAATGGAAATTTTGTTAATTGCCGTGCCAAAAGACCTCATTGAAAAATACCTCAAAATTACCAAAATGGCAGGCTTAAAGCCTGTTGGTATGGAAACGGAGATATTAGCTGTATCCCGGTCGATTGTTGGGTCAAGCGCTGCAGCGCCGACAACATTAATTATTTCAATTGGCGCCTCAACAACTGATTTAGCAATTCTAACAGGGGGCATTATCGCGTTCACCAGATCTATCCCCACTGGAGGCCAGGCGTTGTCTCGGGCATTGGCAGCTGAACTTAATTTCGACCTAAACCAAGCTGAAGAGTATAAGAAAACCTATGGACTGTTAGAAAGCGAATTAGGGGGCAAAATATTGGCTGCAATTCGGCCTATATTTGATGTTGTTGTTTCGGAAATTAACCGCGCATTAACGTTTTACCAGCGAAAGAACCCATCCGACACAATAAAACGAGTTATGCTCTGCGGCGGGTCAGCAAAGCTTCCGGGCTTAATTGTTTATTTGGCCCAAAGCCTAGGAGTTGAAGTCCAAATTGGTGATCCTTGGGTATTTATTGGTTCAGACCCTGAGCTCGCCCAAAAGTTAAACCAATTTGCACCCGATTTTGCAGTTGCCGCAGGCTTGGCGTTGAAAGAAGTCTAATTAAAAGTGACAGGTAAGTTTGATGAACTTTTTGCTAGATGAATAATCGTTTGTATTTGTTAGCGTAATAATCTGTTAGGAAACTGTTTTATGGCCTTACAAGAAGTTAACTTAATACCAGAGGCTGAGGTTGCCGGAGGGGGCAGGTCCCGTTATCGTACCATTTCCCTTATAAGCGGGTTCGTTTTAGCAATTTTTCTGGCGATTTTGCTGATTATTTTTGTCATGTTTACCTTAAGTGCAAAGTCCCTGCATGATATCCGTGTTGAGAAAACGCCAGTTGAAAACGATATTGACCAACTATCAAAGCGTGAATATTATCTTAGGGCAATTGCAAGCAAAGTTGGCGCGTTGCAGAATATTGAATTGGCAAAACCGCCATATGACCAAATTGTAAGCCGGCTTATTGACCTGCAAAGCAGCGATGTCACCTACACCGAACTAGGCCTTTCCGGGCAAAATAATGTTCTGATTTCTGGTACAGCTGCTAATATTGCAGCCCTTGATCGATTTTTGTCTGACATAACTGCCAAAGAATTTGGCCGTCAGGTATTTAGTGGTATTCTCTTGCAATCATTAAACCGAAACGACGGTGGTAGTTACGCTTTCACCATGCATTTTACGTATAACAGTAAGTAAGAAACGTAGAGATAATATATGAAATTTCAATCGTTATTTTCGCAGTCCCAAATCCATGTTGCTGGCAGAACGATATCGCAGGCAATTTTACTGCCTATTATTACGGCACTTATCATTGTTGTTGCAACATTGTTCCCGGTGAGAGCGGTTGTCAGCCAGCTGCAGGCAAACCGGGCGGCTATTGTACAAGAGTCAAAAGAACTTGAAAGCCTCAAACTAAAACGCGATACCCTTGCAAACTTAAACGATGATAAACTTACAAACGACTTAACGGAAACCCGTCGGGCTTTACCAGAAGATAAAAACGTGCCAGGCTTAATTGCCGGTTTACTTCGGCTAAGCCAGGAAAATAATTTACAAGTTGTCGGTATGCAGTTAAAACCAGGTAAACTGGCTTCAGATTCGGCGCAACAATCGGAAATTGATGTGCAGTTAACCCTTGGTGGTGACATTAAGAATTTACAGGCTTTTCTGGCAAAACTATCACAAATCCGACGGGTTATGGGGGTAGTTAAGATAAACAGCAGCACTGGCTTGTCTGGCAATTCATTGAGCTCGGCAGTTACACTGGCTGTTTATACCATGCAACTACCTAGCGCTAAGGATTTAGGAACAAGCTATGCTAATCCCCTACCCCAAATTTCACAAAGCAGTAACGAGCTTATTACAAAGCTTTCACAAATGCCGGTGTATACTGATATAGAAAATGGTGGTAGCCTTGTTGTCGCAACACAATCTGCCTCTCCATCCACGACGACATCGCCTTTACCAACAGGTAGTCCTAAAATTGTGTTGCCTTCTACCCTACCGGGTACTTCTCCTGTACCGGGTCGATAAGGCTTAGGTCATATCGACAAACTATACTGATTAGCCCTTTTTCTTGGACATATCCTTTCGCCATTTTTGGATGGCTTGGTGGTTGCCGGAAAGTAAGACATCTGGCACTCGTTGGCCTCGAAATTCGGCGGGTTTGGTATATTGTGGATATTCCAAAATGCCTGGTGTGGCAAATGATTCTTCGGTAATAGAAGCTTCGGAGATAGCACCCGGAATAAGCCTTGTGATTGCGTCTGTTATGACCATAGCGCCGAGTTCACCGCCGGTTAGGATATAATCGCCGATTGAAATTTCTTCGTCAATAAATGCTACCAGGCGTTCGTCAACGCCTTCATAATGGCCTGCTACCAGAACGAGATGGTCCAGACTTGCGAATTCTCTAGCTTTTGCTTGGTTAAACGTTTGCCCTTTCGCAGAAAGCAGGACAATTTTACTTCCAGGTTGCTTGCTTGGTAATGTACTTTTGGTAACACTTTCTAAAGCCGAAACCAAAACATCAACCTTCATAAGCATACCTGCCCCTCCACCAAACGGGGTGTCATCAACTGTTTTATGCTTGTCAGTTGCATGATCGCGGATATTATGGAGATTGATTGTTACTAAGCCCTTTTGTTTTGCCCGCTTGATAATACTTTCATCAAACGGCCCGTGGAACATTTCAGGAAAAAGAGTGAGGATGTCAATTATCATAAAAGCGGAAAGAGTTAAGCAAAACTGGTCTTTATGCCTCTTCTACTTCTATATTGACCCACTGGTGTTGTTGCTCGGCAACGATTTTAAGAATGGCGCGGATTGCCTTAATCGTTTTACCGCTCTTACCAATGATTTTGCCAATATCTTCTTGTGAGGCTTTAACGGTAAACGTAACAGCACTATCAGTTTGGTCTTTTGCAATAGATAATTTCTTAGGTTGACTGACGATTGCCGTAACGATTAATTTTAAGAGGTCATCCATAGATAGAAAGGTATTAGGTATTCGATAACAACTAGTTAAGAACTTTGTTCTTCTTTGGCTTCTTTCCCTTCAGGTTCATTTTCCGTGTTTGCTTGCTCTTTCCCACTTTCTTCTTCGTCTGTTGGCCCTTCTGCTTGTTGGGGTGGAGCTTCATCTGTGGCAGGTTCGGTTTGGGTAGCTACTTGTTCTGTGGGCTCTTGGGCCGATTGTTCTGGCTCAGCTGTCGGAGCAGCGGCTTGTGGTGCAGCTGCGGGTTCAGTTGCAGCGGCTTGAGCCTTTGGCGCTTCAGTGGTTTCTGCTTTTACTTTTGGTGCGCGCTTTTTTGTGCCTTTAATACCCAGCACAATGCGCTTAATAACGTCGGTCGGTTGGGCGCCATTTTTCATCCAATAATCGAATTGTTCACGGTCAACAACCACAGTGGCTGGCTGTGTAAGCGGATTATAATAGCCGAGTTTGGCAATATATTTGCCATCGCGCTTATAACGTTTCGGCGTGACAATAATCCGATAGCTCGGCTGTTTTTTAGCACCAGTTCTTGTGAGACGGATTGTAACCATAGGTTTTTTGTATTCTGACTGTCTAATTTTACCTGAAACTAGTTCTATTCGTCAACGCCTTAAAGCGTATGAAGATTCTCAAAGAATACTAAATAAAAAACGCCACGCTCAGTTTACATGAACGTGGCGTAAAGTTTAGTTCTTAACCGATAGGCCGAAACCATGAAGGTCAAAAATAATTTCAACAAACTGGCGAACACTACTTGCAAGTAGCTCACCTAGGGAAACGAGCAATTCGGGCGGCATGGCTTCTAAATCCTCGTCGCGGATGATTAGGAAATAGTGTAAAATTTCCGCTGCGGTAATTCCTTGGTCCGGCTTAACAGTGACTATCAGCTGAGCCAGTGCTACCGTTACCCTAGTTGTCGTCGTAGCAAGATCTGCTGGCAGGACTGGCCTTGTATCAGTCAATTGGCTAAAGTTATCTTGCATCCATATGCAAAGTTTCATGAGCATTTCAACGTATGATCGATGCGGTACGAGCTTATCGAATTCAGACTTCACCATCTCTATTAAGTCATCTTTTGCTTCTTCAATCGCCCGCGCACCAACAATACCTCGGTAAGAAGTAGGTTTGCACAATTGCAATCGTTCGTCGATCACCTCGGCTGCTATTCGTTCTGCATGTTTACGAAACATCGACGTTTTTACTTGGCTTACCATGTTGCTTCTCCTTTTGTAAGAAAGCTACACCTTGACCATTTCGTGTATCATTTCTTCGACTAGATGGTACGTTGCCAATACTGTTTCAGCGCCGAGGTTGGTAAGCCGCTCGATGCCAAGATTACCCACTTGGGGGCCCTTGACCATCATAATAAGCCGAAGTGGTGTAGAAGATTTGTTTGGTAACTCATCTTTGTCATCAATGATAAGATCACAAAGCTTACCAAGAAATTGTGACTCTTTTACCAAAAGTTGTACTTCGCTATTGCCATGTTGCCTTGGTATATCGATACCCAATTGTTGACATAAGGTAATATCCTTATATGACGGTGTTTCGTTGGGCATAAAGTCGTTAAAGGCTTTCCAGACCTGTATCAATACGCGATCACGGTCTGGCGGTTGGCCGCCCTGGCGTTCAATTTCCCTTAATACCAGGTCAACCGCTTCGACGCCTGTACGGCACATAATGGAATAAAAAGTCATTTGAGGACTGAGCATTAAGACACTCCTTGCTTTGTGATGCTTTTTAAACGGTAAATAATCAGTTAACGTGCAAAAATTTCTCACAAAATTGCTTGTGAGTAGGCAAATAATAGCAAAAAATGGGCGTAGTTACAATGAAAACGGGGATAAGATTTACGTTGTTAATTTTTCTAAAGCCAGGCGGGCGGCGTCTTGCTCGGCCTGCTGTTTACTTTTGCCATTCCCTGTGCCCATAACTTCACCGTTAATCGAAACTGAAACTGTAAATACTTTAGCGTGTTCAGGGCCTTCTTCCTTAACAACATGGTAAACCGGTGGTTTGCGGTATTGGCTTTGGGCTTTTTCTTGTAAAGCACTTTTGTTATCGCGGTAGAGCTTGTTTTCAACAATATCGTCAATTGATGAAAGAACATGCTTCTCAATAATCTCAGTGGTCGCTTTGATCCCTTGGTCTAAAAATATCGCCCCAATCAACGCCTCATAGGTGTTAGAAAGTAAAGTCAAGTTATTGCGGCCATTAGCTTCTTCTTCCCCTTTTGCCAAACGAAGGTATTGGCCAAGCTTAAGATCATTGCCCACATTGCCCAAAAATTTCCGTGATACTAAGCTTGCACGGTAATTGGTCAACTCCCCTTCGGTGGCCTCAGGAAAACGATTAAATAAATGCAATGCCACAACAAACGATAAGATCGCATCGCCTAGGTATTCAAGGCGCTCATTTGACTGTTGGTATGCCTTATTTTCGTTTAAGTATGACCGGTGGATAAAAGCCAGTTCAATGATTTTGGGGTCATTAATAGTAATGCCCATTTCTTTTTCAAGCTGCGCGAAATTAGTTTCCATATTTTTGTCTAGGGAAAAGGGTAAAGCGTTAAGGGATGATTATGCGATTAGCACTTGTACCTTTGCGCTTTCCCCTTCACCCTGCGAGATTTTCCTTTCTTATTGTTATACCGTCGGCCTCTAAAGTTTGTTGGTAGGCCGTAAAATTATTCATGACATTCCCTAAGACACCATTAATGAAACTGCCGGAAGAGTCGGTACCTAGTTCCTTTGCAAGTTCGATTGCTTCATCAATAATCACCTTTGGTGGTGCTTGGATATCAACTAATAATTCGTACATCGCCAAGCGTAAGACAGCCAAATCAACCTTATTAATTTGGTCAAGTGGCCATTGTGGCGCGCTTTTTTGGATAATGGCGTCTAGACTAGGGATAATTGCTACAATCGCTTGGGCTTTCTCATCACCTTCGTGCATTTCACCACGAAAACCCCATTCAAAGAGGCTTTGGACAACTTGTCTTCGGGCTTGATGCCTGGGGTCGGTTTTCTTCTTCATTTTTTAATTAAGCCGATATAAGGCTTAGTGCAATAGTAAGGTGAAGCGTTTAGGCACTGGCAGCTTTATAAGCACCGCACTTTTTACATTCTGTATGCGGTAATTTTGGCGCACCACAATTAGCACAAAGTACCAAATTGGGTACCATAAGCTTAATCGCACCACGGCGAATGTTTTTGCGTGACTTACTATGTCTTTTCTTTGGAAGCGGTGTCATAAACGAGATTTTTAGAGGGATTTGATGGTTTGGCTACCCACTAGCTTTATGAGTGAGCATGCAAACGACCAAATAACCTTTTTATAACCTTTCAGACGTAATTATATGAAAACCTTTCCTGAAAGTCAACGAATGCTTGAGGCATTTGACATAATATATACGTTGTGTCAAACCTGGTTATGGAAAAAGTCGACCTTGCTCATTTATGAGCTGCCAGTTTCGGCTTGGATTATCATTTGACATGAATAACACAAATACGCAACAATAAATATGAACCATGCAAAAAATATATCTTCTCTCAGCAGTTTTTTTATTAACCGGCTGTTCGCTTACCGGCGATGGTAGCAGTCCCCTACCCCACGCGACACCTGCCCAAACAACGGTTGGTTTACCAAATGATAATGCGCAAGCTAACCGGCGTTTACAGCTTGATACGTTTCGTTTGCCCAGCCCAACTCCTGGTGACAACTGTAACCACGATGCTGGAAAACCGGCTGGCCCTGGGTGTGAATGTCAAGTATGGCTTGTAACTTGCAAAGACCACCAATGCGAAAAAGTGGTTACACCAAGTAACGGATTGCCACCACAAGACTGTTCTGGCGCTCCCGGCCAGTGGTGTACGATGCCTGACCTAACCGGTAGCGGTAGTGGAACCTTTTGCCTTGGAAAACCTGTGGTCTATCTTTATCCGAGCAAACCAATGTTGGTTTCTGTAGAGGTGCAAACGCCAGGAAGGATCGTCGTAAGCGATCCGGACTACGGTATCGGTTGGGAAAACGTTTTGGCTTATCCAAGTGGAACACTCTCGTATCAAGGGAAGCAATACAAAGAATTATACTACGAAACCGCTATTACACAGTTCCAAAAGCCGACAAACGGCATAGTTATCAAGACAGAACAATTACCGCAGATATTATCTATTTTAACCAGCCAGTTAGGATTAACCGAGCCTGAACAACAGGAATTCCTAGCATTTTGGCTACCGAAGTTACAAGCGCTTCACTCGCCGTACGTCCTTTTCTCTTTAATCGACCCTGTCGAGAAGGAAAAGATCGACCATGTTGCTATAACGCCAGCACCGGATACGAAAATCCAGTTTTTAGCCTACTTCAAACCACTTGTAACACCAGTCCAAATAACGCCGCTTCAGTTGTCATCAGTTCCTGTACGAAACGGTTTTACCGCAGTCGAATGGGGCGGTACCATAGATACCACGCCATTGCAACCATCACCTTTCCCACTTCCTTTCCTACAATAGGGCCATATCGTTCTTTTGCACAGAATAGACAATTGACTACAATGGGCATTCCAAGGCAATATAGAAGGTACCATATGAAACGATTTTGCTGGTTGTTTTTTGGCCTATTACTGACAAGCTGTTCTATTACCGGTTCTGCCAATACCCCACAACCCTCTGCTACGCCAAATCGCACAATTGTTGGCGTGCCTAGCGGTGAATCCAACAAAAGACTTGAAATGGACACATTTAAAATAGCAATTACTACCCCTTCGGCTACACCCCAGCCATCGTCACCTGGTGTGCCCCAGGGGCAATGTCCCTCAGACACCGGTACGCCGACCGATGGCAGTTGCTATTGCTCAGGCGGTGACCAGGGTTTATATTGCACGGGTGGGGTTTGCACAAGCGGGGCATGCCAGCAATACGGCATAGTTTGTGAAAACCGGGCCGATGGCCATTATTGTGTTGCTAAGCCAGTTATCTATTTATATCCAGTCAAAGATACTCTAGTGGACGTTAATGTAACCGTACCAGGTAAAATCGTGGTAAGCGATCCATTCTACGGGAACGGCTGGTTTGGTGTATTAGCGCATCCAAATGGCTCGCTTGAGTATCGGTCAAAAGCGTATAAAGAGTTATATTATGAATCAGGTGTAGATACAGTTCGAAAACCAACTAGCGGTATTATTCTCGAGACTAAGCAGCTAAAACCAATGCTCACGCTTATTACCTCGCAACTTGGACTAATGCCATCGGAACAACAGGAATTCTTGGATTATTGGGTGCCAAAACTGGAAGCCGTAAATAGTCCATACATCCTGTTTTCAATCATTGACCCAATTGAAAAGGATCGCATCGACCATGTGTCTATTTCACCGAAACCGGATACGTGGATTGAATTTTTAGCCTACTTTAAACCACTTGCAGCACCTACCCAAATCACGCCATTATCACTTCCCTCGAGTATCCCAACCCGGTCAGGATTTACTGCAGTCGAATGGGGCGGCACAATCGATAATGGCAGTAACATGGAAAATACGCTTCTTGAATGGTTGGTTCGGTAATGAATTTATTTTTGCTGCACGAAGCTAATCCATCTCCAAATGTAACGAATTGGTAATGTTTTGGAAAACTGCTAATGTTGCATTGTTTGGAGTTGGAGCGGTGTAAGACATTTTGATTAGGTAATATTTTGATCCAGAAGTCAATAATATTACTTTTTCATAGGTCGGATATGGTGTTGTTGACAGTGTGCCGGTGTATTGCACTGTTGCGACACCGTTTATCACCGTAGATGATTTCTTAAGCCCTATGGCTGTTAAGATATTTTCACTTTTTTCTTGTGACACCTTTCTTGCATCGTATTGGTATACCCGGAATATAGTGTTCGTTTTGGTATCAGGCGAAGCAACGAAAAGTGTTGTGCCTAGATCATCGACAACCGGGTTTGCACTTACCAGCCAATCGTTAGGATATTTGAGTGAAATGCCGTTAGTAGTATATGTTTTCCAGCTCGCACTGCTACTTGCAGTTGGACTGCTGGTTTTGTTGGGTGACGGCCTTGGAGTTTGGACAGCGTGTTGATTTTCACTGCCAGGTTCGGTAATTGCAGTACCGTTCGCGGTCGAAGCAATTTGCTTGGTATGTGACTGATTTAGGAAAAGTATAATAGCCACGAGCACCATAACAACGACTGCGCCAATGCCAATTATCAAAATCGTCCCAAACCCATCCTTTTTGGCCATAATTCTATACTATCACACACGATGTCGTTTGAGTTTGACTTTATGAAGGTGAACGGACATGATTAATATAGCTATGAAAAAGCTCGTTTATTTTTTACCACTGTTCATCCTTGTTGGTTGTTCACTCACCAGTACATCAGCGATACCCACAACTTCGCCACATGCAACCCTCGTCGGTGCTCCGCAAGGTACACCTCTGGCAAATAGACGATTACAGCTTGATACCTTTCAAATTGCCTCACCAACGCCAAGCGCTTCACCCCCACCCTACATACCAAACGACACTTGCAGCGCTGATAGCGCTATACCGGTTTCACCGAATTGTCAGTGCCCTGACTATACTGTCACTTGTCAAGGACACTATTGCGCTGGCGTAAAGGATCCACAAGGATTACTGCCGTGGCAAAAAAATCTCTTTAAGTGCGAGCAATTCGGCCAAAAAGTTTGTTCTAATTTAGGTGACGGAGATTATTGTATGTTAAAACCGGTGATCTACTTATATCCCACAAAGCCGTTGGCAGTAGATGTCACCCTAACGATTCCCGGTACGATCGTCGAAAGCGACCCGCTGTATGGTAATGGCTGGTTTGGGGTAGAGGTCAGTCCAGATGGTACACTGAGCTTTAAGGCACGGACGTATCGCGAACTGTATTATGAATCATCAGTACATGCATCCATCAAGCCCACTACAGGCATCGTTATCAAGGCTGCAGATCTTGCACCGATCTTAACGTTGCTAACTGGACAATTCGGCCTGAGACCAGATGAACAACGGGAATTTTTGGACTTTTGGGTGCCGAAATTGCAGGCGTTAAATAGCCCGTATATCTTATTTTCTGTCATTGACCCCATCGAAAAAGATCGAACTGACCACGTGACTATTTCTCCCGCACCGGATACGAGAATTGAGTTTTTAGCCTACTTTAAGCCGCTTAAAGAGCCTATCTCAGTTGATCCGCTCATCTTACCGATGACAATGCCCCAAAGGATCGGTTTTACTGAAGTTGAATGGGGCGGTACGATTGACCAAAGTCGGCCAACTGACAGTGTGTTTGGAATTATTTCGGGAGTAGGGCTATTGTAATATTCGCAATGAGGCTAAAAATTTGGTAAAGTTTTGCTGGATTTGGCTATCAAACTGCTGCGAAGAATAATCAAAGGTAATCTGGTAGGTCTTGTTATTATCCATAAACACAACAGCAGTTTCTTGGAGTGGTAACGTGTTCGTATTGATATATCCCTGATATTTACTTGCCGGGGCATTGTTGATAATAATATTGCTTTTAGTGTACCCTAATGCACTAAAAGCTGCATCGGCAGTTTGTGGCGTCGTGCCACCAGGATTGTAGATTTCAACCGATAAGCTTTGGGCGACATTTGCCGAAGAGCTAGCGATCGAAACGATGATGGCATTGCCGCCACCTGCTATTGGCTTTGTCGTAAGATGCCAATTGGACGGGTATTGGAATTGGATACCATTACCAGAATAGGTCCGCCAAATATTACTTGCGGAATTAGTGGCAGCCTTGGTGGCCACAGGCTTAAATGTCGTACTTGGCATCAATTCTGCCTCTTTCGTTGATTTTGCTGTTTCAATCGGTGATGCAGACGGTTTGGGTTTATTCGAGGTTTTGTTCAGCGCTAAAATTATCCCTAAAAGGATTACTACAACCACTGCACCAACGCCAACAATAAGAAGGGTACCAAATCCATTTTTGGTGGGCATATATTTATCATAACATAGTTATTGGAAGTAAATACTGCTGTTATGAAGCAGTTTAAAGGCTTTAGAGGAATCCTAATTTGGTTCGATTAAACGTTTGTCAAAGCGATCAACGGTATCCTTGACTTCTTGGTCCCCTTTTTCGTAGTAGTCAGTAAAAATTTGTTGCGCAAGTTTTCTGGTTTGCTCAATTAATTTGAGATTTGATAATTTGGCGACCTTAAATGTTGCAATGCCATGCTGCTCAGTCCCAAAGATATTGCCTGCGCCGCGGTATTGTAGGTCGACTTCGGCTAGTTCTAATCCACTATAGATTTTTTCCATGGACCGCAACCGTTTGATTGATTCTTCGCCAATGAGCTCGGTAAATAAAAAGCAAAACGCGTCTTGCCCTTCCCTACGGCCTACTCTGCCGCGAAGTTGGTGTAATTGGGCAAGGCCAAACCGGTCAGCTGCCTCTATGACCATAATGGTGGCATGTGGAATATCAACGCCTACTTCGACTAATGGTGTGGCAACTAAAATATCAAGTTCTTGGCTTCGAAATTTTGCCATGGTTTCTTCTTTTTGCTTGGAGCTCATGCGCCCATGGAGTAAGCCAAGTTGCAGTTGCGGAAAAATTTCCGTCGAGAGTTTTTCGTATTCTACAGTTGCTGCTTTTGCGGTATTAAACGTTTCCGATAGCTCGATTAATGGGCAAACAATAAACGCCTGGACTTTTTTTGCTGTAATTTCCTTGGCAATGAAATTGTATGCATCTTGTCGTTTTTGCTGAGGCACCACAAACGTCTTCGGTTTTGTTCGGCCAACTGGCATCTCATCCAAAACAGAAAGGTCAAGGTTCCCATAGAGTGTTAGGGCAAGCGTTCTGGGTATTGGTGTTGCGGTCATCGTTAAAACGTGTGGTGTTATGCCTTTGAGGTGCAGTAGTGCCCGCTGTTCGACACCAAATTTATGTTGCTCGTCTATTACAATAAATCCGAGATTTTTGAACTTTGTTGATTCGGAAAGTAAAGCATGCGTGCCAACGACAATATCCATTCCTTGAAGCTTGAAACTTGAAGCTTGTAATTTTTGGTCACCAGAAGCTTTTGGTTGTTTCCCACCGGTAAGAAGGGCGACTTTTAACCCAAGAGGTTCTAAGAGACTAGAAAGCGTTTGGAAATGCTGCTGGGCGAGTATGGCAGTGGGCGCCATAATGGCTGATTGTCTACCATTTAAGAAAGCGATGTACATTGCTACTGCAGCGACAACCGTTTTGCCGCTACCGACATCGCCTTCTAATAAGCGGTTCATAGCAGTATCATTTTTTAGGTCAGCCAATATTTCATCTATGACACGATACTGGGCTTTTGTTAATGTGAAAGGTAAACGTGCGATAAAGTCCTGGACTTTTTTTTGGTCAATGACAAATGCATGGCCATGGCTTTTACCTTCCCATTCTTGTTTGCGCTTTAGTGCGGTAAGGTGGACTTTTAGAAGTTCGTCAATGGCAATGCGTTTTCGTGATTGGATAATATCGTCTTTTGCATTAGGAAAATGGATTTTTTGCAATGCGTCGTCTAACGGTAATAGGTCTGCTTTTTCGATAATTTGGCGCGGCAGCCAGTCAGTTACATCTTGGTTAATTTGTGGAAGCAATTGGGCAATCTTTGTCCTTAGCCAGCGTGACGTGACCCCTTCTGTTTCTGGATAAATTGGGACAATGCGGCCGGTATTAACAGTCTCGCGATTGGACTTTAAGATTTCGTAGGCTGGCGAAACAAGCTGCAATTTATAGCCGTTTTGCTTGAGCTTACCTGAAAGGCTAACTTCCATACCGGCTTGGAGATTTTTAGTAAGGTAAGATTGGTTAAACCAGACTGCTTCAATGGTACCGCTACCGTCATGGATGAGTGCTTTGGTAATTGTTTTGATGCGGTAATTGCGAGTATAAGCATTCTTAATTTCCCAAAGCGTGCCAATTATTGTAACCTCCTCCCCTATTTTGGTTTCGGCAATTGATTTTATTGATGCATAATTTTCATAGCGGAATGGATAATGTTCAATCAAATCACCAACCGTAAAAATATGAAGTTTTTGTAATTTTGTGGCATACGTCGGCCCAATGCCAGCAAGCGCTGCAATTGGTGTGTCTTTGGATAACATACCGCCTAGCGTATCATGGAAGAATTCAAGAGTAAAGGGACCTTGCGTGTGCAAGGCCCCTTAAGTATGTCCATCAATTAAGCCGTGAGTGGTAATGTCAGTTTAGTTCGTACTTACCCTAAAGGAATAGGCCGTCGTTCCAAGACTCTTGATATAACTTCTGCTAGGTCGAAAGCGTATATTAATTCGGTTGTCGCGACATTTGCATCAAAGCTATTGCTAGAGAAAATATCAACCCAGATATACCCTTTCTCAGGAAAGGTATTGATTAAAATATGACCATCAGGAATGGAGATGAATCCGGAAACGCCAGGTATATCAGATGTGCAGTCATTGTATTGGATTGCATATGGTTCGGAAACCTTCTGCGTACCAATGCTCTCTGGCAAGTCGTTGAGCGCTTGTTGTATGATTTCTATATCTGCCAGTTTGTCGGTATTACCATCGTGGCCATCAAAAATCATGTGCATCAGGGTTTACGTCCTTTCTTTCCTCACGACTTATAAGCTTAACGTGCTTTCGGACAAGAAGTATTGTACCGCAGGGAAAGCGCATTTACCAACACGATTAAAATAGCGTTTAGCAATAGTCCTCACAGTCTTATCCAATAAAAAAGGTCCCACCTCATAAATGAAGGTGAGACCTAAAGTAACGTTAAATTATGTTTGCAACACTTGGTGCTGGTACGCGAAGAATGCTGCCAGCATTGCCTTGAACGAGCTTTTCGGTGTCGATAACAAAATCGCCGTTTTGCATCGGGAAATTGTAATTCATGCCGATAACGCGATCTGGCAAAAACGCCGTAACGTCAGGTGAACAGCCACCGCGATAACGTACTGGTACACCAATCTCTTCCGTCATACGGTGGGATCCGCCGATTATCCAGTGTTCGACCGCAACCATGCCGTGCAAGTTTGGTACCTCACCGGTGTGGCTGTCAATTGATGGCCAATGCAGGGTGTCTTCTGCAAGCGGATGGTACCAGACCATAAGTGGTGCCGCTTTTGCAGCCTGCTTATTGTCAAAACAGCAAAGTGCAACACTCCAGTTTGGCCACTCCCGCGCGTAGAAGTCAAACAACGGCTGGTTAGCGGCCGGCCGTTTGTTTTCGGGTACACGGCTTAGCGCTTGCGGAATAAGCGAAGCGTCTTCAGAAAGCACAACGGTATAAATGTCATGTTCGAAGACTTGTACTGGTGCGAGGCTAGCAAACGCGATGCTTCGTGAGCCCAACAGTATATCGCGGCGCGGTGGCTGAAGGGCTTGTACCATGTCTTTGAGAAATGACCGACAGTCACCAGTATCAATAAAGTTGTCTTGCGTCATCCCTTGGCCGGGTATATGCAAGATCATGGCATTCGGGCCTGCGTTGTAGTTAATCGCGGTGTTTTGGTAGGCCATAACATGGACCAAGCCATATTTTGGATGAAATTGCTCCCCGACATAGACGATCGTCTCGCTAAAACTGGCCGGATGCATCGAACAACACATGTGCCTAAACCCTTTCTCTGGTTTGCTGTGCGACTACAGGCATTTGTTCAAACAAAGGCAGTCCGCGTTTGTTGATTTCGACATCGAAGTTTGTATTCGGAAAATACTCATGGAGCGTTGCGAATGCTACCATGGTGTCAAAGTCAAGCAAACTGAAAAGGTCTGCCCACAAGTATTGCTTGGCTGGAAACGTGTAAATTGAAAATCTGCCCGATACTAAAAAAATTGAGCCACAAATACCATCCCAAACGACTGGTTGTAGAGGGTCTACTTCTTTGAGTAATTGCGTGGGTGCATAACGTAAGACTTTTGGTCTTGTCAGTGCCAGTAGGCCACAACTTTCAGGTACTGCGATGAGCGCTTTCTTCACGCGATCTTCGTCATCCAAGTATTCCTCTTTCCCGCCTGAGCCGTTGAAAAGAGCATGCATTTCCTTTCCCCTGTTTTTTGGTCATGATTCAGTATTTTCTTGCTCAACAGTTATCCTAACGCCAATATCAGCTGGATCAAGGCTGCGAACTCTGATTAGTTTAGTTTGTAGAGAAGTAAATACAAATGTATCGGTAATAATAGAAAGGCATGCTTGAAGCAAAGTATTGCTGCTATGGAAAATATCAATCCAGGCGCTGCCAAGTGCAGGCTCAGTATGTATTGCAATATGGCCTTCTTCAGTCAGGACAAAGCCAGATAAATCTTCCGTTGGGACGCGTTGCAATTTGCCATTAATTTTTACGTCGTTAAAGCATCTTGGCAGAACAATCGGCGTGGTTAATGATATAATGCGCATACGTCGGGGCAATTTGGTAAGTACGCTACGAATAAGTTCTTCATCGCGCAATCTTTTCCGGTCACCACCAGTGCAGTCAATTGCCGTGTGCAATCTAGTAACTCCTTATTAAAGTGCCAACATGTTGTTACGGGAAGTAATTATATAAGAAAGCGAAGGAAGTTACAATAATTTAAGCCAGGAAATTCGGCAAAATAGAGCCTAATATTAACGTAAGCGAAGCGATAGCAATCAAACCAATCCAAAAATAACGCCAGTATTTTCGTTTGAACAGTGCTGCCATTAATTAATTGTACCACGGCGCGATATTGCTTTTGGTAGTTAATCTTCTCTACCCTAGAGATAAAAAGAGTGTGCGGATCGTCTATTGTTGGGGCGCAATGTACACATGGAGCGAGAACTACGTAATGTAATACTTCTCTATCTCAGTAGTTCTCGCTAATCACTCGAACAATAATAAAAATACAATGACATTACTTAGGATTGGAGAATTTTCTTGAGATTGTCTAAGGTTGATTTAGCTGGGTCATTACTAAAGTAGTCTCGTATTGGCGCGAGAGTTTCGATTAAACTTTCGGCGACTGCAGTTTTAAGATCCATTGGGTGTAGTGCGCCTTCTTGGAAATCCTTTTCTAAGTCTTGGTAGGACGAATACGACACATTTCCTCCGAATTTTTCGTCACGATTTATCTGGATACCGTTACGAAGGGGAAATATAAGATGCTTAGTCCAATCTAGCACAGGATTGTATACAGTTTCCTTTTCTGGACAAAAGGCTTTGGTTAGTTTCTGGCGGATTTCTTCTGGCTCATCGGTAATAAAAATGGCAGACCCAGGCTTTGACTTTGACATCTTCATTTCTGAAAGTGCTTGCTGTAATTCTTCCTTGGCCATTGGCCATTTTGGTGGCGGCGTTAGGCCTAAAAGAAGATGATGGTGCAAGGCCACGGGTTTGATCTGTTCGCCTTTGGCATCAGTTAGTTTATTCGTTTTAATTTGTAAACCAGTGTCACGGGCAATAACGTGGGCTTTCCGTTGGTCCATACCGGCATGCGCTAGGTTGGCTTGTAAAAGAAAGATGTCGGCTGCCTGCATTGGCGGATAAATAAGCTTGGCAAAGTCCATACCCTCGCCTTCAGTGCGTCCCATGATCGAAACCGACCGCATCATGCGAGCCAACGTAGTATTTTTTGAAATTTCAATAACACTTTGCCAATAGTCTAACCTGTTTTTGTACAACTCAGTACTCGTAACGAAGTGGACCTTCGTTGGGTCAGCGCCTAGGGCTTGCAAACAGGCTGTAAACCCATTTTTAAAATATGCAACCCCAACGCTTTGGATAATGTCTAAGTCGCCGGTTAGCTTATCATTAATCCAACTAAACCAGTCGGCTAAGTAGATAGTGCAGTCAACGCCGGCGTCAAGGAAATCCTTTATCTTCATGGCAGTCACGAGCCCTTGGCCAATGTGGATTTGTCCGGATAGCTCAAAACCGATGTAATGTTTTAAGGGAGTATTTGTAGATAAAAGGTGGTTTAATTCTTCGGGAGTTAGAACTTCGTCAAGATTTCGGGTGATAAGTGCGCGCTTTTCTTCTTGCGTCATAGCCCTCATTGTAAATGGGATTTTTAAAAGAAACAAGCCTTAATCTGGTGACGTGCGGGTATTTTCGTCAGCGGTTTGTGGTTGCGGTAATATTATTTGCTCGCGAGCAACATGCATGATGTCAACGTAAGTGCCATGTCGTGTTATAGAAATACCAACATGGTTTGTTTTTTCATATTCCGTGTAACAGTCAGCATCTTCAGGCAGCTCGAAAAACCTAACACGATCGTCTAATAAGCAGTTTTGGGCGCGATATGAGCTGCTTGTAATGATTAGGCCAGAATCTAAAGTAATTTTCCAGTATCCCGTTGATTGCCATTGCTCGTCTTGGATTGAGGCGACACCGACTACCAGCCCAGCATAACAGTTGATCTGGTCGATTTCGTCAGCCATTGGTCCGGCAGTTTCGCCGCCTGCAAGATGAACAAGTTCTGTAATGTCTTCAATTGGAATTTGTTGTGCACGTTCTATAGCCATAGCGAAAATTGTAGCAAGTTTTGCTGTTATCGCGCAAGTCTGTGGAATTAGCGAAGGCGGGATCACCAGCCAGCTTACACTGGGTCATAGCCGAAATGAGGATTGAATGAATTACAGCGTAAAATTCGCCACATGCCTTTTACTGAACCTCTAAATGGCCCGTACTTTTGGGTAGCCTGTTGAAAATATTCCGAACAACTCGGTTCAAATCGGCAACGAAACCCCAAGCTATAAAAAAGTGGTGAAAATACTTTTTTGTAAACAGTTAGCCACACCATACCATTTCTCCCAAGCTATTGTACCATAGACTAGGAGCATTACTGCCTAAGCAAGGCCTCTATTGGACGACAATTGTCCCCTTTTGGGCTGGGTTTAGGTGGTTATGATAGGTGTACGTGCCCGCCTTTGTGAAGGCTACTGGATCAGACGATAATCCGGCTGTAATAACACCGATATTAAGCATTGGATACAGTGTATGTGTCGGATGTGGGTCGGAATTCACTTGGACGTCACCTGTTGCATGATTAACGAATGTAACACTGTCACCTGCCTTGATGGTGAGTGTTGCCGGCGAGAAACCACTAGACGTATATGTTATGGTAGTTTTCGACTGTGGTGCTGTTGTGGCCTGCATCGCAGCGCTGCTTGCTGAAGCCATTGCAGATGTTGTTGGTGATACGCTAGCCGTTGGTGAAGCAGCCGTGCCGGTTAGGCTTTTGAGTCGGCTGCGAATACCTAAGCTACAAGCGGTAAGAGATAGGCACAAAATACTGATAATGGCAATTTGTTTCGTCATAAAAATTCTCCTTTTGTCTACTCTACTGCAATCTGGAATAAAAATGCAACCGCAAAATTTTTTGGTTGCATTCGGTTTACAAATGTATTATGAAGGTCATAAAAGGAGATGAGATTTTCACGGATGATGCTTCCCAAGCATCTTATTTTGTTTACAGCTTTTGTTTTGCTCGTTGGGGTAACCTCAGTGCTATGGTACGGTAAGTATCGTGCGACAACTCCTATGAGCGCCGGTAACTTTCCGACATTTTCACCAGCGGTTAGAGGCGAAGCCATAGCGACTACACCGAGCCCTACGCAATCTGTTGCTAGTATTGCGCCAGCGAATAAGCTGGTAGCTCTTAAGCCGCCAGTAGAGACTACCAGGGCGGTTTATCTTGGCATGTGGACGCAGGGTTTTTGGGACGACAATGCAAAAACACTACACCCTGATCAATTACAATTGGTCGAACAAAAAATCGGGAAACATGTTGCTATTGCACATTACTATCGGGGATGGGACGCACTGGCCTCCGATGCTATTGTCGGTGAGCTTAACACCATTACCCAATATGGCTGGCGGCCGATGCTAAGTATTAATCCATACTTTTTTTCGCAGTGCCAGAGTAATGGCTTGAGCCTTTATAAAGCGATTGCAAATGGCAATTGTGACGCATTCTTACATACCGTGGGTCATAATTTAGCAACATTTAACAAGCCAATCTTTTTACGGTTTGCCTGGGAAATGAACTTACCAACAACTGCCTGGAGTCCACTGCAAACTCATGATACCCCAGAAGATTTTATAGCAGCTTGGCAACGTTTTCATTCGATCGTTGCTTCTGAGAATGCCACCAAAGTGTTGTGGGTTTTTGCACCCAATAAAGGGAATGACCAAAGTATTCCTTATAAAACATTGTATCCTGGGGATGCCAACGTTGACTGGCTTGGTGTGGATGGATATAACTGGGGTACCACACAGTCATGGAGCCAATGGCAAAGCTTTGCAACTGTTTTCCGAGAGCCGTACAATGAACTCATTGCCCTCTCCCCTACTAAACCAATTATGCTAGCCGAAGTTAATACGACTGATCGCGGTGGCGATAAAAGTACTTGGTATAAAGATATGCTCCAAGTGCAAGTGCCCGCAAATTTCCCCCATATCCAAGCAGTTGTCTTTTACAACGAAGATCGGTCACAACAAGAAAACGTAAATTGGCTTATAGACATATCACCAAGTACACTTAATTTGTTTATTTCTTCGATTTCTTCTCCGATATACCGGCCTTCCTTTTAAGCTCTTCATTCTGTTGACTTTTATCCTATAATAGTGTATAATTTCGACCTATAGTTGATAGTAATGTAATGCTATTTAAGAAACGTCAACCCACCAATACTGTGTCTGTTGAAAAGGTCGCTGTCTTTACTAAAAAACAGCGGGCAGTTTATGCCGGCTTAATCAGTTTAGGTTTCTTTTTTGTCATCCGTTATGCATTATGGTGGTTTAAGCCAGAGCATATTCCCCAAAACTTTCAAGGAACCAGTATTTTATCATCCCACGCATTTGACCTTATTCTTTTCATAATCGTTTCTTCAGTTGTCTTTTTGGGCATGCTTTTGCGCGTTGCTAGTTGGTTTGCCTTGTGGTTTATGGCAAAACCAAAGTACTTACGGCCTCAAAAAGGGCTTCGTGTTGCCTTTTTAACCTGCTATGTACCCGGTAAGGAACCTTTGGACATGCTTTCAGACACCCTATGTGCCATGCTTAAGGTTCGCTATCCACACGATACGTGGGTATTGGATGAAGGCAATGATAAAGAAGTGAAGGCCTTATGCGAACGCTTAGGAGTTAAACATTTTTCAAGAAAAGGTATTGCAAAGTATAACCAGGAATCTGGCATATACCGTACCAAGACAAAAGCGGGTAACCACAATGCCTGGCGTGATAAGCACGAAGATAGTTATGATATTGTCGCCCAGATAGACATGGACCATGTGCCGGAACCTGAATTTTTTGAACGGACACTTGGTTACTTTCGTGATGAAAAAGTTGGTTTTGTCGGCACACCACAGTTTTATAAGAACACTGAAAACTGGATTGCCCGGGGTGCCGGTGAGCAGTCATTTTTCTTTCATGGGCCAATGCAGCAAGGCTTTTACGGTTGTGACATGCCATTTTTAATAGGGACAAGCCATATTTATCGGGCTTCTGCGATGAAAAAAATTGGCGGCTATGCGCCGACTATTGTAGAAGACCATTTAACCGGCATGTTATTTTACAAATACGGTTATAAGGGTGTTTTTGTGCCAGAAATTATTGCCAAGGGCGAAGGACCTTTAAATTGGGTAGACTATTTTAATCAGCAAATGCGCTGGAGCTATGGGTTGTTTGAAATATTATTCAAACATACACCGAGAATTGTTTGGCATTTACCATTGAAACAAAAAATTAACTACTGCTTGGCGCAACTCTATTACTTTACTGGCCTTGCCGTTCTGTTTGGCATATTCTTGACAGTACTTTATCTATTGTTTGGCCTTCGTGATGCGAATATGCAATTGCAACAATGGCTTGCCTATTCTTTTCCACCATTCTTGCTAGCCAATGTTATTCAGCTTTATACCCATCGCTTCCAAATTGACCCGGAAAACGAACCGTTATTAGGGCCGCTTGGTATGTTCTTAAACCTTGGCGCGAACATTATCTATGCCATTGCCTTTTTTAATTTCATTACCGGTATCAAATTGCGCTATATGGTAACCCAAAAAGGCAGTACCGCAAAACAACAACGGGTACCCGTTAAAACGTTTTTGCCACATCTTATCCTTATCTCCTTAACAGCATATGCGCTTATCGTCAGTTGTATCCAAAACCACGGCGCGGTCCAACTACGTTTTTGGGCACTTTTTAACGTTCTTACTTTGCTCGCGGTATCGCTCAGTATTTATTGGGATGGCGTCTATGCTTACCTTACGTCATATCAAATAGCCTGGCGGCTGATACGGTATGGGGTGAGCTTTAGCTTTGCCTGTGTCGTCATGGTTAGTTTGGCTTTTGCCTACACAGATCGGGCGAAGTTGGCTGAAGCTTTCTTTGCACCATCGTTTACAGTAGCGACATTTACCACCAGCAATACGCCGTTAGCGGGCAAAGTCCAGGAGCCAAATGAAGGCTCACTCGTAGGCGTTTCCCTTTATAACCATAATGACAGTGATGCCCTTGTGGGCTTACAGAACCAATTCGGCAAGAATTTCGCGATTGTTGGCTATTACCAAGCTTGGGGCGTTAAAGATAACCGCTTCAACCAACAGTGGTCAAATTATATTGCAAGCCAAAACTCGATACCAATGGTTACTTGGGAACCTTGGCAACCGGTTAATGGGTATAACAGAAGCGACAACGATGCCAACCAACAGCAATATCGCATGAAACTAATTTCGGAAGGCTTATATGATGCCTACATCACCCAGTATGCAAAAGATGTTAAAGCGTACAGAAAGCCGGTTATGATACGGTTTGCCCATGAAATGAATGGTAATTGGTATCCATGGGGTAGCACGTATAATACGCCGCAGGAATATATCGCGGCATGGCAACATGTCCATGACATATTCCAATCAGTTGGTGCAACTAATGTTACTTGGGTGTGGTCACCAAATGAAAAGTATGACGAACAAAAGGTTCCTTATTCGTCAAATATCGATGCATTTTATCCAGGAGATAACTATGTTGACTGGGTTGGTGTCAGCTCGTTTAACTGGAACGGTTATTACAAAAACAATGGGTTTCGAACGCCTACAGCAATGTTTTCGCCAACGGTTTCTGATATTGAAAAATTCAATAAGCCTATCATAATTACCGAAACAGCCAGCGCCGATTCTAACGTGCCGGGGCAATCGAAGGGACAATGGATGCAGTTATTAGCCGGTTATATCGAAAAACACCCGGCAATTAAAGCAGTCGTCTGGTTCAATACCAAAGACGGTGACATCGACTGGACAGTTAACAACACTAAAGCCAATACCCAAGCCTTTACAAAGGCATTCGGGAATGACTATTTTTTGTCCAAGTAACCAGAAATTAGTCATGCTTTAAAGATTGCCAATACTCTCTTCACTTTTGTTTTCTATCCGTTAATTAAGAAAAAATAACCATAAAAAAGCCCCCTGCAAAATGGAGGGGGCTATAGTTTTTATTGCTTTTTTACGAAGCAATTTGGATTGGTGTCCAGAGTGCAGTAATATGCTTGGCCCGTTCGGACAACCAAGATTTAATTGCCTGTTCGTTTTCTTTTGTAACCTTAATTTCCCAGCTTGCTACCCTAGCCTTTCGTTGCAGAACAACAAACAATGTAAGTCTGTCACCAGTGTAGCCATCGCTATAAAGGTCAGCCTCATAATCAGGACTGTCTGGTGAGATCCAATCCCACCTAAATATCAGGTTACGCTGTGGATCGTAGTCCTGAGCTTGGTTCTGCACCTCGTTTACAAAGTCATCCCATGAATCATATTCTTTATTGTCATCGCTTTGGTCGCAATAATAGGGATGTTTTACTTCCCACAAATGAGGGGTTGATTGCGTGGCCACACCACACCTCCTATTTGTTAGTGTACTACTGAAGAGATAGTCTACTCGATATCGAAATATTTTGCAAGTACTATAGGGTGATGTCCTACAGATAGGAGTCGCTTCTAAGATATGATAGTTTTAGGGAATGGAGTACTACTGATACAGTAATTTCAGTAGTGTGAAGCTCTCGCAGGAAAATTTTTTGGTCCAGGGCCCTGGAGTTGAACCAGGCTAAACGGGTTTTACAGACCCGCGCATCAACCGCTCTGCCAACCCTGGACTAAAAAATTTTCCTTCAGACCGTTACCTAAACTGTTTGGCTCCCGCTGGGAGCTTGTTAAGCTGAGTAATTGTTGTAACTCCATGCAATTGTTCTCAGGCTAGTAAGCCAGATTATGATGATAAAGAAAAGTTAGCAATTTTACTTTTCATTGTCAATTCTACCAGAAATGAGCCTCACAGACAATTGTTGGTCTGGCATGCTAGAATAAGAAATAGAACCAAAGTCTCTTTGGGCTGCTCATTATGGCTGACTACTACAACCGTTTAGAATTTAGCCGCAGGCGCCGGGCAAAACAACAACGGCTGCGCATGATCGCTTTCCTCACCACCTTAGCCTTTGGCGCTGCCATTTTTGGTCTCATTTTCTTTATCGGTGCATTTGCCTTTTTCGCCAAAGATTTACCGAGCCCGGATAAACTTTCCTCGCGCGAACAAGAAGAAGCGCTTTCAACTAAAATTTACGATAGGAATGGCCAACTACTATTCGATGTTTTTAACGACCAAAATCGCCAACTCGTCACGATTGACCAAGTACCGAAGTATTTACAGGAAGCCACCATCGCCACCGAAGATAAAAATTTCTACAAAAATGCCGGTTTTGATCCTGCTGGGCTCTTGCGTATACCCTTTAACCTTGTATTGCACCACCAGCTTACCGGCGGGTCAACACTAACACAGCAGCTTGTGAAGAATACTTTGCTTTCTCCTGAGCGGACAGTTACAAGAAAGCTGAAAGAGTTTTTCTTGGCTGTCCAAGTCGACAATAAGTTTTCCAAAAACCAGATTTTGCAGATGTATTTGAACGAAGCACCATATGGTGGGACAGCCATCGGTGTTGAGGCGGCAAGTCAACAATACTTTGGGAAGCATGTGAAAGATTTGTCGTTAGCTGAAGCGGCGATTTTAGCAGGATTGCCGCAGGAGCCAAGTTATTATTCACCGCTTGGCAATCACCCGAATGCATACAAAGACCGTACCGCGTATGTTTTGCGTCGCATGCGGGAAGACAAATACATTACGGCTGACCAAGAAAAACAGGCGCTGGCCCAAATTAACAATGGACAAGTCAAATTTTCGCCTGCTGATATTAGTATTAAAGCGCCGCACTTTGTGATGTACGTTAAGGAACTCTTAGAGCAACAATTCGGCCAACGACAGGTCCAAGAAGGCGGCTTACGGGTGACCACATCACTTGACTTAAAAATGCAAGACATCGCCCAACAGGCGGTTACCGAGGAAATTGCAAAACTTAAAGCTTACAAGGTAGCCAACGGCGCTGTTGTGGTAATGGACCCAAAAACCGGTGATATTCTTGCAATGGTTGGCGGTAAAGATTACTTTGGCAAATCAGAGCCGAATGGTTGTGTGGAAGGTTCGAACTGTGTTTTTGAGTCAAATGTTAATACAGCCTTGGCATTACGGCAGCCTGGTTCGTCAACAAAGCCAATTACTTACGCCGTTGCATTCAAAAAAGGATACGCACCTGCTTCGGTTATTATGGATGTGCCAACGACATTTCCGCTCGGCGGTGGTCAAGCCGATTACAAACCCGTTAACTACGATGGCAAGTTCCATGGGCCTACAGCTGTCCGTTATGCGCTTGGTAATTCATATAATATTCCAGCGGTCAAGACGCTTGCCCGTGTTGGCATCCGTGATGTCATGCAGCAAGCCTTTGATATGGGTATTACGAACTGGGAACCAACTTCCGATAATATGAAAGACGTCGGCTTGTCACTCGTTTTAGGGGGCCGGGAATTAACGCTTTTGCAATTGGTGAATGCCTATAGCGTTTTTGCAGCGCAAGGGGTTAAGCACGATCCGGTTGCAATATTAAAGGTCACTGATGCTTCGGGTAAGAAAACTTATTTTGAGGAAAAACACCAGTCCTCGAAGCAAGTCTTGTCAAAAGAAATTGCCTTTTTAATATCTCATATATTATCTGATAACAGCGCCAGGACAGCAGCCTTTGGACCGAGTTCTTCATTGGTGGTACCAAACCGCACTGTTGCGGTAAAGACTGGTACGACTGATTCGAAGAAAGATAATTGGACGGTTGGTTATACCCCATCGCTAACAGTTGGTGTTTGGGTTGGTAATAACGATGGTAGCGTGATGGACCCGAAAATTTCCTCGGGTGTTACCGGTGCCTCACCAATATGGAATAGAGTAACCAAAGCGATCTTGGCTGATATGCCAAAAGAAGATTTTAGTAAAGTGCCGGATAATGTGGTTGCCATGCAGATAGACAGCTTAACTGGCGGTTTGCCTCATGGTTCTGACCCAATGCGTTCGGACTATTTTATTAAAGGTACCGAGCCGAAGTCAGTCTCTCCATTTTACCAGCGGTTTAATGTTTGCAAAGGGAAGGCAACAAATTTTGGCACTGATGATGATGCGTCGCAAGGTAAGACTGAGCCGAAAGATCTTGTTTGGTTTCAGGAAGACGATCCGGTCTCAAAAGACGGCCAAAACCGTTGGCAAGATGGTATTAATAACTGGGATTTTAGCCAACCGCTTGATTTGTTAAAAGCGCCGTATATTAAAGGGTGTGATGCTTCGTCACCACGTCCGTTAACGGTCCAAATTACGAATATACCCAATGGCGCAAATGTTACCAAAAGTTTTGATATTGCCGTTGGTGCAAATTCGCAGGGATTTACAGTTTTAAAAATAACGGCATATATTGATGATAAGGAAATTGGGGAAACAACTAGCCAGCCATACGGTTTCCATATTAACCTGCCGGATACTGGTAGCCACCGTATTAAGGTACAAGCTGTCGACAGCGGCGGCAACACTGATAGTCAAGAAATCACCGTCAAAGGTTCCCTCTAGCCAATAAAAAACACCGCAACATTATTACTGTTACGGTGTATAAGAAAACCAAGACTTGCCTGGTTAAGTATTTTGCGTTACTGTTCGATTGCCAAAATTACCCCGGACAAGGCGTAAAAAGATGACGGCAACATCTGGCGAAAACGATAAGAGTACTATTACCAATCCTTTTAAAGGTGAATCAATCCGTGCAGCATCCTTTGCAATAAGTATCAGCACAATGCCGGCAAGGCAAACGATATTTGCCAGTCTTAGGGTTATAAGATGTAATGCACAGTGCAAGCAAGCGCGAATAATAACACGCGGTTGTTTTAAATCGATATTATACAATTCTTTCGGGTCAATTGTAATGCCAAATAGTAGATATAAAGCAATTGCGTAGACAATACTTGCGGTAATAAGTGCAATGCCAATGGTCACCATACCCCTACTCCTTTTTGACTGTACCTTACATACCTGGAGCCTCTTAGGATTTTTAATGTTCAGCAATGACTGGATTGTAAGAAAATAGTATAGCGTGAATGCTATGGGATTACAAGGCAGTAATTAATTACTTACGAATTTTGGAGGTGAAGGTTTTGGTGAGAAGATGTTCAACTTTTTGGCGGGCTTTGGCGGTATTTTTTTCTGAAAGTAATTTTGTTGGACTTTGGTATGATATTCGTAGGGTTATAGATTTATTACCCTCGCCTACCCTTCCGCTTGCAAACATGTCTAAGACATCTACTTGGACGATGAGTTTGTCGGCACGGCTCACAGCGTTGACGATTGGTCCAACTGGTTCATCTTGGTCGACCACGAAAGATATATCCTCTACGAGAGCCGGGTACTTTGCAATTGGATGGAAAGCAGTAGCGTCTGAAGAAAACTCGATTAACCGGTCGATATCTATGTTCAGCGACGTTAGTGATTGTGAAATATTAAACGACTGCAAAATATGTGGTGCAATAAGGCCAACAGTTGCGAGTTCGGATTTACCATTGAACATTTTCCCGGCCGAGGCTGGGTCAAGTTTTGCGGTATCCGTATATGGTCTTGTTTCGATAGCACTAATGCCAACTTGCCCGAGTAATGCTTCGCCAATGCCTTTCATTACTAAGACGCTAAGATCAGTTGAAAGTATTTGCAGTAGTGTTTTTTCAAATGGCAAATCATCTTTTTTAGGATAGTAAATACGCGAAAGTTCAAATATATTTAACTTTGGAAACCTGGGTAAATTTTCTGCAACAACCGGTAACATTGTTGCCAATAAATGGGGTCGCATATAAACGAAATCTTGGGTTAACGGGTTTTTGATAGTAACACATTGGTTTGCGTCTATGCCAATGCTTTCGATATTTTCCTTACCGGTTGCTGAATTCGTATAAACTTCTGTAAAGCCGAGGTATTTTAAGGCCATTTTTATTTGGGTAATACGTTTTGCTGCGGTATTTTCTGGGCGATTTGGTATCTGACCGCCTGGAAGGGTGGCTGGAATATTATGGTAGCCATACATGCGTGCGATTTCTTCGATTAAGTCTTGCGGAATGCTAATATCTTTACTCCGAAAGCTTGGAACAGAAACTGTAATTGTGTCGCCATTTTCTAAAACGTCAAATCCTAAAAGACTTAAAATTGTTTCAATGCGGTTTGGCTCAATTGCAATACCAATGGTTGCTTGTACCTGTTCCAAACGCACAGAAACAGTTTTGCTTTCTTGGGGTCGCGGATAGATATCAATCAGTTCGCTTGCTATTGTTCCTGCGGCGTATTCTGTAATCATGGTAGCGGCCCGTTTTAGCGCTGGTAATACGCTTTCTTCGTCCAGGTCTTTTTCAAATCTGGCAGCAGCTTCGGTACGGTGGGCTAGATGCATGGCGGTTTTGCGGATAGTATGCGGATCATAGGTTTGGACAAATAATAAAACCCGTTTTGTTTCCTCATCAATAGCACTATTTTTTCCGCCCATAATACCAGCGAGATCAATTAACTTTTCGGCGTCTTCAATAACAATTGCGCCGTCAGGCAGTGTCCTTTTGACATTGTCTAGTGTGGTGAGTGTCTCCCCTGCCCTACTCTTGCGTAAGACCATTTTGTGGCCGACGATTTTATCGTAGTCGAAGACATGCATAGGTTGCCCGAGTTCGTACATACAGTAATTAGTTATATCAACAAGATTATTGAGTGATCGTTCCCCAACTTTTTCTAAGCGATCTTTTATAAAGTCTGGTGATTGGCCGACGGTAACACCATCTATGATCATCGCGGTAAACCTTGGACAAAGCCCTGGGTCGACTTCTGCATATAGTTCATAATTGACACCGGAACGATTGATTAGTTCTGGTGTTTCCGGTTCGATAAGTGATGAAGGAATGTTGTTATATTGCAAAATAGCATGCGCTTCCCGCGCCATGCCGAAAACTGAATAAGCATCAACTCGGTTGGTTGTAATTTCAACATCAAAGACGACGTCATTATCTGCTGTTTCATGCCACCGTTCAATTGATGGGCCATACAATGAAACAACCGATGCAAATTCCTTCGGACCCAAGTCCGTCTTCAAATACTCTTTCAGCCAGCTATATGGAATAAGGATATTCATGCTACATGTTTAAAATTGTTGATTAAATCTTAGGTCACCGGAATAAATTTGGCGGATGTCGGGTAACTTAATACCGCTTTTCATCATCCAAACGCGCTCGACACCCCAGCCAAAAGCGAAGCCGGAAAATATTTCAGGGTCCAACCCCCCGTTGTGTAGGACGTTTGGATGGATCATACCAGCGCCGCCGAGTTCTAGCCATCCTTGCTTACACAAGCGGCAACCCCTGCCATTGCAGTTTGCGCAGGTGACGTCAACTTCAAATGACGGTTCCGTGAAACGGAAATCGTATGGCCTTATTCGGGTAACTCGATCACGTCCAAAATATTGCATAACGAAATAATCGAGCGTACCTTTTAAATTAGCAATTGAAACGTTTGTATCGACAAAAATACCTTCAAATTGATGGAACATTTGCAAGTGCGAAACATCGGCTTGTCGGCGGTAGCATTTTGAAATGGTAATATTACGAATTGGCGGCTTTTCTTTTTCCATTACCCGCACTTGAGCAGAGGACGTGTGCGGCGTCAGAACGATTTTGTCATCAGTATTTAATTTAAGGTTATTCGTTTCAAGAAAAAAGGTTTCCCATTCGTCACGCGCAGGATGGTTAACAGGAAAATTAAGCGCTCCAAAAGCGTACCAATCGGTTTCAATTTCCCTGGTGTCGGTAACTTCAAATCCAATACGCTTAAAAATATCGCCAATGTCCCATATGGCCTTCGTTATCGGGTGTAGATGGCCAATATTTGGTTGAATACCAGGTACTGTGATGTCAACTGAAACTTTCCGTTTTTGTTGTAACTTTTGCTGTTTCTCAGCAATGGCATGTTGCAATTCCTGCTTTATTTCATTAATGAGCTTACCTACTTTTGGCCGCTTGGCCTTTGGCAGTTTCGGCAATTCTTTCATGGCGTGAGTTAATGTGCCGTTTGACCCAAATATTCGAATACGAACGGTTTCGAGTGCCTTCGCATCTTTGGTACCTTGGACTTCCTTTACTGACTTTTCTTTAAGCGCAAGTAGCTTTTTTTCCATAAATTTATGCAATATTTAAGGTAAAAACCACGGATTAGCTCGCAAAGCACAGATTGCCAAACCGTTCCTTCTTGCCAAATCTTATCAGATAATTATAGATGCTGTCTAGGTATGGTAGGATAATACGTATGCCAAAACGTTTGGGCAAACATATGCGTAAAATTATTATTGCTATTATCGCCCTGCTTGACGTTATCGTTATTTTGAAAGTTGTATTACCAGAACAGGCAGCTCAGCGTGCGACACAGAAGCTACCACCTATCGTTCGCACAACGCCAATCCCCTCCCCTACCCAACAATCTGTTCCTTCCGCCATTTTAAAACCGACGCCACATTCTGTCGCGACGTCATCAGCCATATTAGCAGCGAAAACACTCAATGTTCCTTTCTTAGTTCAAGCCCCGCACGCAAACTGGGATGCGTTGCATGAAGATGCTTGTGAGGAAGCAAGCCTTTTGAATGTAGTCTACTTTTTGCAGGGAAAAGTTCCAGCAAACCTTGATGATGGAGAAAATGAAATTCAAAATCTTATTTCATTTGAAACAAAAAATGGCTATGGATTAAGTATCACCTTGCAGCAATTAGCGGATATTGCCAAACAGTATTATGGATTAAACGGTCATGTTGTCCAAAACGCAACAATCGCTACAATAAAGCAAGAAATTGCCAAAAGTCACCCGGTGATTGTTGGTGCTGCCGGTAAAATCCTCCCAAACCCCTATTTTAAAAACGGTGGGCCAAATTACCACATGCTGGTTATTAAAGGCTACGATGATAAAGCAGTGATTGACCCTAAAAAATGCCGTAGTATAGATACTGTAAGCTGCAGTATGGTTCCCGGCATCTTTATTACCAACGATGTTGGCATTCGCCAAGGCAATAGTTTTCAATACACCTACCAAGGGTTATTTGCCTCGATCCATGATTGGGATAGCCGCAATATTTTAAACGGCCAAAAAGACTATCTTGTTTTTGACTAAACTTCTCACCTCGCTTTATTTGAATTCGCCATTGAAATGAGAATAACTATAGGTTGATAATAATTCTGTCCAGTGATAAAATAGCAGTACTGTCGCGATACGGAAACGTGCCAGCCGCTCATTTTGCGGATAAATGAGCTTGCACCGACAAAATCGCAAGGAGGAAAAGCATGGTGTATAGCCCGTGGACGAAAGTCTATAAACTTATTGAGGACTATGGCCAACAGGCGCGCATTGTACTCGATGCCTATAACTCCGTTGACCCGCTGCAGATTTACTTTGGTGAGGACTGCAATCCCGACGAATATACTGAATATGCCAGGCGCTTTTTAGCGCTTAAGGCTGAAGAGGAAATATTTGCACTAATCCAGCCGATCACGCAGGCTGTTGTAGAAGAACTGGTCAGACGCTCCTTTCATCCAGCGGAAATTGCCGAAAGCAAATGGGTAACGCTCGAGCAGGTGCATAAAATTACCCTAGCACTTTGGAACTCAATGGCATTACTCTTGCCACCACCGGCGATCGCGCAATCTTGACATTATATGTCATACCATCAAAACAGAGCAGGCATTTTCCTGCTCTGTTTTTCTTTTGCAAAAATGACACTACCAGGTATCTTCGTAAATACCTTCGCTATCAGTGTCACTTTCGTGGTCTTGCCTTATTTTGCCAACGGTGTCGTTAAACGTCCCTTTTACCTCGTCAAAAGTTCCTTGTACTGGATGGCCCATATTTTTCTCGACTTTGCCTTTTAGTTTTTGGGCTTTGCCTTTGATGCGCTGAGCAACACCCCTGGTTCTTGCTGACTGTTTCCTTGCCATATGTTTACCACCTCCTAAGTTATGAGAACGTTAGTTAACGCCATTATTTTAGGCATTTTAGTCTTAGAAAAGTATTAATTTAGCTTGAAGATAAAGAGAAGGTAGTTTATTGCGATACGAGGTTTTGGTTTGTAATAGTAGCAATATCTTTATACGGTATTGTTACTTTCATTGGGCCGTTTACTCGAGGCGCGACTTGCGCTGGGTTAAAGAGCAGCACAAGATTTGTGGGTTCAAGGCTAAAAAGAGCAAAATTATCGGCTTTAGCAGTAGTGCCTTGGTCAACTAACGCCTTAGCATTTGGATTGTCTTTTTGTTGGTCTAACAATTGTTTCTGGGCCATACTGGAAATAGTTTGTAAATAATTTGATCCAGGCTTAAAAACATCAGCCAATTGTAACTGCTTATTTGCGGCAACATCGTAATTAAAGGTAAGGTACGTTGTATCAGGGTGCGCCATGCCGGCCGTACTATTAAATACAGTAAATACTACAGAGATTACCTTGTTAGAAGCCTGGGCTACAGTATATTGCGTTGTGAATTCGCTTTGGGCATCGCGCATAAATTGCGGCATGGACGAACTTTGCTGTGTTGCATTAACGCCTTTAATAAAGGCATCTGCTTGGCTTTGCATTAAGGCCTTGATCGAATTATTAACTTGGTCTTGGGTTTGGCTATTGGTAAAACCAGAAAATTGTGGATATACAATGGCAACCTTATACTTGCCGGTGTTGTCTGCTTGGTTTAAGGTAGCTTGTGTTGATTGAATGCCTGTTTGCGTTGCACTTGCCGTGGATTGTGTTGTTTGCGCCATGCGGTTTTGCCGGCTTGCATACCGTACGACGTAGAGCGCAACCGCAACCAATAAAATTGCTAACACAACAATGGAAATAAGATGCTCTTTTCTCATGGTATCCTGTAAAAAATGATAAAGTATTTTTGCTTATTTAGCAAGCAATAAATTACAGCTTCATCTATTTTGACTTTGCGGCGACCTTGAAAGTATTTGCTCATTTTGTTATACTTCATTGGCTTTAAGGCACATTGCACATACACAATTCAGATAGAGGTAAGGATTTGCAGCAACTTCGGCCTGATTACCGAATAGCAAAGCAGCTTGGGAAGCTGCAAAAAGTGTACCAAGATTTCTTTTTGCGTTTATTGCCAGACCGAAGTTTGCCATCTGCCGAGCTTTCCTGGCCAGACTATCGGGCAAGTTTTAAAAAGAGGCACGTGCTCGTTTGCATTTTGCTCGTAGCAATAGTCATTGGGCTTTGGTATTTGGTTGCTAAAATCCCATTCATGCAATACAGTATTTTAACTGGCACATCTTCTGGTGTTAATTTTCTGCTTGGGCTTGCTGTCCATCGACGCCTTCACCTGGAAAGATATTTGCTTTACGCTGAAGTTTTCCTACTTCTTACTTATAAGGATTATATCTTAAGCGTTATTGGCAACCCATTATTTGTGGGAAGAAATTTGCCAAAGTTCGCCATGCGTGAAGAAATTCTTTTCCGGGCAGGCTGTGAAAATTGGACACTTGTACAAAAGGTTAAAAGTTGTATTTCATTTGGCCTTATACACCTCTCGATGCTTATTGTTCCTCTTGGAGCATCACTTGCACTGTGCGCCGGTGGCGCTGGGTTAATGATCTGCTATCTGTATTATTTTAAACGGACAAAGTCGCAACAGGCAGCGTTAGTTGGGTCAGCAGTGATCCATACCACATATAACCTGACGATATGTGGGATGCTTGTTTTGAGCATTATCACTACATTGCTGGTTATTATTACACTGGCAGTAAAATTATTATTGCGTTTCTAAGATATTCTGTAACTATTCTTTCCCACCTTGCTTTTAGTAAGGTGGGTTTTTTATGCTTTAAAAAGCAAAAAAGAAGGCCTCGGATAAATCCGAGGCCAAAAATTAACAATGCCTATCTCGCCTTGGAAAAGGGTGCAGTACAAATTGCATTATTTTGACAAAGAGATATAAAGTATATACTCCAACTGCTGGCAAGATGAGGAATAAGGTCCATGCACCAAATACCAGTCCGGTGGCTGCAAAAATAAGACCTGCAATGCCTAATTTTGCTTGCGACATATTTTCTAATCGCCGACCTTCAAGTAACGGAATAAGTGCATATGATACAAGCCATCCAGATAAGAACCACACCGCAATAATTACTCCTCCGAGTAATACTAATTCCATTACTAATTCATGATCAGAGCCAAAAATCGGTGGCGCTGGAACCAATGGAAAATTCAAGCCCATTTCTCCTTTACAATATACCTAATTACGGAGTTGAATTTGATCTGTAGGTGTAAAAGCTAAGAGATTTTCCCAGACACCAAGTTCATGTAGCTTTTGGACAAACGACTCGGTTTCTAACTGAACAGTACTGGCTTCTTTCGTATCAGAAAGTCTTTCTTCGAGTTGTTCTGTGATCGAGGGCATACCAAGCAGTGTAAAAAGTGCTTTAGTCTCAATGAGAACTTGTTCTTCAAAATCGGTCTTTGATACTTTATAGTCGGTGAGTTCTATGTCGTCATCAAATTCACATCGTTGCTTTTTTAGCCATGATAATGCTTCTTCAATAACAGGTTTATCCCCAACAAGGCGCGGGTGCAAACAATCATAGCCGATATGACCTACATGCTCGTCATGATAGGAAATTGAAAGTCTCGGGAAGAACCAATGCAGGAGGCCGAGCGCTTCTTCCGGTATAGATGTACCAAATTTTTCACTTTCCTGTGTGATGCAAAGTACAACGCTTGCCATTGCCTACTCCCCTAGCAGAACATTTTAACGTGCAATGGGTATTTTACAAGCTTATAGTACAATTGTAAACTGAGGGGTTTAGAAGCCAGATCGATAAAACATATCAAGCTCATCGTACATTTCAGCAAATTGACGAAAATATGCTGTCAGCCCTGTGCGAATTTTAAGAAAGGTATCATAAGCTTTTTGCCACGCTATGTCATCAGTGTTGTCCGGGTTATTATAAGCAATATCCGAGATGTAATACACTGAGTTTTCTTCGAACATAGATTTCCGGTTTAGATATGTTGTTATTGGTTTAAGACGTGGATGTAGTACGCGTTCGATACCCATGTCCTTTGTCGGCAGTAAATAAACGATATTTGTTTCGCCTTCGGTTTCTTGTACTTCTTTGTTAATCATATTTGCAATCGTTGAAACTCGACGTTCATTTAGCTTTTCTGCGTTAATGCAGGCCTGCTTAAAGGCATGCAATGTTTTAGCTTGGGCTATGCGCAGCATTTGGTCACCAGCCGCTTGTTCCCCCGGTGATTGCATAAATTCGACTTTGACTTCGTATGATTGGTCAAACCGGTCAAGCGGCGCTAGAAAAGGATTGAAATAGTATTGACTATCTAACAGCTGGCTTAGTGCGATCCCAGCAGCAACGTATGAACCAGTTTGCTCTCTTGCCTGGTAAAATTTCTTGCGATACTTTGGCCATTCAAATCGTTCTTCTATTATAAGTATATTTTTTTGGCTTGGTCTGAATATTGAAGATAAATCTTGATAAAATTCTTCCACTACTTTTGCTTCTTTTTCTTCACTTTTATCAGTTGCTATATGGTCATTACGAAATGTAACCAACAGGTGGAGATTTTGGGGCACCGCAAGTTCACGGTCAAGCCTGGTGAGCATTCTGCTATAACGTTCAAGTAACAAGTTTTGGGATTGATGCGATTGTGGATCTTTATGCACTCGATCTTTTGCAGTTTGGGATGCTTGTGACAAAAATTCTCCTGCTTGTTGATAGTAGGCTGGATAGTCTTGTTCACAGAATTGAACAAGTTCACTCGGATCATGCGACGTTGCTAACAGCCTCGCAAACTGTAGCACAAATGGTTCCTGTAAAAGTGGCAGTGGTTCTTCGCCCGATTCGACTGCGTCAAGTCGACGAAAATCGTTCATAATTTCTTTGTCTTCATTGCTAAAAAGCGTTGTAGTTTGTGGGGTTATGCGTTCAAAATTTGCCATGCGCGTTATTGTACAGCAGAAAAATTATAAAGAAAAGCCCTGCTTTGTAATAGGGGCTTATGGCGGATTATTTTACAGAAGAAACGATATTTTGGAAAGCTTTGGGGTCGTTTTGGGCTAGATCGGCTAAAGTTTTGCGGTTTAGTTCAATATTTTTATCCTTAAGTGCATGGATGAATTTGGAATAGGACATACCAGTCGGCGTTAAAGCCGCGTTGATGTTTATAATCCAGCTTTTGCGAAAGTCGCGCTTTTTGCGTTTGCGGCCAGCGAAGGCGTACTCGCCAGAGTGGAACATGCTTTCTTTCGCAGACTTGATTGTTTTTGACCGCGAGCCCCAATAACCCTTGGTTTTTGCAAGGACTCTTTTGTGTTTCGCGTGGCGGACTATTCCAGTTTTAACTCTCATACTTTTATCTTATACTTGAAACTTTTTTGTATTTTAAATGCTATATGTTACAAGATTCGTGCTTCATGAGTTTAGCTATATGGCAGTAGGTGCTTGACGCGCTTTAGGTCGACACCGTCGAGCTGTTTTGGCTCTTGCTGGCGCCTAACGCGAGCCGCACTTTTACTATTTTTCAAATGGTTCATTAATTGATTGCGTCGCATTATCTTACCACTTGAGGTAATTTTGACACGTTTTACAATCGCTTTTTTATTCTTTGTTTTTGGCATACAAGTCTAATTTTTATTGTTCGAGTGATTAGCGAGAACTACCATAGATAATACTTGTACATCGAGGAACTTCTCCCTAATTGCTCGAAGCATGTAAGTGTCACGACACTATTCTTTTCTTTATTTTAATGGCACAAAGTGGACAACTAGGTTACGTCCTTCCCTTCTCGGTGCCGCTTCGGGTTTGCCTTGTTCTTCAAGCGCCTTTACAACCTCATTAATCTTGTCGTAGCCGAGTTCCATGTGCGTAATTGAACGCCCAGGAAAATTGACTAGCAGCTTTACCCTGTCTTTGTTGTCTAAAAACTGCCGCATGCGCTCGATGCGCATGTGAAGGTCATTTTTACCTATAAAAGGGCCAACTTTGAATTCTTTAACTTCCGTTTCGTGCGTCTTTTTTCGGGCTTCGCGTTCAGCTTTTGATTTTTCGTATTTAAATTTCTTGTAATCGATGATTTTCGCTACCGGTGGGTCTGCATTTGGCCCGACCTCTACTAAATCCAGTTCAAGCTCTTTCGCCTTAGCTAAGGCATCGTTAATAGACAAAATGCCCAATTGCTTCCCTTCCGGGCCAATTACCCGTAAGTTAGCAGCACGTATTTGATAATTTAAGCGATAGAACTTTGGAATGTCGAAGACTCCTACAAAAAACTTATTATTATTGCCATTTTACCAGATAACAGAGGTGAAATACAAGCGTGAATATGTCTTATATGACGCATAGGTCAGATGGGACTTATGTTGCCACTCTATAAGCTTCGTGATGAAATTTCTTGCTGTAGTTTTTCAATGAATTTTTCTAAAGCCATTTGGCCTAAGTCTTTCCCTTCACGGGTACGAACGGCAATGGCTTTGGCTTCGACTTCTCTGTCCCCCACTACTAATTGGTAAGGGATTTTTTGTTGGCTCGCGGTACGGATTTTATTTTGCATGGTTTCACTTCTACTGTCGACTTCTGCGCGAACACCGGCATCAGTGAGCTGTTTTTGGACCCTTTCGGCGTAATCGGCGTGTTTATCGGAAATTGGAATAACAACTGTTTGGACTGGAGCAAGCCATGTCGGGAATGCGCCTTGGAAATTTTCGGTTAGAATGGCAATAAACCGCTCAAATGAACCAAATATCGCCCGATGGATCATAACCGGCCGCTGTTTTTTGCCTGTTTCGTCAACGTAGCTTAAGTCAAAAGCTTCAGGTTGGTGAAAGTCTAATTGGACTGTCGCTAATTGCCACTCACGACCGAGGGCGTCTTTTATATGTAAATCGATTTTCGGACCATAAAATGCGCCATCTTTATCTTTCGTAGAATGTTTTAAATTTTTCGCATTTAATGCTTCCTCTAGGGCTTTTTCTGCCCTTGACCAATTTTCGTCGGTGCCGGCGTATTGTTCTGGCTTTGTAGCCAGACGAAATTCATACTCGAAGTTAAAGCTCTTATAAAAATCAATCATCATTTGTAAAATATTTGCTACTTCACCTTGAATTTGGTCCTCGGTTGCAAAAATATGGGCGTCATCCATGGTTATCTGACGGACTCTAAGAAGGCCATTTACCTCTCCAGATTTTTCCCTTCGATGTAAGCGGCCTATTTCCGCAAGGCGCAATGGCAATTCCCGATAACTTCTATTGCGGAACCGGTAAAGGATAGTCGATTCCGGACAATTCATAGGCTTTAACGAATAATTGGCAACAGGGACACTGAGTTCACCGATACTAGCAATCTTCCCTTCTTTAACAGCTTTTTCCTTATTTTTGGTGATTTCGTCCAATTCTTCATCTTCGTAAATTGGCAAGTTATACATGTTATGTTCGCCAAATTTAACCCAATGGCCTGACTGCTTAAAAAGTTCTGACTTGACCATAATCGGTGTGGAAGTTTCGAGGTAACCGGCTTTTTCAGTGAGCTCGCGGATGAACTTTTCAAGTTCCTTAAAAATAACCATGCCGCGAGGCAGCCAAAATGGTGAACCTGGCGCTACCTCATTTGTAAAATATAGCTCAAGTTCTTGGCCGATTTGTTTGTGGTCTTTAAGTTCCTGGTTTTCCATTAGTGCTAATAATACCAGAAGTTTTAAGGAATGTGAAGGAATTATGGTTGCAGTATTACTCGTAGGGTTTTGGCTCAAATTTTTGTTGCGCAAGCAACAGCAGTGTCTGAAAATCTTCATTTTGCAAACTACTGTGACCTTTGCCTTTCCGCAACTGCCGTGCAAGTGGTGGATTTTCATCCCATTCGTTGAAAACGAACAAGGCGCGTAATGATGGTTTTAGGTCGGTGCTTGCCAGGTGCAACTGTCTGGCTTTTTTTCCATTGCGTGGCATTACTGCAAGGTTGAATAACGCAAATTTTGCAGCATTTTCATAGAATTTATTGATCTTATAACGATGCATATTTAGCTTAAGGCCAACGCTTTGGAATACATCTTCTGCCTCACCATTCCGCTGCTGGTATTGCACTTGCCCAATTGAGATGAGGTCTGACAGGTCAGTCACCGGTATATGCTCAACTGCAAGTTCCTGGTAATATGCGACTAAATCGTCGACTGCCTGGTCGAATTGGGCATACCGACTTGGTTCATTGGTGTCTTCTGGCTCACTGACTGCCGGCTCATTAAGAGAAATAGGATTGATAGGATTATCCCGTTCCGATGTCATAGTATTCGTACAGTAATATTGGCACAATTGTACTGGGAAAAGGGAAAAACGGTCAAGACGAAAAAGTAATGCTTTTTGTTGGCGAATACCGGCAAATTTAGTGGATATTGATACCTTTAACAACTGGTTGGTTTTTGAAGGTTTCTTGTAAGATATCGCGTAACCAAGCACCGATGATTGGCACCAGGTCAACACGCTTTAAAATTAAGCCAATGATGGTAAAGATGATAATACCGCCAATCAACGTGCCAAAGCTCCAAGCAATGCCGCCTAAAAAGTTGTTGAGCATCATTCGCTTGCGACCGCGGTATATATTGTCATAATTATCCGTCGAAAAGCCCATAAATTTATACTAAGAGGAAAACAGAAAAACGTCAAGAAAAAAGCCCCAGCCTAGGTTAGGCGGGGGCTATTGGTTGGGCATCAGGATCGTAAAGTCGTCGATATCCGATACTACTTTGCGTAGCACCAATTAAGAACAGGCCTAATTCTTCACGGGTTAACCGACAAATGGTAAGCAGTTCTTTAAGATCAAGTTGAATAAATCTTTCCCCTATTATGTAGCCTAATAAATCATATCTGCCATTCAGGCCTTCCCGTATGGCTGGTGGTGAATCTCCGATACCATTATTCTCAATATGAGATACTGCCACAGCGATAAGATCATCATTCACTTTTCCATTTAATGAGGATAGGTGCTGAAGCCATGCCGTTCTTTGAGACGGGATATCATGGATGCTCATTTTTCCTCTTTTCTCAAAAGTGCGAATGCGTGTGCATTATACTGTAAGTTTTCTAGATTTACAATTGATGTAAGGAGATTGTCTATATAAACAATTTCAGGTAAAATAGTCGGTACGGACTCGTAGCTCAGTTGGTTAGAGCGTCGCATTGACATTGCGGAGGTCACAGGTTCGAATCCTGTCGGGTCCACTCCCCTATTTCGTTAATTTAAGCAAAAAAGAAGCACCGTGCGGTTTTATCCAACACGGTGCTGGTTGTTTTTAGATCGTATTTAGCAATATTTTTTCAAACTTATATTATTGCTCTAGCTAACATTTAGACAAGGCCTAAGGTATGGTCGCGGGTCTTTGAAGTTTGCCAGCGGCTGATAGTATCTTCACTGACTTGCTTTGTAATTGAATATGGATCGGTAAACGAGTCACCATCGTCAGTGACTCGTACGTTATAACTGGGCAAATGTTGCCCATCTTTACAGACACAAAACCTTCGAAGGATTACAAGATCTAATACGCCATCATTTCTCTCGATAATCTCTCCAACTTTATACTTATATGCAGGTTCGCCCAAGGCTTCACAAGCTTCTGCTCGTTTCCGTAAGGCTTCGTCTTCCGATTCTGGGCCTGCATATCGCGTTTGACAAGTACTGCTTTCGTATATTACCGTTTTGGTGATCATTAGCCTATCTCCTTGAGTGATTTACGCCGCCGGGTTGTGCGTTCTGGTTTGCGCGAAACATGTCCCAGTACTAAGGTGCCGTTAGCAAGAGATTTGTCGAGTGTTTCCTTTGAGTACTGCATCTTCAAATATGATAAAAGATCAGTATCAAATTCGTAGTACAAGATATGGGTATACTGCACAGGAATGTAGGCTGCAAGTGTTAAGTTGATGTCCACATGTGGGTTGCATAGTTGCAGCCCAATTGGGTACTCTGCAGCTGGCTTTGCAACAGCTTTTTGTTCGCAGGCGAGGGCACGTTCGTATGGCGGGAGGTTTTTGCTGACATCCTCGCGAAACTTTGCTCCACAGACACCGCACGAAACGATTGTTTTTGTAATCACTTCCGTTGTTACCGTTGGCACAGGTATTCTCCTTACCTATTTAACCATTTTAAGGTACGAGCTAAGTATACTATAAGACTATATTAGTGTAAAGCGAATTTGAGAAGACTCTTTGTAAAGAGGTAAATTTAGCCGACAGAATTTTTCATCTGGGTTTCGCCGCCGTTTTGGAGGTCATTTAACAGGGCTTTGCCGGCTGACTTGTCAATCAGCCGTCCGGAAGCATTACCAGTGCTACCAAGTTCACCTGAATCTTGTTTTGCAGCTTGCAGCTGGGCACTGCGAGCCTGGACTAAATCGTGGGCCGACTTAGCATTTTTGAGTTTATTAATGTCTATACTGGTACTAACATTGAGCAATTGCTTTGCCTCATCGGCACCAACACCAGTTTGGGCCATGGCTTCGTCCATGGGGCTTGTTTGGCGTTGTCTTGCGAAATACGCTATCTTTTGCTTTTGCTCGGCGATAAGTTGTTGTTTTTTAACTTCATCCTCCTGTGGCTTTTGGCTCTTTTGCTCGGGCGCGTGATTATTTGGCACCTCGTGCCCTTTTAGTTGGTCTAAGCCAAATAATTGTTCAAGCTGCTTGATGTGTTCAAGCTTTAAATCATCAAAAATTTCACTTGGTTTTGGTGTATAAACTTCGGCCGGTTTTCTATCAGCATGTGGATTTGCTTTGGATGCGGCATTTGTTTCGGCGTGGTCAGTTTTGCCAATAATTTGGTTAAAGACATCGGTCGCTTCAGCAGCAACAATAGTTTTTGCTTTATATAATACCTGCTCTCCTTTTTTGACCACATCGGTGACGGCAACGGTAATAACTTCTCGGGCTTCAGAAAAACCTTCACTTAAGGTGCTCACGATATCGGCGCGCATATCGATAATATCGGCATAATCAGGACTGGGTATTTCTGGACGTGGTTGAGCAGCTGCTTCATTAAATTCATCAAAAAAGCCGATACCTTGGCGCTTTCGAAGCTCAATGAGGTCTTCTTGTGATAATTTTGGCCGGTGGCGGGCCGGACTTACTATACCGTGCCATGGATCAGTAACCGCTTGGGAAGCGGCTGTGACTTCCGTTTTTGCGGTCCCGGAATTTAAAATGCTGGTGTCATTAGGTGTATTTGCCATACTGAACGAATAAATATACTATTGCCAGAGTTATAAAGACCAAAAACCCTGCCGCTTAACTTATGCGAATTATACCACATTTACTCGAGAAGGAGCAAGGTTTGACAGTCATATTTCACCAATAATCTACCACAACAGTAAGTCATGGTAAATTGGGTTCCATTGGTTTATAAATATGGCCAATTATTTTGCTTTCTGTAGGTACGGTAGGCCGGTTCGTGGATTCTCGCCGACCTCATATCCTTGTGGAACAGCATCGATCGTGCCTGCTTGTTGCGTTGGAGCGAAGAAATATATCCTTTGCTGACGCCCATTTTTCAAGGTTACATCACGCTGATGCAAGTAATAGGTTCGGTTCGATTTCTTACTGACTGTTGAATATGCCATAAATTGTAATACACCTCCTTTATTTATTTGATACCAGTATTATCTCGCATGTGTCAAGGATTTGCCACTAGAAATAAGTCTAATATGTCCTATAGGACTTAATCACTGTATCACCGCTATTGTTTTGATTGGTTGGCCTTGTTTGATGTTTTTTACAACATCCAGCCCGGCAATGACGTCACCAAAATTGGTGTAATTACCGTCGAGATTAGGAAGGTCTTGGGTAATAATAAAAAACTGACTATCGCTGTTAATATCGCGGTTTTGCCCTCGCGCGATTCCGACTGAACCTGCTAAAAATGGTTTTTTGTTATATTCTGCCTGCGTTGTCCCCCCAACTTGACCGGTATTGGTAGGGTCACCGGTTTGGACGATCGCCGTTGAGCCGTCTTGGGCTTTGTCAGCGCGAAAAAATAAGAGGCCATTATAAAAGCCACTTCTTACTTTTGTTAGAAAATTTGCCACGGTTTTTGGTGCTAGGTCAGGGTAAAGCGCCAAAGTAAATGATTGGTCGTTTGATAAGGTAATGCGGACATGCGGCGCATGTGCCTCATCGGCACTTTTTGAAGCATTCGTTTCAATCGCTGCAGGCGGTGTCGTAGGTTGCGCTTGGGAGCTTGTAGCCGCCGGCGATGAAGTTGGAACTTGCAACGGTATGGCTGAGGTAAGTTGTAAGTTTTGATCGATGGGAGAGCTTTCAAGTGTCTTTGACGGTTTTACGTTCCTTACTGCAACCAAAACGCCTAAAATTAGCACTAAAAATAATCCGCCTAAAATAGTTGTGGTGAACAGTGACTGTTTCATGGTCTGCAATGAGCGTTATCTTATTGGGCAGCAGTTTTGAGAGCAACAGGGGCTGAATATATTTCTTGTTTAATCCTGGCAGGTTCAATATTGATCTGGGCAACCAACTCTTTGGCTAATTGTACGAATATAGGTGGGCCGCACAGGAAAAATGTTGGTTCAGGTTCAACATCAACTTCCTTTTCTAAAATATCCTTCGTTAAAAAACCTCGGTACCCTTGCCATGGGTGGTCAGGTGCAATATCGGAAAGAATATCGACCACTTTCCCGTTTTTAAGGTTAGCTATAATTTGCTTAATTTCGTCGCCGTAAGCGATTGACGCTTGATCGCGGTTACCGTAAAGCAGGGTAACCCGCGGTTGCAAGTGTTCCTCGTTTATATACCGCAGCATAGACATAATGGGCGCAACGCCGACGCCGCCTGCTAAAAATACCGCGTGTTGTACGGCATTGTCCCAGGTAAATTTACCAAGCGGCCCGTTAATTTCAACGGTTTCGCCGACTTTTTTTTGGGCTAAGGCATGCGTCCAAGGGCCGTATTGTTTAATGCAAAACTCAAGATATTCCTTAGTATGTGGTGACGATGCGATCGAAAAGAGATGTGGTTGGTTGGGTCGGTCAGAAGTTGGATTTTTTATCTGGCAAAATTGTCCTGGGATAAAGGAAAAGACTTCCTTTGCTTGTGTTGGCTTGAAGCGAAATATGAAAACATCAGGCGCAATATTTTCATTGCTAATAATCTCATATGGCTGAAAGTCCATAAAGCTATACTAACGTAGGATCGAGAAAAGAGCAAGGCAAATAACCTTCATAGTACTTTAATGACGCTTGCTTCACTATATATCTTTAGAGAGATGCATTGACATTTTTTGCTTGCTTGGGCAATAGTTAAAGTACGAAAACAATGGAGTTATTAAAAATGAAAGGAGGTGGAATATATGCAAACGAATGTATTGTATCCGGTAAGCAGTTGGAACGAAGCGATCGTGACCGCATCAGCTAACTTGTTAAATGGTATTGTGGCTATTGTGCCAAGTTTACTTGGTGCCATAGTCGTTTTACTAATCGGCTGGATCTTGGCAATTTGGATTAAGAAATTTGTGAAGTCTGGCCTGGCAGTGGTGCGGTTTGATGCCGCGGCTTCACGCATGGGCATTGGTAGTTTCTTAGGTGAGGCGGGCTATCACGCATCGCCAAAAGAAGCGGTTGCTGACATCATTAAGTGGTTTATCATTATCAGTTTTTTCCTGGCAAGTTTGTCTATTTTAGGATTGCCGGTTGTGGCCGATGCCTTAAATAAGATTATTGGCTACACACCAAAAGTGATTGCGGCAGTTTTGATTTTGACGGGCGGCCTGCTATTAGCTGACTTCCTTTCGAATGTCATGCGCGGTACCCTACGCACGATGCAAATTGGATTAGCTGCTACACTTGCTACTTTCGCAAAGTGGGTTGTCATTGTCTTTACGATATTAGCCGTTATTAGGCAGCTTGAAATAGTGCCCGATCTTATTAATATTCTCTTTACCGGTGTTGTCGCCGCATTAGCGTTAGGATTTGGTTTAATGGTTGGATTAGGCGGGAAAGATGTTGCTAATGAAATATTTCGTGACTGGTATAATAAGGTGAGAAGGTGAGCGTGTCTTTTGTAGTGAGATAACAGGTGGAGAAGTCGTTTCGGCTTCCCCACCTGTTTTGTTTCAGGAGTAATTTTCCTATCCGGGATGCATTATTACCAAGCCTGCGAAATTATGCCATATTTCCTCACGTATGCCTTCGTAGCGAATCATTTGCCACGACTGCTTGGTTAGCGAATGCCGAAACGGCAACCCGCCAAGGCTTGGGTCGTCAATAATCGCCGTTTGGGGTGCAACAAATAAGTAAATGCAGAGTGAAGGTGCTGGGATAAATGCCAGCGTTCCGCTAAACTTTTCTGTTGGCCGAACCTTGCCGTTATTAGCCGAAAAATTGTTGAAATAATAATTTGTAAAGTACTCGGTTTCACCAGCTTTGATTGAAGTAAAGCGCGGTACATAGCCGGTAATATCCATGCCGTTCACTTGGGCAAACACAATAACGGCTTGTGGTGGATTTTGGGTGACATTCTTAACCGCGAACCTATATTCTGTGCCAAGCGGCATTGTGAACATGCGGTCGCTCGTATTGTCGTGTTCGATCCCTTTGGTACTATATTCAAGGACATCGATGCCATTGGCAAGTTGCAGCCTGACCTCAACCAGGTTGTTATGGGCCATGGTTTTCCTCCTGCACAGGATATTGCCCTAATTTTGTAAAGTAATGTGAAAGTGGGTGGAGTGAGAAAACTCCACCCAACGATTATTTCCGGTGCGACGCCATAGCATCAAGCGTTAACCGAACAACATCGAGGGTAATACCGGTTGATTCGAAAGCTCCGGCTGCAATGCCTTCGCCTTCCCTAAGCAACCCAATGACAAGATGCTCTGTTTCTACCTTGTTGCTTTGCCGAAGCATGGCTTCATCATGGGCAAGACGAAGCACTTGTTTTGCCCGGTCAGTCAGGCCTTGAAATGGATGCCCTTCGGGTAGAGGCCGAAGTTTTTGGCCATCGATAAAAAGAACTATGCTGCGGAGTTTCTGTGGCTTTTCATTCAGCCGCTGCAGAATTTCCCGATACCGTCCTGTTTGCACTCGGCATAAGCCGAGCAGCAGATGTTCGGTGCCAAGATAATCACGTCCTAAATTTCTTGCTTCTTCTTCCGCAAGCTTAACCGCCTGCTTGCATTCGTCGCTAAATTCTTCAAGAATGCTTTCCAAGGCTTCATCAGCCACGGTTTTCTTCCTTTTCTAGGAATTTCGAGCCTGTCACTTGGTGTTAGCTTTCTTGGTTTTCCGGCTCACCTTCGATAAAGTCCATAAGGCTTTCGGCAAGTTTGTCGACACGGTCTTTGTTCAAAGCTGCTGTCGTGGGGCTTTCGTAGTAAGCAATCAACCGTGCCATGCCATAGTTTGAGCTAGGTGGTACTTGCTCGTTTGATGCTATCGCTTTGTACAAGCCCTGTCGCATTTCTTCAAGTATTACGCCATGTGCTACAAGTATCCCGGCACCAATGCCTTCGCCTTCACGAACAATCCCCAAGAGCAAATGCTCTGTCGAGACATTATCTGCGCCTAAAGATTTCGCTTCTTCTCGAGCGAGCTCGATTATCTTTTTTAGGCGGGGGGTGGGTTCAGATGAAGTAACATCGCTACTGGCATTCTTATCTACAATGAACTCAATAGCGCTACGGACTTTGTTAACATCAATGTCACATTTATCAAGGATGCTGTGTGCTAATCCACCGGTTTCTGCTAGTATACCGAATAGCAAATGCTCGTCGCCGACATACTTATGGTCAAATCGCTCTGATGCGTTGATTGCATGGCGCATGGCTTGGACTGCAGCATCGTTAAAACCTTCAAGATGATAGACTACATGACCCATGGTGTACTCCTTTTAATGTGCTAGTCGTTGGCCATTTGCCAAATTCGACGTAAGGGAATTGTAGCAAAAGCTGAAGCGAATTTCTATGTGTTGGCCAATAAAAAAGCCGCGCCCTACGATTATAAAAATCGCGAGCGCGGCAAGAAATGCTAAACAGTGTTAGTCTTACGCAGGCCTAATCAGTCGCACCGACTTACTCAGTCCATACGCTAGCCAGCCAAGAGCTGTTAAAAAAGCTACAATCGCTGTTAATTTCCAGAAAAAGTGGGCTAAGTCGTCGACTTGGCTATTGGACACGTTGCCGATCAGAACGAGTAGACCAATGCCTGTCGCGAAAAATGCGGCACACGTAAAACCTGCTGACGCTCCAATAAACTTAATTGGATATGCCGCCGTATATGCAGCTGAACCTATTGCAGCTGATATTATTATGCAATAGAAGAAGATCATCCCGGGAATGAATAAGCCGTCATTGAAACTTCCCTTACTATGTTGATCGGATATTGTAGCGGCTGCGAAGCCAAAAGTTGTTGCGCAGGCAAAGATAAAGGCCGTCAATAAAAGACACCCGAAAAGGATCCATGGCGTATATCGCTTGAGTGGCGCAAAGTCAATCTTGCTCCAAAACGTTGGGTTTGGCGGATTAATCGGTGCACCGCAGAATGGACAAAAGTCCTTTAGGTAGACTGTTTCGTCAGGGAACTTGGCCTTGCAAGTTAAGCAGTAGCCAATTCTTTTGTGGCATTGGGAACAATAAGCGGCATTGTCAACATTGATAAAGCCGCAAAACGGGCATTTAACATTTGTTCCTAGCACATCAAGTGGCTGAAACACTGCGCCCTCCTTCGAAGATGTACCCTGCACCATGCTACAAACCGTGTTTAGTTTGCGGCTGGCTGTACAGCATGGGCCTTAACAAAAGCGTAGAAGACGGCAGAACAACAGGATAAGCCAATTGCTGCCGCAGTCAAAACCCAGAAAACATGGGCCATTGTATCGATTTTAGTATTCGAGGTGTGCCACGCAAAAATAGCTTCAAGAAAGAGTATCAAGCTTAGGCCAAAGGCATAGGCTACCCAAAAAAGTTCTAAAGGGCTTACGTTTTCATTACCTTGTTCTAGATGATAAACATCATACACTACCCAACAACCAGCAATAACCATAGCAATTCCAGTGACAATGAATGTAATTACCATGGCAGCGTGAAAGCTATCTAAGTCTGAATTCACTCTCGGCTCTACAACAGTTCCCGCTGCAAGGCCAGCGACAATTGCAATAGCAGCTATAGTGCCGGCAGCGGTTAGGCAAACCACAAACACCTGGAAAGCTGCAGCTTGCAAGTTTGGCCACTGCATTCGTTTGTACCATGGTGCAGGCTTAGGGTTGATAAGCGCCCCGCACGATGGGCAATGGTTTCGTATGAGAAGCTGATTATTCGGTAATGGACGGTTGCAGCTTAAGCAAACGCCCATCCGCTTACCGCATTCCACACAATATGTTGCATCTTCCGGATTAGCGGCGTTGCAATATGGACAGGTAATAAGGTCATTGCCTATTCCTATAACTTGCAGATTTAGCTGGTTGTTTTCTGCCATGCCTGTTTCCTCTCTTGCTACGACTTGTTGCTAACACCGTATTGGTAAAGTGCAAAATAAATCCTACTAAACGGAATGATTATTCATCATCGTTTTACGGTGTTATTTTACCACAAAACAGATTGTTTTACAAGACTATAGGTTTATGTTTAGGGCGGATTTTCGAAACGCATTAGTAATTTAAGTTGACGACGGCCTCTAAACTGCCTATAATGCATCCAATAGTTACCGTACACTAATGCGCAGTGCAGGAGGTAAATTGTAACAACGCAAAACCGGTAACGCACTTTACCATCGTGGTTAAACGCCAAGCAGCAAAGGAGAAAGCCATGACAGCCGTGTTAGATCTGGTTGAGCAAGTGCAGGCATCGGAAGCATTGGCCCAGCTGCCAGAGTTTCTCAAAGAGCAACTCACCCTGCCGCAAGTGCAAGCGCTTGAGGAAGAGGCAGTGGAACTTGAAGCAGGCCTCAAAGGTGGCACCTTGCCGCCGGCCCAGGTTGCAGTCTACCGCGAGCGACGCAAAACGGTCACAACCCGATTGGCCGGCCTGAAGCGTGTTGTTTCTGCCATTTCGCAAGGGTACGAACCCTATACGATGCCGGAAGACTGGTACGCTGGTTTGGCCATGCGGCCAAGTCGCGTGCAGCGCTTCTTTGACGGTTGGCTTGGGCGGCCTCAAACCCTTAAGCACTACTTCGCCTCGCCAATTCCGGCAGAAGCGCTTGTGAGCATGCAGCAAGCCCAAAAAACGGGCCTGTTTGGCAAATTCTTGATCGGTTCTCCTGAGTCAGAGGCATTTCACCGAATTATGCCAATCAGAATTGACCCAGTGCTGGTGGGCTATGTTGCCTTAACTGACGACATGAAATTTACTCGTCTTTACCCAGGCTTGGAAGTCGACAACGCAGTTGGCTTCAGGATTGCCACTTGGGGTATGCAGGAAGACCGCAAAGCTGCGGGCATGGACTTTTAACTTTTAACCGCGATATTTTTGGACTGGTGTCTACAATAGTAGATACCAGTCCTTCTTTTTTGGCTAACACCACATCCTAATTGTCCATTTATTACCTTATAGTAAATCCTTGCCGGTTCTGCTATACTTTATAAGCACATTTTTGTTCTAGGAATATTTTTAAGAGTAGACATATCAGTCATTATTCTTAAGACAAATGGCACGTTAAAAAAGGTATTACTAAAACTGAAAAGCAAACAAGCGGGTATAAGGAGGTAGCTTGTGTTGGCTGTTGTTCATATCTTTTTGGAAATAGCAAAATACGCTAGTCTGTTTGCCATAGGCTTGCTTATGGTAATGTATTGGTTTTACCGCAGCTTAGCAAAAAGCTTCTTACGGCAGCAGGTCCAAGGCAACGTTGGGATTATTTCTTCCGAAGCCAGGCTTGCCCACATTATGACAAGCGGCGACGAAGCTGATTTGGCTATTGGTGCCCATAGTTGGCATTATGCCGCATATCAGTGGTGGTTGGAACATCGGGTTTTTCGGGCCCATGATCCGCCAGCCAGACCAAACCTTTGTCATTTTTTCTGGGCCATCGCCCGCACCCCGGTTATCTGGTTTATGACAGTGCCGGTTCTTTGGGGTGTTTCGATGGTGGTCTGCTGTATGCTAGCGGTTATTGTTGGCTTAATCATTTGGCTTACGATACATTTTCCCGCTGAAATGAAATTGCTTGCCACTGCATTAGGGGTAGGTTCAGGTATCGCAGCAATTGGTATCCTCGCTATATGGGGTTTCATTACCGTAATGAGGAAACTCTTTGGCGATCGGATAAATGGACACCACTTACGGTGGGCTTCACTATTATTGCTGTCACCGATTTGGGGTATTCCAATTGGCACCATTTGGCTCTACGAGCATTATGCCCAACCCTATGGTTACACGCCTCGGTGGTTTTTTCGCTGGTTTTTCACCAGCCGGAAATTCTATGTTGTAACGCCATGGTCAGTACTATTAGTGCTTGGCCTAGGAGCGTTGCGCCATAAGTTGGGTTCGCATGGATCGATTATCTTTTTGCAAGTGCTAGGCTTTATGGCAGCGATAATATTGCTTTCGATTGTAGCTGTTGCTATCATTGTATCAACGGGCGCAGGAATTCTTTGGCTTTATCAGCATGTACTCCGAGCGCCGATCAAAGAGTGGCGTGTAGGCAGGGAAGCACGGCGCGCAGAACGCGGCATGAGCACCTTCCAACTGGTCAAACAATTTATTTTGGCCAAAAAGCGCAAGATTTGCCCTTACTTAGTAATGCCCGAACAGGTTGAAATACTTTAAGTTACCGGCGGCTGATTTTATCAGCCGCCTCTTTTTTTCTAATAGCAAAGCCTGTCAAGCTTCGAACCTATGGTACAATGCAGATTAGGAAAAAAGACAAGGTATATTGCACTTTTATTATTGTTAAAAGCTCAAAGACACAAATTTCCGTGAAGGTGAGGTAACCACATGTTGCTTCCAAGTGATGTTAGTACGATACTCTGGTTTAGTTTGATTTTCTTTGGGGGTTGTGGATTAGGTTGGTCGGTATCGCGGTTTAATCGGTTGCGTATAACGATAACCCTTATATTTGATCTTTCCAGTACAGATCAAACGCATAATGACCCGGCTGCCGTACGGTATGCTATTACTACCTGCCTGATTTTTATTCTAAGCATGACCGCTTTAAGCGTTGGCCTATTGCATTTGACTGGCCCTATGGGGCTTGCAATATTTTGGATGCTTGCCAGTTTGGTCGGCACAATCTATTTTTCCATCAAGGCTTTTAAGACGTTTGGCGTTATGCCTTGACCAAACGAATACAATGGGTGTGTCCTTTTGCCTTCCTGGCTTAAGGATACACCCTCTTTTTTTGCTTTAATTCACTGTAATGAGGTGATAAGTTGGGTGGCGAGGTGATTATCTACATTTTCGAGCCAGTTGATATCACCGACAACATTAACTTCCAAGCCTTTGGTGACAAGGGCAATATCTTCAGCGGGAATCCAAGCTAAGAGGTAGTTGTCAAAGTCTGACCAGGCAGCTTCTGCCTGTGGGTTTTCTTGGTAGTACTGTTTGCGTTCTTCTCGGCTCATGTCTTGGGTTTTTGCGATTTCCATAACCCGTTTCCCATACCTTGCACCGTCGACGATATAGGCGACCCATGTGTCAGTAGGCGGCGCATCTGTGAAGTGAAAATAGCCATTCGTATTTGCTTCTGCCGCACCATCATCAATTGTTAGGTCAGGATCAAAAATAAATAATTTGCCATTTAGCGCCGTCTGCACCACTTCTTCAAAATCAAGAGTTGTAGTGGTCAATGCTGCCCATCGTTCGACAACGACACTATGGACTAATGCGACGCGACTTATGGGGTTTGTTTTGTCAAATCTGGCCCAAAAATCTTCTGCTGTGAAATCTTGAGGGATAAGATTTGGAATGGGGTTTGCTGGATCTTGGGCTAGTTGCTGTTTATACAAATGCCACGCTGCAGCTTCTAAAATACGATCTTTAAAGCGTGACAATTCAATGTCGGTTAATTCGGATCTTGGGTTTTCTTCTGGCTCTTCGCGTTCTGAAGTCATCGTGAGCACATTCTAGGCGCTCATTTGCCAAAAAGCAAGTTTACCGACTTACAGCTTCCCAAAGCCCAACTTGGTTGCCTTCGCTGTCTTTGAACGAAGCCATAAAGCCCATGTCGCCCATCGCTTGCTTTGGCATTAAAATTGTGCCACCGGCCTCTTCAATTTTTTTGACGTGCTCATCAATTGAAGGCACTAATATGACAACAGAAGGATACGGCGCTTTGTCACTTCTTTTGTATAAATCACCATTTATTGCACCGGGATTTAGTGGTCCCTTCTCCCCTGTTTCTGTGGTTTGGACAATCGCAAATCCTTCATACCCCGGAACCTGTTGGGCAACCCAGCCAAACACTTTTGTATAGAACTCCTTTGCTCGGTCTAAATCATCGGTCGGAATTTCAAAATGTACAACACCATTCATAAAACCTCCTGTGTAATTTATTATAATCACGAGTACATTCTTTTGCTCCGCAATAGTCACGAGCACATTCTTTACCTGTCGGTATAACTATGATCCATGCCCTATTCTTTCTCCAACAAGGAAAAGGAAGTTATTCCCATTTAAACGTCCAGGCAGCGAGAATATACATGACTGCTCCCCAGAGTAATAAACCTGCGATGTATGGCAGGGCGTCGATTAGTGTTCCCCCTTCGGTTGTGATTTTCCGCAACGCGATATTAAGGTACGATAGCGGTAAATTATTGGCAATCGGCTGGATCCAAGTAGGCAAATTGTCGGTCGGGAAAAACGTTCCAGAAAGCAATAGCTGCGGTAACGTTACCAAATTGACTAAGGGATTGGCCGAATTTTCATCGTTCGCAAGCCCCGCCATAAGAAAACCAAAGCCTAAAAAGGCAATAAGGCCAAGGGCTGAAAGCAACAGCATTTCGGCAAATGTTACGATGCCATGCGGCAGATAAAACTTAAACACTATAACGCCCAGGCCTAAAATAAGGATTGTTTGCAAAAGCGCCATGATCAGCCGGCTTGTTCCCTGCGCGAGTAAAATAGTGAGCGGTTTCACGGGAGTTGCGAACATGCGCTTGAGGACGAGTGATTTTTTCAAGAAAATAAGGCCAAAAACTGTCCCAAATATTGCCGTTCCTAAAAGCGCAAAGCCGATTTGCCCGGGTAGCGCGAAATCGATGTAGCGCGTTTGGCGGCCAGCGACTTGACCTTGGGTTAAGCTAACCGGTGGGCTTGTTACACCACTTAGTTGCAAGTTGGTTTGGTCGACAACGCTTTTTACTAATGTTTGGACACTTGCTGTTTGTTGGGGTGAAGCGGTTGAAGTGAGCAACTGCACATTGTATGACGGTGGTGTATTTTCCTTTGGCGTTACAAGCAAAATGCCACCGATTTTTCCTTGCCGCAATTTTGTTTCAAGTGCCATTTCTGGTTCGTTGTCAATCGTGACAAAGCTTTGCTTTGCTATAGTTTGGACAATTGGATTGTTTTGGTCGGTGTTTGCTGGAACGCCGATCGTTACTTTTTGGGTAGCATTACCGATTAAGCCAAAAACACTAATAAAAACAACCGGGAACAAAAAGCCAAAAGCAAACGTCGCTTTATTTCTTGTTTGCGCCCGAAAAGAATACAAGCTCATCGCAACATATGCCCGAAACTGGCTTGGTTTTTTGAATGTTTGGTTTGTGTTATTCATAAATACGTATTCCAGGAAACATATAGCTTGTAACTTTTTGTTATCCTAATCGGCCACCTTTTTCTCTATTCTTCCCGCAGACGATGGCCGGTCATGGTTAAAAAGACGTCTTCTAAATTGGCTTGCTGTACTTCAACCTGCTTTTTAAAGCCTGATGAAATAAGGTCTTTAATTAGTTTCTGCGGCGAATCGAGCGCGATAATCTTACCGTGGTCCATAATAGCAACCCGTTTACATAACGCTTCGGCTTCGTCCATATAATGCGTTGTCAGGACAATTGTGACGCCACGGGCGTTGATCTTGCGCACCATTTCCCATAAATTAATTCGGGCTTGCGGATCTAAGCCAGTTGTTGGCTCGTCTAAGAAAATAATTTTTGGCTTGTTAATTAAAGTTGTGGCAATAGAAAAGCGTTGTTTCTGGCCGCCCGAAAGTTTTGCAACGTAGTTTTTAACTTTATCTTCTAAACCGACTTCGCGGATAAGTTCCATTGGGTCGGTGTCCACATCGTACATTGCCGCAAACATTTTTAGTAATTCTACTAAGGTAAGTTCGGGGTAAAAACCCGCAGCTTGCAGCTGTACGCCGATACGACGTTTCACTTCCCATGGGTGTTTTATTGTATCGATACCATCAACCAAGATTTCGCCGGAAGTTTGCTTTTGGAGCGTTTCAATAATTTCAAGTGTTGTGGTTTTCCCTGCACCATTTGGCCCTAAAATGCCAAAGATTTCACCTGGAGCAACGGCAAATGAAATATTATTAACCGCTGTAAAATCACCAAACTTTTTAACAAGTCCGGAAACCGAAATAATATTCTCAGTCGTGTTTTTTGTTGCTGCCATATGTTGGGTAAGACTTGAGTATACCATATTTGTGGTCGGCTCGCTAGAAGAAATTACTGCGACATGCTGGATGTTCTTTAAGAAAGTTACTTGTTACAATACCATCATCTACGATACAATTTCGCTATGGACATGCATCGGTATTTTATTCGCAATTTAGCGGCTAACCGGTTTTTTGAATTATTTTTAGTTTCCGCTATCGCGTCGATTTTGATAATTAGATTTTACTTGCAACTCACCGGTTTTCCCCAACTTGGCGGGGGTGGATTACATATTGCCCATATGTTGTGGGGCGGCTTGCTCATGCTTGTTGCGATTATTTTTTTGCTTGGGTTTTTAGGCCGGAATATCCAAAACACAGCCGCAATTTTAGGCGGCGTTGGTTTTGGCACCTTTATCGATGAACTTGGAAAATTTATCACCCATAATAATAACTACTTTTTCCAGCCCACCATTGCCATTATTTATGTTATCTTTGTGGTTTTGTACCTTATTTTCCAAACGTTAATGCAGCATCGCAATATTGCAAAGAGTGAATATTTGGCAAATATTTTGGAAATTATTAAAGAAGGCATGTCGCATGCCCTAAGTGCTGATGATTTTAACCGTGCGACCACCTACCTTGCGCAAGCCAAAGCCGACAGTGTCCTTCAAGAGCAACTAACTGCCCTGTTAGGGCAAGTCCATGTTGCATCACAAGCCAAGGAAGATTTTATTACAAAACTTCGATTGCTTGGCCGCAACATTTATACAAAAGTTATGCGCCGGGACATATTTACAAAGCTTGTTATCATTTTCTTTGTTGCCCAAGCTTTGGGAATTATTGCAGAGTCAATTGTTGATACGGTAGGTGTTGCCCATGCCCTTAGAATGAATAATCTAGCGCTTATTACCCCGAAGACGCTCATTGAATGGGGCGATGTTTTTTCGTCTACACTCTCTGGCATATTTGTGATTGTGGGCGTAATTCGGATTTTCCACTCACGGCTTGCAGCATACCGGATGTTTAAGATTGCCGTCTTAATTTCCCTCCTCTTAACCCAATTCTTTTTATTTTATGACATGGAACTTAGCGCGCTATATGAATTTGCCTGGAGCGCCGTTACCCTCTTAGTGCTCAATATCATGATCGACGGCGAAGTAAGTGCTGCCTAAATGTTGGGCAAGAAAAAAGCCCCAGGCAAAAATATTATTTGCATGGGGCGTATGTTAAACTAACGCACTCGCTGGTTTTGGCGCTCTTCGTAATGGATAAGCAGGCCGACGACAATCGGGTGTCCATAACCGCCGCCATCACCTGTCACAATAGTCATCGCTTTTATTTCTTTATTTGGGAATTGTTTTTCCCAGCTTCGCTTTTTTGCAATGATATCAGCAACTGCGGCATCTGCCCCGGCTACTCCTGGATGTTCTACGCGAATATAAAGTGTGCTTTGTTGGTCATCAAAAACGCTTTGCATTACTTGGATAGAACCTGTAAGCTGAATATCTTGCTGGGTATTAGAACTCTCACCACATGCAGCAAAAAGACAGTTGAAAAATAGTGGTGCAATGATCACAGCCAATAACCGTTTCATGCCCTACCAACTCCTTAAAGTACAGTATCCTTTGGGATTATAGAGGCCAAAGAGCTACGCTATATTGCTAAAGAGCAATAGCGCAGGAAGTATACCTTAACGTAAATTGGATGTAAAGTCTGTGGTTGAGAGAGATGTGTGCCGCGGGAGGGACTCGAACCCCCATAGGTTGCCCCACATGCTCCTAAGGCATGCGCGTCTACCAATTTCGCCACCGCGGCTCGATAGCACTTTAAACTTGAAGCTTAAAACATGAAACTTTTTAGTAGAAAAAAATGCTCTATGCTACAAGTTTCAGGTTACAAGTACTTATTTTAGCAAAATTTGGGAGTAATATCCAGGATTGTAAAGTTTCTGGACTTCGCCAGAATGACGCGATTTTTGGATTACGCTTCGTTTTTAAGAGATTTGGCCCGGGTAATGGCGGCGTTGTGGGCTTGGAACTCGGTAGTGTCATTGAGAGGTTCTAGCGACACGTGTCCGTTCCTGCGTTTAAGTGCTAGTGTAATAAGGTAATCGGCAAAATGGGGGTTTTTGGGTAATAGTGAGCCATGCAGGTAGCAGCCAAAGGCAGTGCCATCAATAGCGCCTTCAGTGCCATCTTCACCGTTGTTGCCATTGCCGACAATTACATGCCCAAGCGGGCGGCTATTGGGTCCAAGAAATGTCTGCCCCGAATGGTTCTCGAAGCCGACGAGCGTTTGCATATCCAGTTCGTAATCCTTGGTGATTAGTGATGGATCAAGCCTTAGTGCATGCGCAGACGCTACGCTAGGTTCTTCTCCGGTTTCCTGCCGGCTAGGAAAGACGGCAGTATTCAGTTCGATAACTAAGTTATTGATCATGCGCTTGTTGCTGGCTTTGGTATGGGCGTCAATAATACCAACGCCGTCCAAACGTGGGCTGTCGAACGGTTCGTAGTAAT
>CAYSOG010000001.1:69557-93658 GCA_964432675.1 uncultured Gammaproteobacteria bacterium | reverse complement strand
CACAGCATATGGCACTGGAAGCCTTCAAGCATCCTGATAATCAAACACCGGGAAAACAACAAGGCACCACCGAGTTCCAAAAATTATACGGTAACTCAAAAGTTACCCTTATTGCTACCCAAAATGAAAAATATGAGTGGATAATTTTATCAACATGGGTTGATCCACCATTTCCCGGCTCAGTTGATATAGGTAAAAAAGAAGCCTGGCAGCAATATAAATCTGATTATTACAAAGCATCAGGCTGGGGCAAGTTTTGGATTGAATTACTCCGGCAACTGGGTTTATACCAAACGTATACCAACTTCACTAAACTAACAAAACGAGGCCATAACCAGCGAAGAAAATCTGCAAGCAACTAGAATTAGCCTGTGTTCTAAGCCTGTAATTTTACTTTTGCCTGAAAGTGTAGAATAATAGATTAAGCGTATGGCAAATCCTGAAATATTTGCGGCATTTGTTACTGGCCTTGTAGCAGGTGGGCTATCTTGTACAGCAGTGCAGGGTGGTTTACTAGCAGCGGCTGTAGTACAACGGGAAAAAGAAAAGCATATCGGCAGCAGTAGCTTAACTAGTGGTATTTTCCCAGTTTCTTCCTTCCTTATTGCAAAACTTCTCGTCTATACCATTCTTGGATTTCTACTCGGCTGGGCAGGTTCATTACTCCAATTATCATATACGCTTCGATTGGCATTGCAATTTGCTGTCGTTGTCTTCATGTTTGGTACAGCATTAAACTTGTTAGATATCCATCCTATTTTTCGCTACTTTATTATCCAACCGCCAAGGTTTATCACTCGTCGAATTCGGAGTAAAACAAAAAGTGGTGATATTTTTGCACCTGCTATGCTCGGGTCACTTACCGTTCTTATACCCTGCGGCACGACACAGGCAATTATGGCATTGGCAGTGGCTTCGGGGAACGCACTAACTGGAGCACTCTTATTGTGTGCGTTTACACTCGGAACGTCACCGTTATTTTTAGGGTTCGGACTTGCGGCAGCAAAATTAAGTCAAACTTTACGACAGCAATTTATGAAATTTGCTGGTATCGTGGTTATAATTTTTGCCGTATTTAATTTAAACTCGGCAATCGCTTTAAGTGGGAGCAATTGGACTTTGGATAATGCCTGGGCGAAAATTTCTTGCAAAATTGGGCCATGTAATACCGTCGAAGCTTCAGCACTAATCCAATCACACTACCTAGCAGAAAGTACAGCACCCACCGAAGCCACAATTATAATTGGACAACAAGGCTACAGTCCAACTAGCTTCATCTTAAAAGCGGGAAGTAAGGTAACCATACATTTAAATAATACTGGGAATACGAGCTGTGCCCAATCATTTACCATTCCGTCGCTTAGCATCCAAAAAGTTGTACCACTGGGGCAAAGTGGTGATGTTTCATTTACCACACCAACCATGTCAGGTTCCATTGCATTTATGTGCAGCGCTGGCCAAAATCGTGGTACTATATATTTAGATTAGTAAACCATGAAAACGAAATCTGTCTTTAAAATTAATGGCATGGATTGCTCTGTCTGTACTTTAGACTTGGATGGTAATATCGAAAATATTGACGGCGTTATCGAGTCAAAAACCAGTTACGCCAAGCAGCAGACTGAAGTTATCTACGACCCCAAAAAAGTCACCCACACCCAAATATTAACCATCATTCAAAACACTGGCTACACTGCTTCTTCATAAAACTCAATTTACTAAATTCTATCCGGATAGTCGCTAATAATACCGTCTACATCAAGTCCTTTCATTCTTGCAATATCACCTAAATTATTAACTGTATAGACACATATTTGTAAATTTTGATCACGGCATTTTTTTACGGCTATTTGATTAATAACTTTATAGTCAATAATTAGCGCTTTTATTCTTAATTTCGCAAAGCTTTTTATATCCATTATTGGTATATTTTCTAAAAGTAGACCAATTTTTATTTGTGGATTTATTTGATTGCATTCTTGAAGTTCTTTAGTATTAAACGAAGAAATAAGAAAATCATTATAAGTCCAGTTGTGTTGGCGAACATATGCTTCGATAACTCGTGCCACAGACTTACCAGTACCTACTCCTTTTAGCTCTATATTCACCAAGGCTCGTTTATTGATAAGATTAAGCGCTTCTTGCAATGTTGGTATTGATTCACCTTTGCCGGCATCTAATTGTTTTAGTTCCTGAAGTGACTTTTTGGCAACATATCCTTTTCCACTCGTTGTCCTATCGACTGTTTCATCATGGATTACAATGAGGTTTTTATCCAATGATAAATGAACATCAAGTTCTATTGCGTCAACCCCTAAAGTAAGAGCTTTTTTGAATGAACGCAGGGTATTTTCTGGTTCATATCCAGCACTACCTCGATGGCCTATTATCAACATAGTTTTATGGAGTTCGGGTGTGGTGTCGGCGTTTGACTTTGAGTTGGGCTAGGGATTTTGCTAAGGTTGATTCGACGGTGGCAATTTCTTCATCGGTCATTTCTTGCCGCTTGAGTAATGCTTCTTGCGCGCGCTTTCTCGCTTCTTCGACAACCTTTTCGTCAATTGCTGTTGCTTCTTGGGCTAAGTCAACTAAAACTGAAACGGTTGAACCGGTTATTTCTGCAAAGCCGCCCCCAGTTGCAAAATGATCGGTCTTACCACTTTTATGGAATATAGATAATTCACCGGGTGCAATTTGTGTAATCAGTGGAATATGGTTTTGGAGTATTGTAATCTCGCCATCTAGTGTTGGCAATGTTACCCTATCTATTTCATCATCATAGACGATTGCTTCAGGAGTGACTATCGTCAATTTCATATTACTTCCCGACTTCTTCGATGGCACCTTTCATGTAGAAGGCCTGTTCACTTTTGTCGTCATGTTTACCATCAAGTATTTCTTTAAACCCTTTAATCGTTTCCTTGACTGGAACGTATTTACCAGGTGTACCGGTAAATTGTTCAGCCACAAAGAACGGTTGGGACAAAAATCTTTGGATGCGGCGTGCACGGCCAACAGTTAATTTATCCTCATCCGATAATTCTTCAACCCCTAAAATGGCGATAATATCGAGTAATTCTCGGTAGCGCTGCAACACTTTTTGCACACCACGGGCAACGTCGTAATGTTCTTGGCCGACAATTTGAGGATCTAGCGCACGTGAAGTTGAAGATAATGGCTCCACAGCAGGGTAAATTCCCTGTTCGACTAAGGATCGTTCAAGTGCGATAGTGGAATCTAAGTGTGCGAAGGTTGTCGCTGGCGCCGGATCGGTATAATCATCTGCTGGAACATAGACGGCTTGGACAGAAGTAATGGATCCTTTTTTCGTCGACGTAATTCGTTCTTGCAATTGGCCCATTTCAGTTGCTAGTGTAGGCTGGTAACCAACAGCAGAAGGAATACGGCCTAGTAACGCTGAGACTTCGGAACCCGCTTGGCTAAACCGGAAGATATTATCGATAAATAATAGTACATCCTGATTTTTCTCATCTCGAAAATATTCAGCAATTGAAAGCCCTGCTAATGCGACCCGAAGCCTAGCACCGGGCGGCTCATTCATTTGGCCGAATACCATTGCCATTTTTTTAATAACGCCTGAATCAGTCATTTCGCCGATTAAGTCATTACCTTCACGAGACCGTTCGCCGACACCAGTAAATACTGAGTAGCCGCCGTGTTCTTGGGCAACATTTCGAATGAGTTCTTGCACAATAACTGTCTTGCCGGTACCAGCACCACCAAATACACCCACCTTACCACCTTTTAAAAATGGGGCAATAAGGTCAATTACTTTAATACCGGTTTCCAAAATAGCGGGTTCTGTTTCTTGTTCAGTAAAGGAAGGTGCTGGACGGTGAATTGGGTACTGCTTTTTAGCATTAATTTTGCCAGCATTATCAATCGGTGCACCGGTAACATTTAAAACCCGACCTAAGACCTCTTCGCCAACAGGAACTGAAATTGGATCACCTGTATCGGTAACCTCCATACCACGCTGAAGCCCATCGGTTGAACCCATGGCGACTGACCGAACCCAACCATCGCCTAAATGTGATTGGACCTCCAAAACTAGCTGCTGCCCATCATTAACAACAGTTAATGCATTGAAAATTGCCGGCATGTGCTTTTCATCAAATACCACATCAACAACCGGGCCAATGATTTGAACTATTTTTCCCTTATTCATATTTCTCCTTATTGTTCGAGTGATTAGCGAGAACTACCTAAAGTTGTACCTATCGACTGAGGGACTTCTCCCTAATCGCTCGAAGCTTATATATTATTCTAATGCTATAGCAGCGGTTGTTATTTCTAGCAACTCGCGGGTAATGGCGTCTTGCCGTGCTTGATTATATGCAAGCGTTAAGTCAGATACCAAATCATTTGCATTGTCGGTCGCGTTTTTCATTGCAATCATCCGGGCGGAATGTTCACTTGCCGTAGATTCTAACAATGCTTGATAGATAGAAACTTCGACAAAATGCCGCAAGACAAAATCGAGCAAAATATCCGCCCCTGGCTCAAAGATATATTCGCGAGACGTAACTGCTAATTTATCAGAATGGACCGACGCCACTAATTCCTTTAGCGCCTCTGGTGCAATCGGCAATAACTGGGTGACTACAGGCTTTTGGGTTAAAGTATTTATAAAGTTCGTGTATAAAATAGTAACGCGTTTTACTTTTTTTGCCAAATAATCATCCAGCACAAGCTTAGCTAATTGTTTTGCCAAGTTATAATCCGGGCGGTCGACAAGTTCAAAGTCAGCTGTAAGTGTCCGTTTTGTTTTAACAATATAATCCTTTCCTTTTTTGCCTAATGTAATATACTCAGCTTCCCTCGGCAACTTTTCAGCTTCGCGTAAAAGATTGGAAGTAAATGCACCAGCCAAACCGCGATTTGATGAAATAAATACAATTGCTTCATCACCCGCGTTATTTTCTTGCAATAGCTCGTGCATTGACGGGTCAATATTTTCTGAAAGCGATGCTAATACGTTTTGCATAACTTGGTTATAATATTTGCCGTTTAAGGCTGCTTCTTGGGCCTTATGCATTTTGGCTGCAGCTACTAATTGCATGGCTTTTGTAATCTGGGCTGTCGATTTAACCGACTTTATTCTTCGTCTTATTTCTCTGGTTGATGCCATATATTATTCATCCTCTTAGTTGGACAGATTGTACTGCAACCCGTGAACTTATTGTGTCAGGTAAACCTGATTGCATGGTTTGCTTAAACGCGTCAACATATTCTTGTGCCAACCTTCGGCTTTGGGCAAGAAAGACAACATCAAAAGGCACGTCTTTTGTAAAGTACTTACCAAATGCATGGTCTTCATTCATCGCGATTTGTGGCGTTAATAACACTTCAGATAGTAACGACTCTTTTGCAGGATAACTATTTCCGGAAAGATAAAACGCCGGCGGCAAAAATTCTTTGAGCGCCGAGTGTCTCACCGCTGTATCCAAAAATACCAAGGCTGCTCTCGCTTTATGTGGTGTAGCACTGTCAACCAGTGAAGCACCAGCATAGGTAATACCTGCTGCTTGAGCAAGCTTCTTCGATTGTTCCACTGCCACCCTATCACCTTCGCTTGCCGGCAACCCTAACCGTGCCGCCAAAACCGCTCCAGCGCCACAATTTGGATGGCTTTTTGTTGCTGTAACACCAAGGTGCTTTATTTGGGAAACAGCTTCATCTTGATCAAGTAATATAAGGCCGCCGCCGGAATAAATGCCATCGTCAGGGTTCCTATCGTCCATACAAACTGCTACTAATTCCTGCGGTGCAAACTCTGCGACTGCCGTTTCATAGGCGCTAAGCGGCAAGAGGTCAAAAACATATTGGTACGACCTCCCATTCATTAAGCTGTCACCACCCGACTGTTCCCAAGCTTGATCTAAGTTTTGTGTTTGATTGCTTTTATCTTCTACACGCATAATATCTAAACCTCCTTAAAAGTTTTGTTTAAAACTTAAGGCAGCAGTTTCTAATTCCTTTGTCAATGTATCATCGAGCGTTTTCTTTTCAGCGATTTTTTCAAGTAATTTTTTATTGCGCGTTGTTAGATCTAACAATAACTTTTCTTCAAATTCATGTACTCGTTCAACAGGGATATCATCTAAAATACCATTGACCGCAACCCAAATACTGGCAACTTGCTGCTCCACGGGCAATGGTTCGTATTGCTGTTGTTTTAAAAGTTCCACAACTCGTTTGCCCCGTTCAAGTTGTTTTTGGGTTTCGGGATCAAGATCAGATCCAAATTGGGCAAACGAGGCTAGCTCTCGATATTGTGCTAAATCTAAACGTAACGACCCTGCAACCTGCTTCATAGCTTTTACTTGAGCAGCACCACCAACTCTCGATACTGACAAGCCAACATTAACCGCGGGACGAATACCGGCGTTGAATAAATCGCCGTCTAGAATAATTTGTCCGTCAGTAATGGATATAACATTCGTGGGAATATACGCTGAAACATCGCCGGCTTGGGTTTCAATAATGGGTAGTGCCGTTAACGATCCGCCGCCGTTTTTATCATTTAATCTAGCCGCGCGCTCCAATAATCTTGAATGGAGATAAAAGACATCGCCGGGGTAGGCTTCACGGCCTGATGGACGCCTAAGCAACAATGATATCTGTCGATAACTCCAAGCATGTTTTGATAAGTCGTCGTAAACAACTAGTGCGTCTTGGCCTTGGTCCATAAAATATTCACCAATAGCACACCCTGCATATGGGGCAATATATTGCATTGTAGCGTTTTCGGAAGCGGTCGCAGCAACGACGATCGAATAGTCCATAGCGCCGTACTTTTCTAAAGTATCAACGATTTGGGCAACTTTAGAAGTTTTCTGACCTATGGCAATATAAATACAAATAACTGGTTTGCCGCCATGCTCGCCAGCTGTCTTTTGGTTAAGAATAGTGTCAATTGCGATTGCCGTTTTCCCTAATCCTCGATCACCAATAATAAGTTCTCGTTGCCCGCGACCAATGGCGGTCATGGCATCAATCGCCTTAATACCAGTTTGCAGTGGTGTAGTAACCGATTGGCGAGTAATAACACCTGGTGCAATCTTTTCAACCGGGTAAAATTCTTTTGTTTGAATAGGGCCTTTCCCGTCAATTGGTTCGCCTAAAGCATTAACAACACGGCCTACTAAGGCTTTCCCAACTGGCACCTCTAAAATCCTGCCGGTTGTCTTTACTGTGTCACCTTCCTTAATCGCCCGGTAATCACCAAAAATAATCGCACCGACACTATCTTCTTCCAAGTTCAGTGCCAGGCCGCGTACATTGCCAGGAAATTCGATGACCTCATTAAGCTTCACTTGTGATAGCCCTTCAATCCGCGCAATACCGTCACCAACCTCAACAACTGTACCGACATTTTGAGCTTGCGATTTTAATGAAAGCTCCGCAATTTCTTTTTCTAACTGCGTAATAATTGCATCTGCCATATTACCTATTTACCCTTTCTTTAATTTGATTGAATTTTCCCTTGATAGAATTTTCATAAATTGTGTCGTACAGGCGAACTTGCAGCCCAGATATTAATTCTGGATCAACATCAACTTCAGCAACAACCTTATGGCCTAGTACTTTTGTTAGTGCTGCTGTTATTTTTTCTATTTCATTATCAGAAAGCACTACTGCTGACTTAAGATGTGCAGTATATTTTGCAATAATTTTCTCAAGTTCATCACGATAGGCTTTTAATAACTGTACGTTATGCAGCTGACTATTTTTTTGTATAATTGACACCATTGCAACCACTTTTTTCTCGTCTACAAAACCTTCTGTATCCAAACTTAGGATTGCATATCGTTTTGCTTCTTTAATAATTGTTTTGTTTCTCTTCATAGTTTGATAACCTAGAAAGCATTAGGATCGCAGGTCTTGAATTGCGTCTGATGTCAGTTTTTTCTTCTGCTCTGGTGTTAATATTTCTTGCGTTGCTTTTTGGGCGACTTCAACTGCCAAGGTTACTATTTCACCACGTAATTCTTTCTGCATTTGATCATGTTCGCGCTTAGCTGCTTCTTGCGCTTTTTCAATAATCTTTTCGGACTGCTGACGCGCTTCGCTTGTTAATTGGTCAGTTAGCGTTTTGGCTGCATCTTTGGTTTGAGTAAGCAGCGCATCGGCTTCTTGCCGAGCTTTTTGTAACATTGCCTTCTGTTCCTCTTCAAGTTTGGCAAATCGCTCTTCGATTTCTTGCGCTTGCTTCATTGACTCGGCAATACGCTGCTTTCGTTCATCCAACATTTTCAATATTGGTTTATACAAAAGTTTGCGCAAAACAAATAACAAGATCAAAAAGTTGATAATCTGTGCTACCAATAATATCGGTTGCACACCAAAACTTTGTAAAATTTCCATATATTATCTCAAAACTTGAAGCTTGAAACTTATAACTTTAAAATGCTTCGGGCTTTAAGTTTATCCGCGAAATGCCAACAATAATGCGTAAATAGCGATAGCTTCAGCAAACGCCATACCTAATAACATGGCTGGCAAAATTTTACCAGAAGCTTCCGGATTTCGGCCGATTGCTTCCATGGCTTTCGAACCAATCCAGCCAATTGCAAAAGCTGGTAACATACCACCAAGTGCAATAATAAGACCACCAGTAACTGTTATGTTCATAAAATTAATACACCACCCTTCATGATAAATTTAAAATGTAAATGTTAAAAAGCAAAAATAACTAATTTATTAACAATAGCAAACTTTTTTATTTTTGCATCTTAATTTTTGATTTCTATTCGTGCGCTTCCTCGTGTCCTTCGGTAATAATTGCAAGGAATACTAGGGTTAGCATGGTAAAAACCGTTGCTTGAACAAAACCAACAATAACTTCTAAAAGCAAAAATGGCAAAGGCGCTAAAAATGCAAATAATCCAGAAACCGTTGTTAGCACTGCTTCGCCGGCATAGATATTACCGAATAGTCGAAATGATAATGAAACTACTTTGACAAACTCCGAAACTACTTCCAACACACCAACAAAAACGCCAATGATAAGTCCAAGACTTACTACTAGTACACTACCAGTCAGTGGACTATGGAAATAATGTGTAATATAGCCACCTAAACCAAGTTTTTTAATACCGTAGTATTGTGTTGCTATAACCGAAACAAGTGAGAGGGCCAATGTTGTATTTAAATCACTTGTGACTGCTCGAAATATCGGAACAAATTGGGGCTTGCCATCCACGAGAGCATGAAAACCCACAGTCCCTACCCCTGGAATTAACCCTACCCAATTACCAACGATGATAAACAAGAAAAACGTGGCGCATAGGGGAAAAAATAAATGTGCTCGATCTCCTGCAACACTTTCAACCAAATTATACAGTGCTTCGAGTATCGTTTCGACAAAATTTTGCAGTCCTTTTGGCACTAAACGCACTGATCGTGTGGCAACAAAAGCCAAAATGATAAGGCCAACGGTAACGATCCACGAAACTAACATGCTGTTTGTTACTGGCAGTGGCCCAATGCTAAATATTTTTTCGGCGGCTAAGGAAACTTCCATAAGCAATGTAAAATGTAATACTTAAAAAGCAAAATGATAGTTTAGAATACAAATATAGCGAGAATCGTGTACTACTTTCATTCTACATTGTATTTTTTATTTTTGCTCTTTAATTTTTGATTTTGTTATTAAGCTCAATCAAAAATTGTATCAGGACAGTCAACATTTCGCAAGTGTCCAATTTTTCCAAAATAACCGATAGTTTAATAGTTATCTGCGGGTCGAAAGAAGGAAGAGGGTAATAATTTTTTCAAAGACTACTACTAAAACTCTTCGTTTGCTGCTTGGATTGAGGATAGTTTCACTAATAATTGTAACCCTCGTTCTTGATCAAGTTTCACAGTCCGCTCGCTAACACCTAATTCCTTAGCGATAAGCCTATGTGGCTTGGCCTCTCCCGTTATAGGATAGCGAGCCTGAAGAACTGTCATTGTCCTAGGAAGTAGCATTGTAAACAAGCCTTGCTGCCTAGCCCGATCGACGGTTTCCCTGTCAATAGCACTAACTCTTGCAAGACTTCCACTTTTCCGTTTTGGATATGGCAGACCACATGCTTTTACCACTGATTCCATTTGATCAGGAGTTAAACCGTAGGTTTGTCTAGTTCTGTTATATGTTGCCCGATCGGCAGGTGTTAACGCTTTGATGAATGTTCTAAGTTCATCAGCACTTTCCAAGCCAAATTTAGCCGTCATAGCCTGAAGAAACCGGGCAGTGTGTGATGCAGCTAAATTAGCAATGGTATCGGGGTGATCTTTATGATGTCGTTGTAATGACGCTATTCGCTTTTCATCTGCTGCCTTAGTATGGATTTTAGCAACAAGCCCTTGTTTGCGACCCTCATCTTGCCACAACAGTTTTATCGATTGGGCATGGTTACGTGGCGAACCACCATAATAAAGAAGCAAGCTTTTCATCGACCCTTCACCTATCCCAAGTTCAGCAGCCGTACTTCTCGCACTTTTTCCTTCCACGCAATAATGTTGATGCATAGCTTCACGGATTGTTTTCCCTTCTTGCTCTAACCGCTCAACCGCATTTCTTAATGCTCTCGTGTGTAAAACTACATGGTCGGTAGGCCGTGGTGAAACATGCAATAAGTACTCATCAGTTCGCAATAATAGGGTATGACTATCAGTACCAACGTCCGAATCAAAAGTATTATGGGCATTACTATGAGTGAATGTAACTTCCTGAGGTTTTGGTACTACGTGTTTTGAAGCAGTAGTGTTCTCATTAGCTTCATCAGCAATAATTTCGAGTGGATTTTTTAGTGTCTCCATAATTCTGCAACCGAAAATTATGCATTACTAGTCGTAGATTATGTGGATTTGGTCTTGCTTTTCGATCGGTTCACTTGGGTCATGCATCGGATAATCCAAAATATCAGAAACGTTTTGGCCATTAACCGTACCGTGCAAGTGGGATGTGTCAGCAGTTGTGGCAGATGAAGTCGCTTGGTTAGCACCAGTTGCGCATGGAGTGCCATCAGTTTTATTAAAGATACCAACCTCAGAATAAGGGATATTCACACTTGTTAAATATTTTCGAACAGCAATATCAGTTGGTTTGTTAAAAACCCCTTCCATGTGCACAAGTCCGTCGTCATGTGTATGGATTGGACCAAAACCTAGTTGGCCGCCTGGATCGGCTTTTGGCATGGGTATATCATTACCGCAAACAGTTGCTGTCATTACCGCATGCCAATGGACTGCTCGGCCATGCGTAAATAGTTTCGCCGGATCGCCACCAAATTGGGCATTATTATAGACTATAGCGCCAACTACAATAACCGCTAATGTTCCTAAGATGCCACCAATAACAATTAATTGCTCCTTATTCATTCCGATATTATAGCGTAGGTGATAATGAGGTTCAAGCCCATCATGTGATATAAAAATATGATAACAAAGTTAGTGCGCAAAATTTAATCCTTGGTACCTACTACTTTATACGTTACTTCCATTTATGTACAATGATTATAGAGACTATATCAACAATGGCAAAATTTATCCGCTCAATTTTTACAACTAGGAAAGTTGCAGAAATACCTACAAGCAATACAGAAAAGACGGGTGCAAAAGTACTTGAGCCTGCTATTTTAGCGGCTATACCAGATGCCATCATCGCGGTCGATAACGAGCAACATGTAGTTTATTTTAATAAGGCAGCCGAAGCGATAACCGGTTTTCAAGAAAAAGATGCTCTCGGTAAACATGTTAACCAACTTATTACATTAGGCAATGATAATGGTCCAATTAGTGTGTCCGATTATAGTCCACTCAATACCAATGAAAAAAATAGTACAGTCTTTACTATAAAAAACGCCAAACTTTCTACCGGCAAACGAGAGGCATTTGTCTCACTAACAACAATAAAAGCTTTATCTCCACAGTCCGGTTCAATTAATAACATACTCATATTGCAAGACGTCACAGAGCAAAAACAAGCCAATGATACAGAACAAGATTTTGTTTCGATGGCAGCCCATGAACTACGCGCGCCACTTACTTCTATAAATGGTTACTTAGCTGTTTTCATGGAAGAAAATAAAAGCCAACTCAATAAAGACCAACAAATGCTTTTAACTCGCATGAAGATTTCAACTGAGCAATTAATTTCCCTTGTCGAAAATTTACTAAGCGCTTCACGTATACAGCGAGGTATATTTTCGATTACTAAGGAAATGGTAAACTGGGAAAGTCTCGTTGCAGATATTGTGGCTGATTTTCAGGAGCAAGCGCATGAGAAAACTATCCAGTTAACACTCCGTCCACCGCAAGAGGCACTGCCTGCTATTAATGTTGACAAGTTCCGCATTACAGAAGTTCTGACTAACCTGTTATCAAATGCCTTACATTATAGTGATAAAAACAGCCTTATTACTGTTAGTATTGATAAAAATGAACATGACGTTGTAACGCATATTATCGATAACGGCCAAGGTATTCCAAAAGAATTACAATCACAACTCTTTACTAAGTTTTTTCGTGTTGCAGGCAAATCAAAAGATGATAGCAAAGGTACAGGGCTAGGACTCTATATAGCCAAGCAAATTGTTGACCGTCATGGTGGAAAAATATGGGTCGAATCAGAACCTGGGAAAGGATCAGCCTTTAGTTTTTCGTTACCGATAGAGTAAAGATTTATAACTATGACCACACTGAATAGGCTTGCTGAAACAGATATACTCATGGTTTTTCTAGCAATTGTTAGTGTGGCATTGTTGTTTTTGGAAGTCGTAACTAATCTTTCCGCCAGCCAACAAAAACTTTTAACATACATCGACCTTTTGATTGCCTTTACTTTTTTGGCAGAATTTTTCTACAGCCTCTATAAGGCCCCAAATCGACGGCACTTCTTTAGAAAATATTGGTGGGAACTTTTAGCGGCTATCCCATTTACAACACCAACAACCCAAGCATTACGTGTTATTAATATTGTCAGACTTTTACCCCTCATCCAATCTCTACGAATTGTGCGATTAATAGTCAGGTTTAGAATTATTCTTTTTGCTTCAAATAAGTTTACCAGGCAAACAGCCTTGATCTACGTTATGTTGCTCTTGGGAATTGTTATTATTTCGGGTGCTTTAATCTTTTATCATTATGAAGCCGGCGTTAATCCCAGAATTCATAGTATTTGGGATAGTTTTTACTGGGCAACCATCACAACTGCCACAGTCGGGTATGGCGATATTTATCCGGTAACAACAGGCGGGCGGTTTGTTGCCATCGCGCTCATTTTCTCGGGCATCGGCACCCTCGGCGCCTTCATCACCATCATGGAATCGTATATTATCAAGAAAGAGGGGTAAATCTCTCGATATTTATCCAACTACTAAGTTTAAACATGTTCAAAGCTCTGGTATCAATCATACCTTAAGCTAATTGAACTCCGAGTTTGAAACCGTTTCGTTGCCAAAAATAACCCCGGCAAGATATCTTACCGGGGTAGTTATTATTGTTTTAGGATTATTTAATCTAATTTGAGGGTAGTTTTTGCACTATTGATAAAATGTCCAAGCATCTCGTCTAAACGAGCTTGTTTATCTGTCTGATTATTGAGTCCGATAAATATCTGAGCCAGTGCTTTATAGTTGGGAAAGTCGGTCCTAGCATTGACAAGAACGCGGATAGTCGCGCGGTATTGCTCAAGGTCGCCTACAACGATACCTAATGATTCGAGTACACCGGCGGCTACTCCTTCACCTTCTCGAAGTAAGCCCAGTAGTAAGTGTTCTGGACCAACGTAGCCTAAGTGCATTTCGTTTTCTTCTTCGAGAATAGCCAGACGGATGACTTCATTCATTCTTGCCGTTGGTGTAATCTCATCAATCACAGGGCGCTCACCACGTCCAATAATAAACAGAACGCCATTGAACACTTTGGACTTGGATATGCCATATTGGTTCAACGTCTCAGAAGCAATAGAATCTTGCTGCACTAGTGCCAAAAGTAAGTGCTCGGTACCGATGTATCCGTGTCGAAACCGTAGCGCTTCCTGCTTCGCAAGTTCGAGTGTCTGTTTTACTTGATCATTGAGACGCCTGTCGATTAGTGACTGATTGATAATCCTTTGCGCTTCGTTCGCCTGTATCTGTTCCTGAGCTATATCCCAACGGCACCCGACAACTGCCAGACGTAGCCCCTCAACATTGTCTATACCATATTGATATAAAGTAGTGGCAGCAATACCTCGGTCATCGCGGACTAAAGCAAGCAGTAAATGTTCGGTGCCGATAAAATGATCATTCATTCGCCTTGCTTCATCGACAGAAAGTTCGATAACCTTTTTGGCTTGTGGAGTAATGGCAAGTTCTTCCGGATCAACTTTATTGCCATGCACTTGACCGATTGCCGCTTCGACATCGCGATTCACACTTTGCAGATCAACATTTAGGCGTATTAAGGTAGCGACACCAGGGCTTTTTTCTCCACATTGTAAAAGTCCAAGCAGTAAATGCTCTACCCCGATGGCATCAGATCCGAGACGCGCTGCTTCCGACTTGGCGGTAAGTAATACCCTGCGGGCGCTTTCTGTAAACTTGTCAAACCGATCAACCACAGTTCCACTCCCTTAGATTTGGAATGTGCGAATTGCAAACTAAAACCAGTTTGCTTGATACTGCCGACATTATAACAAAACTATTAGTGAAATGTGGTGCGGTTTCAGTTTTAGCCGCACTTGGAGTAGCCGCAGACGGGGTTGACACAGCTCATGCAGCCTTCGACGGCGTATAGGCGGCCGCCGCATTCGGGGCATGATTCAAAGGTAACCTGGGCCGTACCTTGGGCAAGCTTTTCGGCCATCAGGGTTGGGATGGTAAGCGGATCTGGAGCAGCTTGGGCTTGTAATGTCACTTGTGATGCTTGCCCATTGCCATTTATAGCGTGAGCTGCACCATTACCATTCGTAGCATGCCCATTAGTGGTGTGGCCATTGGTCGCAGCATGACCGTTGGTTTCAGCCGCAGCTGACCCATTACTATATTGCATTAAAGGTGGTTGTTCAGCATGGGAAGATTCCTGTGAAGCATCCATAATAAGCGGCAATTGGCGGCTTTGCATAAGTTCGAGCATCGATTTACCGACAGCATCAAACATTGACAAGACTGCATTAGGGCCAACACCATATTGGCTACCACAAGAAACTCCGACTAACTCATTGGCGACTTCTTCAATTGACGCACCATAACGCAGGGCTAATGAGGCTAAACGCCCGGTAACTTGGGCCGACCCCGCCACGTATCCGCCAGCCTTGCCTACATTAATAAAAACTTCCATCGGTATGCCGTCATCATTTCTAAAAATCGCAGTGTAGACATTACCAACATCTGATCGCTTCTTTAACCGAAAGCCCCAGGCTTCAATTGTAGGAGGTAATTTCTTTGGTTTCCATTCTGGTTCATAACCAGTTTCCATATCGCTGTCATCAACTTTGATAGTATCCTTTTTCTTCGCTTTCACTTCGACTACCTGCTTTTCCCTAGAACCGTCACGATAGATCGTAATACCTTTGCATCCAGTAGTATAGGCTAGCCGGTACGCCGCTTGGACATCCTCAACCGTGGCTTCGTTTGGTAAATTGATGGTTTTAGAAACAGCATTGTCAGTATATTTTTGGAATGCGGCCTGCATTCTTACATGCATGTCAACTGAAATTTCGCGTGATACTACAAACACATCGCGAACATCTTGCGGTATTTCTTCTATTTCTTGGATGGCACCCCCGGTATCAGAAATTTTTTGCATAAGTTCTTCAGAATAAAAGCCACGCTTTTTGGCAACTTCCAAGAATAAAGGATTAACTTCAAATAGTGTCTTACCACCCAAAATATTTTTCTTTGTGAATGCCAAGCCAAAGAATGGTTCAACACCATAGCTACAGCCTGCAATCATTGAAATGGTACCAGTTGGTGCAATAGTGGTAACGGTTGCATTGCGCAATTTTTCATGCTTGCCCATAAAATAAGGTGAGGTTTGGTTATAGATTGAAACATCCCAAAGTGGAAATGGGCCGCGTTTTTTAGCCAGTTGCATTGAAGCTTCATGGCCTTTTTCGTTAATGAACTTCATCACTCGCTCGCCTAAAAGTAAGGCTTCTTCGCTATTATAAGGAATGCCAAGTTTCACTAACATATCAGCCCAACCCATAACACCCAAACCAATGCGCCTAATTTTACGGGTTGTTTCAGCAATTTGTTCAACAGGGTAAACGTTCTTGTCAATGACATTATCTAAAAGATGAACTGCAGTTTTGACATTTCTCGCAAGATGGTCCCAATCAACTTCAGCTTTTTCGCCAGCCAGTTTGCTACCGGTAACGACCGCTCCTAAATTAAGGCTTCCCAAGTTACATGAGTCAAATGGATACAATGGCTGTTCACCGCACGGGTTAGTTGATTCAACTGGCCCGAGTGTCGGGGTTGGATTAGCAGTTGATTCGTTAATGCTATCAAGATTAATCATGCCAGGGTCACCGCAGCGCCAGGCGATACGTGTTGCTAGATCAAAAATCTTTGCAGCGTTGTAGCGTTTAACAACTTCGTTATTGCGTGGATTAATAACATCGTACCCTTCATCTTCATGAGTAGCGATAACTTGCTTTTCAAGTTCAGCAATTAAAACGTCCATTTGCCGCCAAACTTCTTCGTTATCGCGGATCTCTAGTGTAAGGTTAGAAATCTTTTCCAACAGTTCGGTAGGATTATATTCGTCGCCAATGTATTTTTTGTCAGCATCTATTTTGTAGAAAAAGGCATGGGTGGCACCTATCGATAAATTGAAGTTGACCACCAAATACTCATTAATCTTAGCGCACATAAACCGTAGGATGTCAGGATGGTGCACGTTTAAAATACCCATATTGGCACCGCGACGCACACCACCCTGTTTCACCACATTTGTAGCGGTATTGAACACCTCCAAGAAAGCCAAAGGCCCTGAGGTTGACCTAGTTGTTGATTGGATAAAATCGCCATATGGACGAAGTCTGGAAAAAGCAAAGCCAGTTCCGCCTCCGGCCTTGTGAATTAACGCTGTATATTTAATTGCATCAAAAATTTCGTCCATACTGTCGCCGACTGGCAACACGAAACAAGCTGAAAGCATTTGCAGCGGTCTACCGGCATTAACCAAACATGGTGTATTCGGATTGAATTCCATTTTGGCAATAACATCATAAAATTCCTGGGCAGCTTTTGTGACTTCTTCTTTAGTAGCGCCATACGCGTAGTCAGCCGTAGCTAAATTTGAGGCAACCCGTTTAATCATGTCTTTGGGCGTTTCGGTTAATTTACCTTTTGTGTCTTTTTTTAAATAGCGGGTTTCTAAAACGACAAGAGAGTTAGGAGTATATTGCGGGTCTATTGTAGTATCAAAATCGAAAGTAGTAGATGGCTCAATATGAGGAGTTGTCGACTGGCTTTTTTCGGTTATGACAGATTTTTTGGGCCGGCCAGCAGTAGCCATACAACACGCTCCTTTTTAACATGTATATTTAGCATCATGATAATTGATGCGCATTAGTGTAAACGAAATAGGCTTAAAAATCGGTTAAATGCAGGTACCGTTACAGAATTGGTCATTTATATGCTTAACGTGGGGGCAATCCACTTCTTCTTTCGAAGCAATGCCTAAACGTAAATGACTTGTAACAATATCTGCGCTTACAAAGAAGCCTACAATTCTTTGTAGCATAGATGAAAGTGTATTGTAAAGAAAAATCGTCGGTAAAATCCTTAGGCTTTGTGTGCGATGGTAGGATTTAAATTAGCATGCCCATTAGGTTCCTGTCAACTAAGATAAAGTAGATCAATCTATGTCTAAAGTTACTATTACTCCTGTCACCTCGCAATCAACCAAGGTGTCTGATACTATAATATAGTATGCAAATTATAAACCGCCTACTCCACCGTCACACGTACCAACCACTTAATCGTATTATTATTTCAAAAAATCGTTTAAACCAAAATCTTGCCTATTTACGGTCACTGCAACCAAATGTCCATATTGCACCAGTATTAAAAAGTAACGCCTACGGCCATGGCTTAATCCAAATGGCCAAAATCTTGGACGACAAAGATTGCCCTTTTCTTTGTGTAGACAATTTGTATGAAGCCTACGAACTCTATAAAAATCACATTAAAACACCAATTTTAGTCATGGGATATGTCGACCCAGAAAATTTAAAGGTGAAGAGGTTACCATTCTCATATGCTGCGTATGACGAACAATTACTACAAGTTCTTAACCAATACCAACCTGCAGCAAGGATCCATATAAAAGTTGACACTGGCATGCATCGGCTTGGGGTTCCAATAGATGAGCTATCGACCTTTCTAGATAATCTGCAGCATTATCCAAACCTCCACATTGAAGGATTAATGTCTCATTTCGCAGATGCCGATAACCCAGGCAGTAATTTTAACCAGAGGCAAATAGATAATTTTAAGAAAGTACTCCAAATCGCTCACGATCATAATCTTCATCCCCAATGGATCCATATGCAAAATTCTGCCGGATTAATGAACTTAGATGTTCCTGAAGTTAATATGGCACGAACAGGCCTAGCCTTTTACGGCATTAATCCGAATGGTGATTTGGAGGGACAACTGCAACCTATTGCAAAAGTAACAACTAAGATAGTCCAAATTAAAAAACTGCAAAAGGGAGATTTTATTGGTTATGGTGGTACTTTTGTTGCCAAAGACGCGTTAACGATTGGCGTTATTCCAATGGGTTACTATGAAGGATTAGATCGGCGGCTGAGTAATTCCGGTATAGTAAAAGTGAGCAGCACGGACTGTCCAATTATCGGCAATGTGAGCATGAACATGACCACAATCGATATCTCAAAAGTCCAAGACCCGCAAATTGGCCAGGAAGTAGTAGTTTTTTCCGACAATCCAATGGATTTAAATTCCTTCGCCGATGCTGCAAAAACCTGCAATACCATCCCTTATGATCTCCTCGTTCACCTCGCTTCATCAATCAAGCGAAATTATCTTTGATATAATCACGCTATGCAAAAATTGTATATCATGTGCGGCCTCGCTTTTTCTGGTAAGAGTACGCTTGCGCGAAAAATTGCTGTGTACACAGGAAGCAAACTTGTTGCCTTTGATAAATTATGGGTAGAAAAAGAAAAGGCACAACCAATTAGTAAAGATGCAGTAGGGTGGCAATTTATTCGGAAAGTTGGCCAAGAGGAAGTAGCAAAAGCCCTTAACCAAGGTTTGTCGGTGGTCTATGATGACAATAATGTCCGGTTTGAGCATCGTGAAGAACTGCGGCAAATTGCTAAAGAATTTGGTGCTGAAGATTTCGTTGTTTATCTTAAAACCCCTATGTCAGTAATTTTGGATAGGGAAGCTACTAACCGGATAACGGGTCAGCGACACAAGGTAGATCCTATCGATTTCCAAACTGTTGCAGAACAATTAGAACCACCAACACCTGAAGAAAATGTTATTGAGTTCGTACCAGAAGATACTATAGATGATTGGCTATCTAAAAAGCTTGCTCTTACGTAATTTGATTATTTTAGGGTAATAACATCATCCGAAGCCACTGATGGCCAGGGTTGGGCAACAGGTTGACTTAGGCTTTTGCGCTCTTGGTGGATTAATTCTTCAAGTAAATTCTTCACAACAAAGGGGTCTTCAATATGGATTAAGTCCATTTCAACTGGTGTTGGGCCTGCAGTGTGGAGGACAATAGTGCCGGAATTGTAAAATAGACGATTGAGAAATTGTTGCCGAATAACAATATGGGTAATCTTGTCGTAGGGCGCAGTTGTAACGGATAGTGAAAAAATACCTTCTTTGATGATAACCCGTCTATTTGTAAATAAGTACCGATGTGATTGGCGAAGTCGCATGATCCGCAACATCGGTATCAACCCAAGTAACGACGCTAATGTAATAGGCGTAGCAACCCAAATCGGTAAAAGGTTAAAGTGTTCTGATACTGGCAAAACTGCTACCAACATGACGAATATCATCAAGCCACTTAACATCATTGACCAGTAATACCGATTACCAATCATGGCTACAAACTCTAATTCTTCACCTGGAGCGAGGAGTTTTTCGTATTTTTTGCGTTGGTCGCGGCTAGGATGCGGAAACATACATTTATCATAGCCTCAAGTTCCCATGCTATGCAAGCTGCACCCTTGCCTTCTGATTTTAAAATAAATGGGTAATAAAGAAAGAGCGCCACGTTCATGCAAACTGAACGTGGCGCTTGTTGTAGAGCAGTTGGTTACAATTTACGATACGCTAAAAAATGCAGCCCGACTAAGCTTTGCGTGAAAATCTAAGTACCGTTTGGCTCATTGCCTGCATTAATCAAAATGACCTTCATGGTTGGCGACTTGCCATTGAGCTCAAGCTCACTGAAATGAGCGGTACCGGTAGCATCAACTGTAGCTGTCGCTGCGGGCTCTTCTTGCCCTAATGGCTTAATCGCCCACTCGCTTCCCACCAATGCTGGCTTACCGCTATCAGACTCGGTGAAGCGGAGCGCAACGTCTGCTCCTACACGGCCCCTTGGCCATTGTAATTGCCGCTCGACATCAATATTATCGATCTTCCCCGAAGCGTTCGGTGGTGTACCGAATGCAACATAAAACGGGTCGTCCGTTAAACATTTTGAAGTGCGAACGGCTGTAGAAGTCACCATGTTGTTGTTGGTTCTCCTTGCGGATCTTTTTGGTTTGATTGGGGCTTGCCAGGAATTCTTAGAGTGTTGGCGGATCGGTCTCTAAGGTTATCCTTTATGCAACTCTCGTGCTAGTAACTCTAATCCCGGAGCGGATTGCATTAGTCAATTTTACATAATCGGGCGATGACGGATCTGCCCAGCGCAATAGCTTATATTTAAGACCACTGGGCTGGCGATTGATAAGTGCCTCAAGACTAATACTACCTTCGACATAAGCCCGTCGTTGGCTAATTGCGATGTTACCAACAACGCTTGCAATCTCTCGGTCGATCGAGTTTCCGTATATCAAGGGGATCTCTCCTTGCTACGATTTTTTTGGAGGCTGGCCAAACAAACCTCTTCCCGTTTTCCGCCATAACGAAAAGTAGGTGAGAAAAAAGACGATTTAGCCAATCGTTAGCCTTTTTCTCACCTACTTCTTGTATTTTAGCGGATTAATTACGTATCTTCTACTTCGTATCGTCAACTGTAAATGTGCTTCAGACTTGAAACGCCTGGTAAATCACAAAAATACAGGCCTCCTTTTTATAGTTGCCTGTATTGTCATTACCTACTACATAAATTATACACTTTTTTATATAGCATGCCAAGCCTTTTTGTCTATGATGAAACGAAGCTCTACAAATGTCAACCTTAAAAAAATATTAAAGCATGCTTCGCAAATTAACCTGCGTCTTATCCATCAATCTTTCGGTTTTACTTTCCGGAATGTATCAATGAGCTTATTTTCTAAATCTTTCGATTTTTGTAATGCATGTGATAATTTTTTGCCTGCTTCTAAATCGTTTTCTGGCCGTGCCAAATACGCTCTTTCTAATGCGTCTTGCATAATTTTTAACTGCACTGCAATAGAATGAAAAACTTCGTTAGCGGATGGTGCTTTACTTTTTAACATCACCCTAGGTCCCGCAAAATAACCCATTTGCTCCATTAGCTGTTCTTCTTTTTCTATTTGCTCTTTAGTTAAGTGGGCACTGGTAACCACGTCATTTGCCTCTTGAAAATAAAACCTGCTATCATTTTTAACTATATTTATGAACTGTTCTAAGGTGATTTCAGAAGGGTGTAATGCCTGCCAGATTTTTTTTACCGGCACAATATAGTCTTCTTGGTTTTGGAGGTAACTTCCCGTCTCATTCAACAACTTTTCCTGACTATTTTGCATAGTAAGTATTATACCGGAGGTAATGACCAAAGGGAATATACCGGAGGTAATGTAAAAAGTGAGTATCTGGATGGGAATACCCAAGTTATAAGCCGGCTATTCCCAACGTGGCCTTTAGAAGTAACCTTGGTAAATAAAGTTTGAAGGGCAGGTTTATATTTACTGACCAGACGGTGATGCAGATGGGGCTGGTGTTGCTGGCTGTGTTATACAAGCCTGAAACTTTGCTTTTTCATCACCTTGCAAGACAGAGATATCTTTTGATTGCAATACTTTCTGCAGTGATTCTGGGCTTAGGGCCTGTTGGACACAAGAAATATTTACTCGGCCAATGCCTGGTAAATCAGCTTCTGTCGGTTGCGTTGTATTGTCTTGCGACGTTTGCTGTTGCGTCGTGTCAGCTGAACTTAGTAAGCCAGTGTAGGCACCACGCCGAAATCCTTGGATAATTACTAAAAGTACAAATATACCGATTACAAGCCAAACAACCGTAAATGCTACTGCTAAATATGAGAGTACTTTTTGGAGCATTGGTGGCAGCATTATAGGGTATGCTGACACAGTTTCAACAGAACGTGCAGTTGTCCTTTCGGGGGTAGCAGTTTCAGTTTTTTTTCTTCTTGGCACAATTCCTCCTTCTGGGCCGGTAGTAACTATTAATTGGCTTAAAGGATATACAATCCGTTATAAAAATGCAAGAGCAAAATTACCAATTGAATAAAACATAGTTTACTTATACAACAGTGGGGTTGTCTCTTATTAGCGAGTGAATTACTACGCCAAACAATGAATAGAGCAGCCAGCCTACAATAAGGGCAGTAAAGGTATCTATGGTAAACCCTTTTAATATTTCAGCGACAAACCAAAACAGAAAAATATTAATGACAAAGGTAAATAACCCAAAGGTTATAAGAGTTATTGGTAACGTAAGAAGGATAAGCAGTGGTTTAATAGTTATATTGATGAGCGCCAAAACTGCAACAATAATAAGCGCAGCTGTAAAGTTAGCAACATGAAATCCGGGTACATAGTTTGTGATAATAACAAGAGCTAAGGCATGAAGAATGAAACGTAATAATAATTTGATCATATAATTAGCATATCATATTAAAAGACTTTTCCAAATACTTTTTTCAGTAATAACAAAATAGCCAAAAGCATAAGATTAAAGGCTAAAACCACACATAAAACGATATCCAATAAATAAAGCAAGTGCTGCAATTGGTCAATGATTAAGTATGATAAGTGACTTATATCTCGTAAAAACCATAACACACCACCAAAAATAACTATAACTGCAGGTATTAAGAAAATTTCCTTTCGATCTGCTTCAGACAAAAACATAATATGCGAGACCACAATAATTAAGTATAAAGCGAGCCAAGTGAGCGGATCACGTAATGAAACTAGCATTTTGCTAGCCAGTAAAATTAGGTTAACTGGATTAATAAATAGGTAATGGAATTGAAAGGAAACGATCAAGCTTAATACCACAAGGCCAATGAAAAACGGTGCGGATCCGATGAGCAAGCTTCTGAATATATCAGACTTTGCAACTCGAACGTAACCAAGTTTAACAAAACCTTCTTCAGTTTGCGGAAATAAATTAATCTCACCCACCGGTACTCGCAGTACTTCTGCTGTTAGTAAGTGTGACAATTCATGAATTAATGTACCAGGAAAAAATAAAACTGCGTACAACCAAATACCAAAATGTGGCTTCCCAGAAATACGATGAGAAAAAAGAATAATAGTATTAACGCAGGCCTGCTTCGTAGATGCAATCGCAAAAATCAGAATGAAGAAGAGAACAACAATAAGAAGCATGGTTCTATTGTACTTATAACAGATTGGTGAAAGATAGGGATACTAATATCTATTTGTGGTAAAAAAGCTTATAGAGTTTTTGACGTTCTTTTTCGTCCTCGTTTGCTTTGGTTAAACGAAGAGCGAGTTGGCCGCTTCCCCGAAAGTCTGCAAAATTTTCGTTTTCGGGAATTGCGATAAAGTCTTCAAAAGAAACTTCGAGCGGCTCAAATTTTTCGCCGGGGTCAGGATGGGGTTCGGAAACTTTTTTCAGGTTATTAGCAATATAAACAAAAATTTCCCATACAATATTAAGATCGGAAGAGCACACCGTCTGAACTCCAGTCACCGC
>CAYSOG010000001.1:0-69547 GCA_964432675.1 uncultured Gammaproteobacteria bacterium | reverse complement strand
CTGCGCCACCCGAGAGCTACCCCAGCAAGTACACTTTTTCCTTACCCGACGCTCTTCCGATCTGTCAGGATAAAAAGTAAACCAAGGAGTTAGTGTACCAGCCTTGTAACCAGTTTCTTCAAGTAGTTCACGTTTCGCCGCTTGAACAGCCGTTTCACCTTTTTCTGCGCGACCCGAAGGAATATCTGTAAACCAACCACTACCCGGCTGTTGTTCGCGTTGGATAAGAATTTTACCATTTGGCAAAATTGGTATAACTTTTATCGTGTCTGTTCGCTTTAATCGCTCGAACGTTATAAAGCTTCCATCAAATGCTTTCTGTTGCCATTGGTATACGTCATAAAGTATACCCTCAAAAACTAATTTTGCATCTTCTGGAATAGTCGGTTTTTTCATAAATATCTTATACTATTAGAGGTTACAAGCTTCAAGTTTAATAATCAAAATGGGAGATTTGAGAATTCTTCTTTCTCACCGTCTTTATTCACGTTTCCATTAATATATTCGAGCGCTTCTTTTTTCTTAGGGCAAAACTCTAGGTAATCGCACCACTTACAATAATTTGATGGCTTAGCTTCGAATAACTCATCTGCTTTTATTGTCGATACAAGCCGTTTAATCTTTTCAATGGTTATTTTTTCATCGCCACTGCCCGGTGTAAATGTTTTCCAGTGGCCTGTTCGCAAATAAAAGTAGCTCGCCTTTTTGACTTCACGGTTAAACTTTTGCTTGGCTAAAATAACATATGTCATCACTTGAAAATCATCATCTTCTTGGCTGCGGCCAGTTTTATAGTCGATAATGTGCAAGCTACTGTCATCTTCTTCATCAATCCTATCAACTTTGCCGAGCAGGGTTAAATCTTCACCAAGCGGGATTTTAATGAACTCTTCTCGTGAGTACGGGTCAGGGACATAAAATAAGTGCTGGTCTTCCGATTGATGCTCATAAAACGTTTTTAACATTAAAAGGGCATCTTTAAACCAAAGGCGCTCTTCGTCTAAATCGGTAAAACCGTACTCTTTGCCGCGCGGTGGTTTCCAGGTAGATGCAAGAATATTTTTGAGGGTTAAAAAAGTTCGATTTGCTTTTGGCTCCTTAAAATAATTAAAGAGTGTGACATGAACAACATTGCCAACTTCTAGTTCTGGACGAGGCTTCTTAATCTGTCGCTTAATCGGCGCTAAATCTTCATCTAAATATTCAAAAAAGTATTTCTGTGGACAGGTATTATAGGTATTGATTTTATAGTGGCTTGCCTGAAACGGCATTGCTTTTGTAGTCTGCACTCTCCTCACCTCGTGCTTGCTACTCTACAATATTGCAATTCAATTTACAATCTACTTACTTATACCTCCAAGAATTACTGAGCCGGCAATAATAAGTATCAATCCTAAAAATTTAAGAAGCGACAGTGACTCGCCTAAAAATAAACCGATAACCGCAGCAACAGCAACACTACCTCCTAGTATTATTGGACCACCAATAGAAACCGGAAGACCACTAGAATATGCCTTAATTGAAGCTACATCTATTACTGTTGCACAAGCTCCTGCAGCGATTGCAAATATTATACCTTTTGGATTGGAAACAAGTGTTATGTTCCTAAATCTTGGGATTAGAAAACATATTTCTATGACAATTGCAGTTATAGATATAAGCAATGCACCAAAAAAGTAATACACATAATTTGCCGCTAATTTTTGAAAAACTGTAATTGAGCCAAATGCTGCTGCTGCAATAATGGCAAATATAATTCCGGTACTCATGTCATTTATAGTATAGCATTTGGCAAATCTAGGGTTTTGGTGTGGGAAAATTCATTGATGCAGAGAAGTAGTTTTGTGAAGATGTTTTCTGGGAGTTAAAGTATGCATGCGACAACGTAAAAGTAGCGACAAGAACTGATAATAAAACAAGCGCGATTAAGCTGTAGCGGGCCATGGTTGTTTGGCAAGTTTTTGCAAAAGGCGTTGTTCGGTTTGCCTTGAAGTTAGCTGCTGAATTGTATGTACTTCCAACGCTATATAACTAAAGGTCGGAAGAAAAATGCAAGTAATAAACCCTAATGGTGACTTAAGAAAGAAAAATATTCTACCGGCATATAATACCTGGAACACACCCTTGCCGATAATCTGTTCTTCATTTACCAGCTGTTCGTCGGGCTGCTTATTTGCATCACCTTTTGTTTGGTACTCTGTACCTGTTGGCTTGACCATTTTTTGGACAATACGATGAGTTATGACTTCATTACCACGCTTAAAGGAAATGACATCACCTATGTCATAGTCGGTAAATGGCATCATAAAAGCAATACTGCCAACCGGTATTGTGGGTTCCATACTGCCTGAAACAACAACATACGATCTAACAGTAGCAAACAACGAAGTTTTTGCTGTCACGAAAGTAAAGACAATTAATGGTAGCATAACCAGTACAATAATCATCAGTCCAGTTTTTAGTAATGCAAAGGTAATACCTAATATCTTTTTCATATATTTTTTCTTAGTAATTCTAAGTAACTTTTGTCATCCTGAGTAGTCTGTCCTTCCGTATCCTGCAGTAAGCGGGAGAAGGAGGATTAGCGAAGGATCTAGTGCAAGCGTTTTCCGATATTGGTCTACAGCTTTGCCTAGATTCTTCGCTAGGCGCAGAATAACACTCCTTATGAATGCGGCCCTTGGTCCATGAATATAGTCAATGACAACGTATCGCTATCACCTTGATGAACATTTGTCGCAAGTGAACTTAACCTGCCTGCAACATGGAGTTTATGACCAGCATTTTGCGTACCCTCAAACAGTAAATTCGGTACATCGGCAGCCCCGGAAACACCAAGATTTTCTAAATCTTGCAAGTCGCAGATGCCATTATGGTTTGAGGTTGATGCTGTATCGCAGGTAGCTGGCAACATATTCGTTTCGGCTACACCATCGCCATCTGCATCCCACATTAATTGTTGAACTTCTAATACAGAAGAAAAGGTTGGCGATGTACCAGTTCCTGGACCCGACGATGCGTTAACAACAGCATTCTTAAAGCTCAAATCGAGATGGTTAGCACTTGAATTACCATTATTTTTAATGAACAAATCTCCATTGAATAAATCACCAGGATTTAGTCCATTACTGCCAATCGTTCCGGTAACATTGTCTGCGTAGGCAATATTATCGTTTGAAAGTGACATTGTTAGCGTATTAGCACCAAGTATATTACCGCTACTAGTACTGGTTTCGTTAAAATACGCATAGGTAGCAGTGCTAAATAAGAGCAACACAGCGCCGATTAGTCCATAACTTAACACTAACCGTTTACTCATACTTCCACCTCCTTTCGAATGCATTGTGGGCAGTAAGACCGGGCAGAATATCAATATGGGGCAGAAAATTATAAAGCTTAAGGATTTTGTAAAGAAAGTAGAGGCAGTTGGCAGATATTTATGCAAAAACCCTAACAAAACCCATAATAGCACAGCAAGCAAAACTGTCAACTGGAACAATTAATATCATTCTATCAAGTTTCTATATCAATATCTGAGTACTTAGGGAAATTGGATGAAAAACAAGTCAAGTAATTCTGTCACACAGCTATCGGATACCTGTATCAAAGGCAATGCTTACACTTTCAATTTGGTTTGGCATAATAACAATCGTTTGAGGTAAATTTTTGCTATGAAAACCAATTCCCTGGTTTGCACTATCTAAAATATATGTTCCAGGGTCAATCCCAACAGTAAACTCTCCTCTTTGGTCTGGCACTATGGTCTTTACGACGGTACTTTTATCCTGTGTGTAAAGGAGAAGAACGTAACGAGTGTATGCTTGTGGCGAAGGTGTACAAGGATGCCCGATACGCTCTACTGGGCAATTCGGGCCAATGGTAACGTTACCAGTTAAAGTACCACGGGGTTGTGCTGGTAATGATGTTTGCTGCGTTGGCTTTGGTAATACTGAGGCTTGTAAAATGGGAGTTTTCTTAGCAGACAAATTAACTGATGAAACAAAAGTCCATGACAACACGACTGCTAATAAAATACCAAACAGGAGAAATGCAAATAGAAAAATAAGTCGTCGGTGCGTGTGATCCATCACTATAATGATAGCAGATTAACTGCCTGGAGTTGGTGGATTTTGATCGTGCCAGTCGGTAGCCGAATCGGTATCTAAGCCGGGCACGTTGCGCGAAAGCGAATGGCCGGCTAAAACGCCGCTTAAGGTAAATATAGTAGTATCATTGCCCCATGAAAGTGCATCAATATTGTGATTGGCGGCATCATTAAGGGTTAAATGGTCACCACTATTATTTAATCCATCACCGATTTGATGACCCAAAGGAATCTTCAGCGTGCCTGCAGGAACTGACCAATGAGTCCAGGTACTATTGTCTTTAGAAACTAAGGCAAATTTCAGCGACTTAATAGTGAAGTTACCATTTATTTTGGTCACAATGCCTGAATTATCAACAAAGCTATAATTCTTCAGGCTAATATCATGGTCCGTGGGGTTGAATAACTCTACCCATTCGTCGTTTTGGCCTAACTTTTTGCCTTGTGAACACTGGGCGCTGTTAACATTCCCTTTGTTAGTAACGCTAACCGATTGCGTAATCGATCCCGTTTGAATAATTGTAGTTCCTCCAGTATTGCCATTGGCTGAATTATTACCGGTATTAGCATTCTGGTTAATCGTTGTTGTAGTTGATGAATTGTTCACTTGGTTGATCGAGCAATTGTTGTCAATATCAATAAATATCTTATTAACCGATCCCGCACCATTACCGATAATGCTTGTGCTGATACCGCCGACAGTTACCCCACGATCGCCAGGAGAATCTAAGCCATGCACTGCGTCAACATTATAAAAGACTTCATTAATGACAACATTATTACCAGTTACCTCACCGAACGTTAAGTCAAAAATTACTTGTTTATTTTGATAGGCATTACCCGCCGACGAATCAAACGTTACTTTAAAGATATAAGTAGTATGGTGTCCTGCTTGCAAAGTACTTAACATTATGCCATTGGCACTACTGCTATCGGCAAAAAAGTCTGATAAGTGCTTTGGGCCCCCAAGCGCTGTCCCACCATATAAATCAGTACTGCCTTCGCTAATAACGATTGAAAGAACATTTGATAAATTGCCAGTTTCAGAAGTTTTAACCCCTTTGACCGAAACCATGCGGTCAACACTGCCAGTATTATTGACATCAACATTTCTCGTTTCCATTTGCCCCGGTGCCATATTTGTAATAGTAAAAATCGGGGCATTTGTTGGCACATGAAAGTCAACCGTCAAATCACCAAATGCCCGAACCGTTTTCGGATTAAACAGCGCCAAAAACTCACTCTGATGTGTCGCAAAAACTATTGCAATGATCATAACAAGCGCAGTTAATCGAATAATTCGTTTTTTCATAATTTTTATAGACCCGGTGTTGGTGTCGTCCGTATAACAAAGTCTTGACCATTAAATGTGTCGCCGATAGCTGAATCTTGACCCGTAATTTTTCTTTCGATAGATTGATCAGTTGGTGCGCTAAGGTTTTGACCGTCGAATGTTCCGTTAAATTGAACCCTATCGATTACTGTAGTTCCATCAGATTGGAGTAGCCTTAACACGCCAGTTGTAAAAACCACTGGCGAGCTATTACCAAGATTAGCAGTGACCGCGTTATTATCTGCATAACATTTGTTGCCTTTACTTGTACCATGATTGAATATACTTCCATCTTTTGCGATGAGTGCAAACTGGTGAGAAGCTATAGTTGTACTTGAATTTACTAAATCCGTTATATTTGTGCCATCACTAATCTTGAAACCTTGCAAGTTAACTGTGCCACTTGTCCCGTTCCAAAGTTCGATCCAATTAACTGTTTTATTTCCATCAACACAGCTAGAAGCAGGTAGTATTTCATTTATTACTAACGTCGAGGCTAGTGGAGGTGGTGTCGGTGTTGGGAAAAGAGAGGCAGCAGCGAAGACATTGCTCGTTGAATTGGCAGCACCGCTGTAAAAAGAATGTGTTGCCACAAAGCCAATAATCGAAGCGGCTGGAATACTAAGTATTGCTAAGGCCAAGTATCGTTTGTCCATTGCCCTCCATTTTTTTCAATACTCTTTTTTCAGTTTCCTTGACGATCTCATTTTTTATACCCCATAGCTCGAATCCAACAAATAAAAGGGTGGGGAAAATAACTAAGCTTAAAAATCCTTGTAGCGTTTTCATAAAGACAATAATTTTACCGGCATATTGGATTTGGAATATGCCCTTGCCGATAATGTCGGACTGCTTCACTAACTCGCTGTCAGCGACATTGTTTGCATCCCCTTTTGTTTGGTAATAAACACCGTCATCTTTATAGAATTTCTGAACCACTCGGTGCGTTATAGAAACATCACCGTGTTGATAGGTTACAACATCGCCAATATCATATACTCGCTGCTTTTGGACAAAAGCAATACTACCAACCGGCACCGTTGGTTGCATTGATCCCGTCATAACAATAAATGACTTAATACCGCCGATAAATGCTGTTTTAGATGTAACTAATGTGAACACCACCACCGGCATCAACACAAAAAGTATTGTCTTAAACCCAACTCTTGCTAAAGTTTTTATTTTCCTCATAGCTTTCGTGTACTATAATTATTTATGTACTCTCGGCTGGTAGTGGAGCAATTTTTACCCCACTACCAGCTTCTTCGTTTCTAAGGTAATTGCGACGCATCTTGCTTCCCAATAAAGCTAAATGTATCCGTCGTTGTAGCACCTTGGTAAGTATTTGTTGCATTACTATCCATCGTGAAAGTCATACAAAGATACTTCGTTGCTCCTGCTGTTAAACCTCCTGGTACAGCGTTAAACTCACCCTTGGTTATTAATTTAGTTAACGTTGTGGGTCCACTTAAACCTGATTGTGCCTGCCAACCTGCGAGTAAATCTGTTGGGCTAGTACACGATGAACTTGTTGATAATCCTGCTGCCGTAACATTTAATACGTCTGCTAAACTCGGGGTGCTATTAGCCGTCTGAGATACTGCCAAAGTAATATGATCTATATTAATTGATCCAGTATTATCAAGTGAGATGAAGCCAGACGTAGTATCCCCCGGTTTTAATCCAGTATTACCCGTATTAAATGAGGCAGTAACAGATGCTGCTGCTGTTTCATTATTATCATTAACCTGTAATATTAGGGTTCCTGATGAAAAAGCATTTGCAGTGCTGGTTGCAGTGCTAGTAAAAAATGCAAACGTTGCACCACCCATGAGGGCTAGTGAGGCAACGACGGAGAGGCCGCTTAATGCAATTTTTGTATTTATATTCCCTCACCTCCCTTCAATTGAAATTTTTGACTTTACTTTTGATCAATAAAAACCGGTAACACATCCCTCTGCATGAGAGTATTCGTTACCGGTAGTAAAAATAATAGATTGATTAATAAATGGGCAAGTGTTGTTTTGCATTAGTTGGAACAGTAAATAATGACATGTTTCGAAAAAGGGCAGGAGCGCATTTTTCAGTGAAAAAGCGCTTTCCGAAACATTTGTACGGCCGTAAGCCTGCTAATGGATTATCGGAAGGAAATCATTGCATTTTGCTCAGTATTGATACCTTACTTAAGCCGAGCAACCGTACTGGGTGTACAATACCATGGACCATAAATGCCCTGTCAATTCTATCAATTAAATACACTCTAGTTTTAAACTATATCAACTTGAATAATTACTTTGCAGATTGGCAATAGTAAATTTAAAGTGATAACTTTTGGTATATTAGTGGTGACATTAATATTCTGCTATAGGTTTATAAGTAATTCTAACTTATTGCATATATGCTGGCTTCGGCTAATCTCAAAACGTATCTAAAACAGAGCAAAGTGAACATCATTATTTATTACTTATAGGTTTGACATTTGTCGACTAATATGGTAGTATACTTTTGTCCCGCAAGGGACACTCTCACCTCCTTTTTTGAGACCTGGTGGTTTTACTACCAGGTCTTATATTGAAAATGGCTTGCACCCCAAAAGGTACAAGCCATTTTTCATTTCTATAGCAATTTCAAACTCTTTAGATGTTGGTGTCTTTTGGCTTCATCATTGGCTTTACCGCCAACACCAATGATACTAGGGCAATAGCAAGAGCTGCCCAAGCAACATAACTAACTGTTTTATCCGATGAAGCATTTGCCATAACCGATCCGGTTGCATTGCTAGTCAGGTCATTAACAACCTGCGTAGTAGAATAAGATCCGTTTTTCATCGTGCTATCATCAGCGGGTGACGCAGCATTGTTTACTGGAGGTTGGTCCCAAGCAACCGTACTACCATCGTTGTATATTTGGTAGGCTTTCCACTGCAATATTGTCGTGTTCGCCGGGACTTGGGCCGAAAATAAAAACTCATCTCGCTGACCTGATGGGATGCTGCCACCACTCCAATCAATTTCGGTAACTGGTAAGTTATCGCCTGTACCATTTTTCTTGACTTCAATCCTCCAGCCGGGTTTGACATTTGGTGTTACGTCATCTAGGCCATCCGGAACTAGCAAACGAACAGCAACCGTCGAGCCTCCCTTTTCAGTTGGTACACCCAAACTAAAGTTTTGGACGCTGCCAATACCAACAGTAGAAGGTTTAACAACCATATGTGCCGATGCAACCGAAACGCTCAACAGCAGAAACGCCATTGTAACGACAGAAACAGTAATAATTTTCCGATGCATAATTACTCCTTTTAAAATTGCCTAACTTATATTTGTTTTTAATAGTTATATATTTTTTGGACGATTACGTCTATCAATATATAAAAATATAAGGAACGCAATAACAATAATCGCAAGACCAACATAATGTGGTAGATGACCACCTAAGTTATTATTAAGCTGCTCTAGATCACTGAAAAAGATGTTATTGGACGTATAGCCATTTTGTACTTCCCGATCTACCCGCAGGTCGTATCGTAGAGTAAATGGCTGGAAAGCGTTGGCTTGGATTGGCTTACCAACTACCGCCACTTCATAGACGTCTTTTTTGGGGAACGTATAAAATATCGATGCATTTTCTAAATTTGGATTAGCATTGCCCGCAAACAACGGCTGGCTATAAATTTCCTTGCTCTGTTCATTAATGGAAAATGTACAATCGCAATTGGTGGGAGTAAATTTATTTTGCTTATCCTTAAACTCAAAGAAAAATCCAGATTGTTGGCCAGCAATCGGATCGTCTTCTGGATCGATATGTAATACTGCACCGATAGAACCATCGGACCTTAAGATATGAGCTGAAACAATCGGGACAAATATAATTCCAGAAACTATAAATAGAAGAATACTAGCAGATATCTTTTTCAGCATATAGTAGTTAAATCAAAAATCAATATTGTACGAGTGTCATGTACTCATGAAGCAACCCTCCTCCAGCCAGCTGTCGGATGGTGGATAGCTCAAAAAATGAAAAATGTTACATTCTACTATACGATTTTGCATTTCAATTCTTAATATTTGATTTTCCTATTGTACTTCTACCGTAAAAGTTGCTGTGAATAAGTTTCCGTCGGGATTAAATTCAGCAAAGATTGTATAAACGCCAGGTTTAATTGGTCCGTACAGTCCAAGTGGTAAAAATGTAACATTTGGGCCACCATTAGCATTTGGTGCCGGTGGGGTTAAATTAGATGGGTGGACATGAATAAAATCGAACGTTTGTTGGTTAATCATCGATAAGTGACCATATGCTGCCAAATAGGGCTTTAATGTTGTAATTGGCTGACCGGTTTTGGCATCTTTTATGGTAAAGGTTAAAGTTTGCTCTCCGATCGAAATATTGGCAGCTTTCAATGGATTTGGTTTTGATAAGGTCACTTGATAATTGCCAAAATTCTTCGTGAGACTAGTATCCGCTGGCATTGATGGAGGTTGGACATTTGCCGTATTACCAACTGGAAGTGTAAAACCAATCTGCTGTTCTATGGCCCCCAGGGGTTGAAAATCTATGTATAGATGGTAAACACCATCGGTTGGAAATTTTGTAGTGATACTAAACGTTGCGCCATTTTGGGTGGGGTGAATATGGGTAAAGTAAGTAAGATCATTGTTAACGATAACAAGGTGCATAACTTTCTCATAAATTGGGGTGAAGAAGGTGACCGGATTACCGCTTGAAGCATCGTACACCGTAAAAGTAAGGGTTACATCTTGGTTCGGCTGAACGTTTGGAGGATTGTTAAAGCTTACCGTGTACCGTTTTGTCCTATCGCAATTTAGTCCGGGGATATTGGTCGATGGCTGGTTGGCTGTTGTGTTTTGGGCTTGCTTGGCTAGCTGGATATGGGCAGCATGAATACCCAAAGTTGGTGTCCCTGACCCTTGTGGAAAGTACAAATAGGAAATAGCAGCGGCCATGGCAACTACGCAAAGCACAAATACGATGCCATATCGGGGTAGGCCTAGAAATTTATTACTAATGAAACGGTCAAACCTAATGGACTCAAGTAACAACAAGAACACAAGTGCTCCAATAAAGAGCTGCGGTATCCAACCTGACAAATCCTGAAAATGCGTACCAATAAGGAATGTGTGGATGATGACTAATAAGCCGGCAATATAAACAAAACGATGTAATTTTTTCCACTTTGTGCCAAGTTTTTGCACCATATAGTCAAACGATGTGGCGGCCATTAATGTCAAAATAAGTAGGGCAGTAAAACTCAAAATAATAGCGAGCAGATACTGCGGCGCCAGGAACCCTAAACCCGAAAATCCGCCCAACAGCATAAAAAACGCCAACGTACCGTGAGTAAGTCCAAAGAAGAATGCCGAATTACCGATCGCGCGCCTCGCTTTAATGTAATACGGACGAAATGGAAAATTTGGGAAAACGGCATAGAGAGGACTTGCCAACATTGCTAAATACAGCATAATGACGGCACAAAAGGCATATATTTCAACTAACCTAATTATACGCAAGCTTGTGTCAGCAAAAGTCAACGATAAGATGATATAAACGACAACCGCCGTAATGAAACTAGCGGTCAATACCATATGCCGAATATATTTGATTAAGAAAAGGTTCATACCTTAATGTCTTGTAATTCCCCTATCACTTCTTCGACTTTGCTTTGCGGAATAATCCGATTGTCATTGCGGCCATTATTATAATGATAGCACCGATTTCGAGGTAGATTGGACTAAATGCAAAGGCCGATTTAGCTTTAGTATCTTTCGATACAACAACCGCGGTTTGGTCGTTTGGATCTAAATTAGCGAATGCCAAATCTTGTCCAGTCCCATCGACGGTAATTGCCGCGTCAACCAAAAAACCATTACTGTCGGTCACCTGTAAAAAGACGTAGTTTAAAAAATCGCCCTGGTTATAGGTATAGACAGGGTTAGCCTGCGTAGTGTAGCTATTATTGTCTAAATACCATAAATATGATTGGACCTTGGCCGATTTATCGGTGGTAGTGTTATTGTAAAACGACAATGGTTGGTGCAATTGTAATTTATTACCCGAAACCGTAATTTTTGTTTGCGGCAATTGATAGTGCATGTTAGGCACCACATCAACCTTGACCGTATCGATTAAGGTATATTCCGTTTCTTGCGGCCCTTTCACCCATACTGATAGTAGGTGGGAACCAACCTTGCTATAAGTATATGGCTGCGTTAGACCAAACTTGTAATCAGTACTGCCATTTTCGAAGCTCCACCGAAAAGTAGAATGGCTTAAAACATCCTGCGGCACTTGTAGCTTTGGCCCATCTATCGAAAACTGTATGGGTTGGTTCACTAAATACTTTGCTGGTGAGACATCTTGTGAAATTAGTAGTTTAAAATCTGGCACTCCCATATAGAATGGGTTTGTTTGGGCGTACTGACCATTCACGAGTAAGAATGGTGGACCTGAACCAGTATGTGCGCTAACCGGCCCAGAAAAAAACCTTGCGGCAAACAAAAAAAGCATGCTAGCAATAAAGAGGGAAAGTAATTTTTTCATCAAAAATCAGAATTCTCGTGTTAATTTATTATACTGCAAGTAACGAGTGTGCTCACGAGTATACTGCAAGTAACGAGGAAAATTATAGCAGATGATAAGAAAATTTAGCTGTGGACAACAACTTGGGTGCCAGGATTATCATCAGTTGACCGGATAGCGCTTTGCCCATCTGGCAAAGTCGGGTCTGCCCAATTGAACAAAACTTCGGCGTCTTTGGGTGAAAGGTTAACGCAACCGTGGCTCATTGGATGGCCGAAATTATTATGCCAATAGGCACCGTGAATGCCATAACCACCGTCAAAGTACATTGTATACGGCACGTTGGGTAAATCGTAATAGTCACCCGTTTCTTTAGAACCGCCTTTCATTCGGGTCGACCTTAGTTTAATCCAAATATTAAATGTTCCAGTTGGCGTTGGCGTCCAAGGTAAACCTGAAGAAATTCGCATAGTATAGATCACATTGTCACCTTCATGGGCATATAGTGTTTGGTTGCCAAGATTAACTTCAATCCATTTTGTACCATTCCCAACATCGGCTGGTAGCACTGCAGCTGAATCTGACAATACGCGGGAAATTTTTGGAACCGTAATTGGCTCGTCGTTATAAATTGCTTGTGATAGCTGGGTAGTAACCTTGCCAGTGCTAACCTGACGTAAAATATCGTTTACATACCATTGTTGGCTATTTTCACTTTGCCTTTGTAGCACTTTATAGGCCACTTTCGCCCAAATGTTCCGCATTGTCAACGGTGCCGGTGTTGGATCAAGTAACTTAGCAGTGGCGAAGCCAATGCCGCTTATAGCAGTAAATAATAACAAAAGGAAAATTACTTTATGCATAGAGCTTAGACTTTAGTCTATCAAACAAACGGGAGCAAAAAAAGACGTAAACGCTAGCCTTTATTTTCTTGTATGGCGCCTATTTTATTCAATAGCAGATCAAGGCATTCTTGCGGCGTTGTATTTGTGGTATCGATAATAAGGTCGTATAACTTCGGATCTGTGGCATCAGCACCATATAGCCGCTTGTACTTCTCGAATTCATTAGCATCCCTGGCTTTCAATTCTTGGCCGGCTTGGGCAATAGAGTAATTTTCCCTAGCCGCAAATCGTTCTACCCTTTTTTCGTCACTTGCCGTAACAAAAACCTTAAAGACATCCCCAATGCCTTGAGCATGCCAACCGCTTAACCTGCCATTAACAATTTGATGGTTACTATTTTGGATTATTGATTTTAGGTAATTATCAATACTGACTTCTTGCTCATCAGGTAATTGGTCCATAGCCGAAAGCGGTAACTGGTGCGCGTGTAAAAATGTCCGCATTTGCTCACTAGCGGGATGACTATGCGGCCACCCAATTGCTTTTGACAGTAAGCGGGTTAATGTTGTTGTGCCGCTACAGCCAAGCCCAGAAATAGTGATGATCCGATAAGGAATACCCATAAGATAAAAGATTTTCTCTTTGTTTTGTATCTTTTACTTTTTGCGTTTTACTCTATTCTCATGTCGACTTTATTTCCAATACTAATGTTATGTGCTTTAGCAAATCCCGCATTGACTTCAAGTACATATGTGACGGGAAGTTTTGGTGAATAAAAAGGGAGCGGATCACTTGGACCATTTGGTGGTGGTACGTTTTCAGTTATATCAATTACTTTATCATGGTCTATCCAAATAAAATCAAGGGGGAAATGCATATCTTTCATCCAAAATGTCGGTATTTGTCGGTTCGGCAGAACGAATAACATTCCACTATCACGAGCCAAACTTGCTCGGTTCGACAGCCCTAAAGCTTCTTGCTGGGGTGTGCGTTCAACCTCTAAGGGTATAACAGTGTTATCGATAATAAGGATGTTCTGTTTGGTCGCTTGCAGCTTTGGGGTGAAAAACCGCGATTTTCCAAAATAGACAAACGCAATAATAACACTTAGACCAATAACGACAAGGAACATTAAGCCAATCAGCGGTTTTTGCATTATATATAGTCTACTGCATTACCGAAACGGTTACTACAAGTATTGCCGAAGGGTGGAAACGGCGTTCACAATTCTTGGGCCTGGACGATTTAAAACCGTATCATCAAGTACGTATACCTGATTATGCTTAACTGCAGATAGGTTTTCCCAACCTTTCCGCCGCCTGACAATATCGGTAGGTAATTTATCATGAAAACCACAAATTGAGAGAAAAATGACTTGCGGATCATACTGCTGTACTTCTTTCGTTGTCACTGTTCTGCTAAGGATGCCTGGTGAAACTAAACCATATTGTCCACCAGCATAAAAGACTAACTCGGGAACCCAGTTTCCAGAAGCAAATGGCGGTCTATGCCATTCTTCAATGTATACCCGTTGTCTTTTTGGAAGTTTATTTTTGTGATTCTCAAGCTCATCCTTCATACTGGCAATAAGCTGTGTAGCTTTTGCCTCAGTACCCGTTGCCTGGCCAATTGCTAAAATACTTCGATATATCCCATCTATTGTCCTTGGATCAAGGTGCAACACAGGAAGTTTGGACTGCTGTAACCTTTCAGCGATTTTTTCTTGAACGACGGTTGCAGTAACAATCAAGTCCGGCTTAAGACTGGCAACATAATCTTGCTTAATAGCAATCCAACTGCCAACTTTCGGTTTCTTCACCATTGACTTTGGATAATCGCAGTAGATCGTGGTTGCGATAATATCATGTGCTAAACCCAACGCGCACAAAATTTCAGTATTTGACGGTGCAAGGGAAATAACTCTCATACTCTAAAACAATTATGCCATATGAAATGCGCTTTGTTCCAAACCCACATGGTACCAATTACTGGCCAACCAATTTTGCAAATGCGTCCATATCTTCTTCTCCAGTAACCGATAGCCGGTGTAAAGTATACTGGTCAGCCAGCGTTTGTGTGTCGCCCGAAATTGTCGAAAACGCTAATTTAAACCCTGCCTTTCTCACAACATCAATCACCTGGCTATTAAACGCACCATAAGGATATGCAAAAAATTGTATCGAAATACCAAGTTTTTGTTGTAGTGCCAGCTTGCTGCCAACAATTTCCGCAGCAGCTTGGTTCAACGGAATTTGAGCCAAATTGATATGTGTCATGGTGTGGCCTGCAATATCGATGTTTGGGTCAGTCGTTAACTTTCGTAATTCGTCCCAGGTTAAATAATTCGGAGAACCTATTTTTTCTGAAGGGATGAATAATGTCGCTTTTAAATTGTATTTATCGACAATCCGTAGGGCTTCAAAATAAAAATCAGCATACCCGTCATCAAATGTGAGCATAATGGGCTTGGGTGGCAGTGGCTTGCCAAAGACTAAATTATCATAGACCTGCTTCGGTGTTACAGTTGAAAACCCATGCGAGGTGAGATATTGGGCTTGCTTTTCAAAATTGTCGGGCCTCACTGAAAGTGAAAAGCCTACTTTGTCATTTTGGTCTTTCATATACCGAATATAGTGATACATCAAAACCGGGATTCGGAAATGTGGCAACACAGTTTGCTGGGTGATACGCGGTGAAGCTGAGGGTGAAGAAAGTTCTGCTTCAATACCGGGTAACAAAATATCAGCAGGCAAAGAAGCTTGAGGTTTTTGAGGAACAGTAGGTAATTGATTATGGGAAGGAGGGAAAATGCTTGAAACCAGCGTTAAAGGCACAAAAGCAAATTGGATAAATATGGCATTTTTTATTCGCACAACGAAAATCCCTTCTTTACGGCATCTTATACAAACCTAATTCATTATGCAAGAAGGAAAAATAACAAATAGAAAATCACTTATTATTTTGATAGACGGTGTGATAATCGTCTTGATAAATAAGCTGGAAATGTGATGAAACGTATTGCTTTGCTGCCTGGTCAATTGCTTGTGTTGGAAAGGGTCCGATTAAAATAGTGTGGCTTTTATCAAAAAGCGAACGATAAGTGGGGTCCCCCATTTTCTTGTTTAAAGTACCGAATGCCCGCATGTCGGCAACATAATAAGAAAATACCAAACGCTTATTGGCCAACAAACCATACATTGGTTCTACACTAAAAAGCGGTTCAGGTTGTTTCGCTATTATTGAAACTGTCGAGTAGACTTCGGGTGTTGTCCGAACAATTAACTGGTAGTACATGTTTGGCAACGCAACGATAATGATCGCAGCAGTTAAAAGGGCAAGATAAATATATTTGTAACGGCTGCGCTGTAGGTAGGCCACTGATCCAACTGCACTGACTGCAACGCCGCAAGCCAATATGACTAAGTAATGGTCATAGAAACTACCGAACACAAAGACGGTGATAAGAAGGGCTGCTATCGTCCAAACACCAATGCTTTTATACTGCTTTGGCAATAGAAAACTACCAGCAATACCGAAAAGATAATAGGGAATGTTTAAACCGATGTCCTTTGCTAAAACATGCAACCTATCTGAAAAAGGTGTGTATCCTCGGTGAGTTTGGAATGTTACAACGTTGGCATATGCCTGTGGCAACACTAATACCACAAGATAATAACTACCAGTTATGGCAGTAAATGAGATTGTAAGCCAAAGGTACTTTCGAACTAGATTTATAATGTTCCGCTCACCATTAATAAAATCAATACCGATAAGAGCCAAAATAAACACGATAGCTAAAATAAGATTTGAAACTGTTGTGGCAGCAAACAGGGCAAGCATAATACCAGCGAGCCAATACTTTGTGTATACAAAAATAAAATAGAATGCGAATGCTAAAAAGGGTAATGCTGCAGCCCGTAGCGAAAATTCTCTAGCGTTAAGTAAAACGAGCCCTTGGTAGGTAATCAACAGAAGCATCGACACTGAAGCAATAAGTCTGCTTCTACTTATTTTCTCGGCCAAGAAATAAAGTGGGAACAACGTCGTAAATATCCAAATGGAATAAACAAAGTGGAACATATTAATATTCGTGTTGGTGACCTTAAAAAATCCGGCAATAATCGCAATCAAAAAAGGTGGGTGGGCCAAAAAGAAGTCTTTATATGGAATAAAGCCTGCTGAAAGTAATTTAGCGGCATACAAATAAACACCTTCATCTGAAATGACATCTAAAAACCGGCCCAAATTATAATTCTGCAGCACTACAGAAGTAATAAAAAATAGTGTCGGAATAGCGATTGGATATTTTTGCACAAGGTTTCGTACCATAGCAATTTCCTTATATAACCGGCGGTTTTCCAGGTGAAAATACCTTCGGCTGCCTTATTCTTCTTCTTATCAATACATAACTATCCGAAACACTGCGAAGAAGCTTGTGGTAAAAGAAGAGGAGTGCAAAGCTAATACCGGTCGTCCCAATAAACAATGCCACAAACGCAGCACTGCTTGGTAATGGTTGTATCAACCCGGTCGCCATTACTTTCCGTATCACTAAAGTATGAATAAAGTAAATACCAAAAGAATAACCGCCTATTTTTAGGAGGAAACTTTTCACTAATCCAAAACCTGCCGTTTGGACGAGTATACCTGTTAATCGATATAGTACCAAAAAACTCGCCAATGCATAAACTAAAACCGAAGGACGGAAGTAGTTCAAAATAGCATAATGGGAAATCTTAAAGTAATCATTGGCCTCCCAATATACTATTCCAAAGGTTACCAAGCCAAAGCAGAGGATAAGTGGCAACCACATCCTTTTTATAAACGCAGAGATTGTTTCGTACGACAATCCACAAGCAATACCTAATAGGAAATAGATAAACCAAAATCCCGCAAAGCGGAAAGCATGGTATTCATCAATTTGGTAATTACGAACTTTGTATAGTTCAAAAAAGAAGTAGAGTAACCCTTGTAATAAAATGAGTAAAATTACAATAGCTTGGCGCCAAGTTGTCGAACATTTTTTAAGCAGCGAATAAAACAACGGAAATACCAAATAGCACTGTAGAATAACAACCATAAAATAGAGATGATAATCTGCATCACCGTAGAGGATGTTGTGGTAAATGGTCTGCAATGAAATTGTCGCGACAGAAGTACTCAAGTAGTAGGTAAAAAATACTGTCCACAGAACGTAAGGCGCTAAAATTTTAACAAAACGCTTTTCGTAAAACCGAAAGAGGTTTAAGCCACGACGTTCTTGAGACAAGGTTAGCGTAAGGCCGGATAATAATAGAAAAAGCGGAACCGAAAATCTGAAGAACTGGTTAAAGAAGTGGCTTAGTTGTGTACCGAAGTCAATTATATGCCGCTGTTCAGTATAAACTTGTAAGACCAGCGTTGTGATATGTGTGCCAATGACCGCAATAATCGCAATACCGCGTAACATATCAAGTTCAATAATTCGATTTATTTTGGAAGTACCAGCCATTTCTCCTATTATATCTCTAGTCAATGGCTTACTGCGAGTAAGAGGTTTTGCTTAAGAAAAAGCCCCAGGTTGTTTTCCTGGGGCTAGCAATTAATCGGCTAAATCGTGATCTAGTTCATTTAATCGCCTACTAATCACAGCAAAATTTCGATGCCGTAGTTTTAGTGGACTATTAAGCATTCGGAGTTGTGCATTAACTTTGCTGTATAGGTCATCGGTGACGGATAAAAATTGTGTCAGTAATTCATGCTCAAATTTTAGGTCATCCTTCACTGAGGCATTAGTGACGAGCAACTACCTATCCTCCATAAGCAATTTAAGGCTAGATTTTAAGGTTGCGCGATGAATAGTAACATACACAGTAAGATTTTTCTAGTGGGCTACGAGGATTACATTAGGTAGTTGGCGGCCGGGGCCATCCTTAAAACCACCATCGTACATTGTTGAGGAACCACCGCCATCCAAATTAACCGCGTTTGTAATACCCATGGTTTGCATCACCGAGGCCAAGTCTGGCACTGTCGCATTATGGGCAATAACTAAATAGACAGTGTTGCCGCTATTACCTAAACCACCTCGGTTACCCTTGGTGGTACGCTGTTTATCATCCATTAAACTGTCATCTAATACCCAAGCGCCGTCAGCCAGCATTGTCGGGAATGAAGCAATTGCACCAGTGATAGAAGTATCTAGCCCAAACGATTGCGGATTTCGGTAAAACGTAACCGACCCCGGCCGAAAAACGAATAAACTGCCAGCATTTGAGTAATCCCTTTTATCGGCATTCAAAAATGTCTTGGCCGGATAATTAAAGACAAACCAATTAAATGAATTAGTTTTGCCATCACAAAATGAGTAATCTGGCGGACAAAAATAGGTCCCGTTCATGCCGGCATAAGCGTTATTGCGGTTAAGATATTCGGTAAATGGTAAGGCGATACAACCATCAGCACAGTCTGTAGTGTTGCCACTATCCGTAATAATTCTGTCACCAGAACCTAAATCAACTTTAATAACGTCAACGGCAAAACTACCATGATCATTCGAGACGGTAATGTGTGAATAGCCATTCCCCGCTGTTTGGGTTGGCGGTGGATTACTAGGCGCTGGGGCTGGAGCTGGCGTTGCCACAGGAGTTTGCTGGACTGCAACGGCAGCTTGTCGCGCAGCATCTTGTTGGGCTTTCTTCTTAGCAGCTTCGGAAGCAATACGATCTGCTTCCAATTTTGCAGCCAGGTTTGCATCAAGTTGCGCCGACAAGCTTGCAATCAGCTTCAAAGCATTATCGTTTTGGTTTTCCTTAACAAATAGCAATATCTGTGGAAATTGCGCCACAACTGCAGACGTTGATGCACCTTTTTGTCCATCATCTTGGGCTTTTTGCTTAAGTGCCTTGAAGCTACCGAGTACTGAAAGATATGAGGTATCAAGAGAATGGGTGTTAGTTGTTTTTGATTGTGTTTGGACAATGTGCCGCACAACCACAAAACTACTAACCGCAGCTAACAGAACTAATACAATAACCAATTGGGCAAACCCTGCATTGTTGTTACCAGTAGAGGAAATCTTAGGCAGTTTCATAGTATCCATTGTTCGTTATTCTAATATATCATATCGAAGGAACTTGACTTGAAAACATCGTTGCTAATTACGGCTAGTACTTCTATAATTTGCCTATTCAATTGCGCTTGCAATTGGTACGTTAACATCGAGTATCCCACATACCTTCAGCATCATGTTGATAGATTAGGAGGGTAGGTAATTGTCCATGAAGGACAAGTCTGGTGCTGGAATTATATCGGCACTTATGTTCTACGTCCGGCATGTCCCAGGCGCCGACGGCGCACTCAAAATCTTGGAAGATAGATAAGCCGATCATACAATCATGCAAGGAAAAAGTAGTGACGACTAAACAAAAGGTCAAACTTGAAGCAATTCTTGCCAAAGATGAAGATGGCAGATGGATATTAGAGCTTTCTTCAGAGGATTCTGAAAGCTCAGCAGCAATTAATGCAATGCTGCAAGAGTTTAGCTCCTCAACCCGCGACCACGCTCCATCCATTATCCTCGTGCCGATTTCATCACTTCAGGGCCTGGAGCATTGCCATCTCAGGTACCATGTTAGCGAAGGGCCTGATATCGCAGGGTCTGAAGATGAATTGTTGCAGCTCAAATACTGGACACTACAAAAGTAGTCTGCCTCAAGCCCTGCACATTAAGGAGTGGTTAAACTATGCCGTTTATGGTGGTATCAAATTCAGATGAATTTAAGTTATCGCGCAGACTTAATGAATTAGAATTGGACGGTTGGGAAGTAAAAGGATTCAGTGTTAGATACAATTTTTTTGCTTTAGTGTGGAAAAGCCAAGAAGCAATTGACCGGGACGAACACGATAAACGCGACCCGGTTCTGTGACCAGTCTAATTTGCTATATAGCAAGCCCCGGCTCATAAGCCGGGGCTTTTTTCATGCCTCTCTACCAATTTAGTGTAGGTGGATATGAACAAAGCCTTCAGCGTATTCAACACCGATTTTTTTGCCGTTTCTGTGATTCCATTCACGTAACCATGTTTCGGTATCAGGAAAATTGACTTGGCTTTTGTGGGTGGCTAATACGGCTAGTTTTGTGTCAATTGTTTGGCTAATATCAACGAAGAAATTGGCTTTATCAAAGTTGTAAAGAAAAATGTCGATTACTTTATGCGGTTGTAAGCCTTCTTTTCCATGACCTGGAAATGTTAAAAAGTCACGTGCCATAGGAAAAATGGCATCAAGCGCCGCTTGTCCAACGGCCCGGTGGTCGGGATGGTTGATCGTGCCGCGGACAACAGAATACACCATTGTTGGATCAAAAGTCATAATAGCATCGGGTTTATACTCACGAATAATACGGACTAGTTTTTCTTTTAACTCTTGGGTTACTTCCAAATGGGCATCGGGATAATCTAAAAACCACGTATTGTCTAACCCTAAAAACTTACTGGCTGCAAGTTGCTCGTCGTGCCTGACTTTTGCTAACTCTTTGCTTGTCAGTTTTGGATCACTCGACCCTTTATCACCGTTCGTACAAATGACAATAGCGGCCTTTGCCCCTTCTTTCAGCCATTTTACAAGCGTGCCGCTGGCGCCGAAATCGGCATCGTCAGGATGGGCGCTTATCATTAAAATACGCTTGCCTTTTGGGTCAAACGTTTCGATTTCAACCGGCGTATCATTAATCATTTTGGTGCTATGTGATTTCATAAGTGATTGTATTGTATGATCACAATGATATTTTTGCAATTCTCGGCCGACTGCTTTTTTACTGTTGTTCAACAGTATAATGCCTTTTTTGCTCTCACACCGGCTTAAATGGGGATGAACACTATACTATAATTGCCGCTTGACCTCTTCATCACTTCACCGTATGCTTTGTACATCATGGCCCAAGGTCAACGACAAAAAAAACTCAGTAACCGTTTTTCCAAAATCATCTTTGAAAATAAACGGCCGAGAATAATACTTATTATCATACTAATTGTTGCAGCAATTTTACGTTTGTGGCAACTTTCGAAACTCCCTTCGGGGCTTTATTGGGATGAAATGGACGTCGGTTACCAAGCATTTTCCTTACTAAAAACCGGCAAAGACTATTTTGGTAATTTCTTGCCGCTTCAGCTACATTCCTTTGCCGAGTATCGAACACCACTTTATATCTATGCGACCGTACCATTCGTGGCACTATTTGGCCTCACTGCAACGGCTGTTCGGTTACCCGCGGTTATCTTTAGTCTTATCGGCATTATTACAACCTATCTTTTAGCCTCAAAAATATTTAAAAGTGAGAAATGGGCTTGGATTCCAGCGTTGGTACTTGGTGTTTCACCTTGGTACTTCCAATATAGCCGCATGGCGTTTGAAGTAGTAAGCCAACTTCCGATTGCTGTATTTGGATTGTATAGTTTTTTTAACGCGCTTGATAAAAATCGAAAATGGATTTTTGTTTCTGCAATTTGCTTTGGTTTACTCCCATATACTTACAGCACCGCAAAATTATTTGCCCCTATGGTATTACTAACATTGCTAGCATTCTATTGGCGTCAGCTTATGCAATTCAAAAAAAAGTATCTTATAGGTGCAACATTAGTACTTTTTTTCATTGTCTTTCCGGCAGTAACACAAAATCTCGAAGGCAAGGGCAACCAGCGATTTTTGGAAACCTCTATCTTTACCGACCCAACAATCGCTACACAAATTAATTATCAGCGTGAACTCTCAGAACTAAGTTCGGGTGCGAAAAAGGAAATTGGACTCAAGCCCCGCTTGATTGACAAGGTGTTAATTAACAAGCCTTTCTATATTATCGACAAGTTTACGACTAATTATCTTGAAGCATTTTCTATACATTTCCTGTTTATTAATGGTGACCCGAATTTACGCCAATCCCCCGCCAAAGATGGTCTTGGGGAAATGTACCGCATTATGTCATTAGTATTATTATTTGGCTTTACTTACCTTGTCGTAGAGAGGCAAAAATTAGGCAAACCAGTGTGGATTTTACTTATTTGGCTATTGTTAGCACCAATTCCTTCAGCCTTAACCCGTGACGGCGGTTCGCATGCGTCTCGTTTATTTTTTATGGTACCGGCGCTCGGATTTGTGGCAAGCTGCGGTATCTTGTACTTATTTACCATTCTCCGTGGAAAAATAAAAGTTCTTGCGATTATTTTGTTCGCCGCAATCTGGTCGATTGAAGTATTAAATTTTTACAACTACTACTTTAGTGTCTACCGACAAGAAAGTGCACCATATTTCAATTACGGATTTGATCAGGCAGTCAAACTGGCCATCACACAAAGCCCAAACTACGATACAATTATAATAGATGCCCATCATGATTCGGCACTCATGGCGTATCTTTTTTACAGCAAAGTCCAACCGTCAGTGTTTCAAAAAAGCCTTCCTCTCAAAACACAGCAGTTTATCCCAAATGTCAGTGGCAATCGATTCGGCAATATCTACATCTTGGCCCCAGGTGAACGAAGTTGGCGTGATTATTTTCTCGCAAGCATAGTACCCAAGGGGACACTGGCGATCATTGCAGCTGATGCACTAAGTACGAATGAACCATTAATCTCGCAGGCGTATAACCAATCCCCCTTGTTAAAATCCGTTATCCGCTACCCAAACGGTGATCCTGATTTTTATGTTATTGAATATAAATAGCCACGATACACATCAGCTAATTCAGAAGGATTTTTAGGAAATATTACTTTTGCATTACAGCCATAATAAGCGGTTTTAATAGGGGGATTTGGGAAAGGGTAGCTACAATCGTATCTTGTAGTTGCCCTGATACAGACCAAATATATGCCCGGAAGCCAAAAACTGCCGATGCGGCATTGTCTTGTACTTGCCGAATGCTATTGAATATTCCACCGACAAAGTAAAAAACGAATGGCAGCGGGTGACTTATGGCATACAAAATAGGTTGTATGCTCCCATTAAAATTACTAAATATTGGCACAATCGATTGCATGCAATTTATTGTACACTAGTAAAATTATGGCTGCACAGAACTTCGGTGCCTATCTATAATTACTTCTCCTGGGTGATATAATTTTGAGGATATGGGATCTAACTTTTCAGTGGAATTCGATAATGGCAAAATAAACGCTTATTTGGCTGCACCTGATGATAAGGCAAAGCATGCCGCTATAATCTTAATCCATGAAATCTGGGGCTTGAACGACCATATAAAAGACATCGCCAATCGGTTCATGCAACAGGGCTATATTGTTTTGGCGCCAGACCTTTTGTCTAAAAGTGGTGTAACGGAAAAAATTAGCCAAGATTTGCTTGCAAAGATGCAAAACCCTGCGACACGCGACGATGCACAGAAACAAATGCGCGAGGCAACAGCGCCTGTCCATTCACCGGAATTTGGGGCAGAAACGGTTGGTAAATTACAAGCCGTGTTTTCTTACCTTTATAATCATCCAAGGTCAAACGGACAAATTGCGATTGTTGGCTTTTGCTTCGGTGGTACTTATAGCTTCGCTTTAGCCTGCACTGGTGTTGGCCTTAAAGCAGCCGTACCATTTTACGGACGACCACCTGAACCACTCGAGAAAATCAAGGCAATGAAGTGTCCTGTGCTTGCCTTTTATGGAGAACAAGACACAAAGCTTATGGCATCATTGCCCCAACTAAAAGACGCCATGGCAAAATATGGCAAACAATTTGTAGACATCGTTTACCCCAATACTGGCCATGCTTTTTTCAACGATACCAATCCTGCCACCTACAATAAAGAAGCCGCAGTAGACTCTTGGCACAAAACGCTTACCTTTTTGGCCCAACACCTTAGGTAAATCTTGCATTTCTTCTTAAAACTATGTAGTCTAAAAATGTATGGATATGGTACCGAATGCACATCTACTTAGTCTCTCTGGAAAAACTGCAGTTGTTACTGGTGGAGCCCTTGGTATTGGATTTGGTATTGCCTATCGGTTAGCCGAAGCTGGAGCCAAGGTTGTCATTGCCGACATGCAGGAAGATAAGGCCAAGGAGGCACAAAAACAGCTGTCTGACAAGGGCTTTACTGCTCATGCCGTAAGTGTTGATATTGGGCGCGAGTTAGACATCCAAGGCATGGTTGAGGAAACGGTCAAAACTTTTGGTTCACTTGATATTCTGGTTAACAACGCTGGCATTTACCCAAACATACCGGTCATGAATATGCAAGCTTCCGATTTTGAAAGGGTTATCAAGGTAAACTTAGAAGGAACTTTTCTTTGCACTAAATATGCCGCAGCCCAAATGATAAAACAAGGCAAGGGTGGCAAAATCATTAATATTACCTCAATAGATGCGTTACATCCTTCTATGGTCGGACTAGCCCACTATGACTCATCAAAGCATGGTATGTGGGGATTTACGAAAAATAGTGCACTGGAATTGGCGCCCCATAAAATCTGGGTGAACGCTATTGCCCCAGGCGGTATTGATACACCTGGAACTCATCCAAAGGACCAATCAGCATCAACAATTGACATGGCAAAGTTTATTGAAGCGTTTTTAGCAAAAATTCCAATGCACCGTATGGGTGAACCAGATGATATCGGCAAAGTTGCACTCTTTTTAGCTTCTGATATGTCATCGTACATGACTGGCGCACAAATCGTCGTCGATGGCGGCGTCTTACTAAGCTAAATTTAATACGCCCTATACAAACCCTTTCCCATTCCGCCTACTTTGAAGACTTTGCTAATTTCTAGTGACAAGCTATAACGCACTATTGTACGGTGAGTGTCCCTTCCATCCCCATAGCACGGTGGTTAGCAACAGAGCAGTAATAGCTAAATTTCCCAGCCTTATCGGCCACAAATTGGATAGTTTCGCTTTGGCCTGATTGTATCTTAGAGGTCTTGGCATTAAATTCGTCAATCACAAAATCATGGATGCCACCAGAATTGACAAATGTTATTTTCACCGTATCACCTTTGGAAACAGTCAGTGTGCTTGGACTAAACGCAAAATTGCTTCCGGTTACGGTGAATGACTTAATGTTTGATGTACTAGCTGTTGTTGGTTGTGGACTGATGGCAGAAGTACTTGCCATTTCCTGTGGCGTAGCCATTGCACTTTCTGTTGCTTGTCCCATGGCTGTTGTATTATTTTCGCCAGCCTGGTTTGGTTTCAAAACAGTTTTTGCTACAAGCACTGCACCGACCACTAATATGATTAAAATAATTGCACTTAAAAGCGTTTTTCTCGGCAAAAATGTTCACCACCTTTCGTAGAATGCTGTGTCTTAGTATACCCTACAAACACAAGTACTACCTGAGGTTAATCTGAAAAGAGAGAGTATAAACTGCATATTCTGCCATAACACTATATAATATATGTAGGATGCAGTCCTTCACAAAATACGGCCGGAAAATCGATTACCTCATCGCATGTATCATTCTTATCGTACTTGGCGCGATAGTCTTTTACGCCTTAATGCCAACCAATGAAGCAATAATCAGGCACAATAACCAGCGCCTTGCACAATTGTACTCCTTAGATTATATGATCAATTTAGAGTTAAAATCGTTGCCAACCGATGTCGCACTGTTTCCAAAATCAGTTTCTAGCAGTTCATGTGACCAATCGCAAGCTGTTGACGGCACTGGCTGGCTTAAGTTCGACCCCCACTATCTCAACATTCAAAAATATTTTCCCAGGTTGCCCCAAGATCCACTTGCACCAAAACAGTGCTATATATTTAAAACATCCGCAGACGGCAAGACTTACAAAATAGAAGCTGCATTGGAATTAGACCGTGAAGGCAGCGCCTTGCGCGAAATGAAAGACGACGGCGGCATTAATGATTACCTTCTAGAACTAGGCGACAACCGCAAATTATAACTTTCTATATCTTCAATTACACCACTTGGGAATTCTCGTAAGGATAACAGTTCCTCAAAGATATTAGTATTTCTATAGGCTTGAATAATAACCGCCGATATTGTATAATTCCTATTATGAGAAAGAAAGAACTTATTACTATCGTCATTCTAGTTAGTAGTTCATTCATAAGTTCACTCTTTAAGGTTAACAAGGCAGTAGGATACGATGATCCAAATATGAGCAGCCCTGCGAAAGCCGCAGCCAGCCGCGATATACCAGATCTTGCCATTGGCAACCAATCGCACATTAACACTATAGCGAGTACCGATCAGACACCAGCACAACCCGTAGATCAAGCACCACGTGCACCCTACCGCTTTGTCGGCATTAATACCGCCTGGTATTCTAATCCGTCCGACCAAGACTTTACAGCGCAAGCAACCCAAATTCTGGATCGCGCCACTGCAGTCCATGCCAACGCTGTTGCCTTAAACTTGGCGTACTACACGCTTGATTACAACGACGTAAACCCGCAGTTTCCCTACTACGAAACTGGAAGCATGTCGTTCAAAGACCGGGGATTGTCACCACAGCACATAGCTCAATTCATCAGCATGGCTCACGAAAGAAGGCTTACGGTCATGCTGCGACCGCTAATGGCTGAAGAGTGGCAGATTACTGCACCAAATGGCACAATCCAGTATTATGGGCCTAATGCCAGTAAACACTGGAAGGGTAACGCCATGATGGACGAACCTCCTGCAAATATTCAAAGGTGGTTTGCGAATTACTGGCTAAACGTTATGAGACCCATCACAATGCTGGCAGTCCAAAATGGTGCCGAATCAGTTTCCATTAGCTCAGAAAACGCCTATCTTGAATACTTCGGAGACCAATGGATAGGGATTATCAACCAAATGAGGGCAAACGGGTTTAAAGGCCTTACTGCTCTCTCAATCAACTGGGACGACACCCTCAAAGATTATATGCAGCAACCGTACGTCCAACTTATCGGTATTGACTGGTACTTCGAGCTCAAAAATCTCGTGCCATCAAATGCTACGGAACAGCAACTAGAATTCGGTCTTGCAAAGATAGCTGAAAAAGTCAAGGCTATGAACGTTACCGACCGTGGTGTTTACTTTGTATTGCAAGAATGGGGTATTGGCTCTCAGAACCATGCCTATCTTGTTCCATGGGAGTGGAATCCAGGTACCGGTATTAACCTTAACGATCAGGCAAATTACATCGAAGCCATGTGCAATGTGGTCGTCAGGCAAAATGTAACCCCTAATGGAGAATTCTACTGGATTTTTAACTACCATGACAGGTCATACAACCCAATTTCCGACGGCAGTTTTGACGTGATGGGCAAACCTGGTGAAGCAATGCTCGCAGCATGCGTTCCTGCTACCGGATGATGTTAACCTTGATCGTAATAGGTGAGGTACCTTAATATACTGGAATTTATCCAAAATCAACAGGCACTCGCAAGGTAACTGACGCTATAGCATACTCATGCTAGACTATCCCAATTCTAGCAATTCTTAGGGACTACTTAACAAGTAGTCCCTTTTTTATTACTTACTTTGATATAAGCTTCACGGTTTTACAGGTAGATATAGATGCCATAACCGGCCTTCGTGTGTTAATAGTTATATTATGATATATTGTGATATAGTAATATTCTACGCTTCATATCGGTCACCATAATAGTCATATTTTTTATAACTATATCAAGCAAAAAAATTAAAAAGGTTGAAATATTACCACCCCATTGATATAATCTCATAGTATCCTATTGATATCGGACGAAAGCATTTTTGTTCCGTCCAATTACTATTGGCTGCTCTATTGCCTGAACTTGCCCCTATAGTCCAAATTCTGGACGTAAGAAGCATAAATACGGCATAGAGCAGTTTCTAGTGGGAAACAGTACCTTAACAATCGAATACACAATTGAAAACTACAGGAGAAAAAAGTGTACAACATCCCATCCAATCTCACGACAAGAATAATTTTACCGCTGACTAATACCCCCTTAGCGTTCCTTGCATCAGCCGTCCTTGCAGGCCAATACTGGCTTTATCAAAAAAAGCCTGGGCTTGTTTTGCGTCTATCAAGTTTTTTACCTATCGGTGGTGCCAGTACGGTTATTCAGTTTACCCTACTTACATTCTTGAAAAGTCGGGGGGTTGAAACGTTTACCGCAATTGCTATTGCGGTTGAACTATCACTGCTATGTAATTTTTGCCTTAATTGGCGCTTTACTTGGCAAGATAGGTTTGCCCACCATACCAGCCGGCAAAAGCTTATGGCATTTCTGCCATTATTCATCGCCTTTAATCTGACGACACCATCGGTGCCACTTAAGATTATGGGTGTTGGTGGACTGGAACATGCACTACATATGCCAATTCTGTTGGCATGGTTTTTAATGGAAGCTATTTGTACTGTTCTCAATTACATTGGCGCAGACAAACTGTCCTTTGGTTTTACGGCCAAAATATTGTCCCATCCTAAACTCATAATGGAACAACCATCTCTTTAAAAACGCAGTAGTTCGTAGTTCCTAAGGCCTAAAAAGTACAACACAAGATATCCCAAAAGGAAGAAGCTGCTGAAAATGGTTCGTGTATGGATTAAGCAACTTCGCGTGTGGCAGTGGACAAAAAACGTCTTTTGCCTTACCGCACTCCCATTTCTCGTGACACAAGGCGGCATCGCAGAAAAAGGTCCAAAACTGATCACTCTTTTTTTGGCCTACTGCCTCGCTGCAAGCGCGGTTTATGTTTTTAACGACATTCTTGACCGCGATCGCGACCGACAACATCCGACAAAACAATTTCGGCCCATTGCTTCGGGTAAAATCCCAATCCAGCTTGCTGTTGCAGCAAGTGTGTTGCTTGTTAGTGGCAGTCTTGCCCTAGCAAGCAGGTTAGGATTACCAACGCTAGGATGGCTTCTGGTCTATCTTGGCGCAAACATTACCTATACATTGTATGTTAAGCATGTGCCGATTGGTGACGTCGTTATCGTTGGTGCAATGTTTGGCATTCGCGTTTTGGCTAGTTTTACCGCAGCCCAGGTTCACCCTGCCGTTTGGTGGAGTTGGACCGCTCTGGCTTTCTTGCTTTGTACAGGCATTGAGCTTGAAAAGCGCCGAGCCGAACAACGGCACGGTGGATCAATCAATACCCGAAAAACAATGGCGTTCTACACACCAAAGACTACCCGTCTTTTGACTGATGCAGTTGTTGCAGGTATTTGCGTCGTCTATATTGCAACGGCAATTTACTTGTCACCGCTTTACCTTATTCTTTTGGTCCTAAGCTTTGTTGCTATTAAGCGGTTGCGCGCAAAAATGGCCGCCGCTGTTGAGGATATCCATCCTGGTATACACATCCTAACCGACCCGATACAAGGCATTCTTGTCTTATGCTTCGTTGTATCAACTACCGTGCTTTTGAAATTCGCATGAAGGGAAAGTGATGAGACGCACCCTTGTGTGGGCCGTTTTAACATACGCCTTGGTGGAATATATCAAATTGATATTTTCAAGGTCTGTCCCACCAACCTATGCCCTATCTGGGCCAATAACGGTGGCGCCACAGCCTGGAAATGATAACAAGGTACAGGAGCTCGTGATAAGACAACAAGGCGCAAACGCGCAATACGGTTACGCAACAAACACAATCTCTTCTGATGGCAAGACTATTATTGGCTCGCTGACAAAGTGGTTGCAACAGTCTATTACTGCAGCTGTTAGTGGAATAAAATTCCTCGGCCGGGTAACATTCTCTTGCCACACGGTCACTATCGCAGCCTTTGCGTTTATGGTCGTGTCGTACATTATCTTCCACGTTGTGCACCATAATGCACCTATATACGGCGATGCCATCGCAAAGATCATTAATGCACGTTCGATGTGGGACAATCCTGAAGGCAAATTTAACCTTGCCGACTGGGGTTCGGTGTGGCTGCCAGGTCATACGTTTTTAACGGCATTGACCGTCTGGATAACGCCACTCTATACCTCGGGTTGGTCGGCAATCTTTTGGTCGGCATTGTTCTATATCATTGCCGTGCGGTCAACATACCGCATCGTTGAAGAATTAACCGGTAACAGGATAGCCAGTTTTGGCAGTGCTGCACTGCTGTTCCTAAACCCCAATATGGGGTACTTCTCAGTTTCTGCCATGACGGAGTCGTGTATTATCGGCTCAATAGCGCTGGCTTGCTTGTGCATCATCATCTACGAAAAGCATCCCACAGAAGGGAATATGGCCAAGGCCTCAATAGCACTGGCGCTTGCCTGTGTTATGCGTTATGAAACGTGGTTTTTGTTCGTTGGATTTTTCGGCATCTTCGTTGTTCGAGCAGTGATTACTAACTTTGTCAAAAGTTGTCGTATCCACCGCATCAATAACCCTTTAGTCTTCCGCAACACATCTGGCATTGTCAGAGATTGGCTGCGTGGACAGTGGTTGACTGATATCGCTATACTAGCGTTCTTTCCGTTCTCAGCCATTGGCGGTTGGTTCGTTTGGGAGCAAGTTATTATTGGTTCGGCATTGTTTTTTGCAACTGGACCTTATTCTGCCAGGGCAATTGATGTCATTGGCCGAAGCGCAGTTCAAGTAACCCATCAAGACGCTGTGCATAATCTCCACTTTACGATCACTAATTACGTTGCTGCAGTGCGGTGGAATTTTCAAGATCCGCTTTTGGCATTCGCCATTGCCGGACTTGCGATATACTGCCTTCTACTTGTTATAGGCAAAGTACGTTACTTGGCACCCGTGTACCTTATGCTTATTCCCGTATACTTCATCGTTTCACTTTATACGGGCAACAACGCAATCAAGATCGTGCGGGGAACGCTTTTATCAGTCAATATTCGGTATGGCACTATTGCATTGCCGCTTGTGGCCATTGGCATAGGCTTACTCATCCATTATGCAAGTCGCATACGTTTGCAAGCGCTAGGTACGCTTGTCGGCCTAGTGATTATGGTTGGAGCTGTTAGTCTACAAGCCAAGGATTGGCGCGATCTTTACCACAACACCGCGGTTCTTATGGATGCATCAGCTCAAGAAGATCCCGGCAGTACAGAAATCGCGAGTTGGCTACATGACCACTACGACGGCGGCGCAATCTTGCTTGAAGCCTTCGGTACCACTAAGGGTGTTCAGTATGCTGCCCAAATTCCACTTGGGCAATATCGCTCAGAGCTTTTGCCCTGGGTTGGAAAAGTGCTCAATAGTCCTGATACGTATGTTGAGTGGATTCTGACGCATCAAAACGACAATATCGCTTTGGAAATGCAAAACCATCCCGAGCGGTATACGAATTTTACAATTGTTTTTGAGAATAAATTCGGCCGTATCTATGAGGTGGTTGATAAAGTACCTAAGCAAGAGGTGAAAAGTGACGCGTGCAAGCCCGGAAAGTATTCAGCAAATCAGTGCTGAGCAAGGGGCAGCGACTTGGCAAAAAATCGTGCCCGTTGTCTTGATTGCACTGATTATTGGTTGTGCCAAGGTTAATCTCCTGTTTACCATTACCGTTATTGTCAGTACGCCAATTGCTTTGTCGTTTTTGGCAGAGCTATTTAATTCGTACCTCTGGGTTATGAGTTTTCGGGAAGAAGCGATGGCTCAAAAACCCGCGGTATTACTTTCCGATGAAAATTGCCCACATGCGGCAATCGTTTCGGCACTGCATAAGGAAGGCAGTGATGTTATTGTTCCCCTATTAAAGGGGCTTGATCGGATCGATTATCCAAAAGACAAACGGCATGTACTGCTGGTTATTGATGAGGGAGATGACGTAACACAGCAAGCACTTGGGCAGCAAGAGCTGCCGCAAGGGTTTGAGGTAATTACTGTTCCCTCTCATGCATATGGGCCGAAGGGAAAACCGCGGGCATTGGAGTTTATGCGTGAGCATCGGCAGGCACTTTTGGCACATTGCCAGATGCTTGTCATCTTCGATGCAGAGGGCATCCCTGATCCACAAGGCCTGCGGGCGGTCGCAACATTGTGGCAAGACCCGAAGTATGCCACTACCGGCTGTTTTCAAGGAACACTGGCCCAATATAATAGCAAGCTCAATTGGTTTACCCGGATGTTCGCGATCCACTACGCCACGGCATTTACCGTGCGCCTCCGTGGTTTAGCCGGAGCTAAATTGCCCGTTCCGCTTGGTGGTACAACTAACTATCTTCGGATGGATGCACTCACAGAAGCGGGTGGTTGGGACCAGTTTAACGTTACCGAAGACGCCGATTTAGGCATACGGATTGCCCGTTTGGGCTACAAAACCGTTATGGTCGACTCAACGACATTAGAGCAGGCGACGTCAACGTTTAAATCGCAAGTCAACCAAACATCTAGGTGGCGAAAAGGCTTCGCGATGACGTTTATCGTCCATACCCGAAACCCGTTTCGTCTCTTGCGCGAAGTCGGCCCGCTTGGCAGTATTGCACTTGCGGCGGTTGTCGGCGGTGCATTGCCCTTTAGCATCTTTGCACCATTTTACTGGTCTTTGACCTGTATTTGGGTTTGCACGAGGCTGGGTCTTATCCAGCAGATTATTCCGCAGCCGATCGAATACATGGGCATGTTGGCAATGATCAGCAACCTGCTTAATATATATCATACCTGGTATGGTATTCGACGGACGCAGCAATATTCGCTTTTTCTGTGGTCATTTACTTACCCGTTCCACCTATGGACAGTTGGCTTTCGGGCAAGTGTTAAGGCGGCACGGGAAATATTATGGGGCGACCCCTATTATTGGGATAAAACTTCTCATAAGCTTTCCGAGGCTGAAGGTATGGCAGCGCATAAGCTGTTGGGAAGTGTGTATTCGATACCCACTGAAGGATAAACTTCGGAAGGATATGTTCTTATGTATCACTTCCGAACGCAATGTAAGTTCGGCGCCAAGGGGAAACCTGCGGCGCCTTTTTTCTTGGCCTGTTAACCGGAAAAGATATGATTTATGCTTTATTTAAGCTATAATTACGCAATCGAGGCAACCTATGTTGCACATTAACACCTTGGAAAGGACATGCAAGGGAATTGCTTAAAGTCGGACGACGCGGATTTATTTCCGGATTAGGAGCACTTGGCATTACTTTATTAATGCCACAAGTCCGCAAAGAAGCCAATGCGGCAGACAGTGTTATCTACCTGACATTCGACGATGGTGCCGTTGGTACGCAAGCAAAAGCTATGGCCCTAAATGCTTTAGGCGTATTGGGAACATTTTTTATAACCGGACAAATGATTGATTGGCATACCAATGAAGTGCAGTTCGCTGTCAATTCAGGCCACCGTTTGGCAAATCATACCTGGGATCATAAGAACTTGCGAACACTTTCATACGACGGCATTCAGGATGAAATCGTGCAATGTGAAAAAGTTGCTCTTCGAAAAATCGGCGTCAGCACTGCCCCATTACTACATGCGCCATTTTTTGCTGATAATGCAACGGTGCGTGCCGCAGCAGGCCAAGTCGGCTTTACTTCTATTCAAACGAACTGGGATACCAACGACTGGGCTGGCTCTTCTGCCGCCTACATTGCAGCCCGCATTCGACCTGGTGTTGTAACAATGCATACGCAAGGACCAAATACGGTCGCAGCTTTAGAATCTGTCGTCCCAGGTTTGCTTGCCCAAGGCTATACCTTCGGCGTCCTTGGCTAAATCGTGATCAACATTACGCCCCAACGATATCGTTGGGGCTTTTTTTATTCCTTAGCAAAGACTATCAACAGACCATAAGCTTCCATTATTCCCATGTCAAATCATCAATATAGCAATATCGCCAATCCTCGTCAGGCTGGAATGACTGAATAATCGGGTGTTTTGTTTTATGAAAATGCTTCGTTGCGTGCTTATTTTTAGATTGGTCACAGCAACCGACATGACCGCATGTTAAACAAAGCCGTAAGTGAAACCATTCATCGCCCATCTGCAAACATTCCTCACAGCCTTCCGGCGTTTTTGGTTTAACGTCTTTTATTTGGTCAAGATGTGTGCATGTTTTAGCCATAGCCAGAGTTTACCAAACGGATTGTTAATATATTCGTAAGTACAAGACCTTATAAAGCTATCTCTTATCTAGTTGCATAAGTATCTCTGCTAATTGGTTCACAGTAGCAATATCACCTATGCCGTTTGCATACGTTATAGCATCATCTAACTCAAACCGAGCGTCATCTAAACGGCCACAGCGAAGAAAAACTTGTATCGAGGCAACCAATAAACCTACTTGAGGTTTTGGATCTGTCGGATTAGTTTGTTCTGTAACAATCTTCCGGGCCTCAAGCTGCCAAGCAGAAATTAAATCTGACAATTCATCATCTACTTTATTGTCTGACAATCTCTTTTCTAATAATTTAAGACTATCTGTTTGTATAAATCCAAGTTCTGCCGCAACTTTAGCCAAACTTTTTTCGATTTCCAGCCCAGTTTCATCGCCAAAAAAGGAAGGAGTTTGTTCTTCAGCCATCAATAAAATTATAACAGACAATCTTAGCGATTTAAGGACATTTTACTTGGGTTACAGAAGAGAACGGGGAATAGGCTGCCCAGTTATTGGTTTGGGTATTGGCATACGCGTAACGGGCATAGTAGATAACACTATCTTTAATCGTGAGTGAAATGGATTGTGTCATATTATTTTGTCCATTTTGCATATTATTATAGGTATCAGTACCGCCGTTGGTTGTACCAAGTTGGAACCAGTATGATTGCGCGGTCTGGACTGAACCGAATGTTACATTTGCATTCCAGGTATTAGCATTATTGTCATGGTTTGAACAACTTATATTGATGCTGCCCGTAGGCGCTGAAAGCGAGTAACCAGAATTGATAACAAAACTAATATTCGATGCTGGTGCCGCAACCGTAAGGGTCTGCGAAGAAGCAACGTCAGAATAGGTATTATTCTGATTTTTTTGTTTAAGCACTGCTACCATATCATATAGCGTTCCGGTTGTCGCATTTGGCCAGTTCCAGGTTGACCCATTCACCGGATTGATACCGCTTGCCACAGATTGGTAAGTATTACCTGACCCATTCACTCTGGCAAGGACAACAACCGAGCTATTGCCAGGTGCAGCACCATTGAATTGGATGTTGCCGGAAATTGCAGATGACGGCGTGGGGGTTGGTTTCGCAGAAGCTGGTGCAGTTGTCGGTGAAGGCGTCGGTGGTACGGCTGTTGAATTTACCGTCAGCATTTCGTTGGCAGCCGGAGCACTAACAATGAGTACGCTCGAGACTCCAATCGCTTGGCCACTATTTGTATATAAGGTTGCACGGACATCGTATTCTTGTCCAGCAGTTGCAGTAGTATAGCTTAAGGTAGTACTCTTTTGGGCCGGGAGGTTTGAAGAAACTACTGCATAATCAACACTTCCCGTCTTTTTACCTTCTATTGTTAGTGTCGCGCCGCTTGGGATATAACCATTAACAACGACTTTCCCTGAAATAGTCGCATTAGCGGTTTGTGTGCCGTTTGTAATATTAAGACGTAATACTTCATTCGTCGCCGGTGCGGTCACGTCGATTGGATCGGAAGTTGCAACCGACTGGCCATTTTGAGTCATTGTTGCTTGGAGTTCGTATGATTTACCACTAACTGCGTTAATTGACCAAGCGCCATTATCTTGTGTCGGCAGGCCAGAAACAACGGTCGTAAAGTTACCTGTTGCGCCTGCCGCCCGCGAACCAATAGCAATTGTCGCACCCTGCGGAATTGTGCCGTTCAAATCAAATATGCCTGAAATTGTAGCCTTACCATTTTGGCCTGCTTGCCACGGTAACGTACATGCTGTTAACAAAAGTGGCATTGCAGCGGCAATTACTAGTGTCCGATAATGCATGAGCTATTTGTACCATAGAAAAAAGGAGTAATGCAATAGATAAATTAGTTTGTAATGGGAGATAGTATGCAGTTAATTACTTTCGGTGTATTTCTTGAAGTTATTGAGAATTGCCTGCCAACCACTTTTTTGCATTTCTTCTGAGTTTTCATTTTCCGGCTCAAAGATTATAACTACCTTTACACCATCCGGTTCTTTGGTAAATTCTTCCTTTACATGCCGGCCATCATCAAGGTCATATTCGATAAGCTCGTGTTCCTTCACAATACTGTATGTGCCTGCAAAATCAAAACCTGCACTTTTGTCTTTTGCCGCCATCTCCGTTTTAAACTTTCCGCCAACTCGTAAATCATTTTCTGCCTTTGTCGCTTCCCAGTCATCAGCAGCAAAAGCCCATTTCGTAATATGATCAGGCTCATTCCAATATTCCCATACTTTTTCAATCGGCGCATTTATCAAAGCTTCAATAGTAATTGCTTTTTTATCCATAATGACTTTATTTTATCACCATTTGTCTATTGTCTTTTCAGCTGGATTTATTGACAGAGTTAGACCTTATTTATGTAATTTTAATAAATCCTAACACCGCATCACTTTTTCTGCTGGGATACCGAAATTTATATGCATCTTTGCCAATACCGTCGTCATATTTTATAGGAATAAGTTCAAGCTGTTCTAGGTCATAAATAACTACTAGATCAATCTTTAATGAATATCCTCTATCTTTTAATGCACCCTCATAAAAATCTTGGATCGCTTCTGCGGATATGTCCAGTTCTTTGTTCACTTCTGCTGGTACGGCAAAAATTTCAATCCCTTTATCAGAATAAAAATCATGTGCAACAGCCATTTTTCGTGAAATATTGTACCTATCAGTTCCGGTTTTAGTAATAATTTCTATCAATTCGTCTAACGACTTACCTGGATGATCTTGTAAACTCAAATAACGGAGACCGACTTTCCTATCAAAATTGCAAGCGGATCAAAGCTGGCACTGGTTGACTATGTGGGAACTTTTTATGCTACCATGTAAGTATGGGTAATGACCCTCAAATACCTATTTCTGTAATCTTGAGTTTTATCTTCGTTCTTGTAATTGGTTATATAGCACTCAAATCACTACACGATCAACAAAATGGCAAAGTTACTACCCTTACCAAAGTTGGCGACCAATTTTATAAGGCCAAAATGACCTCGCTAACAGTAAGCATTATTGCTGGAGTTGTAATCTTGTTGTTAGTAGGTGCCTTAGTTATAATTAGTAACCTCTTTGCCTTTTTCCACTGGTTCAAATAAAATAGTAGGATATTTCTTAAATCATACGCTAAGCACAAGCTGAGCTGGCACTGGTTGACTATGTGGGAACTTTTTATCGAGATAATACTTTTCTAATTTTATCTGCATAAACTTTTCTTTCTTTCGGATTAATCCAACCTTTAATCGCATCAGTTCGATAAAAGTCGTCATTTGTATACCGTGGGATAACATGCATGTGGTAATGCCAAACATCTTGACTTCCTGCTGGCTCATTGTGTTGCCGAATAGTTATTCCATCACAACCATATGCTTTCCTTATCGCAATGGCCATTTTCTTTGAGGTGTCAGCAATTTCATGAAGATAATCTGTCTCAATATCATATACATTCTCAAAATGAGCATTTGGGATAATAATGATATGGCCTTTATTATTTGGCCACCATTTAGAAGAAATAAATGCCGTTATCTTTTCTGTCCGTAAAACAACGTCGTCTGGAACAACAACAAGCGGTGACTTATATGCTTCTTTTCCAAGTAAACAAAGCGGGCACATATACTCGTTTGGAGCGTGATTATACATAAATAGAGTATATCAGATTACAAAATTACGATAGGGAAGTTCCCACATCGTCTATCTGGCAGAACACGAGCTGCGGGACTAGGATTCGGACCTAGATACCATGCTCCAGAGGCATGTGTCCTACCATTAGACGATCCCGCATAGTTTAGGGCGTGAGACGAGAAAAAACGCCTTCAAACAGGCATAATTTTAGCAGATTTTAGGGAGTGAAAGCAATTTTAGACGGCTTCTTTGACGGCTTGAGCGATTTTGTCGAAAATGCCCGGGGTGAATATTGTGGGAATTATATTATCGGCAGTTGGGTTTTCGACAGCTGCAGCGAGTGCATCGCTTGCTGCAATAACCATGTTTTGTGTAATCTTTTTAGCTTTCGCTTCGATTGCACCCTTGAATAGGCCTGGATACCCGAGCGCATTATTAACCTGGTTTGGAAAATCGGCCCGGCCTGTTGCGATAACGGCAGCACCGGCATCTTTTGCCTTGTCTGGATGAACTTCAGGATCAGGATTGGAAAGCGCGAAAACAATTGCCTTTTGGGCCATTTCTTTTAGTATAGTATCGGCTATAATATTACCGCGAGAAACGCCGATAAAAACGTCAGCGCCGGTTAATGCGTTATCGATATCGCCCGTTTTCTTTTCCTTATTTGTGTGCTCTGCGATGTATTGCTTGTAAGTGTCGAGATCTCTTCGAGCTGGTTCAATAATACCTTTGCTGTCAACCACAATAACATCGGCTACGCCCTCACAGTCTTTCGTAACACCGTCACAAAGAAGAAGTTTTGCCGTAGCTTGCGCCGCAGCGCCACCGCCAGAAATTACCACCTTCAACGAGCTAAACGGTTTGCCAACTACTTTTGCGGCATTTACTAAGGCCGCGCGAATTACAAGTGCCGTGCCATGTTGGTCATTATGGGCAGCCAGTATACCTTGTTCCTGTAGCGTATTTTCAACTTCAAAACATCTTGGTGCAGCGATGTCTTCTAAATGAATGGCGCCAAAAGCCGGAGCGATATTCTTGATTGTTTTGACCATTTCATCAGCGTCTTGTGTCGCTAAACAAATCGGAAAAGCGTCGATATCAACAAGCTTTTTGTAGAGCATCGCCTTACTTTCCATAACCGGCAAAGCACCAAGCGGCCCAATATTTCCCAGACCCAATACAGAAGAACCATCAGTTACAACAGCAACCGAGTGCCCTTTAATGGTATAAAGAGATGCGTTTGCCTGGTCGACCGTGCATGCCATAGCCACCTCGGCGACACCGGGCATGTAGGCTATGGAAAAATCTTCTTCAGTTTCGAGAGGAACTTTAATGGTGGTGGCAAGTGTTCCGTTGAATTTTTTGTATAACGCAAGTGCTTTTTTACCTGTTTCAGTCATAATTTCACCTGTATACCCACCTTACTATATTTCAGAAAAATTGTAAACGCGCAATTATGCTTAGTGCTAGTTGCAACACAGGATTATAATAATACAAACCCTGTTAGCGAAGCAGGATAGCACTTCCAAATAGAAGGAGTGGCGATGGCTTTACCAAAGTTTTCGAATGAATTAGTTGCTATTTCGCGAAAGCTTGGCCTTCTTGCAGATGAAGCAATGGAACAAGCGACCGTAAATGCAGCTTCTCATCAGCAGGAATATTTTTTCCTCGGTATTGCAAAAGAATTAAAGGATCTTTCACAAAAGACAGAAGATATACGGCAACAGGTCAATCGAAGAGTGGCACTCTAAAGGAGGGATGCATTCATGGCCGGTGATAAAGCACATCAAATGGCAGCATATTATGACTCTTTAGAAAAATACGCAAACCGATTGCAAGAGGCATTGCATGTCACTGATACAACTAGTTTCCCTGAACATACCCGAGAAGATGTAAAGGAAATTATAAATGAACTTCGTCTACTTGCAGGCAAGATAGCCAGAGCCGGTTTACCATAGTAGGATTATTCGGGGAGACATATATATGTCTCCCTTTTTTATAACGCATTTTCCAAGCGTTTCAAAAATTCTTCTTTTCCCAGTAATGCGATTGATGCAAATAGTGGCGGTGCGGAAGTTGACCCAGAAATAACTAATGTTAAAAGTTGATAAAAGTCACGACTAGGCCAATCGCTTAACATTCGTTGCTGTTCCCGCAGTAGCGTACCCACGGTATTTTCGTCCCAGTCAGTTATTTTCTCGGCTGCTGCTTCAATATCTGTAAAAACATTTTTAACAGACGTTTCACTATGTGCATTTACTAACTCATCCAAATGCACCTTTTCTGGACGTTGCCAAAGATAAGACAAAGTAGCCGCTACTTCATTTGTCGTCGTTATACGTTTGGCAGCTTCTTTAACAAAATGATATTCAACGTCGGTCAACGGATTTTGGACCACGTGGTGGCTTTGCAATGTTTCAGTAATTGGTTCAATCAAGTTTCCTTCTGTTTCACCGGTTTCTTTCGCCAGGCGGTTGAACCAATTGAGCTTATCCAAATCAAAAATAGCTGGATTTTTATGTAGCCGGTCAAGGGAAAATTCCTGGGCTAGCTCATCCAAACTATATAACTTACGATCGTCTTTTGGTGAATATCCCAATCGAGACAAAAAGTTAAGCACTGCTAATGGTTGGTAGCCTTGCTCTTTATAACTGAGTAATGACAGATCACCAAGGCGCTTTGATAGTTTCTTTTTGTCCTTGCCTATGATGAGTGAGAGGTGGACAAAGGTAGGCATTTCCCAACCAAAAAATTGGTATAAAAGGACATGCTTTGGAGTAGAAGAAATCCAGTCCTCACCACGCATAACGTGGGTAATGCCCATGTCGTGGTCATCAACCACAACTGCCAAATGATAAGTGGGGTAGCCATCGGATTTTAAAAGGACTTGGTCGTCTATGGTTTTATTTTGGACGGTAATAGTGCCACGTAAGTAATCGGTAAACGCAGTTTCCCCAGTATCTGGCACCTTTAGACGGACGACGTACGGTTCAGTTTGGGTTCGTTGCAATGCTTCATCGCGCGATAAGGTGCGGCAATGCCGATCGTACATTGGCGGTAAATGGTCTTTTTCCTGCTTTCTCCGCAGTTCTTCTAACCGTTGCGGTGTGCAAAAACAATAATAAGCGTGGCCATGCTGGACGAGGTCTAAAGCTGCTTTTTTATAAAGAGCCAGCCTACTGGATTGCAAAATTGGGCCTTCGTCATAGGAAATACCGAGCCATTGTAAGCCGTCTTTTATCCGATCGATACTGCCAGGAACTTCCCGGGCTTTATCAGTATCTTCAATCCGTAAAATAAATTTACCATGTTGGCTTTTAATAAAAAGATACGTAAATAATGCCGTTCTAATGTTCCCAATATGAGGATCACCCGTCGGCGAAGGAGCAAAACGCGAAACTATTTCAGAGTATTTTTTCTTCATAGTAAATCTGGCTTCTAGTAAAAATTAACATGTAAAAAGCAAAATTATGATGCAAGATGCAAAGGTACTAATTAATTAAGAACTATAAATAAGCTTGATTATTACATTGTCATTTTGCATTTTGATACTTAATTTTTTAATGTTTCTGCCACTGATTTTGCCTCATTGTAGCACAGGTTACGTTCAACCTGGTATACTCATACTTACCTAACATATGTCTTCGCTCACTGAAACTGCCCAGGTTATGCGTACCTTTTTGAAGGTCGCAGCACTTGTGCTTATCATTTTAACTATAGCAGTCTACGCTTGGGCGTATGCCCAAAAGTCATTTTTCGCCCCAAAAGAGGCAGTGGCGGTACCTACAATGGGGTACGGCAAATTGCCGCCACCGCTTTTTCCAAAGAGCCAATTTTCACTGCCGCAACTAACACTCGAGCCAATTAAAACACCGAATGATTTCCCTGGTGTTGCAGCTGTTTGGAAAATCCAGGTGCCCAAATTAGCTTTTGGTGATAAAGAAACTGCGGTAGCAAAAGCCGCTGCACTAGGCTTTCCCAAAACACCAACCCAAAGCAACAATAATACCCTCTTGTTCACTGACACCCAACTCAAAAGCCGAACCCTGCAAGTCACGCTACTTGGGGAAAACTTTATTATGCGCTACAATTTCCGCAACGATCCTTCCGTTTTTACCGCCGCTGCACAGCTAGCCCCCCAAGATTATATCGATAAAGCAAGGCAGTTCTTTCATGGTGCCGCGAGCTTGCCTGATGATTTAACTGCAAACGATCCAATTCCGGAAAATTTCTCATATAGCGACGGCCAGCTTGTGCCACTTGCCGATGCTTCCCAAACGCCCGATGCAGTACGGGTTAACTTCTTTCCAAAAGACGTCAGTGATACTAAGGAAGACGTGCCAATTGTTTACGATATGCCAAACGAAAGTCCAACGTATGCAATCGTCACAGCCAATGATATGCCTGCAAAGCAAGTCATCGAGGCTCAACAATATTACTTTCCGATCGCTGATAAGCCGGAAACATACCCCACTATCAGTCATGATGAAGCGTTTACTGCTTTAAAAAATGGTAATGCCTATATTGCACAATCCGACAACAGCGGTAGCGTTACGATTAATGAAGTTCGGCTGGCTTATTTCGAACATGGCACCAGTTTTCTTTATCCGGTTTATATTTTTATTGGTGAAAATTTTACAGCTTATGTTTCTGCATTAAAAAGTGATGCAGTCAATACATCCCAAACAAGCCAGATAGATACAACGCAACAAAACCAATCTAGTTCATTAGATACTGCGAATAATCAAGCGGCGGTAAAGGGTATTTCCACCGAAAATTATCTTGAACCCATCGCGCCAGGAGTATCGCCTCGGAAAAGCGGCTTATACTCCCCAACTCAACCAAATAGATTTTCCGACCTTCCGAAACACTAAGCAGTGTAATAAAATTTTGGCCTGCTTTGTCGGTTGTACCGGTTTTAACGCCAAAAACGTTACTGTTTGCCGAAAGCAAGACGTTCGTGTTCAACAACTGGTGCTTCATTGTGCCACTCGTATCCGTTACTTCTTTATAGGGCGTGCGTACAACGGCAGCCAAAAACGGGTCTCCAAGAAAATAAGCTGTAATTTTTTGTAGGTCACTCGCTGATGTTACGTTGCCTTCCTCGTCTTGGCCTGATGGGTTTGTGATATGTGTTTGCATGAGCCCAAGTTCATTGGCCTTTGCGTTGAGCAAGCTTACAAACGACGTTTTTGGTACTGTGCAAGTAAGCGCTAACACATCAGCGGCATCGTTACCAGAAGGTAAAAGCATGCCATAAATTAAGTTTTCGACAGTAATCTTTTCACCTGGAACAAGCCCCATCCGCGATTCATCACTTTTCAGCCGTAGTGTTTGCGGGACTTCGACCACTGTTTGCCTATCGCAATGTTCTAGTGCCACCCTTGCTGTGAGCAATTTGATTAAAGAAGCTGGCGGCCTGGGTTCTGCCGCATTTTTCCGAAATAATACCGCACCGGTTGCATAATCGGTAATAATAATCGATTGGGCACTGACACTTGGAGGCTCGGTTCGACTAACTTCAACTGGATAAGGAGCTATAGTGGGTTGGGAAATTGGTAGATGTTGAATAAGAGGAGGGTATTTTTTAGATATACTAAAACTGTACGCATTTGTCCCGGGTAAGTTTAAAAAAATGGCAAAAATGATAAGGTATGCTGCAACCTGGTATAGCGTAATAATTACCATACCTGGATGTTGCCTAGTTCTTCCAAGTTTTTTTATGAATTTTCGAAATGGTTTGGAGCGGTCAGTCATCTTCTTCAAGCTTGCTAAAACGAATATCAACCCTTTCCATATCTCTTGGAAATAGCGAAGCTTCTCTAATATTTTCTAAACCGAGGATATTGCGGGTCATCCGTTCCAGACCGAAGGAAAATCCACCTTCTGGTGGCATACCATACAAAAAGGCTTGCAGATACATGGCAAAGTTCTCGGGGTCCATGCCACGATCTTTAATCGCACTAACTAGCTTATCGTACTCATGTATTCTTTGTGAGCCGCTTAAAATTTCAACGCCGCGAAATAATAAATCGTAACTTAAACTTAGTTCGGGGTTTTGTGGGTCGGGCATTGTATAAAAAGCCCGCTTTTTTGTGGGAAAGTGGGTAATCGTTACCAAATCACTATGATATTTTTCAAGCGCCCACTTGCAAATATCGACTTCATCTTGTGGCGCTAAGTCTTTTTCCTTGCGTTCATCACGGCCAAATTCTTTATAAATAATTTCCTGTGCCTCAAGTAAGGTCAAACGTGGCACTTTACCGAAGGCAATTTTCTCAACACCAAAGAGTTGTAATTCTTCCTGGCACATCTTTTCAACATATTTTAAAGTCTCAATACCTACCGTTTCTACCAATGTGAGCAGTTCATCGAATGTCACAAAACCAAACTCACAATCCATTTGGATGCTTTCGGCAAGATGCCGTGTTGTAACCGATGGTTCTGCGCGGTAAGCATGGGCAACAGTGAAAACTCGCTCAAACACCGGCACTAACATTTGTTTATATAACTGCGGACTTTGGGTTAAGAACGCGTGGTGGCCATAATAATCAACGGTAAAAACCTCGGCACCTCCTTCGGTTGCAGAAGCGGCTATCGTTGGTACAAATATTTCAACACAATCAAGCGCTTTTGCCGCTTGTCGAAAGCCTTCCATAACTTGGGCTTGGACTTTAAAGATTGCTCTCACTTTTGGATGCCGTAATGTTAATGACCGGTTGTCTAACAATGTTGGTAAGGTAACTTGCAAATCTGTACCGCCTAAATCAAACGGCAATTCCCGCGACTTGTTGATAATTTCAATCTTTTCAGCTTGCATTTCAATAGTACCAGTTGCTAAAGCCGGATTAATCAACTTTTCCGGGCGTTTATGGATTTCTCCGGTAATTGCAACTACGTCGAACACATTGCTATTTGATGCAACTTCTGGATCAGTGACAACAACCTGCAATACGCCACTGCGGTCTGAAACATCCAAAAAGACAATTTTACCGTGGTCCCGTCGAGTTTTGACCCAACCTTTAATAGCAACCTTTTGGTCAGTTTTATTGATAGTATTAGCAACCAGTGTTCGTTCCATACCAGTGATTGTACAGCTATTCGAAGGTGCTTGACAAGCTTCGCTTACCTGCGCTATGATTTATCTAGGTTCAATTGAAATAGGTTACTATTTCTAAAAACATAAGCCTTTCTCAAAAAACGGGAAAGGTTTTTGAATGAGTAATTATGGCTGCAAAAGATCAAACTACCATTACACTATGTACTTCAGCATGTAATGCTGGCAAGTTTGCCATGTTTAGCATACAATGGCAAACCACGGTGGGGTAGCTGGAAAGTAATAACAAATAGCTAACACCCTACCGCACATCGGTAGGGTTTTTTGATGGAGAACATGGTGGCTGCAAAACCTGAAAATACTACTACAGTCGAAAGGCTTACAAATCCTGATGTTGTGGGATTTATAAAACATGAGTCTACCGATTGGCTACGGTCAGTCGGATCAGAGCTCATGTTGCCGGAAGCATACATCCAAGGGCGTATCGATGAATTGAATGCTTCACAAGAACCAGATGAGATAGAAATGCAATTTGCCCTTGCTAAAAAGCTTTATCATTCGGCCTTGCGGATGCGTGTCCAACAAAGGCAGCCGGATACAAAAAGACGCCAGCTAAAAATGGTAGATGCCTACTGGAAATGGCGCTTCGAACGTGAGGCAGAAGACGTAAATGCAAAAAATACGACAACCGAAATTGTCGTTGGTGAATTAGGCGCAAAACCCGTATCACTTTACGATCAGATGACTGCCACAAAACCTGAACCTACTTCCTCTGAAAACGATATAGAATATATTGATTATTGATCTGAAAACCGCATATCTTTAATTTTCAATTCGATGCGGCTAACGTCATGCCAGGTATTTAGTGAGAGAGTATAAGCTATATCAATAATCTGCCCTGGCCGCAAATGTTTTAATAATTCCCCCATACCAAAACCGATAGCTTCGAAAAAAGGTTTCGGTGGTAAGCTGAAATAATTTTGTAAATCGGTCACATCAGCTTCTACTTCTTCACCATTTAGTAGATCGCCATCATCAGCTTGACAGACACGAAGTTTAATATGCTTACCAGTGCTACCAACTTTCTTTACCTCTTCAACTTCTAGTCGGCGCGTTACAAAAATTGGTTCAGGATTACCATTGCCAAAAGGAGAAAGTTGCTCAAGCGCATCATAAAGTGACCTTGTTAATTCGCTTATTGATAATTCTAGATCAACACGCAGTTTGCGTTGCAAAAGGCCATTGGTTAATTGTTTTTCGGCAACCTTCAAGAGTTGCTTTTCAAGTTTGGCAATATTTTCGGTTCGAATAGTAAAGCCTGCTGCCATTGGGTGCCCGCCAATGTTTTCAAATACACCATCAAGACTTCGCAAGGCTTCAATAATATTAAATCCTGGAATTGACCTGGCGCTGCCTTTGGAAAACTCTTCGCCTTTAGCGATTGCTATCATTGGGCGATAAAAGGCCTCTGTCATCCTACCTGCAACAAGCCCAACAACTCCCTCATGCCAGGTTTCATGAGCTAACACGCCAACTGTAAAATCCTGGTTATATAATAGCCGAGCATCGGTAACCATCTTTTCGGTCAACTTTTGGCGCTCAGTATTGGTTCTCGCCAATGTCATCGCTAACGACTTTGCTTTAAGCGGATTAGTTGTACACAAAAGGCGAAGTGAGTCCATGGCATTTTCTAATCGGCCCATGGCGTTAAGCCTTGGGGCAATAACATGTCCAATTTCCCACCAGCCGACTTTTCCTAGTTCAAGCCCCGCTTCGTTAAACAACGCTATCAATCCGACACGCTTCGTCTTATTCAACTCTTCTAAGCCAAACTTAACAATCGTCCGATTAACATCAACCAGAGGCATAACGTCCGCGATCGTTGCAAGCGCTGCTAATTCAAGGTGAGACTTTAGATCTTTGTGCTTGGTAAGTGCTTTTGCCAAATACCAGGCAACAACAGTGCCACAAATTTTATCACTCCAAACAAATGCATACGGTTTTGGTAGAACAGTTGGTTTTTGGTGATGGTCGGTGATAATGATGTCAACACCAAGCGCGTTAGCGGTATTGACTGCCTCGACCGCAGTAATACCGTTATCGACCGTGATGATGAGATTAATCTTTTCTTCGGCCAACTTTTTTGCGGCATAAACAGAGAGGCCGTAGCCTTCTGCAATACGGTCGGGTACGTATGGCATAACGTCGCCACCTAATTCGTGAATTGTTTCCCAAAGGATGGCGGTTGCACAAATACCATCAGCATCGTAATCGGAAAAAATAGCAATCTTTTCCTTCGATTTGATGGCTTTTTCTATCCGTTTGAGTGCTTTGTCCATCTGCGGGAATGGTATAGCGTCTATCAGCGATTCAAGCTTGGGATGAAGAAAGGTGTCTTTCTGCTTTTTTGTCCTAACACCTCTTTGGATGAGTAACTCGTTGACAATCTCATCAACTTTCCGCTTCCCACCTTCCGCTTTCCATTTATTGTTAATTTCCCAAACTTTCTGCTGCATAGCTCACTATTATACCATCGAAGAACCTGCTAAAATTGTGGTATGAATTTAGAGTTGCCAAAGGAAGTTGAAACAATCAGTGAAAAAATTGTCGATGCTGGTTATTTAATATATCTTGTTGGGGGAAGTGTCCGTGATCTTTTGCTTAAAAAAGAAGCTAAAGATTTTGACTTCACGACAAACGCCATACCAGACCAAATCCAAAAATTATTTCCAAATGCTTTTTACGATAACATATATGGCACTGTCGGTATTCCAACAGAAAATTTTGGCATTGTCGAGATTACAACTTTTCGCAGCGAAAAAGGATACTCGAATAAACGTCATCCCGACGAAGTTACTTGGGGTAAAACTATTGACGAAGACTTAACCCGCCGTGATTTTACCATCAACGCAATGGCAGTGGACGTTTCAAGCTTCAAGCTTCAAGTTTCAAATATTATCGACCCTTTTGACGGACAGGAAGATCTTGAACGAAAACTTATTCGTGCCGTCGGCGATGCACATGAGCGGTTTAATGAAGATGCACTGCGGATGCTCCGCGCCGTTCGGTTTGCGGCACAGCTTTCTTTTCAAATTGAGGAAAAAACTTTTGCGGCAATCCAAAAAAACGTCGTGCTGATTACCCATATTTCGGGTGAAAGAATTAGGGATGAACTATTCAAAATTTTGGCATCCGATTTTCCGTATGACGGCTTTATGATTTTACGTAATACCGGGTTATTGGCAGAAATTTTACCAGAGTTAGAGCAATGCTTTGGGATAGAACAAATTGGACCTAACCGGCACCATATTTATGATGTCGGCACACATTGCTTTTTATCACTTAAGACAACGCCAAGCAAAGACCCACTCGTCCGCTTTGCAGCCTTACTGCACGACGTTGGCAAGCCGCAAGTATTAGGCCGTGACGCCCGTGGTAACCCAACGTTCTACAACCATGAAGTCGTCGGTGCTAATATTGCCCGTAATATTGCAAACCGATTACATCTGTCAAAAAAAGACCGGGACAAACTGGTATCCCTCGTTCGCTGGCACCAATTTAGTGTGGATGAGTTTCAGACTGATAGTGCTGTCCGCCGTTTCATCCGCAACGTCGGATTGGACAATATCCAGGATATGATTGATTTACGTATTGGTGACAGGTTAGGTAGCGGCATCCCCAAAGAGCGCGAAGAAAGTTGGCGGCTTAAAAAATTCCGCGAGCGGATTGATAAGGAACTACATCCAGCGTTTGCGGTTAAGGATCTTGCAGTTAATGGAAATGACATTATGAAAGAACTAAATATAAAACCAGGACCAAAGATCGGCCAAACCCTGCAAAAATTATTTGAAGAAGTCGATGAGGATATGTCCAAGAACAATCGTGACTATTTAATAAAGAGAATACACGAAATTAATAGTTCAGCATAAAAAAAGGCCCCGAATAATTCGGGGCCATGGCTATACTGAAGAACTGTTAGCTCTTGTCAGCCGCGTCATCATCAAGTTCATCATCGAGTACAAATGTCTCTTTAAGAAGTTCATCGAAACTGTGCGTTTCGAGTGTACCATCTTGGATCTTTTTTACATCATCTTGGAGTACATAAAGATTATCAGTTGCTTCAAGCGTACCTTCTGGTGTTCCAAACCAACCGATTTCCCAAAACACTGCTTCGATGAGTTCACCAAAGGTAATATTGATTTCGGTGGCGAATGCAATATCGCCTTTTAGGTAGTTTTTTTCAAATTCGATTTTCGGATCGTACCGAATTTCGTAATCGAGCAGTTCCCCAATTGGGGTATATTCTATTGCATAGCCAGTCGTTGCAGGGTGATTAGGAAACTCTTGATTATATCCTTCATATGGTTCAGCCCAAGGGCCAACGCCATGACAATTCCGGTTAATTGTATATGGCGGCGTAAATTCACCCATGGTTCGACGATTGCCGACTTTTTTACCGGGAACGAAATGGTCGATATCAGCGTGGTTGTAAACTTCGATATAGTCTATGTCATCACTACTATCAGGTTCGGCTGGAATAATTTCGTCGGCTACTGCTATTGCAGCTTTGGCTTGGACCGATTGCCGTGCGGCTTCGAGGTAAGCTGCAAGGTCACAATGGAGCAAAGCTGAAAGGACATGATGTTCATCTACAACATGACTGAGTAAATTGACTAAATCGCCGATCGTATATCCCGGGTCAATATCGATAACGTAACGCCAATATCGCAGCACATTCCCCAATGTAGGGTCAACGAGTTTCGTTTCTTTATCGTTCTCGTCGACAAGACCGCCTTTGGTAAGTTTAACAGCCAACGGGCAACTCTCCTTTGATAGCAACTAAGCTACCTAATGGAATAATTGCATATCGCAACCTCCTCAAACTATTTTCGGCAATCAGATGGTTTTAAAGAGCCACTACTATTTGGGCAAGTGATATTATAGCAAACAATGGGCATGGTCGCAACTATGGGATTAATGTAGAAGATGCCAAAAAATAGGCGGCTCACTGGAAATCCAGCGGCCGCCGTGTTCAAACGAGGAATTAAAAGTATGCTACGGTGTTGTCAGTCGTGTGAAAGGGTGGGCTCCCGTTCCAACTCAAAGGCCGCTAGGCTTACTTTTTGCTCCTCTTCAACCTCAAAAGGCTGCAATTCATAGTCAAGGAGTTTACCACGCTCATCGATATTTCGGAGCAGCCGGTATGTCGTATTGTTACTCTCCCCGTATCCCGCACGACGATATCGGTGATAGAGCTTCTCTGTGAGCGGTAGCCACTCGCCGCGCGATGTTACGACGGTATAAACCGTACCATGGTCAAAGACATGGACATCAGAATAGGTATCAATACTCATCTGTCCAGGATTTATAGCACTCCAGCTAACCGTATGAAGTAATTTCTTTATATCGATTGTAAAGCGTTCCGGTACATCGCCTTTCATTTCCATCCGATGCCCAAGATCGACATGATAGAAATGATACTCAATAAAGAGAGCGTACCAAACTTCATGGGAAATATACTTGTCGCTTAAGGTAATGTCGCAGACTGCTTCTTGCGGCATGGCACTCGATCCTTTCTCCCCTAGAATATTTTTGTAGAGTGATATTCTGAGATCAGTTAGCCCCTACCTGGTGGAAAATGCAAAAAACGATGGCCGGTACCGTCGGCAGTTTCTGCCAGGTACCAAAGTACTTTTATTACGCCAAAATCGCTTTGCCGATGCAAACAATCATGCATAAACTTATTGTCAACTTGGTACTCGGCATCAAGAACGATAAAATGCGGCCTATGGCTTTGACATATGCTTCGCATAATAGTACTCGTCAGTGGCATTTCGTCAGTACCCAGTTGGTGCTCATGCAATTCAACAGTATCTAAAAGATGTTGGCTTAATACCTGTGACGCCTCAAGCGTAAGCTCGCTTGCACCAGGCTCAAACAAATGAAGTACTTTCACGGTTAATTCCTTTCGGCTCTTCGGTTACCGAATAATCGCAGCTTTTGTGTGAAGGTACGGCGACGAGTTACAGCGTTTATGACGCAGACACACAGCAGGACGGTATAAGTATAACAAAAAATTAGCGATGTATCAACTATAGGGTTATTTTCTTTTGTTTTGGAGATAATCTTGCCAGACAACCAAGATTGGTGAAGCATTAAAGATTGAGGAATACGTTCCCGAAATAATACCAACTAGCAAAGCGACAATAAACCAGCGAATTGAAGTGCCACCAAAAAGCAGTAAGGCCAAAAGGACAAAGATCACGGTCAACGATGTTGTTAATGACCGGCCAAGGGTTTGGATCATAGAAGTATTAACGACAGTCGCAAACGATTGACTAGAATACTTATACAAATTTTCTCGAATTCTGTCGAATACTACAATGGTATCGTGGACCGAGAAGCCCATCACAGTTAAAAGTGCCGTTATAAATAGTGCATCAATTTCAACATTAAACACCTTCCCTAATATAGAGAATATGCCTATAACAACAAGAACATCATGTAACAATGCTGCAATCGCTGCCACGCCAAAGCGCCAAGAAGAAGCTGGTTTCGGCATTTTACGGAATGACCAGGCAATGTACGCTAAAATACCTAACGAGGCCCAAAATACAGCTGAAAACGCCAATGTTATATTATCATCAGGAATAAAAATACCAAACACTTTGAGTGGATAAAGTATAGGATACAAGAATGTTTTCCAACTGAGCGTACCAGAGATTGTTGGGCCGACAGTATCGTACTGTAATTCTTCGACATTACCAAATTTTTGAGACAAATCCGACTTGATCTGTTCGTTTTTAACGTTGTCGATCGCCTTTAGCCGAAACAAATAAGTATCCGGTCCTGAATTTGAAATTGAGGCAACTTGAACACCGTCTTGCGTCAGAACTTGAGCGAGTTCGGTATTAGATTGTGGGAGCTTAGAAGTATCGTGGAACTTTAACTCAAGCAGGGTGCCACCAGTGTAATCAATACCAAGTTTTAAACCAAAAAGGAGTAGTGAAATAAGTCCTGGCACAATAATAAGCCCAGAAAGCACAAAGTACCACCATTTTTTACCGATTATATTCATGGACCAAATTGTAGCATATTCCTGTATGTTATTGCCAGGCTTAGAGCGCACTAACTGATACTACCTGACTATGTAAGCGATCAATTGCTTCCTCAGTGCTTGAAACATCTTTTATGCTCGCTAAGATTGCCTCCTTCGATACACCGTCGTCGTTATGTAATTGCTCGGCAAGTCGAATGATCTCACCAAACTTTGCCCCTGGCTCTAACCCCAGTGATAGCAAATCTTGACCCCGAATAACCGGCTGGGGCCTACCCTTTTCAACACTGAGCGCAGATGCTTTTTGGCGCAACCAAATTCCTTCCTGAAAATGCACTGGCAATACTAGTCGACTGTCTTCACCCACATAATACCCGGTGCCGGAGTGGTCAGCTTCTGCTAAGTATGCCAATTCATCAATTGTCGCTGGAAATAAGCGATGGGCAAGTTTCCGTACCGCACCATCTGTTGTGTCTTGGCCACGACCATACATTTGGAATGTATTATGCGGCCACATGTGATATTCGACTAATTTGGTAACTTTGTCTTTAGTCAGAGTGTCGGCATGAATGGTTCGTAAAAATTGCTTTGATGGTAAAACACCCGCCTCATCATGGCCATGGGCAGTAATATGGCCATGTTCGTCGCGCTTTGTGGTTTGGGGTTTTCCCAAGTCATGGCAAAGGATAGCGAGCATTAAGGTTAGTGCTTCGTTATCAGCAAAATTGTCACGCCGAATAATTTTTGCTGCCTGGTCTAAACCTAATTTTGTATGGACAAATACATCACCTTCCGGGTGCCATCTTGGATCTTGCTCAGTTTCTTCAAGCGGTAGAAATTCAGGGTGTACGGCAGCCAAAACACCAGCGTCTTTGGCAAGCTGCAAGCCTACAGAAGGCTTTTCAGATTTTAATAACAGTTTTTTCCATTCTTCAAATAATCGCTCGCTTGGTAATTCGGTAAGTTTTGGTGATAATGCGCGCATGACCTCGAGCGTTTTGGCATCAGGCGTTAAATTAAACCGGCCGGCAAACTGCACGCCCCGCATTACTCTTAGTGGGTCTTCAACAAACGTTACAGGGTCAACAACGCGCAGTACACCTTCTTCTAAATCCTCAAAGCCGCCATATGGGTCATATATTTTGCCACTTATGGGGTCGGCTGCCATAGCATTAATCGTAAAGTCACGTCTTTGGCAAGCTTCGCGTATTAACATTGACTGGTCAGTTCTTACAGCAAATCCTTTGTGACCCTCACCAATTTTAGAGTCCTCGCGAGGCTGTGATAAATCCAAATCAATACCCGAACTTGTCGCGACTTTTAGAATGCCAAATGACTTACCAACTTCAGAAACTTTGCCATACCTTTTGGCAACTGCCGCTAGCTCGTCAACACTAAGGTCATAAACTTCCAAATCAAAATCTTTCACTAGGTTCCCTTGAATCATGTCACGCACAGCACCCCCGACTAACAATGCCATGCCATGCTTTTCACTTATATCTCTTGCGACATCAACCATTAGCTGGTAACCAGCTTGGTATTGTTCATTGCCTTTTAGCTTGAGTTCCAATAAATATCGCTCTAAGGTGGGAATAGTTTTGACTGCTAAATGGTCAGGGCTTTCGAAGGTAATACTATTAGTTTCTATGCGGCGGGCCAAATCATGGCTTTCTCTATCCATATGACAGCGGTAAATTCTTCCTAAACACGTCGGTTAAACAGCTCAACTCTTCTGCTTCTTTAATAATTCTTTTTTGGCTTCCAAAACGTCTGCAACTAATTCTTCTTTAAAAGCTTGCACCACTTGTTCAAGCTTTTTATCTAAACCTTTTATCCGTCGATCCAAGAATTCTTTAGCAGCATCGGTATTTTCTCCAAGTAAGATAACAGTAAACTGCCGTTTGTCTTCTTCCGATAATTCTGAAAGAACACAATCAAGCACTTTAATTTCAAGAATGTCCATCATCAGGGTAAATAGTTCTTCCTGGTGATTTGGGTCGAAATCGGTTAATCCCAATTCCTTCATTAATGATTCTTCTGAGAGTAAACTTTTTGATATTTTCATATTAATTCCCTGTCGTTGGCGGCGGCGTTGGCATCGTTACCGGACCCAATGGCACCGTATTATTTGGGTCGTCAATGAAAAGGACAATGACTTCGCCCTTTCTTGGTCCGCCACCAAGACCTAAAGCCTGCATAACTTCGGGAGAACCACCGTAGGTTTTACCAGTCCAGGTTGCCGGGCCAGAGTCACCAATATCGCCGACAACAGCTTGGCCATTTTGCGGATTATAGACTAAGACTTTTCGATACTTTAACCAGTCACGATAACTGCGGTCAGAATAATAGCCAGGGAAAAGGAATGTTTGGGCAACAACATACCATTTTTCGCGTGCTTCATCGTCGGCAGTGAACTTTGCCTTTGACGGGGCAAAGTAACCCCATGCACCTAATCCTGGTGCAATCCCTGAACCGTAATACATCGCACGTTCGTCAGGTGTTTTAACATGGTCTTCTAACGTATCGCCAGGGTAACGGTAGAGGTGCTGTTCAGCGCCCATTAATCCCACGCTTTTATTCATTTTGTGCCCATCAAGGACGGCGGTAGATTGAATATGTGTGGCATTAGAAATCCTTATGCCTAGCTCAGTTTCGAGCTGCGTACTAGGCCAACTCTTATATGAGGCAATAACATCATGTAATGATTTGCCAGAAAATTCTGGTAAGCTAGACGCTTCAGGAAACGGTGTCTGTTGGATAATCGGTGTCGGTGCCGGCGGTGACGCTTGCACCCCCCCTCCTGGTAACGCTGTCGCAATAATGATCGATGCAGAAAAACCACTCGCTAAGACAAATCGCACCAAGTGCCCTTGAACTTTCACTAATTGATGGTTATTGGCAGTCAACCATTGGTTAAACTGTTTATGTTTGGCCTTAAAATCATGGACTACCTGCTGCTGTTTTTGTTGCAGCATTTGGCTAAGAATATCAAACAGATCTTTCTGTTCTTGTTTCTCAGGTGGCTTTGGTTGTATTAATTCCCCTGGTTGATCCATATAAAGTAACACGAATGACAGTTAGGACAGGTAATACTATTTAAAACTAAACAAATCTTTATATTTGATTTTCAAACTTTAATTTTTAGCACTTGTTTTTATTATATCCTATACAGAGCTTTTAAAAAGGTCTTTGTAACAGTAATTGCTGAAAACATTGACAATAATACGCCGATTGCTAGGGTTAGTGCAAACCCTCTCACTAGTCCTGTCCCAAAGGTATACAAAATGGCTGTTGTAATAAGTGTTGAAATATTTGATGCCTTAATGGAACTCATCGCCCGGTCGAAACCTAAGGTCAAGGCAGCCGTTTGAGATTTTCCCCAGCGGACTTCCTCTTTCATCCGCTCGAAAATCAAGATATTAGCATCAACCGCCATGCCGATTGAAAGAATAAAACCTGCAATACCAGCAAGCGTTAATGTAATCGGAATAAATTTAAAGACTGCAAATGTTACCAAAGTATAAACAATCAATGCCAAATCGGCAATAACACCTAAAAGGCCGTAGTTAGCGATCATAAAGAACGCGATAATTGCTCCACCAACTGCGCCTGCTATAATACTTTTCTTAATCGAATCGCTTCCGAGTGTTGCACCAACATTGCTTTGGCTGACAATTTTAACTGGTGCTTTGAGTGATCCAGCATTCAGCTCAAGCGCTAAGTCCTTGGCTTGCTGCAAGGTAAAATTTCCTGTAATCTGGCCACTATCACGAATAGCCGCCTGCACTGTTGGTGCGGATACTGGCTGGCCATCTAACACAATAATCATAGGCTTACCAAGTAATGATTGTGTTACCTTATAAAATTTATCTTGACTGCCGCTGGCAACTTTAAAACCGACTTCTGGCGCTGAGGTTTGCGGATCGAAAATTACCTCAGCACTCGCGAGGTCAGAACCGTCTAGTCCAGTCGGTTCAGTATTATCGACTGTTGAATCAGGTGCCACCATCGTCTGGTTTGTGTTGGTAAATTGCCGAAATTCGAGTTTTGCGGTCTTACCAATAACGGCAACTGCTTCGTTAATATCTTTAATACCAGCAAGCTCAACGACTATCCGGTAAGTATTGCCACTTTTGGAAGTTTGCACAACCGGCTCAGACACACCAAACAAATTGACGCGACGCTCGATAACGTTGCGTGTAAAAGCAAGCGCTTGGTCACGTTGGTCTTTTGGTACGCTGCTCATATCAGCCTCCAAGACAATATGCGTACCACCTTTTAAATCAAGACCCAATTTGGGGTTTAAATCCCGATTAAAACTACCAAGCTTAAGGCTTGGATGTTCGATAGTCCTATTAATAGAGATAGAACCAAAGGAAAATTTGAGCGGTATTTTTGGTAAATCAAGATAGAAGGCAAGGGCCGCCAAACAAATAATAACCAGCAGGCCAAATCTGATTTTTAGTTGTGGCAGTGTGCGTTTCAAAAAAGGTAATCGCATATGATATTCTTTGATCTAGTTATATTGTAACAGATGGGCAAAGGAATAGACAAAAAGGGAAGATTTTTAAACTGGTTTTAACATTTCATCCTCATCACCAATTAACATGACACGGGGCAGACTTAATATACTCATGACAAACGGGTCTCGTCGCTGTTTGCGAAAGGTGAACTCATCATCTGCCATGACGGTATAATTAATTTCCTCGTCTAAACGCAGTTCTTCCTCTTTCACAAGTGCCGTGAGTTCGGGTAATACGACATTCCCCACAAGCAATACATCGATATTACCCTGCTGGCGCGTTGTCCCTTTCGCGAACGCAGAAGTCATAAAAACGTAGCGTAATTTGCCTAATTTGGCTCTGTTTTTAATAATTTCAGCACCAAGGCCAACAGTTTTGGCAATCAATGCCGCTAGTTCTGGATAAAGAGGATAATCTTTACGAAAGTGGTAAAACCGTCTATTCTGCCGCCACTCGGAAGCTACCATACCCGATTTTTCCATTCTAGCCAATTCTCTCCGAACGGCATTAATTTCTTCTTCGGTACGTCTGGTAATTTCCCGAACATGGAAGAGTTTCCCTGGATTACGCAAAAAGAGGGTAAGCAATTTGATACGGACTTTTGAGATGATAATGTCTTCAAGCATTTTATATATCTACCTCAAGGAGACAGGAGGTAATTTCTTATACCCTTGCGATATAAACTTTCCTTTACTAGGCAGATATACATTCGGTTGCTTTGATACGTAGTATTAATTCTACGCAAATTTTATAACAAACCAGGCCAATCTAGCAACCTTTCCTGGCCAACAATGTTTTTTATTTTGTCGTTACTAAACTTTTATTGTACGTTGGTACAGTCTCAATCCAAATTTGTCCTCGTACAAAACTGACCTCATTACCCGAAGCGTCAAAGTACTTTGTTTTTGCCAGACGGTCTTTCTTCTGCCAAGTACCGTTGATTACATTGCCATTTTCAAGAATGATCGCAGTCCCACTACCAATCGTACCGTACACTAAGTGTTGGTTGCCTGGGTAGCCGTCATTCGCATGCTCTTCGTCCATAAATTGGACAACAACATCTTTTGCTGTAAGCTGTTGCTTGGTAAGTTCATCGATGCTGTCAATGCCGCCATTGGCACGCTTATAGATGTTCTGGGTTTTATCATATGTCCACTCAACTCGATAGTCACCAGGGCCTTTGTCCCAGAATGGTATGGTGGCAGTTGTCATTGAACCACGCTGGTTAAGTGCTGCGTCATCAATAAATTTCCAGGGTACAAAGTTTGCATCCCAGGGGACACCGTTTTTATCTTTTGCTCCCCAACCGAATTTTGAAAGTGCGTAATCCCATAATTTCTGGGTAGATGTAAACATGGTATGCTCGATTGGCAAGCCACGGCTTATACGGTCTTGGTCACGCTCAAATGTTGGAAAACCGATACTAAATTGATTTAAATCTTTAATGCCATAGCGGTCAATCTGGCCAAGGGCGTCAGCCGGACCCGACGTGCCGGCACCGCCAACATGAGCATAGAGGCCATCATATTCTGAAATCCAATCTAAAAAGTATGTTCTGGCACTGCGGATTGGTTCGACTTTATCGGCACCTTGGCAAAGGTAAACAGCCATAAACCGAGTAATACCACCTTCAGCCACAGCTTCGTAAATGACATCAGCTTTTGACAGACCATATTGCGGCCGAGCCTCGATTTCGTTTTCTACCATAATACCTAGTGGCCGACGCTTTTCCCAAACATCTTGGCTTGCCTTGTCATATTTAACGCCGTTTAATGGGCATACCATGTCACCGGCCTTACTCTTTACTGTCCCATCACTGGTCATACCTACCATCTTCGCCGAAGAATTAGTTCTGAAGTAAAAAAATGAGGCTAAAAAGCTACCCACAAACAAAAAGAGTAACAGCGCTGGAATAAAAAACTTCTGCTTAGTTATGCCTTGACTAGTAGGTTCCATATTTTTAGTATACCAGACAACAAATTATATTTCTAATATGGCCGTCCCTCTGGCTTTTTGACCGGAGTTTGTTATTCATTCTTTAAGACAAAGGCCAGTATCATTTAATCTTTTCTTCAATGGCTTGGGCTATTGCCCGCTCTTCTTCTTGTGATAGGTCATGCCGTAAGCTTTTGCCCCCGATAATTGGCTTAGCATACGTTCGGGTTACAGCCCGGGAGTGTAAGCTCGAAATAACAACACCATTACCATCGCCATCTAATAACGCAAGTGAAAAACTCTGATCGCCACCAACATCTTGGAATGGGTTAAACCGCACTAAACCAACCCGCTGAACATACGACGCTCCGGCTTTACGCATCTTGCTTATTTGTTCTGCCATGGTTCCCAATAGCTTCTGATGCTCATCCAGCTTACCAGTGTCGGAATGGCTATAGAGCTGTTTTATTTTCCCAAGGGAATAAAAGAAGTAGCCTGTTAATACAAGCAGCCAAAGTGAAATAATTAAAAGCCCAACAATAATATAGTCCATCGGATAAATGGGTAAAATCTTACCCCATTTGTAGCATACTTGTTATTCATGCGTCAATCTATGGCCAAGGGTAGTCGGTAAGCGTTGCATAACTGGGATAGTCTGATATACAATAATGGCCATGCCAAAGAAAACACGTGAACAAAAGCTACGGGCACAACAAAAAAGGCTTAAGCACCTTGACGAAACGCTCTTTTCTGCTTCGCCTGCTATAGCGGATACACCACCGAGCCAACAAGAAAGTCAAACAATTACCGCAGCACCTTCTTATCGCTTACCTGCTTTACAGGCAGAAAAGTCAGTTAGTCCCAAGATAGTAACTCAGAATACATCCGTAGTGCAGCAGGATATTAGCTATGTTCGCAAAGACTTAACCAGAATTATCTTCTTAACCGCCGCTATCCTTGTGATTGAATTCTCGGTCTTCTGGCTCGTTCATTTCGAGCATATCCTCGGGTTTTAAGGTAAAAACATCACGGTTCCATCAAAATTAGATTAGCCTATTGTAATAGCAAATTCCAATATATAGATAGATTTATTGTCATATTCCGTGCCTATTTTCCATACTTTACATCTTGACAAGCCTGTATAAGATATACTACTGTTGATACTGTTCAGGCATGAAATGTGCTTGCAATACTTGCAGATGCTCATAACGCCATTTTAATTAATAATTAGCAATGAAACGTCTGCTCATAAAAGGGAGGTGTTTTTGAATGTCAGAAATGTACTGTGTTAAATGCAGAGCAAAACGCGAAGCCCAAGATGAAAAGCAGGTTACTATGAAAAATGGTAAGCCAGCTGCTACAGGTAAGTGCCCAGTTTGTGGCACAACCATGTTCAAGATTGGTGCGCCAAAAGCGGCATAATAAATTTGTTAAAAGGTTTTTTATATCAGCTCGCCAGTTCGTCTATTTTTTACATCTAGACTTACCGGCGAGTTTGATGTTGGGGAATAGTAAAATGATTGTTTATATCTAAGGAAATGTGCAAGCTTGCTACTTAAGTTTTATTAACATTTGGACCAAAGACCGCGATTATTTTGACGTGCCTCTTGCTGTGCCTGCAAAAATTGGTCCTGGTATTTTACATCAGGCGGGTATGTTTTAACCATGGCATATCCTTGTCTTGCAAGCGTGTCATTAACAAAAATTTCTCCATTATCAGTTTGTAAATAAACGTAACGCAGTAGCCTGCCGAACTTGTCAGTTTCAGATACATCCTTTTCCAACCGGACCATCTTGCCTTCCACCAATTGCTTATTGAAATTAGAGGCTTCCTTTCCAAAACAACCAACTGGCCGGCGCGGATCGACCGTTTCTGGTGTATCTACTCCGATGTAACGAACTTTTATACTTCCTTCCACTACAATTGTATCGCCATCAATAACCCTTGTTACTTTAACAATGTTCTGCCTGTCAAGTTTAATTGGACTAGTAGTCGCGGAGTTTGTTGCAACCGTTTCAACTGCTGCTGAATCTAGTGGCGTTTGCGACGCAATATCAGCTTCACTTGCTCGACTTCGCGTTGCTATGACACCGCTCGATATGATGAGCACGCACGATACGACAAAAATAGCTATCCTTCGCTTACTCCGTAACATAGTTGCACATTGTACACACAAGGGCAAGAAATTGATACAATGACAAAGATGAATATTCTTCTTTACGGTAAAAATGCCCTGTCATTAGAAAACTTAGTTAAAGCTGAAGGGCTAATGGTCGTCCAAAATAACCCGGATATCGTAATATCTTATGGTGGGGATGGAACGCTATTGGCTTCTGAACAAGAGTATCCGGGTATACCAAAATTACCCATCAGGGACAGTGCTACTTGTGTCAAATGTGCCGAACATGCCAATGAAGTTTTGATACAAGCGCTCGCTAAGAATCAATTAGAAAAGAAGGCCTACCAAAAACTAGCTGTTGATTTTGCAGGTAAAGTCCAACATGCCTTAAATGAAATTGTCATAACAAATGAGCTACCAATTCATGCAGTTCGGCTTTCTGTCTTGCTTAACGGACAAACGGTTCAGGACAATGAAATTATTATTGGTGACGGTGTAGTTGCAGCCACGCCATTTGGCTCAACCGCTTACTTCCATAGCATTACACGCCAAATGTTCGACCAAGGATTCGGTTTAGCCTTCAATAATCCTGTCCACCCCTTAGACCCGTTATTTTTTACCGATAAGGATCAAATTATTGTAACCATCGTCCGGGGCCCAGCCATTCTATCTATCGACAATAATCATAATGTAACAAGATTAAAAGAAAACGACCGGATTATAATCCAGGCTTCAAAAGATCCAGCAATTATCTTGGCAGCAAATTCTCTCCGTTGTCCAAATTGCGTTATTGCCAAGGAAAAGCGGCTTGCATAAAAGTTGTATACTATCACTATGGAAAGAAGAGATAAGCGCGTCGTAGATGTAAAAGTAATTCCGCCATATACAATTGATGTAACCTTCGATGACGAAAGTCATAATGTTATTGATATGGCAGAAGAATTGTGGGGCGAAGCATTCGAACCACTTAAAGACGAGGCTTATTTTGCCCAAGTTAAAGTTGATGATATCGGTGGAATCTACTGGCCCAACGGCGCCGATGTTTCACCTGAATTCCTTAATACACCCGGTGGTGAATGGAAGAAACAATCGTAAGTTTTCCTCATTAGCATTTTAATCCTTATTCTAACTTGCATCTTTGGGTCTTTTTTGGGTATACTTTGCCCAACATGCTCGCAAAAGTACAATCATGCGCTATTATTGGTTTAGAATCTGTTCCAATTGAAGTGGAGGTTGATATTGTTGGCATGGGTTTACCTTCTTTCACTATCGTTGGTTTACCTGACAAAGCAGTTGAAGAAGCTAAAGAGCGGGTACGTGCAGCCATTAAAAACTCGGGTGCCGATTTTCCACCAAAGCGTATCACTATTAATTTAGCCCCGAGTGATATTCCCAAAGAAGGAACTCACTACGACTTACCTATTGCCATCGGCATTCTAATCGCTTCTGGCCAATTATCGGCTGACGTTTCAAAAACCTTACTCCTTGGCGAACTTTCACTAGACGGAAGCCTGCGCAGTGTCAACGGTGTATTGCCAATGGTGTATCTTGCTAAAGAGCATAATATCGACACTATCTTTGTCCCAAGTGCAAATGCACCCGAAGCTAGTGTCGTCACTGCGCTTTTACAGCATAACGAACAGAAACCGATTGCAGTATATGCTGCCGCTAGCCTATCTGAAATATTTGACCACCTTTGCGGCAACACGTTACTTTCACCGATCAGTAAAACACCCCAAACCAATGGCCATTTTAATACCGACTTTGCATTTGATATGACCGAAATCAAAGGCCAGGAACAAGCAAAGCGTGCAATAGAAATTTGTGCAGCTGGTGGCCACAACATTAGTTTGAAAGGAGCACCCGGCGCTGGAAAGACAATGCTAGCACGCGCCTTAATTTCAATACTTCCCACTATGACAGAAAACGAAATGCTGGAAGTCACGAAAATATATAGTGTCTGTGGGCTATTAAAACCTGATACAGGTCTCGTTGCAAGTAGGCCATTTCGTTCACCGCACCACACTATTTCGCCAATTGGATTAGTGGGTGGGGGTTCAAAACCACGCCCTGGTGAAATAAGCTTAGCCCATCGTGGTATTCTATTTTTGGACGAATTTCCGCAGTTTAACAGAAGTTGTATCGAGTCATTGCGCGCGCCAATTGAAGACGGTACAACCACAATTGTTAGGGCAACCCAAGCCTTAACCTTTCCATCGAAGTTTATGCTTGTAACTGCACAAAATCCTTGCCCGTGCGGTTATTTAGGCGACGAAGCAAAACATTGCATTTGTACATCATCCCAAGTTATTCGCTACCAAAAGCGGGTTTCTGGCCCTATTTTAGACCGCATCGATTTACACATTGATGTACCGAAGGTATCACTAGAAAAATTAACTGGTACAGCAGAAGCCGAAAATTCTAAAGCCGTGCAAAAGCGCGTGCAAAAAGCCCGCAATATGCAAACAAAACGTTTTACAAAACAGCCAATCACGTGTAATGCAGAAATGCGAACTCAAGATATAAAATTGCATTGCGCAATTAACGACGAAACTAGAATATTACTGCGGGCTGCTATTGAAAAAATGCACTTAACAGCTCGATCATACTACCGTACTCTCAAAGTAGCCCGAACTATTGCAGATTTAGCCTCAGAAACCTCTATCAGCAAGGAACATGTCGCTGAAGCTCTTCAATATCGGCAAAGAGACTATGCATAACTTTACAATATTAAGGATTAAAACTGTTGTTATATCTGGATTACTATTCTGTCTCTATGCTATTGTGGCAATGCAAATTATCTTCTTACGCTCAATATTTTGGATGGCTCTTTTGCCATTTTTGTTCGATATGATAAGTAACCGTGCGAGAAATGATAAGGTTAAGCAAGTACTTTGCCTCATACTCGGTGTTTTCACAGGTTTTCTGATTTTTTCTTTTGCACCATTCTTTGCTGATACACTTGGTGATGTTTTTGGCATAATTGTTTTAGTTATTTTAGCCGCTAGCATAGCTACCACAGTACTTTTAATTGCCCAGCTCGATACACTAAGGATATTTCTAAGACTAAATGAGAAACCTGCTATAACAAGAAAACAAACAACGAATAAGCGGGCACGCACCTCAAGTAAAGCCGCAAGAAAGTACAACTTTTTAGGAAGCAGTATCGTAAAAAATGCAAAAATATTCCAAAGGAAAATTCGAAGAAGCTATAAATTTTTACTTTTTGGGCTACGACAATCAAGAAAAAAACCTAGATTAACAAAAATTGGCCTAGAATTAATCTGGTGGGTGTACGTTATATTAGGAGCAGCCTTCTATTTTCTCGCGCTCGATAACAATCCACTCCTTACACTTATCGCCACAACATTGGTATTACTTGCAGGGCTAGGACTTGCGGTAGTGGCACAAGCAATTACTTTAATTTGGCAAAATGCTAGTTAAACGGCATTTTATAAGTTGCTATTTTATACTGAATTGCAAAATAATATACTAAGATGGAGTTTTTATCTATAAATTAGCACTTTTCGCTCGAGTAACTTTTTAAAGACAGTTATATCGGCTGATAAATAACGATCGACCAATTGAAGCGAAAAGTATATACTAAGCATACGTAGTGGCGGCAAATATATGGACCAAACAGATGCCAAAAAAAATGTCTTGATCATTGAAGATGACTTCTTCGTACGTGATTTATACATACGCCAGTTTACCAAAAGCGGCTTTGGCGTTAGCGCTGCAGAAGATGGTACTGAAGGTGTTGCAAAAGTTGAAGAGCAAAAACCAGACATTATACTGCTTGATATCATGTTGCCAAAACTGTCAGGCCTTGAGGTCTTGAAGCGGCTGAAGGAAAACCCTACCACAAAACCAATCCCCGTAATCCTTTTAACAAACCTCTCTGAAGATCAAACCATCAAAGACGGCTTTGAACTAGGCGCCGAGGGCTATTTAATAAAAAGTGCCTATACACCAGAACAAGTTGTGAAAGAAGTCGCAAAGTTACTTGGCATGGCAGATTAGTTACTAATGTAAGAATAGTGAAGGGTGGTGATTTTCTCATGAACGATAAAATGAAGTCATGTTTTACACCACATGCTTTCATGCATAGCTTGTTTGGACTTGGGTTGGGTATTTTATTAGTTAACCTTATTCCACAGCTCAATATGCCTTGGCTAGGTGTGATAATAATGGCTGTTGCTGTTATTCTTGATATGATGCGAAAATCGTAGCTTTGCTTTTTGTAGAAGTTATTCGGGGATTACAAAAATGACTTATAAATGCGCCTTGTTCCGTTACAAGCTTGGTATCTTAACGATATCGCTACACGGTGAGCAATAACTTGCCAATCGTAGTAACAAACGCTATTAACCGCACTTGTAACGGAACTAGGAAATGAGTAAGCCAGATTCTGTTTTAACCTATCTCAAAAGATAAGTATAACGACTATCTCTCTGAATATGTCGATTATGTCATATTCTTCGGTTTATAAGCCGAATGCCTCAAACTTTAGGTCTCACCAAAGCTTAGTGTTTTTGTCGACCAATTCGTGAGTTGCGGCAGGGAGGATTGCCCGTTTCATCTATCATCCATAAGCCAAAATAATGACTTTTAGGACAAAAGTTCGTCTCTGTTGCTCTCAGGTTTTGTCAATTCAAAACCTGTGCCCTTAACCTTTCAGCTAAAGACCACTAGCGTTTCACCATCTTAAGTTTTACCTCAAGGTAGTTTATACGTGGCCGAACATTAATCGGCCCACCCCTGCTTTGTGCCGTCTGGACTTTCCTCCGTAAGCCATTTGGCCTACGGTAGCCGTCCTATTTCCTAGACGCATTGTATATTATATCAGATGGATACTAAGGTTGCAACTACTATAAGATATGTTGCGGTTCACGAGGAGGATTGAATTTTCCCTTTGGTTTGAGCTTTGTTGATATTAATTTGCCAAATATCAAACAAAATGACATGAATAATAACCAAAACTGGAACTGATAAAACAATGCCGATTATCCCTAAAATTCTACCGCCGATTAATAATGAAATCAGGATTAGTAGTGAAGGTAATCCTATTGCCCGTTTCATAACGTTGGGTACGATGACATGGCCTTCTAATTGCTGTACAACAAAATATAAACCGACAACGGCAAGTGCTAAAATCGGTGATTGCGTAAACGCGACCAGTACGGCAGGTATTGCCGAAATAATAGGACCAATAACTGGAATAATTTCCAGAACGCCACCCAATAATCCTAAAGCAAGAGGATAATCAACATGTAAAACTACAAGACCGATGAAATAAAGCACTGCGATAATTAATGAGAGCACAAGCTGCCCACGTACCCAAGCGCCTAAGCGTTGCTGTACTGTCTCTAAAAGACGTATTACTCGTTCTCGATATTCAAAAGGCAAGCTTTCCTGCAATTGTTTTTTCAAATGTGCTTCATCAAGTAATAAATAAAATGTCAGGACAACAATTGTGACAATAGAAATAAATGTGGTGAAAACGCTAACAGTAATCTGAAAAATATTTGAACTTAATGAACTAAATTCATTCGCTAGATTATTGAAGAATTCTTGACTGTTAATACTGCTTGCTCCAAAGAGTGTACTGGTTTCCTTCAAATAATACGGAAAGTTGTTTATTAAATTAACAGTTTGGTCAATAAAAAGCGGTACAATAGCTGCAAACAAACCAATAAGAAGCAGAAATAGTATTAAATAAATGATAACAATACCAAAAGGTCTAGGTATTTTGTAATTTTCTAAATAGGTAACAAGAGGTGAAATAGCAGAAACCAAAATAAATGCGATAAACAACAAAATAATCACATTGCGAATAAGAAAAAGTGCCCAAATCGCAAGAGCAAAAAGGGTAATTGTGACGAGTGTACGAATAGGTATTTCGATTATTGTCTTCATGGTATTCTACGTATGGTACCATGAACTCACTAGCAATTCCAGCCTTTCCTGGTAACCTTTACTATCAATATCAAACCAATGTATTTTATTAATACGTTTAAACCAAGTTTGTTGCCGTTTTGTATATTGTATCGTGTGTAAGACAATTTCGTTTTGGATAGTAGCAAGCGGCTGCTTCCTTTGATAATAGTCCTCAAACTCTGCATAGCCTATCGTTTGCAATCCAGGATCTGCAAATGTACTTCCCTTATACAACAGTTGCTCTATTTCATGGAGCAGACCTAATTTAAACATTGCTGTGACACGAGAATTAATCCTCTTTGCTAAATGATCTTTTTTTGTGGTTAGACCAATCCACTGAATATCAGCATTGATTTTTTGTCCAATGACATTTGGGATACCATTTGCTTTATTTGAAGTTAGTTCAATTTTTCGAATTAATCTTCTAGGATTATTTTTATCGGAGTTGTTTAATGACGCAAATACTTTGGGCGCTTGCAAACGTAACCGTTCTTGCAAATCAAAAGTGGATAATTTTTCCAATTCTCTACGTAAAGCGCTATTGCCTGCAACACCAGCAGATGGTAATCCAGTAACTGCTGCCTCTATGTAAAACCCAGTTCCGCCAACTAGGATAGGTAATTTATGCCGTTGCCAAATTTCCTTAATTGTTTCTCTAGCTAATTTTCCGTATTCAGCAGATGAGAATTGTTGTTTTAAATCAATAACGTCGTATAAATGGATTGGTATTCCGTTAATATGCCACTTATTTGCTGACTTTACCGCATTTCCCGACTTTAACAATGCCACTTCTTTACCTGTACCAATATCTAATCCCTTATATAGTTGCCGCGCATCGGCCGAAATTATTTCACCATTGAATTTCTTTGCCAATTTTATCGCTAACGCTGTTTTCCCTGTTGCTGTCGGGCCGCAAATTATCAGTAATTGGTTAGCCATAGGTTAAAAAACAGGGCCGTATTGTAGGACTAAATAGGTGAAGTATAAGAAAACACCAAAAGAAAATAATAACCAAATATATTGAAATAACTTATATTCCCCAAACTTCGCTAGCATAATAATAATGGGGAATAATACCATAACATACCGTGGCATACTTAGCCAAAAACTTGTTGAATAGAGTAGAAAAAGACTTGTCGCAGCATACACAGCATAACTTAAACGTAGTTTAAAAAATGCATATATTACGCCAAGAAGGGCTAAGAAAAACGCAGCAAGTTGGGCATACCCTAATAGCAATGTCTCAGTTTGTGGCCGCCAAAAGATACTATTATATGCGCCTTTTAACCCTGCACCTGTCGGGTCAAAGCTGACAAACCAGTGTGCTCTATTAATATATGAAAAATACAGGAAGTTACCCGTTACAAAGTAATTAATAACGAGATATGAAATAAACCCGAGCGATGGCATAATGACTGCAAAAATTACTAAATATGGCCGCTGCTTTATACTATCTCGATGATAATAGAATAATTCTACGAGAAGTGCTGGTATTAACGCCAGCCCTGGTAACCTCGTTGCACATGCTAACGCGCTGCATGCAAATGCAATAAAATAGTACTTCTTTCGCATGGCATAAAAAACAACCACCGTTAAGAAAAGAAATAGCGATTCTGTATAAGGTGCAAAGAAAAAGAAGGCCGTTGGAAAAATAAACTGAAATAAAACAGTTCTGGTTGCTATCCTTTTGGAAAAATCCAAATGCACTAGTACAAATAAAAAGATGTTAGCCAAAATTGCGCAGAGAAGAGAAACAATTTCACCTGCTAATACTGCTGGTATATGCAAATCATAAACAATATGAACTAAAAATGGATAAAGAGGAAATAATCCCGTAAATAATGGTTCATATCCCTGTGTTGCGAGCAAAAGATAATGAGGTGCATCCCAAACATTAAAGCTATTAAATAGCCCTTCCGTTGCAACCCGCGATGCTGCTATGGTGAATGTCGATATTGTCGCTACACCGATTACAGTAAGTAAACTAAAAAATGGTATGATAATCGGCAGACGATATGAAATGATAATCTGCTTCAGAAATGTAATCAGTTGTGTTTTTTTCATTTGTGCATTAGGCAACACAGATTATATTATATACATAACACTTATTGATTACCTACAATAATGGCAGCACTGCAAAAACGAAAAAACAAGATTACGATTTATTATTTCTATTATGCTTTGCTCTTTTTTATATTATCTTTGCGAATCTTATTAATACATGTTGCAAGCTTTCAGATTGATGCGGCTGATTGGCAAGCTTGGGCTAATCGATTGGTTTTAGTAGGGCCGACCCATTTCTATGCCGCAAACTACTTTGCCGACTATTTTCCAGGGTATCTTTACATCCTTTGGTTCTTAGGCCTTATATTTCAAAGTACTACGAGTTTATTTACTGGCTTATCAACGCAATTTATTACTTTACTAAAATTAGTTACTACTTTTTTTGAATTGGGAACGGCTTTTTATATTTATATAATAGTTAAGCATTATAATACGCGTTG